>NZ_LUKG01000011.1:21702-41876 GCF_001601815.1 Flavihumibacter sp. CACIAM 22H1
ATATTAATCGTTGGATAGATGAGCAGCCGGCCCCTACCCACCCGGTTGCCCCTTATGAGCTACTTGATCGCCCAAAAACCACCTGATCTGTACCAGTTTGATTCATCAACTAAAAACATTTGTATGGACCAGAAATTCAAAGTGGTACTGGTAGATGATCATGTATTATTACGTAATGGCCTTGCTGCCACCGTTCAGGATTTTGATCATTTCGAGGTATTATTTGAGGCTTCTAATGGCGTAGAGCTTATGGAAAGGCTAGACCCCCTGAATCTGCCCGACCTGGTATTGATGGATATTAATATGCCGGAAATGGATGGTTATTCGACCACCAGCTGGCTGAAACGGCATTACCCCGATATCCGAACACTGGCACTGTCTATGTATGATACGGAAAATGCCATCATCAGGATGTTTAAGGCGGGCGTACGGGGATATATAATGAAATACTGTGAACCAGTGGACCTCTATGCGGCTATGGACGCCATTATGCAAAAAGGCTACTATTACTCAGAACTGGTAACCGGGCGATTGATTCATACCATCAACCAGTACGAAGACACAGATATGGCAGAACATAGTAATCCGCTGGCCATACTGAATGACAGGGAAATTGAATTTCTGCGTTATGCCTGCACGGAACTGACTTATAAAGAAATAGCCAGTAAAATGTATCTCAGTCCCCGAACCATTGACGGGTACAGAGATACACTTTTTGATAAACTGAGGCTGAAAACAAGGATCGGCCTGGTAACATTTGCTATCCGGAATGGTCTTGTTTCTGTGTAAGCGTTATTGATTTTTCGAGTTCAATGGCCGGGAATCCACCAGCTACTACCCGTAGATTATGTACCCCCTGGCGTTTGATCAGACTTGCAGCCAGCAGGCTTCTTTGTCCACCGCCACAATAAAGGTAGAGTTGTTGATCTTCATCAAAATTTGCAATCGTAGCCAGGTCAACCAATTCGGCAAGGGGAATATGCTGTGCTTTGCTAACATGGGAAGCCTCAAATTCCTCCTCGCCCCGCAGATCAATTAATTGAAGAGAAGAATCATAGGGAAGGTCAAGGGCCAGTTCATCCGCCTCAACTTCAATAACCAGGTCCGATTGCTGTGCAGCTTGTACCCACGCATCGTATCCACCTTCCAGCACATACAGCAAATCAGCAGCCACCAGTTTTTCAAACCGATCTATGCCGGTTTTCTCCTTACCTGCTTCTGTGATCAGAACAACCGGTTCTCCTCCGATGGCTTCCAGGATCCATTTATCGTATTTTGTGGATACACCCGCACTGATACTGCCTGGTATAAACCCGTTTAGGAATGCTTCCGCCGGCCGGAGATCCAGCAGCAGGCTCGATTGGTTTTCCAGTATTTCCTTCAGTTCCTTCGTATTAATCATGGTATTACTCATAGTACAAAACTAAAAAAAGAGGCGGTAACCTTTTTGAAGTAACCGCCTCTGACAGAAATTAGAAAAGGGATTAGCTGATAATGTCCTCCACGCAACGGCTGATCTCAATGATTCTTGGTTCATTCAACCGATAATAGATGAATTTACCATCACGTTCAGTTTTCACAATACCCGCTCTCCGAAGAATAGCAAGGTGTTGGGAAGCTACCGACTGCTCCAGGCGTAAACGAACGTAAATTTCAGTTACGGTCAGTTTGTCGTTCTCTTCCAGCAACTTCATGATTTGCTGACGCAATTTGTGATTCATTGCTCTGAGTATCAGTGCCGCTTTCTTTACATGTAAGAAATCAACTTTCATTTCAGCGCCTTCTACCTCGTTAACCAATAGATAATTTCCTGCTACTGTGTTCATGTCTCAGATGGGATTTAAAATTTCTTAGTATAGCCTTAACCTTAACAAGCAAATTTACATAGCAATTATTTAAAATACATCAAGAATTTGCTTTAACAGGGTGATAAAAAGCCTTTACATACATAGGTTCCGCGTAGGCCAGGTTGGCAAACCCTTCCTTATCGTAGATTTCATGCGTAATTCGGGCAATATCCACCGGTGAAATGGTCCACTTCGGAAACCGGGCATTCGCCGATTTTAACAGGACTTTATATTTCGCAGCCCCATTTCCAATAAAAAACACCGGTTGTTCCACTAACCAAGGGTCAAAACAGCCTTCATCCAGGACCATTGCCTGTGGATCAAGTAGTTGTACCAGATCAAAACTATACAATGCGGTAAAAACCTCCATTCTGCGGGCATCGATCATGGGACAGATAAATCCTGTTTCGGGAAAGCTTTTTTGAAAAGCGGCGGCCTGCACATATAAACCGTCCAGGGTGATCAATGGTTTTTTAAGGGCATAGCACAGGCCTTTAGCACTGGCCATTCCCACTCTTAATCCAGTATAAGAACCTGGCCCGGCTACTACGCCAATGGCATCCAGCTCCGTAAGTGAGATGGTTGCTTTATCGAACATATCTTGAATAGCGGGTTGAAGCCATGCTGCATGGTCTTTTTGTGCAGTATTTGTTTCAATCCCAATTAGTTCCCCCTCTTTCACAATTGAAACAGAGGCCATTTCAAGAGAGGTATCGATCGTCAGTAAACAACTCATAGTTCGGAAGTCTGGCGTTCCAGCAGACTCGATGGTTTAAAAGATGGATTTTGTTTGGCTAGTTGCTGTAAAAGAGTCAGGACCTCTTTTTTACCGATTCGGTCGGTCCATTCAAAAGGGCCTAACGGGTAGTTGGTACCCATTTTCATAGCCGTATCAATTTCAGTTGCCGAGCTAATTTCTTCTTCCAGCGCCAGCCATGCTTCATTAATTATCATTGCCAGTATTCTTGGACGAACCATTCCAACGGTATCCGGAACTTTCAGGCAGGTTTTGCCGCAGGAAACTGCAAAATCTGATAATAGCGCGGGTAATTGATCTGACTCAGCGGCCAGCTCCAGAATTTCCGGATGGGTAAAGCCCGGCCAGCCATTTAATCGGATAAACCCGGCGGGTAAGTCCGCACAAACCCAACTAACGGAATTAACTACTACGATCGCCGGCTGCAACTGCACTAATTGCTTTTTTCGAAACTCCGACCCATCAAAATCAAGGTCAATAAAAATAGAAGCGGAGCATTCCAGGAACCGATCCAAAGAGTCTGTCCACAGCAATTCTACCGGTGCTGTGCAGTTAGGAGGAAACAAATCCTGCCTTTCACTGGCAAGAATGGCCACTTTTATTGGTAGGTTCATCATAACAAAAGTACAAAGCAATTATTTTTACAACATGGAAAAAAAGATCATCACCACAGAGGATGCCCCTGCCCCGATCGGACCGTACAGCCAGGCAGTTCAGACAGGAAACCTATTGTTTATTTCCGGACAGGTACCCATTAACCCGGTCACCAATACAATTGAAGCAACGGATATTACCGGGGAAGCTGAGCAGGTAATGAAAAATTTGAGCGCCGTGCTGACCGCAGCCGGTTACCGTTTTTCCGAGGTGGTAAAAGCAACTATTTTCCTTACCGACATGGCCAACTTTCCGGCTGTCAATGAGGTATATGGAAAATATTTTGACGGAGCCTATCCTGCACGTGAAACGGTTGCCGTAAAAGGGCTACCCCGCAACGTAAACGTTGAAATCAGCCTGATCGCTTCCAAATAAACCGGGCTCAGGAAAGCACCCCCAGTTCTTTACCTACTTTGGTAAAGGCAGCAATTGCCTTATCCAGGTGTTCCTGTGTATGGGCAGCACTGAGCTGTACCCGTATCCTGGCCTGGCCTTTTGCCACAACGGGGAAAAAGAACCCGATAACATACACCCCTTCGTCCAGTAAACGGGCGGCAAATTGTTGTGCAACCACCGCATCGTATAACATAATTGGTACAATCGGATGATCGCCTGGTTTTATATCGAAGCCGGCAGCTGTCATTGCTTTACGAAAATAGCCTGTATTAAACTCGAGGCGGTCGCGCAGCTCGGTGGTTTCACTTAGCATATCCAGTACAGCAATCGAAGCGCCGACAATTGAAGGTGCAACAGTGTTACTAAACAGGTAAGGGCGGCTTCTTTGACGCAACATTTCAATAATTTCTTTCCTGCCACTGGTAAATCCGCCGGATGCACCACCGAGTGCTTTTCCGAGTGTGCCGGTTATGATATCAATCCTGCCCATTACATGGCGGTACTCATGCGTTCCTCTTCCGGTTTTACCCAGAAAGCCTGAAGAATGGCATTCATCAATCATTACAATGGCGTCGTATTGATCGGCCAGGTCGCAGATTTTATCGAGTTGCGCTATGGTACCATCCATGCTGAAGGAGCCATCGGTTACTATAATCCGGCTTCTTGCGGAGGAAGATGCCTGCAATTGCAATTCCAGATCTTCCATAGAGTTGTGTTTATACCGGAATCGCTGTGCTTTACAAAGACGTACTCCGTCAATGATTGACGCATGGTTTAATTCATCCGAAATAATGGCATCCTCAGCACCAAACAAGGGTTCAAAGACACCTCCGTTGGCATCAAAGGCAGCTGCGTATAGAATAGTATCCTCCGTGCCCAGGAAGGCGGCAATTTTTTTCTCCAGGGTTTTATGAATATCCTGTGTGCCGCAGATAAAACGGACGCTGCTCATTCCATATCCATGCGTTTCGATAGCCTGGTGTGCAGCTTCTATTACTTTTGGATGCGAGGATAAACCAAGGTAATTATTGGCACAGAAGTTAAGTACTTTATTGCCGTTCACCATAATCTCAGGTCCCTGCTCACTGGTAATGATTCGTTCTTTTTTAAATAAGCCTGCCGATTCAATTTCATGCAGTTCAGCTGCTATCCTTTGTACAAATTTTTCGTTCATAATTACCTGTTTAGTCGGTAAAAATAAGGAAGAAAATTTCGCTAACAACTGTTCGTGATTTGAGTGGGCTTTGTACAAATTCAAGTTTATTTAACTTTTTTGGCTGGTTGCTGTAACAATAGGCGTATATCTTGCGTCTAATTTGAAAACCCCACCATGAAACCAACGACTAACCGTCCAAAATTGTTATTTGTCACCTTTGTGACGGTAGCGACGGTTATTTTAAGTTTCTCTATTCTTGCGCATTTTGGTCGGGCGGGTCTTATTTCCCGTACGGAAAACAAGGGTTGCCCGGATAAAGCCAAAGAAAATTCTTCCCAAAGCAGCGCTCCATTACCAGCCAGCAGCACTATTATCTTCGAATCTCTGACCGGCCATCTCCTGTCCATCAACTTCTAACCCACCCTACCTATCCCTTTTCCTTTTCACCCATTTCCTTTTTCCCCTTTTTCCATTCTCCTTTGCCCCATTCCCCATTCCCCTTTCACCCATCTCCCTTCTCCTCTACCCCTTCCCATCTTTTTTCGCTTCTCCTGTAACTTTATGCTTTCTTCATCCGTATAACTATTAGAACCGACTGAAAATTCAACAAAACTGTTTATGACAGAGAGGGAATACAATGAATGTGTGAGGGTGTACGCCGACAACGTGTACCGATTCATCGTTAAAAATCTCCGACATGAGGAAGATGCAAGGGATGTAGTACAATCTGCATTTGAAAAAATGTGGCAGCACCGGGATTCCATAGACTACGATAAAAGCAAAAGTTACCTGTTTACCGTAGCCTACCACCAGATGATTGACCATCTGCGGAAATCCAAAAGGGTGCATTTAAAAGAGGAGTTTGCCGAATCGACAAGTATAATTAACCGGCCGGTAAGCAATCTCAAAAAGGTATTGGAAGAAGCTCTTTCCAGGTTAAGCGAAACGCAGCGTAGCCTGGTGCTCTTAAAAGATTATGAAGGTTATTCCTACGAGGAAATAGGGCAGATAACTTCCCTGAGCGAAAGTCAGGTCAAAGTTTACCTGCACCGCGCCAGGATTCAGCTAAAAAACTACCTGGTAAGCCCGGAAAATGTTTTGTAAACAGAAGTACCCAAATCTAGACACCATGAACATTAACAGAAATAATTACGAGGTTTTCTTCCTGTTGTATATAGACAAGGAGCTCTCCGACCCCGAAAAACTGGTGGTAGAAGATTTCCTTCGGTCTAACCCAGACCTGCAGCTGGAAATGGATATGCTGCGCGCAACAGTATTGCCGGAAGAGTCCTTAACGGAAGGGTTTCCGGATAAATCAACCCTGTTTCGGACTGAAAATACGACCACATTAGTGAATATATCCAATCATGAGTCCTATTTTATATTATATGCGGATGACGAGTTAAATAATGAAGAAAAAGCTGCCACTGAGCAGTTTGTTTATGCAAACCCGGAATTCCAGGCAGAATTTGAGTTGTTCCAAAAAGCGAAGCTTAGACCAGATACCAGCATCGTTTTCCCCGACAAAGAATTGCTTTACAGAAAAGAAGCAGGCAAAATTCGTCCTCTTTTCCCGGTTTGGACAAGGTATGCGGCAGCAGCTGTGCTGGTATTATCCATCGGATTTTTTTGGTTGAATCAGGAAAAATCGGGTCCCTCCATTGCAGTTCTTGAAACCAAGCCTCCCACCCAGGCTCCATCAGCCCCTAGCGCTGAACCGGCACTTGTGGTTAGCCCGGAAAACAAGCCCAACAGGTCAGCGCTTGCCGTGGAAACACCTACTAAGGAAGCAGGAACTGCTTCTCAAGTGGCCCTGAACAAGCCAGGCAAAACCCAAGAATTTCATCAGCCAGACCAGGTTCAGCCAATACAGGTTGCAGCAAGCTTGCCGGAAACTACAGGACAAGTAAAACTCCCCACAACCGGTTCAGTAGCCGCCAAGCTGGATCAACCAGAACTTGGATCTATTACCAAACTTACTTTACCCAACCCCGAAGACAGGATCATACCCGTTAAAACGAACAGTGAAGAGATAATTGTAGTAGCAGTAAATGACCAGCATGCAGATGACTTTTTATTTGTTCCGGGAAAAGAAGCTGTTCGCAAAACACCGCTCCGCGGAATTTTAAGAAAAGCAAGTCGGTTTATCGATAAAAACAACCCCCTATCAGAAGACCGGGCAAAAAGCGGTGTTTTTACCGCCTCCAATGAACAGTAATACATAAAAAAAGAAAAAACAAGTATATGCTAAAGAAGATCAGTTTTTTGGCCCTGGCAATTAGTGCCATAACCACAACACAGGCCCAAACAGATACCAGTGCCGTTATCCAACCTGAAGGCGATACCATGCGGATTGGCAATATCATTATCCTTAAAAACGGACAGCCTTCCAATACCAGCCGCGATGTAAACATCCAGCTCAAACACCGGAATCATAACCGGAAAAATAATAACTCCTTGTACTGGTTTGCATTTGACCTCGGGTTTAACAATTTTGTGGATAACACAGATTATACCAGTGCTGAAACCCAGGCTTTTGCACCAGGCGCTACGGACGACTGGTTCAACCTGCGCAATTCAAAATCAATCAACGTAAATATCTGGTTTGTACAGGGAAGATTAAATATGATTCAGCATGTAATCAACCTGCGGTATGGTGCGGGGCTGGAATTCTACAATTTCAGGTTTGAGGAAGATATCCGTTTCCGGAAAAACCCGCCTTCCGTTTACCTGGACGATGAGATCAACTACAATAAAAATAAACTGGCCATGAATTATATTACCGTGCCCCTTATGTTGAATATCAATTTTACGCCCAGGAAATCTCTTGAACGTTCTTTTGGAATCAGTGCAGGTGTCAGCGGAAGTTATCTGTACGCCTCCCGTCAAAAATACCGTAGCCAGGAAACCGGAAAGGAAAAATTGAAAGGCAACCTGGGATTGAATGATTTCAAACTGGCTTATATAGGGGAACTTCATCTCGGACCGGTTCAGGTATTCGGTTCCTATGCAACTGAATCTATGTTTAAAAAAGGGCTTGATTTCACCCCTTACACGGTAGGTCTTCGTTTCAGCACCTTCTGATCATCAAACCATTATTAATAAAAAAACAGCCTGCAAAAATGCAGGCTGTTTTTTTATTAATAATGGGCCGGCGCGCGCGCAGGCTATAGACAATTTGTATATTTAATATAAATCAAAGACTGGTATTATGGCGTATAATGTAATAGATATTGAAGGTATCGGACCAACCTATGCTTCCAAATTAGAGCTGCATGGCATAAAAACTACCGGAGACCTGCTTCAAAAAGCAGGCACCAAGGCCGGAAGAGAAGTATTGGCCGCCGGTTCCAAACTACCTGAATCACTTATTTTAACCTGGGTAAATCATGCAGACCTGATGCGCATTAATGGAATAGCCGGACAAACCGCGGAATTGCTGGAAGCAGCCGGGGTAGACACGGTTAAGGAGCTGGCCACCAGAAATCCGGCCAACCTGCATGCCAAATTAGTAGAGGTTAACCATCAGTTCGGCCTTTCGGGCAAAGTGCCTTCTGAAGATATGCTGTCTGAAATGATTCAATCAGCCAAACAAATGGACCCCCGGGTTTTTCATTAGGGAAGCCCCTCACCTAGCTTTTTCACCATTAAACCATAATAACATGAACAACATCAGTAGATCATTATTGGCATTTTTACTGGTGGGATTGCTTGCTTTCACCGGCTGCAAACCCAAAGATGCTGATATAGAAAAAAGCTTAACCACTGCCCTGGGAGCCTATCCCGGCGTTCAGGTTTCAGTAAAAGAGGGGGTAGCAACCTTGTCTGGAGAGGTAGCAGATGAAGCTACCCGTACTGCCGCTGAAGCGGCCGCCAAAACGGTAAAGGGCGTAAAATCCGTCACCAGTAACCTAACTGTACCACCGCCGCCTGCGCCGGTTATTATTAACCCGGACACTACTTTACAGGAAACAGCCAATGCCGCCATCTCTTCTCTAAGCCTGGCAAAAGTTCAGGCCACCGTGCAGGAAGGGGTTATTACACTAACGGGGGAGATCAAAAAATCTGAGCTCCAGGGTCTAATGGTTAAACTCAATGAGTTGAAACCTAAAAAAATTGAAAATAAATTAACCATCAAATAAGCTATTCATTATGGCACTGCAAGACAATAAATACAAAAGCCTGGTTGAGCTGGCTACCCGCGAAGGCGTACGTAACCTGGAAGTGCGGGAACAGGATGGTGTACTCTATATTGATGGTATTGCCCCCAGTTCAGCTGCAAAAGATGCAATCTGGGACCATTATGAAACCCTTAATCCTGAATTCAGGGACAGTGACCTCATTATGAACCTGAGCCTGGCCGAGGGAGCCGAAGAAGTCTATGTCGTAAAATCTGGCGACAACCTCAGTAAAATCGCTAAGAAATATCCCGGACTATCCTGGAAGGATATCTACGAGGCTAATACAGAAAGGATAAAAAACCCCGATCTTATTCAGCCTGGATGGGAACTAAAAATACCACGTAAATAAATGATAACCAGTTATGTAAAGCCTCCTAACGGGGGCTTTACTGTTAAGTTTATCCAAAGTTTATCCACAGCCGAAATAAATGAATATCAGGCAACGTTTTTGTGATACCCTAACCGTTGAAGCTAGTTTTAAAAAATCAACTATATGCAGCTCTCACGCGTATCCGTATCCTTGTTGGCCCTCTGCACCGTTGGCCTGCTATCCTTTTCGGGTCATAATTACCGGAAAGTCCGCTTAAATCGCCTGAATTCCGAACTGAATGGTACCCCCCGGCTCATGGTTGACAAAACCGATTACGAGCTAAGTATTTATGACGACGATGGCTGGTATGCCACTTACCCGGTTGTTTTTGGTGAAAAAACGCTGGGTGATAAAATGTGGGAAGGAGATCGGAAAACACCCGAAGGAGAATACAAAATCGTTTCCAAGCGCCCCCACGATAAATGGGGTAAAATAATGTTACTGGATTACCCTACCCCGGCCGACTGGGCAAAATACAAAGACAGAAAGGCTAAAGGGTTGATTCCCAAGAACAAAGGAATTGGAAATGGGATCGCGATTCATGGAACCTGGATGCGGGATGACATGGCCGTAGATTATTTCCAGAACTGGACCAATGGCTGTGTAAGCCTGAAACGCTCCGAAATGGACGAATTATACGAAATGATCCCAATCGGAACCAAAGTAACTATACGTAAGTAGAAATACTGAGAATAAATATATTAGTTAAAATTATAGTCATATCTTGGATATGACTATTTTTGTTTTTGCAATAGTTAAAAGTCTTCCAAATCCTCCGGATAACCTCAGTTTTCCATTTTTCTATTAAAGACTAATTTCTAAACCGTAACCATGTGCCTGGCACCATGGTTATTAGTCATTTAACAAAACTGTGTTATCCATGAATCTCATTCTTCATAAATACTCTACCATGAGAAGACTTGTACATTTATCAATCCTACTCTTATTTTTATCCGTTAGTGGTTATGCTCAATCCAAATATTGGGTTGCACCGGGTGCTTCGGGCAACTGGTCGAATGCCGCTAACTGGTCCCTAACTTCCGGGGGTGCCGGGGGTGCTGGCGCGCCAATCGCTGGCCAAATTGCGGTATTTAATGGGGCAAGTCTTGCCAATTGCCAGCTTGACCTCCCTTCCATTACCGTTACAGCCCTAACCGTTGCTGCCGGTTATACAGGAACTATTAGTCCCGCTGGTACTACCAATATGACCATACGCTTTGACGTAAATATTTCCTCAGGTACGGTAATTCTTCCAGCAGTTTCCTCCGTTGGTGGTATTTACACACAAAATGGCGGAACATTCACAACCGGCGCTACTTCCGGCTCTTTTGCCAACATAGTTAATATTAATAATGGAACCTTAAATGTAAACGGTACAGTTTCATTTGCCAATAACATTAATATACCAACTGCAGCAGGTGTGCTTAATACCGGAACCAGTACGGTCGTTTTAGAGGGAACCGGAGGAACACTGATAAATAACAACGGTGCAGCGCCCGGAACAACCACTTTCTATAACCTCACCATTAATAAAACCAGTGCTGTTGCCAATGCAGTTGCCTTTGGTACGGCCGACCAGGTAATTGTTCAAAATGACCTGACCCTGATCGATGGCGCAATTGCCGCTTCAACCGGTAATTTACAGGTAGGAAGAAATCTTACTATTGGTGCTGCCTTTAACGGAGCATTTACCAATCTTACCTTGAATGGCGCTGCAGATGCGGTTGTTACAGTGGATGCACCATTTATCAATGCAAATTCAGGAAGCACCACTATTAATAAGGCAAACCCGGGAAGCCAGGTTTCTTTTGTTACCAATTTACCTACCAACCTGATCAACTTCAGCACCCTTACCACCAACACATTAAATATTACACAGGGTACGGTTAACTTCCCCACAGATAACAACGTAATATGGAATTTTAATGCGTTCAATATCGGTGCAAATGCAACAGTATCGGCTTCAGCCAATACAATGACCTTCCAGGGAAGCTTTCACAATTTCGGAACCTTTACCGCCAACAATGGAACCGTTGCTTTTGTCTCAGGTACTAACCGTTCTTATTCTGTAGGAACTTCTCTTCAAAACGGAACAACCACGTTTTACAATGTTATCCTGAATAATACCAATGCAGACGGAAGTTTTAATATTGAACTAGGCGACCGTTTAGCTGCTGCAAATGACCTTACTGTAGTAAGCGGTTATTTTAATGCGATCGGTGGTAGCCTCACCAACCAATCCTATCTTTCAGTAGGTGGAGCACTTACTTTACAAAGTGCCGCTAAAGCAATGCCGCTTGGAATTCACTTAGAATTTATCGGTGCAAACCCTCAATCAGTAAACCTGGCTGCGGGAACCACTTCTCATATCAATGGCAATATATCGCTACTTAAAACGGCACCCGGACCTATTACCTTCAATTCTGCAATGGTTTTAGATGTAGTAGGTCAGCAAATGCAGTTTACAGGCGGTGTATTGGTAACATCACTTACCAATATTCTGAATTTTGCAACAAACGGTGTGGTGGCATTGGGTGGCAATACCGGCAGTTATGTGGACGGCCCCATTTCAAGAACAGGGTTTACAGCCTTTACCTTCCCGACAGGTGATGGAGAGTTTTTTGGTCCGATACATATCAGCGGAGGCGGATTTAATGCCAATATTCCTTCTGCTACCTATCTGGCTCAATACTTTCACGTAAACCCGGATGGCAGCTTCCCCATTGACCAGCAATCTCCAACCAATCCGCCTGACCTGAAAGTCAGCGAAGTTGAATACTGGTCTTTAGACCAAACAAGCGGAACGCCTGTGCCCGGCCCTCGTGTATGGTTATCTTTTGAATCGGTAAGAAGTGGTGGTATTACGGACCCGACAACCATCGGAGTTACCGCATGGACCAACCCAGGATTCTGGCAATTGGTTGGTAATGGTGGTTTGCAGAATGTAGGAGGAATTGACTATGTTTCCTCTGCAAATACCAACAACTTTACGGTTACCCAGGCTTCTCCGGTATTCACCTTAAGTACCATCGATGAAGTGGCGAATCCGCTGCCTGTAACCTGGCTCAGCTTTACCGGTCGTTACTCTAATGGTGCGGTTGACCTGAACTGGAGCACTTCACTCGAATTAAACAACGAAGAATATACGATCGAACGTTCTGCAGACGGTCATAACTTCTCTTCTATCGGCACTGTAGCTGGTGTAGGAAATACCACCAATATTTCCCGTTACAGCTTTAAAGACACCAATCCGTTAGCAGGATCTGGCTATTACAGAATCAAACAAACAGATCGTGATGGTAAATTCAGCTATAGCGATATCATCCGGGTTTCTAATGGAGAGGTAGCCCTGAAAGGACTGCGCATCTTCCCGAATCCGATCTCAGGCAACGTACCGCTGACCATTGAGAATGGTAACTGGAAAAACAAAAAAGTAACGGTTACTATCTATAATGCAATCGGTGGTATCGTTCGCCAGGAACAGCTTGTTTTCGGTGCAGACAGCCGTGCGAAAATTAATGTAGATGCACTGCAAAAAGGCAGCTACTTCATTACCACATCAATCAATTCCGAAAAACAAACACTTCAGTTCTTTATTCAATAAGCACTGAAGAAATAATAAAAAAAGACCGCTATTGAAGCGGTCTTTTTTTATTATTGTAGGGCATGCTTTATCTACTGGTTAAACTATTAATGACGATTGCGACCCGGGTCTTCTACCGCAGGATTCATTTTTTACACGCCACCCATATTCCGGCAACCGGACCGGTTATACTGCTTGCCAATCATCCCGGCTCACTTATGGACGCTGCCCTGCTCGGCCTTTTATTAAACCGGCCGGTTCATTTCTTTGCCAGAGGTGATATTTTCAAAAACAAGGTCATTGCAGCATTACTTCGGACACTGCATATGCATCCTGTACACCATCACCTCGACGGCAGGTCTTCCATCCATGCTAACGATGAAAGTTTTGACACAGCTATCGGCTTGCTACAGGCTGGTGAAATCGTATTATTCTTTCCGGAAGGATTCAGCCATGTCGATTATTACTTATTGCCCTTTAAAAAAGGAGCCTTCCGGCTGGCGTTTCAGGCGATGCAAAAAACCGGCCTGCCCTCTCTTCCGATTGTACCGATCGGCTTCCATTATACCCATCCCAAAGCCTTGTTTAGTTCCGTCTGGGTTCTGGCTTCGGCCCCAATAGAAACAGCAAGCTGGTATTCCGGGTATATGCATTCCCCTGCAAAAACTGTCCGGCAAATTTGTACCACTGCTTTTCAGGCTATTAGCGCCATAACCATACAGGTAGAAAAAAACCGGGCAAAACTGTTATTTAACCTTTTGGAATTGTTTAGAACAGACCCGGGCTACCAAGGCTTATTGCCTGGCCAGCAATGGCAGGCAGAGAAAGAATTAAGCAGGTTTATACAGGATTGCCAGGAAGATCAGCTATCCGTTTACCAGGAATACTTTACCCTGCGAGATGCGCATTTGCTAAAAGAGGAATGGATAACTGCTGCGGAGCTGCCTGGCTCAACCAGGCAGCTGGCCTGGATCTGCTGGCCAATTGCCCTACCCGGTTTACTCGTGCATGGGATTGCAATTTATACAGCCAAACAGCTGGCCGATGCCAAAGTAACGCGGGTTGACTTTTATGCCTGGATATTGGTTGCCGCTGCTGCCCTGCTCGATATTGGGCTGCACCTGGTGCTCTTTATCCTGATTGCCGCCCTGTTCTCCTTAACACCCGCAGTTCTTTTTCTGGCAGCTAGTATGCTGGCAGGCTGGATTAGCTGGAAATCAGCCCCTTATCTACTAGTAGCCAGGAGCCGTTCGAAATGCAAAAAAATACCCGCAGACAGTTTACAACTGTTGCGGGCAAAACGAGCTAAACTAATGGAAACAATTAAAGTCTTCCTTGCTTGATTTCATCAACTACTGCCGGGTCGAGCAAGGTACTGGTATCGCCCAGGTTCTGCATTTCTCCTTCCGCAATTTTGCGAAGTATTCTACGCAAAATTTTTCCGCTCCGGGTTTTTGGCAGGCCCGATACAAACTGAATCTTATCCGGTTTAGCGATGGGTCCAATAATGCGGCTAACCGTTTGAGTAATATCCTGGCGGTTCAGGTTCTCATCACCATGAGATCCCTGGAATATAACATAACAATAAATACCCTGTCCTTTAATGTCATGCGGGTATCCTACCACCGCACTTTCCACTACCCCTGCATGCATATTGATGGCATTTTCTACTTCTGCCGTTCCAATTCGGTGACCACTAACATTTAACACATCATCCACCCGACCGGTAATGCGGTAATTGCCGTCCTCATCGCGATAACAGCCATCACCGGTAAAATACATGTTTTCATAGGCCGAAAAATAGTTGGTTCTGCACCGTTCATGGTCTCCGTAAGTAGTTCGGATAATTGAGGGCCAGGGAAACTTGATACAAAGATTTCCGCTTACATTATTGCCTTCAATTTCTTTTCCGTTTTCATCCACCAGAACCGGTTGAACACCCGGCATGGGCAAGGTTGCATAACTTGGCTTGGAGGGGGTTACGCCGGCCATATTACTGATCAGCACACCACCTGTTTCCGTTTGCCACCAGGTATCTACAATAGGGCAACGTCCTTTCCCAATGTTTTCATCATACCAATGCCAGGCTTCTTCGTTGATGGGTTCGCCAACTGTTCCCAATACTTTAAGTGATGACAGGTTTTTTCCCTGCAAAGGTCCCAGTCCAAAACCCATCAAAGAACGGATGGCAGTGGGGGCGGTATACAATACATTTACTTTGTATTTGTCTACTACTTCCCAGAAACGTCCGGCATCGGGCCAGGTGGGAATGCCTTCAAAAAGCAAGGTGGTTGCACCCGCGCTTAAAGGACCATATACGATATAACTGTGCCCGGTGATCCAGCCGATATCGGCCGTACAAAAATGAATATCACCGGGTTCATACTGGAATGTATTTACGAAGGTATAGTTGGTATAAACCATATACCCGGCGCAGGAATGCACCACTCCTTTGGGTTTGCCGGTTGAGCCGGAGGTATAAAGAATAAACAGGGGGTCTTCTGAATCCATTTCTTCAGCCGGGCAATCGGGGTTGCCCATGGTTTCAACTTTCCGGATTTCATCTTCCCACCATACATCTCTTCCTTTAATCATAGAAACAGGGGTGCGGCTACGTGTTAATACAATTACTCTTTTTACAAAACGGCATTGAACCAATGCATCGTCAATTACAGACTTCAGGGGAATTTCTTTGTTGCCCCGGAAGGCCCCGTCGCAGGTAATTACAAATGCAGCCTGTGCATCCATTAATCGGTCTGCAATGCTCTGAGCACTGAAGCCACCGAAAATAACCGAATGAATAGCTCCGATCCTTGCGCAGGCCAGTACTGCAATAGCCAGTTCAGGCACCATTCCCATGTATAAACAGACCCTGTCTCCTTTTGTAACGCCGTTATTCTTCAATACATTGGCAAACTGAACCACCTTACTATGCAGTTCGCGATAAGTGAGTACCCGGTGATGTTCTTCCGGATCATTGGGTTCCCAGATAATTGCAGGTTTATTACCAAGTGAACCCAGGTGGCGGTCCAGGCAGTTTTCTGTAATATTCATTTTACCCCCGATGAACCATTCGATCTTAGGGTCTTTAAAATTCCATTCCAATACTTTATCCCATCGCTTTCTCCAATAAAAATGACCGGCCACATCTCCCCAAAAACCCTCGGGGTCCAGCACACTCTTATTATAAACTGCTTTGTATTCTTCCAATGATTTGACCTGGTAGGGATATGACATATAGCATCGTTTTGTTTGCAGGTTAAAAGTAGAAAAGTTGTTTGGGCAAAAACCAAAGAAGTTTGCTAATTTAGTATATTTATTATGACAGCAACCAGTTGTCCGCGCTGCAATACCCCAAAGCCCATCAAAAGCGGCATTGTCAAAGGCAAACAGCGCTTTCATTGCAAATCCTGCAAGTATTATTTTACGGTTCTGAAAAAAGGAAAATCAACCGATCCCTATTATGTTATCAAAGCACTTCAATTATACCTGGAAGGGGTTTCTTTACGTGAAATTGAACGTTTGCTGGGGATAAGCCATGTAAGTGTTTATAATTGGGTAAAAAAAGCCGGCATTCAGGCTGGCTGGAAATTCGCCTATAAACCCAGTTATAAAGTACTCACCCATACTGAGCTAACCAGTTTTCTAAGCAACCGCAACAACCTATTGAATACCGGCTGTATGATTACCGAACTGGGTGATAAGTTCATGGTCATAAAATGGGAACGGTTTCGGAAACCCGACTAAATAGCTATACCTATTAACAATTTGCTTTTCCGAATTTGTATACTGGGTAAGAATACGTAATATTTGAAACTGTTCACAGTTCAACAAAACCATAAGATTGCTTAGCTATGTCCAACCAAACCAACCAGGGTATCTGGAAAGTGATTGGGGCCTCTTCGGTCGGCACCCTCATAGAATGGTACGATTTTTACATTTTTGGAAGCCTGGCAACGGTCATTGCCTCCCAGTTTTTTCCCAATACCAATCCAACTGCCGCCCTGTTAAGCACCCTGGCAACTTTTGCTGCCGGTTTTATAGTACGTCCGTTTGGGGCGCTTGTATTCGGAAGGCTGGGTGATCTGATCGGCCGTAAATACACGTTCCTCTTAACACTTGTACTGATGGGCGGCTCTACTTTTGCCATCGGGTTGATTCCTTCTTATGCAACCATTGGCTTTGCGGCGCCTATTCTGGTGCTGATCCTGCGGCTTTTACAAGGCCTGGCACTGGGTGGCGAATACGGGGGTGCAGCAACTTATGTAGCCGAACATGCACCGGCCAATAAGCGGGGTTATTTCACTTCCTGGATACAGACCACTGCAACACTCGGCCTCTTTGTTTCCCTGGGAGTAATCCTGTTAACGCGGCACAGTTTAGATGCAGACCCGGAAACATCTATCCGGAAATTCAATGAATGGGGCTGGCGGATTCCTTTCCTGGTTTCCATTATATTGGTTGTAGTGTCGATTTATATCCGGCTGAAGATGAATGAATCGCCCCTTTTTGCGAAACTGAAAGCCGAAGGAAAAGTGTCGGTAAACCCATTAAAAGAAAGTTTCGGGCATAAAACCAACCTCAAAATGGTACTGCTTGCGCTCTTTGGCGCAACAATGGGACAGGGGGTTGTTTGGTATACCGGCCAGTTTTATGCCCAGTCATTTATTGAAAACGTTTGTAAGATCGATTTTGATCAAAGCAGAACCATCATCATCTGGGCAATTTTGCTGGCGACCCCCTTTTTCGTGGTATTTGGCTCCTGGAGTGATAAAATCGGGCGAAAATGGATCATGATGGCAGGTATGTTATTAGCCTTATTTGCCTACCGGCCCATTTACCGACAGTTTATACAATTAACCGATATAGCGCCTAAAATGGAACAGGCCATTGCCTCGGCTACGGTACCTGTAGTGCAAACCAACCCTATTGCCGACGGTTCCGGCACTATCAAAACCACGCGTACCAGGTTTAGCCTGCCCTCGGGTATGCAATTCACCGAACTTAGAACCGACACCCTCAAAACAGGCACCACCCATACTTCTACGCCCGGCAAAACGGTCTATACCGAGAAAAAACTCGACACCGCTACGTACTGGATTTTCGTAGGTTTGATTTTTATCCAGGTAATTTTTGTTACCATGGTATATGGGCCGATAGCCGCTTTTCTGGTGGAACTCTTTCCTACAAAAATCCGCTATACCAGTATGTCTCTCCCCTATCATATCGGAAATGGCGTATTTGGCGGGCTAACCCCTTTCATAGCAACCCTGCTCACCACTATATATACGCAGGATGCTCTG
The DNA here is from genome assembly GCF_001601815.1 of Flavihumibacter sp. CACIAM 22H1. GTDB lineage: Bacteria > Bacteroidota > Bacteroidia > Chitinophagales > Chitinophagaceae > Flavihumibacter. Next base: position 39,950 of record NZ_LUKG01000011.1, read on the forward strand.
GTTGGATTATGGTACCCGATCCTGATTGCCGCCGTTTGCCTGGTAATCGGCTCCCTGTACATAAGTAATAGAATTGACCCGGATGTAACAGACTAATCCTTCAACCACCAAACATGAATCAACTTAAAAGATACTTAGGCATTGTGTGGATGGCATTGGCACCCATCGCCATCTTTTATCTCATTAAAACAGCCGCAGCTGAAATTTCCGCCAAGCCGGTAATTGATACCAAAATTCAATGGGGGGTATTTGTAGTAGTATTTATTCCCATTGCTATCGGACTCGGACTTTTCGGGTATTATGCCTTCAAAGGAGAATATGATCATTTACCAGACCGATCAGACGAAATAACCGACTAATTTTGAAGCTATGGCAGGCAACAAAAAAAACCAGCAGGCAATCCTTATCAGCATAGGCTGCCTGCTGTTTTTTAGTTTTCCGCTACTATCCATCGCCAATAAACCTATCAGTATCGGCCCTTTCCCCCTGTTGTATTGTTACCTGTTTGCCGGCTGGCTGTTTTTTATCGTGCTGATTCGAAAAAACAGCAAAAATCACCCCAATAATTCCGGAGACACATGAATAGCTGGATGATTGCAGCTACTGCACTTGCTTATCTCCTGCTGCTTTCTGCCATTGCCTGGCTGGCGGAATCCAGCAGAAAAAAAGGAAGATCGCTTATTAATAACGGTACTGTTTATGCGCTTTCAATGGCCGTTTATTGCACTGCCTGGACCTATTACGGAAGTGTTGGCAGAGCAGCCACCAACGGGTTGGAATTTTTAACCATTTATCTTGGTCCAACCATTATGTGCGCCCTGTTCTGGCCCGTTCTCCGAAAAATAATCCGTATCTGTAAAACACAGCGAATCAATAGTATTGCCGATCTTATATCCACCCGTTATGGCAAGAATTTTTCACTGGCTGTAATCGTCACTGTTTTCTGCGTGCTGGGGGTTATACCGTATATTGCCTTGCAGTTAAAAGCTATTTCAACCAGCTTCGACCTGCTGGCGGGTAATTCAGGCCCTTCTACCGGAATCTGGAAAGACAGCACGTTTTATGGCACCATCCTGCTTGCCATTTTCATCCTGTTTTTTGGCACCCGTTCAATCGACGCTTCTGAAAAACACGAAGGACTGGTAGCTGCCATAGCGTTTGAATCGCTTATTAAACTGGTGGCATTCCTGGCTGCAGGCCTTTATATTACCTATGGCATATTTGACGGCTTCACCACCATCTTTGAAAAGGCTGCCAGCCAGGAGCAACTACGGCAATTATTTGTACTAAATGACTCTTCTGCCAATACCAGTTGGTTCTCCATGCTGGTTCTGTCATTATTTGCCATCATTTTTTTGCCCCGCCAGTTCCAGGTAAATGTGGTTGAAAACCTGAGTGAAAAACACCTGAATAAAGCAGCCTGGTTATTTCCTCTCTACCTTTTTATCATTAACTTATTTGTGCTTCCGATTGCATTGGGCGGCTTCCTTTTACACCCGAACCAGTCCGGCAATGCCGATTTGTTTGTATTAAGTCTTCCTTTATCGCAGGAACAATATGCACTTAGTCTTTTCATTTTTATTGGCGGCTTCTCTGCAGCCACCGGAATGATAATTGTTGAAACTATTGCTCTCACCACCATGATCAGTAATAACCTGGTTATGCCGCTGCTTTTATCCGGGCGCTATTTACACAACCGCTCAGACGGCTCGCTGCAATCTATTGTATTATGGGTTCGACGCTGCAGCATAGTGCTCGTAATTGGTTTGGCATTATTGTACGACAAGGCCGTTGCGCAGCAGTATTCACTGGTTTCCATTGGGCTGGTTTCCTTTGCTGCAGTAGCGCAACTTGCCCCTGCGGTTATTGGCGGTATTTATTGGAAAGGGGCTTCAAAAAATGGCGCACTGGCCGGATTAACGGCGGG
>NZ_LUKG01000011.1:42472-54185 GCF_001601815.1 Flavihumibacter sp. CACIAM 22H1
CCCTGGCAGGAGCAGGATTACTTGAAAAACATTTTATGGAAACCGGTTTTTTAGGCCAAAGCTGGTTAAACCCTACCGCCTTATTTGGACTCCGTTTACCTGATCCTGTTTCCCACTCCCTTTTCTGGAGCTTGTTGTTAAACACCGGCCTTTTTCTACTCGTATCCATCCGGAGTAAAAAAGGGATCCAGGAAATTTACCAGGGCCAGGTATTTGTGGATGTATTTCAGCAAACAGGAAACATGGAAAACCGAACCGTATGGAAAGACAATGCCAGCCTGCCGGCCCTTCGTGCCCTGCTCCAAAATTTTATAGGTGCTGACAGGGCGGGGAACTTATTGCAGCACTACGCTCAGCGGCACCAGATTTCGCTCGAATCATCCAACGCCGATCCTCGCCTGGTCACATTTACAGAAAAGATCCTGGCCGGTATAATCGGTTCAGCGTCTGCACATATCCTGGTTTCAAGAGTAGCCAAAGCAGAGGAACTAAGCCTGGAAGAAGTGATCAATATGCTGCGGGAATCACAGCAGTTGATAGAACTCAACAAAGAACTGCGCCGGAAATCCAGCGACCTGACAAAAGCATCGGAACAACTCAGTGCCCTGAACAGCCAACTCCTGGAAATGGATGAACTGAAAGACGAATTTCTTTATACTGTTACGCATGAGTTGAGAACACCCCTAACCTCCATACGGGCACTGACAGAACTTGTACATGATAACCGCGACATGCCAGAACAACAACAAGTCGAATTTCTTTCTGCCGTTATACGGGAAACAGAACGGCTGAGTTGGCTTATCACACAGGTTTTAAATCTGGAGCGATTTGAATCCGGCAAACATACTCCCCAGTTCAGACAGGTTAATTTTAACCAGGTTTTACAGGAAATACTTACTGCTGTACAGCCCCTTGTGCGGGAAAAAAACCTGCGGATCAAAGGGCTTGCCGAAACCGGGGAAATACTGGTAGAATGCGACCCTCACCTGATCAGCCAGGTTGTCTATAACCTGCTAACCAACGCCATTAAATTTTCTCCACCCGGAGGCATTGTACAGCTTTCTGCCAAAAAAGAAAAGCAGGAACTGCTTGTGCAAATCAGTGACCAGGGAAAAGGTATTCCAACCGAATCTCTTGCGTTCATATTTGATAAATTTTACCAGGCCCCCAATCAAACACTTACTAAACCGGAAGGCAGCGGGTTGGGTTTGGCAATATCAAAGAAAATAATCGAATTACATGCCGGCCAGATCACCGCATTTAATGGAGCGGAAGGCGGCGCTGTATTGCGATTTACTTTACCAACAGACAAATTCGAATCTGTATGACAGCAAAAAAAATATTGGTGGTCGACGATGACCCCTATATACTTATGTCGCTCGAATTTCTACTGCAGAAAAACAATTACCATGTAATTGTTGCAAGAAACGGAAGGGAAGCCCTGGAACTGGTAAAGCAGGAAAGGCCCGACCTGGTTATACTAGATATCATGATGCCCGATGTAGACGGATTTGCCATTGCCCGATCCATCAAACAGGATCCTTTGATAAAAAACACAAAAATTGTGTTCCTGAGCGCAAAATCAAGAGAGTCTGATCAAAAAAAAGGAATGGAACTGGGTGCAGCCCTCTATATTATCAAACCTTTTTCAACCCGATCTCTTATTAAAGAAATAAATCAATTATTAGAATAAGGCTATGTTAAATGAGTTAACAATTGTCTAACTTTCAGTGGATAACTGTAATTTCGACGGCCATGAAAAATACATTAATAACAGGAGGACCGAATTTATTCGGTTGGAGAAAGCTGGTAACCGGCGTAACCCTGTTATTTATGGTATTATTGGGTACCACCCTTGTTATGCTGCCCCTGGTGTCCAAACAAAACAAAGCCTGTATACTAAATACAGTAGAAGAGGAAGCAGGAAATAATAATCCAATTAACGAAGAACATAAAAGTGGAAAGCCCTTTTCCATCTCAATTTTTGATTACTCAAGTTTACTTGGAGAACTGGCGGCAGAAGCGATCAGCAGAATTATTCCCGTTTCTGAAAATATCCCCGACGACCAGCATAGCCAGACCTTGATCCAGCCTCCGGACCTGGCCTGATTCAGCCTTTCTTAGTTCATTTATTGTACTCCTTCCTTTTGAAGACTGGTTTCCCTTTTCTTATTCCGAATCAATCAACCTGTATGTCCAAACGTGTTCAGCATCCGTTTGGGAGTCTGGCAGCAGATATCCCATCTTCTATCGTAGTATTTCTTGTAGCACTGCCGCTTTGCCTTGGCATTGCCCTTGGCTCCAATGCCCCATTGTTTTCCGGTCTTATTGCCGGTGTAGTCGGAGGCGTTGTAATCGGCGCATTAAGCGGCTCTCATTTAAGTGTCAGTGGCCCGGCAGCCGGCTTAACCGCTATTGTGGTAGCAGCCATTGCCAAACTTCCCAGTTTTGAAGCTTTCCTGGCCAGTGTAGTAATTGCCGGTGTATTACAACTAATACTCGGCTACCTGAAAGCGGGTATCCTGGGCGATTATATACCGGGCTCGGTTATCAAAGCCATGCTGGCAGCCATCGGCCTGATTCTCATACTCAAACAACTACCTCACCTCATTGGCTATGATGCCGATTATGAAGGTGATGAAACTTTTTTACAGCCGGATGGCTCCAATACTTTTACCGGAATATTCAAATCGCTCAATTATGTTGTGCCGGGTGCTGCTTTAATCGGCTTATTATCCCTGGGTATTCAAATCGTTTGGGAAAAATACATCGTTAAACAAGCAAAATTTCTTCAACTCATTCCTGCCCCCCTGGTTGTGGTGTTGATTGCGGTCGGAATCAGTCAGTTTTTTATAAGCTCCAATTCATCGCTGGCATTGCCCGCACATGCACTGGTAAATATTCCCAAAGCGGATTCAGTACAGGAGTTTTTTACTTTTTTCCAGTTTCCCGATTTCAGCCATTTAACGAATTACAATGTATGGATCGTTGCCTTTACCATTGCCATTGTGGCAAGCCTTGAAACATTGCTCAATATTGAAGCCTCGGATGAACTGGATCCCTACCAACGGGTAACGCCCACCAACCGCGAACTAAAAGCACAGGGCATGGGCAACCTCCTGTCGGGCCTTATCGGCGGCTTACCGGTAACTTCGGTAATTGTGCGAACATCGGCCAACGTTAACGCAGGTGCAAAAACAAAAATGTCTGCCATCCTCCATGGTTTACTGCTGCTTTTATGTGTAGCATTGATTCCTACCCTGCTGAACCTGATACCATTACCTGCCTTAGCAGCGGTGTTGATCTATACCGGCTTTAAACTGGCCAAACCATCCATTTTTATAAAATTCTACAAACGAGGGTGGGATCAGTTTGTTCCGTTTATTGTTACCATCGTAGCCATTTTGCTGACCGACCTGCTAAAAGGAATTATGGTGGGCTGTGTGGTGGGCTTATTTTTTGTTCTGCGAAGCAATTTCAAATCTGCCGTATTTATAGTAAATGACGACAATAATTACCTGTTCCGGTTAAGGAAAGATGTATCCTTTCTGAATAAACCAATCATTAAGCGAAATCTAGCTAAAGTGCCGGAAGATTCCTATGTACTGATCGACGCCACGAGGGCAGATTTTCTCGATAAAGACGTCATTGAAGTAATTGAAGATTTTATGATCAGCGCACCCTTAAAAAATATCCGGGTAGAGCTTAAAAAAAGTGCACATAAAGCACAGGGATTTAATCCTGCTAACGAAACAAATTAAAGCAAAAGAATATGAAACAGTACGAACGTTTACTGCTTGAAAACAAAGCATGGGCAGCTGAAGCTGTAGAAGAAGACAAAGATTTTTTTAACCGGCTGGCTAAAATCCAGAAACCCGATTTTTTATGGATCGGTTGTAGCGATAGCCGGGTGCCGGCCAATGAAATTACCAATACGCAGCCCGGAGAAATCTTTGTACACCGGAACATTGCCAATATGGTGGTGCATACCGATCTGAACCTGCTCAGTGTGTTGGAATATGCGGTAGTACACCTTAAGGTTAAGCATGTTATTGTTTGCGGTCATTATGGATGTGGTGGTGTAAAAGCGGCGATGACAAACCATAATTTTGGGATCATCAATAAGTGGCTGCGAAATATTAAGGATGTATATCGTATCCACCGAGATGAAATCGATGCCATCGGCGATGACGAAAAAAAAACCGATCGGCTTGTGGAACTGAATGTAATTGAAGGGGTAATGAACCTGGCAAAAACCTCTATAATCCAGAAAGCCTGGAAATACAACCAGGCGCCCCACCTGCATGGCTGGGTATACGGACTAAAAGATGGCCTTATCAATCCCGTTTTTGAAATGCCGGCCAATACCCGAATTGATGATATCTACGAGTATGATGACCTATAATTCAGTAGGTTTGTCAAACTATGTCAATCCAGGTTCAATCATTAGCAAAAGTATACGGTCAGCAAAAGGCCGTTGACGATATCAGTTTTTCCGTAAAAAAAGGGGAAATAGTAGGATTTCTCGGTCCAAATGGGGCCGGGAAATCCACTACTATGAAAATCCTGACCGGCTACTTGCAGGCTGATGCCGGAAAAGCATTTATCTCAGGGCTGGACGTAGCTGAAAACCCGCTGACTACCAAGGCAAAAATCGGCTACCTGCCAGAGTCTAACCCCTTGTATTATGACATGTATGTGCGCGAATACCTGAAGTTTATGGCAGAAGTGCACCGGGTTCCTCATAAAACGGAACGAATAGAAGCAGTTATTGCCCAGGTAGGCCTGAGCCCTGAAAGTCACAAAAAGATTGCACAGCTCTCCAAAGGATACAAACAACGGGTAGGACTGGCTGCAGCTCTTATCCATGATCCCGAGGTATTGATACTGGACGAACCCACCACCGGGTTAGACCCCAACCAGATCATAGAAATAAGGGAGGTTATCCGCTCACTCGGTTCCACTAAAACCATCCTGTTTTCCACCCATATTTTGCAGGAAGTGGAAGCGGTGTGCAATAGGGTCATCATCATAAACAAGGGGAAACTTATTGCCGACAATAGTTTGGAAGAGTTGCAATCCATCCACAGTAAACCCGTAATACGCGTACAATTCAAAGAAGTTCTGGAACCCCAGTGGATCGAACGGGCTATTCCCCAGTTGCATGCATTGAAAAAAATCAGTTCAACGGAATGGGAACTGGAAGCACCCGACCCTGCTACCGCAAAAAAACAATTGCTGGCCTTAAGTGTTGAACAGAACCTGAACATTGTTTCACTTCAGAGCAGCGATCAAAGCCTCGAAGAAGTGTTCCGATCATTAACCAATACGCCAAAAACTGCTATCTGAAACTGATTTTTGATTTTGGTGCCAATACGGGTAAAAACATTCCTTATTACCTGTCGAAAGCAAAAATGGTAGTGGCTGTGGAAGCCAACCCCTCTCTGGCAGAGGAATTGGTAAAACAATATGCCGGTTTCATTAAAAGCGGACAGCTTCGGATACTTAATAAATGTATTACCCCGCCTGCAGATCAGCACCAGGAAGTTGATTTTTACATTCATCGGTATCATTCGGGGCTAAGTCGTTTTCCCGTACCGGAGCAACATATAGAGGACTATACTAAAATCCGGGTCAGCTCCATTTCTTACCAGCAACTGATCGACCAGTTTGGCCTACCCGACCTGGTTAAAATTGATTTGGAAGGGGCCGATCATTTGATCCTTCAGTCCATACTTGAGAGCAGTGTAATACCTGCTTATGTATCCGTTGAAAACTGGGGGCGGCCTGTATTGGAAGCGCTGCTCAGCCATCCGGGCTTCCACTATTATAACCTGGTTTCTTTTTATAATTTTTCTTCGATATATGGCTATTCCGGCATAGATACGGCCGGCCCTTTTGGTACCGATATCAAGAGCCCCTGGCTGAATCGTTCTGCGATTAGTGCTGTATACAACCAGATGCCGGACCCCTGGTTTGATATCCATGCCAGCAGCATTGCCTTTGAAACCGGCCAGCCAGACCTCCGCTTTTATGCAAAAAGATTCAACCTGGCGCTACTGCTCAAGTCCCTGTTTCCGCATCGGTTAAAATCCAGGATAAAAGACCTGATCGGCTTTCGGCGATAATCCAAGTTCTGACGCCGTACTTCCTACATCTCACTATCTTTGCAAAATGATGCACAAAGAGGAACTCCTACCGGAGGTAGTAATCAAATTTGCAGGAGATAGCGGCGATGGCATGCAGTTAACAGGCACCCAGTTTACCAATAATACAGCCCTGTTGGGCATTGATTTGGCCACATTTCCTGATTTCCCGGCCGAAATAAGGGCGCCACAAGGCACCATTCCCGGGGTAAGCGGATACCAGCTACGGTTTTCAAGTGAACCCGTTTTTACTCCCGGTGATGAATGTGATGTACTGGTAGCCATGAATGCAGCTGCACTGAAAACCAATCTTAAGGCCTTGAAAAAAGGGGGGAAAATCATTGTCAATACCGATGGTTTCGATCCTAAAAACCTTCGCCTGGCCAATTACCCCGATGGAGTTAACCCCATTGAGGACGATAGCCTCTCGGGCTACGAGGTCTTTAAAATGGACATCACCAAAATGACCCGCGAAGCATTAAAGGAGTTTACACTTGGCACCAAGGAAAAAGACCGGGCAAAAAACATGTTTGTCCTTGGTTTTCTTTATTGGATGTACAACCGCGATATGGATAGCAGCATCCAGTTTCTACAGGATAAATTCGGTAAAAAACCGGAGCTGCTCAACAGTAATATAAAAGCACTACAGGCCGGCTATAATTATGGCGATACCACGGAAACCTTTACTACCCGCTATAAAGTAGACAAAGCCCGGATTGAAGCAGGTACCTACCGCAATATTATGGGTAACCAGGCATTGGCCTATGGATTGATTGCTGCCGCACAAAAGGCTGATCTTCCGATGTTTTTGGGCACTTATCCCATTACGCCTGCATCTGATATACTGCATGAACTCAGTCGTTATAAAACATTTGGCATCCGCACTTTCCAGGCAGAAGATGAAATTGCAGGAATTACTTCCGCTATAGGGGCCTCTTATGGAGGATCCCTGGGTGTCACAACTACATCAGGACCCGGCATGGCGCTTAAAACCGAAGCCATGGGCTTGGCCGTAATGCTCGAAATTCCCCTGCTGATCATAAATATTCAGCGGGGTGGCCCTTCTACCGGGTTACCCACTAAAACAGAACAGAGTGATTTACTGCAAGCGTATTATGGGCGAAACGGGGAATGTCCTATGCCCGTTTTATCGGCATCCACGCCGAGTGACTGTTTTGCGGCAGTTTATGAAGCTGTTCGCATAGCTGTACAGCATATGACACCCGTCATTTTTCTGAGTGACGGTTATATTGCCAATGGCGCAGAGCCCTGGAAATTTCCGACCAGCGATCAGCTGGCACCTATTGAAACAAGCTTTAAAACAGAATTGGGGCATGGAGAAGAAAAGTTTATGCCCTACCTGAGAGATGAGAAATTGGTTCGTCCATGGGCAATTCCAGGAACACCCGGACTGGAACACCGGGTAGGTGGTTTGGAAAAACAGAATATTACCGGAAACATCAGTTATGATCCGGATAACCACCAGTTGATGGTGAAAATACGCCAGGAAAAAGTAGATAAAGTTGCTGATTATATCCCGGAACAAAAGTTAGACAGCGGCCCTGATAAAGGGAAAGTACTGGTCTTGGGCTGGGGATCTACGTACGGCGCTATTAAAAGTGCCGTGAAAGAATTACAGGAAGAGGGGCATGCAATCAGCCATGCGCACCTCCGCTATATTCGCCCCTTCCCCAAAAACCTGGGTACCATCCTGCATAATTTTGAACAGGTATTGATACCGGAAATCAATAATGGACAACTGATAAAAATCATTCGTGATCAATACCTGGTTGACGCAAAAGGATATAATAAAATAATGGGCGTACCCATCACAAAAACAGAGCTCCTTGTAAAACTTAGAGAAATGCTGGGGCTTACGATTCCGGCATAGCCTACTTTTGTTGCTGGCGTGCAGCTAATTTTTCCAGTTCAATACTGATTTTATTGATGTATTCAAACTGATCGGCAATGGTTTTCAATTCAGAAAACCGTTGCCTCGTTGTGGTATCCATTACGCCTTCTGCCAATTCTTTTAAGCGCTGCTCCAATAACTGTTTCAGTTCATCCCTGATTACAAAATTATCTTCTGCATTCAGCACAGGTGCAGCGGATGGCGTTTGCCGTACCATTTCAGCTGCCAGCTGCAAATGTCCCAAAGAAGCCTGTACGATGGGCTGAAATTTATCGGATGCATAATTTTCCGCCATTTTTCGGTAGGAAGAAAGCGTAGCTATATGAGAAGCCAGCATATGATTGCTGACCACCATCTGGTGTACCAACTGTACTTTTTTTTGTTGCCTTTTGGGTTCGTTTAACATGCGTTGAAAGGCGTCGGAGAGGTTTGCCAGTTTTACAAAAGCCTCTTTGCGGCTCAGCTTATATTCTTCGTTACTAAGTGGTTCATTTAAGAAAATCCGGCTGATAGCAGCAAAATAACGGGCATTGGCCAGTATGGCTTCCTCCAGCAATTCCTGGATTTGTTCATGTTCCCATTTAGGAGGAACGGCAAAGCTGGCAATGAATGCAATTACAGAACCGGCAAAGGTATCGATGAGCCGATCTCTTAAAACTTCCGAAAAATCACCCGGTTTCAGAAAATGAAAAGCAATCAGAATATAAGCCGTCATGGCTATTACGCTTACCATATATTTTATCCGAACCATACTGTAGGCGATCACCATTCCGGTAATCATAACAGCTACCAATAACCGATCGTCACGAATCAACCATAACAATATCACCCCAATTATTGCTCCAAAAAATGTTCCGGTAAGCCGTTCAATATTTCTCTGTTTGGTCAGGCTGTAAGCCGGCTTCAGGATAACCAGGATGGTTAATAAAATCCAATACCCATGCCCGAATGGAAAAATGCGGCTCAGGAAAAAACCTGCCAGCAGAGAAACTGCCACCCGTACCGAATGCCGGAAGATAGTGGAATGAATACTTAGGTTATTAACTAATAGTTTCAGGTTAAAATCAGAGGGGGAAACAAATTTGGTATAATCTACGGTACGGGAAAAAGCATCGCCAATTTTTTTATCAAAACTCGTATATCGGTGAATGGTCAAAATCCTGCTCTGGATATCTTTTACGCTGTTCAGGATATGGCGGAGACTGACGAAACCTTCAATATTAGTATCATCCATGGTCGCATTTCGCACATCTACAAAACTGACTTCCAGTTTTTTAAGTCGTTCTTCCAGGGCTTCCCCCGGAATTGAAACCCGGCCCTCCTGCAGCGCAAGCCCTATTTTCTCCAGCTCTTCTGACAACAGCAGAATCTGTTCTTTAAAAACAGGCAATAAGCCGGTTTTGTCCATAACCTGGTGCAATTGCCGGTAATCCTGCTGAGAGGTCATTATCCGTTCAAAAAGATCTACACTGTCCAGAAATATCATCATAAGAATACGGCTCTTATGGGTAGATTCGCGAACAATATCACGGGTTTTAAACAGCATTTCCCGCACCAGGCTTTGTTTATTATGGACCAGCACCTGTTGTTCCAATACTTCTTTATAATTTTTATCGTAGTCTACCTGTTCGTTGTAGAAACCTGCGCGGGTTCGCAGGTAGTCTGCCATAGAAAGAAGAGAATCGCCCAAAGCCTGCTCAATCAGTTTATAAGGCCGAAGGCGGTATAACAATAAACTAATGGCGAGGTAAAACAATCCTCCTGCAGATACGAGCAATGCATTTCGGAGCACTTCCCAGCTATCATACCGATCATCAATGCTGAGGATCATAACCAGCAAACCGGCAGCTCCTACTGCTGCAGCCCGTACCCCATACACCCCAATAATTGAACAGACAAAACCCATTACTGTAATCAGGCCGGCTAACAGCCATGGATAAGGCATACAAAAGCCTGTTACCAGCGTTGAAATAAATATCAGTAACAAAGCGGCAACCATACCATTAACCCGGTGATGAATGGGCCCCGTATTATCTGTGATACCCACACATAAAGCACCCAGCCCCAATGCTATTCCAATATCTAAATGGCCGAAATAACTAGCGGTTAACAGCGGTACCATTACGCCGGCAGTGGTTCGAACCCCTTCCGATACATAATAGCTACTACTGTATTTTTTATATTCCCGGATATATTCAATCATATGTTCCAGGTTAATTCATACCCAAAAAACTTGCAATCCCAAAGGAGAGAATTGCCAAGACCAGGCCAAACATAAATACATTATAAGAAATGCGCAGAAAATGATATTTCTTCGCCAGCACCTTACCCAGATAATAGATATCCTTGATCATACTATCATAGAGATACTCACTGTCGTTCATCATTTCTTTCATACCCCACTCATAGTCTTTCAGTTCCATGTTGAAAAAATTACCAAAAAACAACAGGTTGGCTTTTTTCTTACGGATATCATCCTCGCTAAAAACACCACTCGAAACAGTTGGCCTGGTAGCTCTTATGGCAAAAATCACGGCGGTAAGGCATACCACGGCAAGGATCGCCGTAGGCACTATGAACTGAGGATAATACTGCAGTTTTCCCAACAAAACAGAAACCAGTATAGAAAGCACAATAGTGTTTACAGAAATCATGATATTGGCTTTCGAATCAGCCATCTGGCTCAGACTTACATGGTTTTCACTCATTATCCGGAACATGGTGGCAATACCTCTTTCCGTCCTGGTCTGTGCCGCTTTATCTTTTGCTTTGGGCGCTTTTTCTTTAACAACAGGCTCCATCCCCTCTTTTTCAACATTTGTCTTAACCGAAAGATCCGGCACATTTTCAATTTTACCTACCGGGGTGTCAACCGCCGAACCACCAGCTTCCTCTTCTTTCTTCAGCAATGTTTGCAAATGCGCCTGTTTTACAGGTTCATACTGCTGCCGGGCAAAGTCGGTAAAATAGCGATGGGCTTTCAAAAAATTAATATTGGTTCGGCGCCAGGCTTTTTTTCCAATATCCTTTTTAAAAACAGTATTGATCTCCTTTCGCAGCAATTTACTTTCCTCTGCATAATGCCCCGACCCCAGATGCGCCATGTCCGCATCACACAATACCTGTTCAATAAGGGTGGCCGGAGACTGGGGCATTTTTGTAGCAAGGATACAGGCTTTCACCTTGGCAGTTACCAAAGCATCTACCCCCTGCTCTTTACAAAACCGTTCAGCAATAGCTGCACTGGCTACCTCATGCCCCTCGTAATATTGACTATACCCTGTATCATGAAACCAGGCAGAGAGCATCAGCGCCATTCGATCCTCTTCGGGCAGAGACAGCGAGGCGGCTATCTGGCCGGCAGCCTCCACCACTTGCACGGTATGATGCAGGTCATGAAAAAAATAATCTTTAGGCACGGTATCGGCAAAAATTTGCCGAACAGTATGGGTTGCTTTGTCAATAATGCCGGAATATTCCTTCATGTAGCTGTTTATAAAACTAAATTAACGCAATTCATGCATTGAATTCTTCCTCCTGTTAACTTGCAGATATGTTTCCAGGAAGAATAAAATTATTGCTGCTGATACTGCTTGCAACACCTTTTTATTCCTGCAACCAATTAAATGGTGTATGCTTTGTACCAGCGCTCGAC
>NZ_LUKG01000011.1:54323-61653 GCF_001601815.1 Flavihumibacter sp. CACIAM 22H1
CCATTTAATTGGGTGTATGCTTTGTACCAGCGCTCGACAGCTATCCGAATAAGGCTGCCAAAACCCTTTTGCTCAAGAAGCCATTACGGGAAATTTCGGGCATAAGTTTTCATAGTCCGGGGCAATTGGCTGCCATCAATGATGAAGAAGGCAAATTGTTTATCCTATCCACTACCAATGGTAAATTCAACACCCTTAGTTTCGGCAAAAAAGGCGATTATGAAGACATTACCCGAAGTCCGGAAGGATATTATGTACTGAAAAGCAATGGTAACCTGCATTTATTGGACGGCAGAACAGGCCAGGAAAAAATGGTCTATCGCCTCCGCTTCGGAAAGTTTACCGAATTCGAAAGCCTTTGTTTTGATGCAGAAAAAAACCGGCTCTTGTTGATTTGCAAAACCTGCGAAAAAGACGAACCAGCTGTCTACGCCTGGGCATTTAACCTGGATACACATAGTTTAGAAGAGACACCGGTGTTTCGTATCGACTGGAAAGAGATCCGCCGCCTTGGTAAAGACGATACCCTGGAATTTTTTCCTTCTGCTGCCGAATTTCATCCCCTTACGGGCAAATTATTCATACTATCAGCTACCGACAAACTCCTGCTGCAATGTTCCAGGGAGGGGGTTCCTGAAAAGATAACCGGCCTGAACCCCGATCTTTTCCAACAACCCGAAGGGCTTTGTTTTACCCCTAATGGAGATTTATTTATCAGTAATGAAGGTCGGCAATCGAAAGCAAGCCTTTTATTTTTTCCTTATCAAGCCCCCGCATCTGCCGGAACCAGATAAAAATCAAGCACATGTATTACCCATTTATCCGATTACTGTTATTATGGGTTATGTTGGCAGGTGCTGCATTGTTCAGTTATGCACAAACAGATTCCCTGGTAACAGAGGTATTACTGATCGGAGATGCCGGTGAATTCAAACAGCAACGGCACCCGGTGCTGGATGCAATGCGGCAAAAACGAACCGGTAAAACACCCAAGGCCGCGGCCCTTTTTTTTCTGGGTGATAACAGTTACCCTGTTGGCTTGCCCGATCCGGGAGATCCTCGTTTTAACAGGGCCCGCTCTATTCTTGATACGCAATGGACAGCCGGTTTGCAACTGGCCGAGCAGGTCTATTTTCTGCCCGGCAATCATGATTGGGCCAAAGGCCATTCCAATGGCCTGAACCAGGTTAAGAACCAGGGAGATTATATCAGAACCCTTGAAAATCCAGGGGTAAATTTTTTGCCGGCCGATGGCTGCCCCGGCCCGGAGCTAATCCAACTGAATGAGCAGGTTAGCGTTGTAATGATGGATAGCCAGTGGTGGTTACAACAGTTTGAAAAACCAGGAATCAGCAGTGATTGTGATTGTAAAACTCCGGAAGAGTTTTTGTTCAGGTTGCAGGAAATACTAAACCAAAACCGCCATAAAATCATACTTTTTCTCAGCCATCATCCTTTTGTATCTGCAGGTATTCATGGTGGTTACTACCAGTTTAAGCAGCATTTTTTTCCTTTAACCGATCTTAACAAAAAGCTCTACCTCCCACTTCCGGTCATTGGCTCTTTGTATCCCCTGCTCCGCGGAGGTTTTGGCAATATCCAGGACATTCAACACCCCCAATACCAGCAAATGTCCTCACGGGTAGACACCATCCTGGCCAGTCATCCGGCAGTTATCCGGATTGCGGGGCATGAGCACGGTCTTCAACATATTATACGGCATGGAAATCATTACATAATAAGCGGCGGGGGATCAAAAGCAACCCGTCACCGAACATCTATTCCCGGGCGAACCAGTTTTTCTACCACGGGCTATGCCGTACTTCAACTGTACAAGTCTGGCATTTCCAGGCTGATTTTTTGGGAAGCTACGGAAACCGCCCATAAAGAAATCTATACACAGGTACTGCCCCTGCACCTGGCGGAAGATGTAACAATAAGTGGCCCCTTTACGTTGCCCCGATGGCCCGATTCTGTTCAGTTGGCTGCAGCACCCTACTTTAAAGCCGGCTCCCTTAAAAAATGGTTTTTTGGCTCCAATTACCGGAAAGAATGGATAACACCTGTTACAGTACCAACTATTTCCATCCGCAAAGAGAAAGGCGGATTAACGCCGGTGAAACGAGGCGGTGGTATGCAAAGCCGGTCGCTTCGGCTCCAAGACAGTACTGGTCGGGAATATGTACTTCGCAGCATCGAAAAATACCCCGATAAGACCCTACCGGAAGAGTTAAGGCAAACCTTTGTAAAAGATGCAATTGTTGATGGCATTTCCGCTTCTTATCCGTATGCTGCTTTATCGATCCCTCGGCTGGCGGAAGCAGCTGGTATTCCACATACCAAGCCAATGCTGGTATACCTACCAGACGATCCGGCACTGGGTCCTTTTCAAAAAGATTTCGGGAAACAGCTTTACCTGTTTGATACCAGAGAACCAGCTGAACTTTCAAAAACCTATAGTACAGATAAAGTATTGGAGGCACTACAAAAAGATAATGACAACCAGGTAGACCAGGCCGCAGTATTAAAGGCCCGCCTGCTGGACATGTTTATAATGGATTTTGACCGCCATGATGACCAGTGGAGATGGGGCAGAGTGCTCAAACAAGAAGGCTATCAATATTATCCTATTCCCAGGGATCGCGATCAGGCTTTTTTTGTAAGCCAGGGTAAAATACCCTGGCTGATCAGCCGCTCCTGGTTGTTACCAAAGTTTCAGGGATTTCGCGTACACGCTCAAAACATAAACACCTTTAATTATAATGCCCGTTATTTTGACCGCAGTTTCCTGAATAAAACAAATCGGTCCGATTGGGAAAACAGCTGCCGCCAGTTATTGGCTGAATTAAC
This sequence comes from Flavihumibacter sp. CACIAM 22H1, assembly GCF_001601815.1. GTDB lineage: Bacteria > Bacteroidota > Bacteroidia > Chitinophagales > Chitinophagaceae > Flavihumibacter. Next base: position 57,174 of record NZ_LUKG01000011.1, read on the forward strand.
AGACAGCACTATTGACAGGGCATTAGCCGATCAGCCGGCTGAGATCCGGTTGTTGTCTGCCGCTTCCATTGCTGCAACTCTAAAGAAAAGAAAGGCCTACCTGCTGCAGGAAGCACTTTCTTACCAGGCCTTCCTGCATCGCAGTTTGGATATTCCCGGCTCCAGTAAAAAAGACTGGTTTGAATTGGAATGGAAAAAGAAAGGAGTACTGAAGCTAACTATCTACGATATCAATAAGCAAGGTCGGCCATTCGATAAGCTCTCAGAACAGCTGATTGATCCCACCATAACCAAGGAACTTCGATTGTATGGATTAGAGGGCAGTGATGTGTTTCGCATCAGCGGGCAGATGCCCCGAAAATTTACGATCCGGATTATCAGTGGCGAAGGAAATGACAGCCTGATTGCCCTGCAAACCGGCAATAAAAAACACCGCTTAAAATGGTATGATGCTAACTATGAACAGAACCATCAGGCGGGAAAGGGCCTGCTGCTTAAAAAATTTTCCGATCGGCCAGCTGTTCATACCTATAATCGTAAAAGCTTTCACTACAATATAACGGCTCCGCTTATACTGGCGGCCTATAACCGGGATGATGGACTGTTTTTAGGCGCAGGCATCAAAACAACCCATCATGCATTCCGGAAACAGCCTTATTCGTATCAACACCAGTTCAATGCTTATTATGCAGTTGCTACCGGCGCCTATCAGTTCCGTTATATACTCGACGCTCCTGCATTTCGATTCTATGCAAATCTTAAAGCCCCTAATAATACCAGGAACTTTTTTGGTTTTGGCAATCAGACAAAATTCATAAAAAACGAGGCCACAAATATCACCTATTACCGATCCAGGTTTAATCTCTTTGAACTGGCAGCGCTCGCTAAATACCAGCCGGCCCCCTCGCTTCTATTCAATGCCGGTCCCATTTTTCAGCATTACTGGATTGATTATGAAGACAATAAAGACCGGTTCATTACAACACCGGAAAGCGGGTTGGACCAGGAACGCTTACAACTGAAAAAATCCTACCTGGGTCTTCAGGTACAGGCAGAACTGGATACCCGGAATAACCGTTCCATCCCTTCGCGGGGCGTACATTGGATCAGCACTGGCCGGCTGGTTCAGGGCATAAATAATGCAGCCCGCTCTTTCCGGCAATGGGAATCAGCCCTCAGTTATTATATGGCACTAAGCAGTGGCAGCCAGTTGGTGCTGGCAGGCCGCATCGGCGGAGGGGGCAATTATGGAAACTATGAATTTTTCCAGGCGCAATACCTGGGAGGCAATGAAAGCCTCAGGGGGTATCGCAATTTTCGTTTTGCCGGCGATCACCGCCTGTACAACAATCTTGACCTGCGCATCCGTCTTACCGAGCTTCGGGGGTATATTTTACCCGGCGCATTGGGCATGATGCTGTTTCAGGATATCGGCAGGGTATGGTGGCAGGGAAGCAGTTCCAGGAAATGGCACCTGGGCTATGGCGCAGGGTTGTGGGTAGCGCCCGCCAACAGGTTTGTAGTAGCAGCCTGTTATGGCAAATCGGATGAGGGTGGATTACCTTTTATCAGCCTGGGATTTCAATTCTGAGCAATCTCAATTACTTCGGGTTGCCCATCCTTTAAAGGTTTATCCTCTGTGTCCATATTAATGCTAACGCGCAAAGCCTTTAGTCCGACTACGCCCTGTAATTCTTCCAGTTCCAATTGTTCCAGGTCATGTAATAACAAGCGTTGGTTTTGCAGAAACTCGATATAATCGAGGTATTCCGCCGCCTCTTTCGACTGGGAAAAAACAATGGCCAGCTTTCCGGGTTGCGTCAATCGTTCGTTGCTCCCTTTAACATGCACTTTATCAATCCGTTTTTTTATTATTTCATAACGGATATTATACGCACCGTCTACATCAAATTTTCTTTCTGCCGTCCGGAAACTGATGGAGATTGGGATACTATGAGCAAGTATGCGCTGTGTGGTTTTTAATGGATTACTCATCCGCAATTGGAGTTGGTGAGCCAGTTGCGCTGCTTTGGTTAGCGTAGTTATCTGCCACATCTTAAGATTCTTCAGGTAGAAGGTATCAAAGGGCTTATCAGGTGTTATGGACTGTCCGATATACATATTGAAATCCACGCCATCGGTTACAAAACGCTCAAAATAATGCGGGTAAATTCGTTGTGCAATTTCCTGTTCCGTATCAATAAACCTCGACAATTCCTGGTTGATAAGCGTAATACTTTCTTCAAAATCATGGCGATGATGAACCCTCAACCGGATCGAGGGATCAATTTGTTTGAAATAAGCTTCCACTGCTGTGGCTATTTCGGGCAGCAGCACCCGAAGGTGTTCAAAAAGTTCTACCACCTCATTCCGCAGGAAGTGATCAATCAACACTTCATCGCCTGAAAAAAGAATATTGGAAACGTTGTAACTGTATTTTTCAATTCGGTAAGCAACTTCCTCCAGTAAGGGCATTTTTGTTTTCGCCTGCGCCAGCCGAACTACTTCCCCTGCCTGTTTCAGCTGTTCCAGCAAATCGAGTTGAATGGCATTGTTTCTCTCAATAGATGAATTACGGATATCGATAGCGCCATAAAGCGGGAAAACATGCTCAAATACGATCGGCTCAATTTTCGCTTTAGCACCCTTAGCCTTAGCGGCAATGAATTGGAGGGCTGCTTCCGTGAATTTCCATTCAACCGAATTCTGCACAGCTGTAAAATGTTGTTTAATAACCTTATCCACCTCGTTATCGAGCGTTTCTGCCGCTTTTTCCATAGCCAGTACAAATAAAGGAATGGACTCCATAGCTTCTGCAAGATGTTGGTGCTGCAGCTTATCGGCTTCTTCGTGAACAAGGGTAAGCACACCAATCAGTTTCCCATTACTTTTTAAGGGGAAAAAAGCGGCACTTTTATACCCCTGATCGGCAATTCCCTGGAGCAAGGGGTAACGATTCAGCCATACATCGTCAATGGCAGAAAGTAGCAGGGGCTGGTCAGTTTCTTTAAACAGTTCCTGGAATACTTTACAAATAGAGTCTTCTCCTGCATGGTTATTGACAGATTTCAGCAGAAGGCTATGATGGGTAAATTGCTCCACCACAAGCTGGTGGTCATTTACCCGGAAAAAAGGCGTAATGCCCATTCGCACATTGTGAATTCCTATCAGTGTCTGAATCTGTTTTTCCAGCTGGTAAAACACCTCTGTATCGCCGAAATCATGTTGTTCGAGCAGAATATTTTTAATGGAATTGATCACTTCCCGATGTGTCACATTTTTAATCCGCACAATAGTAATTCCTTCGAAGCGGAAACGATTCAGCGGAAAAGCGTTCAGCAGCTTTTCATGGTGTAATATATCTGCCATATTACAGCACTGATCAAAGCCTGTAATATCGGGCAAATCGCCCATTGGTCGCACTTTTATAAAAGTGGTATCAAGATCCAGTTCATAATAATTAACCAACCCGGTTTCCGGGTTGGGAACTTTTAAAATACTGGTAATTGTACCGTCTATTTTATGACCATACAATTGAGATAAGATCATCTTATAGGCGGATGCACATTTTTCAATCTGCAGGTGTTGATTGGCAATTTCTTCCGGAATTCTGTTCAGTGAACCGGACTCATCCAGGAATAATTCCCTAAAACGGGAACTGGAATAAATGACCTCATGGCCAAAGGGGATGCCTACGCCATAAATATCTTCCTGGTCAGAATAGGTAACAGGAAAAAGGGTAGCCATTAACATGTCTACCCATTCTTCGTGTTCTTTAAGTAAGGAAATATCTTCGATTGGCTCCAGTAATTCAGGATGCCGTTTAATCCGATCCAGTAAATTTTGATACAGTTTGCGGGTGCCGGGCCGGCCTTCTGTCGCAGTTTTCGCCCAGGCATCTACCAAAGGGGCAAAGGATAACCTTGAATGAATGTCCATTGACCCGAAATAATTGGGTTCCATTTTGTTGACCGTTGCTTTAGAGCAAACGGAAACAAAGTTAACCAATTCTTAGATTACCGGAATATAGGTATCGTCGTACATCCACATCAACATTGGTTTGTTGCTGTTATCGATCATATTTCCAATTCGTTCCAGCATTTTAGGAGCAACAGATGGACAGCCTTCACTTTGCCAGATCGGGAAATTTGTTTCAATATCGGGTACGGTACCCATTGCATGTAGTACGATATAACGTTTCAGGGCGTTGCTGTTGCTCGACTCCAGTCCGTGTAACCGGTAGGAAAGACCAAAATCTCCTTCGTAGGATTTTCCAATTTTATAAACGCCGAGTGAACTGCAGTTACTTCCCGGTTTATTGGAATACTCCTTATCCAGGTTCAGGTTTTCTTTACCTCTTCCCTGCGCAACCAATGCGCTTTTTTCGATCCGCATGGTTTTGAGGTTCACGATAAAAAACCTGTATTTGTTGGATTTTACGCTCATGTCTACCAGGAAGGCATATTCATTATTATAACCC
>NZ_LUKG01000011.1:62238-69997 GCF_001601815.1 Flavihumibacter sp. CACIAM 22H1
CCATGGCTGCCAATTTTTTTGCTTTCTGAATAACTTCTGTACGATCTGCAGATTCATTTCCGATTTCTGGTGAAAAGCCATCCCAAAATGGAGGAATGTATTTGTACAAGCTGGTTTTAACCTCTGTTTTACCCCTAAAACTGTAGGTTTTTTCTTTTTTCTCCGCTTTTGTAGCCGATTCCGCTGCCAGCACGCCAGATTCTACGAGGCTGTTTTCTGCTTCATCATTTCCATGTGGAAAACGATCTTTTTTACTTGTTTTGGTAAGCTCCGCTTCTTCTTTATACGAGGTGTTTACTGCAGTTTCTTCTGTATTATAGTTGATGACGGTACGGCCGGCACGTTTGGGACTGGCATTTACCATTACCTCTTCCGGGATTTCTACTTCTGCTTGCGGAAGTTTTGTTTTCACCCGGCGACTTGCCGTTTTGCTGCTGGCAACATACGGATGAAGTTTATCGGATACCGCTTCTGTTTTCAATAGATCCGCCAGCAGTTCATTAGATTTCTCCATTACCGGCTCCATATCTTTGATATCAGCCTGTTTTTTAAGCGCTGTTTTAGCCAGAATTTGTTTTGCTTTTTTAGGGCTTTTGCGCAGTTCTGCAACAGCCTGCTTATTAACAATAGCCACTTTTGCCGGTGTTTTAACCTCCAGCCCGGGTATGGCAGCCTGCTCGTAATTGAGCACCGATTTACCCGCTGATAAATCTTCGGTGGATTGTGCTACGGATTTAGAAGTGAATTGAACGAACGGCTGGTAAATTGCTATAAGCAATAACAGACAGCCGCTAATTCCAGCTACGTATAGCTTTGTCTTCATAAGGGGTACTTTTTCGTTTTTTACAGAATGCGGATTAGTTCTAAAACGAAAAATATTAGCTTTTATGCTTGCCTGCAAGGTAAAAGCAGCTGAATTTGCCCTATAGTAAAGTTACGAATGATGCTATACAATTGATTATCAACAACTTGAATTTTGTTGCTTCGATGAATGGCAAAATATTTTCGACGAATCACCCGTATTTTTTTCTACATGAATCCCCCTAAAATACCTACTTACCTTGAGTAGTTTTGGTTGGTTGATTTGCTGGCTGTTTTTTGTAAAACTTACAAACCTCTTTTAGTCCGCAGGAAATACACTGTGGGGATCTTGCGGTGCAAACATACCTTCCGTGAAGGATAAGCCAGTGGTGGGCAATATGCACCAGGTCTTTGGGGAGATGACGAATCAGTTGCTTCTCTGCGGCCAGGGGAGTTTTAGCATGTTGGGTAAGGCCAAGTCTTGCAGAAACCCGGAATACATGCGTATCAACAGCCATATTTGGCTGTGCGTCGACCACCGAGGTAATTACATTGGCGGTTTTCCGGCCAACACCGGGTAATTTCACCAGTTCTTCCACGGTCATCGGTACCTCGCCGCCAAACTCTTCTACCAGCATTTTTCCCAGCCCTACCAGGTGTTTGGCTTTGTTATTCGGGTAAGAAATGCTTTTAATGAGGGTAAAAACCTCTTCTACCGACGCTTTTGAAAGGGCAGCAGCATCTGGAAACCGCTCAAATAACGCAGGGGTAGTAAGATTTACTCTTTTATCGGTGCATTGGGCAGATAATACAACGGCCACCAATAGCTGAAAGGGATTATCGTATAATAATTCCGTTTCGGCATTGGGGGCCTGTTGTTGAAAATAAGCTAATACGTAAGAATACCGTTCTTTAATCGTCATGCGCCAGTTTCCACCGCTTCTCTCGCATAATTCAGCACAGACAATACAACCTCGGTACGGGGTTCAATTGTTGGCTGGTCGAGTAGTTGGATGGATTCCTGCAAACTTACTAAACTCTGACGGAGTTCGTAATCTTGTTGCAAAGCCGCTTCGATTAAGTTGTTTTGTTCGGTGGAAGTTTCTTTGTACAAATAAAGTAGTAAATCTTCCTGTGTAAAGATTGACATAAGCAAACCATTTTTGTCCAGTAATTAAATTACCCGGGGTCCAGTCCGGGATTTCGTCCATCTATAGAACGATTAGTATTAATAGATTATTGCAATAACCTAAAAATAATTGTACGTTTCTTTAGAAAAATTTCTACGGTAAGCCTGTTCAAAAGGGGGTAAGCTCCTGCAAGTGTTGTATAAACCCGGAAAAAAGCTTATAATGCTTTAATTTTCAATCACATACACATCTTCATCAGCTTTCTTCATTCGATATTTTTCCCGGGCATATCGTTCCAGCGTAACCGGGTCATTTTGTAATTGCAGTAATTCTGCACGGGTTTCCGAAATCTGCTGCTGGTAGTAATCTTTGCTCTGCTCCAGGTTATGGAGTTCTTTTTTATAGCGAAAATGGGTGGTGATGATATCGCGGTCATCAAAAAACACCATCCATACGGCAAATAACAGTACGGCCAGTACGTATTTATTCTTCAGGTAAGAAGGAATATGAGATAATAGCGCCTGCATTGGTTAAATAGGGTAGGAAGGACAGTTAAGCACTACCCTTCCTACTTCCTGAAATTATTTACCGAATTTAAGATTTTTCGGATATACTGCCGACTCATTCAGCATTTCTTCAATGCGGATAAGCTGGTTGTATTTTGCCATCCGGTCAGAGCGGCTGGCAGAACCGGTTTTTATTTGTCCGCAGTTAAGCGCTACCGCCAGGTCAGCGATGGTATTATCTTCCGTTTCACCACTACGATGGCTCATGATAGTATTGTAGCCATTATGCTGTGCAAGGGTTACTGCGTTGATGGTTTCCGTAATCGTTCCGATCTGGTTTACTTTCACCAGCAATGCATTGGCAATGCTTTTATCGATACCCTGTTGTAAACGGGTAACATTGGTCACAAACAGGTCATCTCCCACCAGCTGACATTTGGAACCAACAGCTTCTGTTAATGCTTTCCAGCCATTCCAGTCGTCTTCGGCCATACCGTCTTCGATAGAGGCAATGGGGTATTGCTTTACCCAGCTTTCCCAGTATTTTACCAATTGGTCAGGGCTCAGTTTTTTGCCATCGCTTTTGTGAAAAATGTATTTTTTTGTTTTGGCATCCCATAATTCGGAATTTGCCGCATCCATAGCAATCATGATTTGAGATCCGGTTTTATAGCCGGCAGCCGAAATAGACTCCAGTACGGTTTCAATAGCTTCTTCATTGCTTTGAATATTGGGAGCAAATCCGCCTTCGTCACCTACGTTCGTGCTGTATCCTTTTTTCTTGAGTACAGATTTCAGGGTATGAAAGATTTCAACTCCCCAGCGCAGTCCTTCCGAAAAGCTGGTAGCACCCACTGGCATAATCATGAATTCCTGAAAATCAATTTTATTATCGGCATGCGCACCACCATTCAGAATATTCATCATAGGAACGGGCAATGTTTTTGCATTGGTTCCTCCGATGTAGCGGTAGAGAGGGAGACCGGCCTCAATAGCAGCTGCTTTGGAAGCCGCCATAGATACTGCCAGCAGTGCATTCGCACCCAGTTTTCCTTTATTGGGGGTACCATCCAGCTGAATCATCAGGTTATCAATTCCTGCCTGGTCAGAAACATCCCATCCCAACAGCTTTTCAGCAATAATGGTGTTTACATTTTTAACGGCTTTCAGCACACCTTTACCCACATATTTTTTCTTGTCATTATCACGCAGTTCAACCGCTTCGTGAATGCCGGTACTGGCTCCACTCGGAACGGCAGCACGGCCAAGCGCGCCTTCGTCTGTAATAAGATCTACTTCAATTGTGGGGTTTCCACGGCTGTCCAGTATCTGCCGGGCGTGTACTTCGGAAATGTAACTCATTGTTTTTGCTTGTTTGATTTTGAGATGAATGTGTGCACAGCAAGCGGCCACAAATGTAAGGAAAAGTAAAAAGTAAAAATGTCCCTTTCCCGGTCACTTTGCCCCCACCCCCATCGACCTGTAAATAATATCCTGCACTTTAGGCCGTACGCTCATTTTCAAAAACCGGTTGGGGTCTCCATTGTTCACCACCCTGTTACTTAAGAAAATATAGGTTAGGTTGTACTTAGGATCTATCCATACGCAGGTTCCGGTAAAACCGGTATGGCCATAGGTTTGAGCAGATACATAGGCCGCCGGATATGGCTCCTTGCGAATGGCATTATCCCTTTCCGGTTTATCAAATCCTAATGCACGCCGGCTGATGCCACTTGCGTATACCGTAAACAAGTCTACCGTGGAGGGCTTGAAGTAGCTTTTGCCATCTATTGTTCCTTTATTTAACAATAACTGCGATAATACCGCCAGTTCATATCCTGTACTAAACAGACCTGCGTGGCCGGCCACACCGCCAAACATAGCTGCCCCCGGGTCATGTACATCTCCCTGGAGCCGTTGTTTACGGAAAATAGTTTCCTGCTCAGTAGGTGCCATATAATTAGCCGGAAAATGATTGCGGGGCAGAAACCCGGTATACTTAAGGCCCAGGGGCTCATAAAAGGTTTTCCGGGTATATTCATCCAGGCTCATTCCGGAAATGGATTCTACGATTTTGCCCAGGAAAATGAAATCATTATCACTGTAAATATATTTTCCGGCCGGTCCTAATTCACTTTGAAGAATTCTTTTATAAAGGGTATCCGTAAAGTCTTTTCGCATAAACAGATGCTCTGCTACCCGCACGGAAAAAAGGCTATCGGGTTTATTGGCATAAAAACTACCGCTAGGGCTGCCATCCACCGCATCAATTGTTTCCCGGTAAAAGGGTATAAATGCTTTGAGTCCTGCTTCGTGTAATAAAATGTCCTTGATGCGAAGGGCTGCTTTGTCTGATCCTCTGGTCCAGCTGATATAATCGCCCAGGGTTTTGTTGATATCCAGTTTCCCTTCATCTACCAGCTTCATAACCGACAGGGTGGTTGCCATTACTTTGGTAACAGATGCCAGGTCAAAAATGGTTTCGCAATACATAGGGGTAGAATCCGAATACGTATAGGTACCGAAAGAACGTTCGTAGGCAATTTTACCATCCCGGGCTACCAGCACCACACAACCCGGAATTGCTTGCTGTTGGATGGCATCCAGGCAAACAGAGTCGATTTTTGCCAATTGCTGGTAATCAAACCCCAGGTTACCGGCCCAGGTTTCGGGTAATATTCGCTCCTTTACCAGGCCGGTGCCGGCCGGAAATTCAGGGCATACGGTTACGGGCAGTTTGCCTTTGGCACTAATTCTCCCGTTGATCAGGTCTGCAGCGGTTTCCTGGGTTATAGGATCATCATCATATGCCGCCAGCAGCACCTGGCTGTTGCAGGAATTACTGATGGCATAGGGGTTTCCGAAAAAGACGGTAATGGTCGGAAGATTATCTTTCAGGTGCCCCAACAGGTGAAGGCCGGCTGCATTTATGCCGAAATTTCTGGCTGGTGTGCGGTTGTAGGAATGTACGCCGGCAATGACCACATCATACTGGCCGATCATATATTGGATCAGTGCATTGGCCGCATTTTCATCGAGCCGGTTGCTGAAAAAATAGGTATGAGCCCCATAATCTTTCCGCATACGGTCTGCCAATGGATTGTTTTCATTGGTTCCTATAGCAACATAGGCTACCCGGCGATTAGTGCCCGGTTGCAAAGGGAAAATAGCAACATTTTCATTCCTTACCAGGGTTATTGCCTCCTCCGCCACTCTTCGGCGCAGCCCTGGGATTTCTTTATTCAGATCCGCCGTTAAATTGTGAAGGTCAATGGGCAACAGGTTAGCAAGTCCATATTCATACTTCGCCAGCAGTACTTTTTTCACTTTTTCATTAATGGTAATCCAGGACAATTGCTTTTTGCGGATCGCCCGCTTAACGGCTGCAATTCCACCCGGGATATCACCCGGCAGGCAAAGCATATCATTTCCTGCGATCAAAGATTGTGCGGAAGCTTCCCCATCAGGATAATAATTCGTGATGCCTTTCATTTCCAGCGCATCGGTAAAAGTGAGGCCTTTAAAGCCAAGTTCTTCTCTCAATAGCTGGTTCACCTGTTTGGCTGATACAGAACTGGGCCTGTTTTTCTCCGGGTCGATGGCGGGAACGGAAAGATGCCCCACCATTACGCTGGCAACACCTGCTTTGATCAGTTCCCGGAAGGGATAAAGCTCCATTGAATCAAGCTCCTGCCTCGATTTGGCGATAAGCGGCAAATCGTAATGCGAGTCTACGGCAACATCGCCATGGCCGGGAAAATGTTTGGCACAGGCCATGATTCCATGGTCCTGCAAACCTTTCATATACTGTATACCGAGTTCGGTAACCTTGATTTTGTTTTCGCCGGCCGACCGTTCGCCGATAACCGGGTTGGCAGGATTGTTATTGATATCTACTACCGGGGCATAATTTACCTGGATGCCCATCCTTTTACATTGTTCTGCCACGGCTTTTCCGTAATCATACATGAGAGACGGGTCATTTGTGGCACCCATCATTACCTGCCGGGGTAAACTCTGCACACTGTCGAACCGCATTCCCAATCCCCATTCCGCATCAACTGTTACCAGTAAGGGGGTGGCTGCCATACGTTGGAAGTTATTGATCCGGAGCGCATGCTGAACCGGTCCGCCCTGAAAAACACAGATACCTCCAATATTATAGGTACGGATGGCTTCTTCTACTTCTTTGTCATAAAAAACCGGTAAGCCGTTTTTGATGCCCGAACTCCGGACAATCATTAATTGGGCTATTTTCTGATCGTTTGTCAGGGTTTTGAACACACTGTCCACCCATTGAGCTGCTCCTAAGTTCGATTTTTTTTGTGCGGCAAGACTGGTGGCTGCCAGCATTGCTCCTGCCAATAACCAAGTTTGTTTCATTTCCCTAAGTTATTGAAAAAAGCCGCACATTTCAGCAAATTCCCGCATCGTAATACGCAAACCTGTTAGTTTGTTTTCTTTTGATGCCCGGCAAACAGCACGGCTGCTTCTAATAATTTTCGGGCAATTTTCTCCTGGTTCAGGTCTTCCCGGATATAGGAGAAGTCGGCCGGGTTGGTAATAAATCCGCATTCAACCATCAGGGCCGGGCTAATAGACTGTTCCAGCACCCATATCCCCTTTTTTTCGCGCTGTTTAATACCCGTTACCGGAAGAAGCTCATTCAGTTGATGCCGGAAGATCTGGGCGGCCTCACGTGAAAGCACTTTATTGGGATTGGTACCGTTTTGATCCGGGACATAGATTTCAATGCCATTCAATGCAGTATTTAGGCTGCCGTTGATATGAATCGATAAAAACAGGGCAGGTTGGAGGCTGTTAGCTAAGTTTACCCTCCATCGGTTTGCCTCCGTTGGATCCGTGTGGTTGCCGGGCAGTTGCTCATCCTTCCTGGTTAATACTACCTCTACATTATAAGCGGGGGCCAGTGCTTCTACTTTCCGCGCTATTTGCAGGCAGAGCAGTTGTTCCGTGAATCCGTCTGTAGCCGTAACGCCGGGATCTTTTCCACCATGGCCTGCATCCACAACAATCGTTATTGGTTTTTCCGCCACTACCCTTGCGGCTGATTTTCTACTAACAAATGCCAGTAATAGCAGGGTGGTGCAGATTATGAGCGGAAGCGCCAGCAGGCGGCTCCAATAGCCTGCTTTTCTGAGTTGGATACTGGTAAGCATAGTAATTCTTCGTTTTATTTGGTGTTGAAAAAAATGATTGGATAGGTAAAACTGCCGCGCCTGGATACTTCGTTCCAGTAAAATTTCTGCATATTCCAGCTCTTCCCCTTCCCCTGCCGCATACTGATCTGCCAGGTATTCA
>NZ_LUKG01000011.1:70751-72543 GCF_001601815.1 Flavihumibacter sp. CACIAM 22H1
ATGGATCGTCTGCAGTTCATTACGGATCAAGTAATAAAATGGATTAAACCAACCAATAAGTACGGCCAGGTTAGCTAACAGGCTATCGATGGTATGGTATTGCCTGATGTGAAAAAGCTCGTGGCGAAAAATCTGCTGGCCTGCTCTGCTATGCAGTTCAATCTGATCGTTCCAGAAAATTGACCGGAAAAAAGAAAAAGGCGTGCCTTCTTCGCGGGTGTGATAAATGATAATGTCGTCCAATTTTTCTCCCTTGTATTTTTCCTGCATTTTTTTAATACGCAGAAGGGCGGTAATTAGAAAAATAGACCCGGTTATCGCTCCTGCCAGGTAAATTATCCAGCCTACCCATTTCCAACTGTACAGGCTGGCTACGGAAAGGTTGCCTATCTCCTCCACTTCCCCATACACGGTTATGATTTCCATTGTACGGATCACCGTCCGATCAATAGTTCCCCCTCCTTCAATCGGCAAAGGAACCTGCATAAATGGCACCAGTAAAGAAAGCAACAGTACGCTCATCAGGTAATAGCGATTGTATTGATGGAAACGATGGTTTCGCAGGAACAACCAATAATACCCTAATAAAATACCGGAACAGACCAGCATTTTGGTAATGATGACCAATAAAAAGGACATGCTTTATTTTTTTGCTGAACGAATTTGTTGGAGCAGGGCTTCCAGCTCCTCAATCGAGATCTTTTCATCTTTTACAAACTGGCTGACCAGATTGGAGGCGGATCCCTCAAAGTATCCTTTCACCAACTGCTGTACTGATCGTTTGCCGTAGTCTGTTTTACTGACCAGCGGTTGATATAAATTATTACGCCCCTGCTGGGTAGCCTGTACATAGCCTTTTTCCATCAGAATTTTAAGTAGGGTGGCGATGGTATTGGAATGCGGTTTGGGTTCGGCTGTTGCATCCATTATATCTTTCAGGAATCCCCGGCCAATGCGCCATAAAACCTGCATAACCTCTTCTTCTGCCTTCGTTAATCCTTTCATATAACTAATAATTTAGTCATAGCAAGATTAAAACTATTTTTTTAGTTATACAAAAAAAATTCATCGCCTACGAGCGTAGAGCCCTAGAGGCCAAAAGAGCGGGAAAGATAATCCTGGTTGAATTCGATAAAAGTAGGGCGGCCGGCGGCGGTTATATTAGGTTGTGCGCACACTAACAGATCTTCACATAAACGACGCATTTCGGACTGCGTAAGCCCGGTACCAGCCTTGATGGAATGTTGTGAAGCCAGCGAGCGGATCAGTTTTTCGCGGCGGGAAAACTTTACATCACTGCTGAAATGTTTGTATTGCTCAAGCAATTTTTCGATGGCGGCTTTTTCATTTCCCTGCAGTATATCAGCCGGACTTCCCTGTACCACGAAACTATTATTGCCAAAGGGTTCTATCTGATAGCCAAGTAATAACATATCGCCCAGCAGTTCCGTTAGCAGGGCTGAATCGCCCGGAACCAGTTCCAGGGTAACCGGAAAAAGACTTTGCTGAGATGGCATTGACTTCCCTACCAATGCCGCCGCATATCGTTCATACAATACCCGTTCATGGGCAAACTGCTGATGAATAAGCAAAAATCCCGTTGTTGTAGGAGCAATGATATATTGTAACTGAACCTGTAAAAGATCTCCATGCTCCAGCAATTGCCATTTCTTCCGGGGTTTTTCCCAGTCAAAATAAAGCGAATCCTCCTCCCCGGTAAGTTTAGCTGCCAGCCCGGCTGCAGCAGTTTTATCCGGTTGTTCAAAAAAGTCTTTCCAGGACGGCATAGAAT
>NZ_LUKG01000011.1:72710-82111 GCF_001601815.1 Flavihumibacter sp. CACIAM 22H1
CCCGGTTCAACCGGGGCGGAACCGCCGATGCCGGAATACCCACCTTTTTCAATTAAATGGGCCTGGTTAGATTTTGAAAAGGTTTGGAACAGGCCCGAATTGCTGGCAGCTTCTCGCTGGTCGTGGGTAAAAGGCTTGGAAACTGCATCCGATTGCTGAATACCGGCATCAATATCAAATTCCAGCGTTGGTGTTATACTGAATTGCGCCAAGGCGTGTTTTACGGCGGCCTGAACAAATGCATAGACGATTTTCTCATCCTCAAATTTGATCTCCTGCTTGGTAGGATGCACGTTTACGTCGATCTGTTCGGGGTTCAGATCAATAAAAAGCACGTACAAAGGGAAACTATCGGCCGGGATCAGATCCTGAAAAGCCTGCATTACGGCATGGTGCAGGTACCCACTGCGAATAAACCGGTTATTTACAAAAAAATATTGATCGCCCCTGGTTTTACGGGCAGCATCGGGTTTACCAATAAAGCCCTGAATATTCAGATAATCTGTCTGCTCCTGAACGGGAACCAGTTTAGCATTGTAGGAATTACCCAACAATTGTACAATCCGTTGTTTAAGCGAGCCTTTATCCAGGTGAAAAACCTGTTGTCCGTTATGGGTAAGCGAAAAAAAGAGCTGAGGGAAAGCCATTGCCACGCGGATAAACTCGTCTATTATATGGCGCATCTCCGAAGCATTGCTCTTCAAAAAATTACGACGGGCAGGCACATTGAAGAACAGGTTCTTCATGGCAATGCTGGTACCAGGCGCAGTGGCACAGGGTTCCTGCCGAACCACCATACTGTTTTCGATTTCGATATAGGTACCGAGTTCTTCCGAATGTTGCCGGGTTTTTAATTCTACCTGCGCAACGGCGGCAACAGAAGCCAGCGCCTCTCCCCGGAAGCCCATGGTATTTATATGAAATAAATCATCAATTTGCCTGATTTTCGAAGTCGCATGGCGCTCAAAACAGAGCCGGGCATCGGTTTCATTCATGCCCTTACCATTGTCTATTACCTGGATCAGCGACTTGCCTGCATCATTCACCAACAGGCGAATTTCAGTTGCTCCCGCATCCACTGCATTTTCCAACAATTCCTTTACTGCACTTGCCGGACGTTGAATTACTTCCCCTGCCGCAATCTGGTTTGCTATATGATCGGGCAATAATTGTATGGTATCAGCCAATAGTCACTCTCCTTTCGGCAAAGATAGCACCTGTACCTAATTCATTTCCCATAGTTTTTGCAGGAAGGCTTCGACCGATCTCCGCACTTTGGCGGCACTGGTTTGATGATTGTTCACCAGGATGGAAAACAACAAGGGTTCCCCTTTTTTTGTAGTCAGGTAACCGCTCAAAGCTACATGTCCGCTTAAGGTTCCGGTTTTTGCATGGATAGCATCTGCCATACCGGTATAATAATTAGATAAAGTACCCTGGTTTCCACCGGGTAATAACTGCAACACCTTGTTCTGCCCCATTTCCTGCTCCATCTTTTTTAATAACCAGATAAAATCCTGTGGGGTAAACAAGTTATACCGGCTAAGGCCCGATGCATCTACCCATTTGGGGGGATGTGGTAAGCCACTACAAGCAGTCTTCAATACGGTATCAATAAAATCTGTGGTGTTCATGTATCCCAGGGCTTCCTGTGATGCCATCAGTAAAACCTGTTCCGCAAAAAAATTATCGCTTCGGAACATCATGGTTTTCAATACGCTATCGCGTAATTGGGAATAGCGTACCCGATCCACCTGGCGGGTAGTTTCTGCAGGTACCAATACAATAGACCTATGGATGGTGTCCTTTAATAAATCCAATGCAGATAAAACCCCGTTCGTAACAAAGGGAATTTCTATGGTTCGAAGTATTTCTTTACCCTCTGATATGGTAAACTGATTTGTATACCGGTCTCGTATAACCGAAAAACTACTTGTTTTGGACGGGTTAAAATTAACCTTCCAGGAAACTTCCGGTTCTGAATATACAAAAGCTTCATTAACGATAGCGCCATCCTGCGATTCCGTTTTTTCCAGTACCTGGGTCCACCGGATGGTATTTCCGTATACCGGAAGCGGGCTTCGTTCCGGCATATAGGCACTGTTATAATCATCCCATGCCCAGCCATAACCGAACTCTTTTTCTTTCCAGTTATCCTGTTGAATTACCAGTTCTTTCCCACTTGCTTTCAGCCAATCGATCACTGGGTGATCCGAAAAATCAGGATGTAAAAGGGTAGGGTCTCCTGTTGCCTGCAGATAGATGCTGTCTTCAGTTTCCGCATACCGGATGCCGGGCAGTGAATCGCCCAACCATTTCATTGCAGCATACATGCTGAAAAGCTTGGTATTACTGGCGGGAACAAAATATTTATCTGCCTGGTAATTATAGAGATAGCTGTTTTTTTTAGGCGCATAAATGCTGATCCCGATATGGGCCTGTTTCAGCCCCTCTTGTTGCAACAGCAATTCCCGGGCGGATTGGCCAAGTTTCTTTTGACTAGAACAGGCCGTCAATAAAATCGCCGGCACTAACCAAGCAAGCAACTGTGTGTGTAGACGCATTTACTAAAAATAGCTAAAAATGATCAGCTTCTTTCCTGGGCTCTCAACCATCTTTCCGGGATATCGTTGTTGCTGGCAATTACATAATCTTTGTAAGAACAGGCTATAAAACGGGTGTCGGGCAATTGCATCCACCAGCGACCCGTTTTTTTACTCTGCAAAAACACAGTTTCAACTTCGGCGAACGCCGTATTGTATTCATAAAAAGCCTCCCTGTCTTTGAGGGTAGCTTCCCTTTTTCCTTTACTCATTCCATCAATAAAATACCAGATCATCTGGCTTATCTGCTGCGCGGTCAGGTTTTGCACATCGGATCCGGGCTGATAACCATATATGCCAAAACTATTTACCACGGGGCTCATACCGGCATAACGGGCCAGCACGCAGGCTTCTTCCCCATTTAATCCATTGGGAGACAGGGCTGATCCCGGAGCATAGGCATGTGCAATGGCTGATAGGTCAAAACTCACCATTCTACAATTCCGCAATACCGGCTCCATTTCATCAATTTGTTCTTTGACGGTACCTACCCGAAAGCAATCGAAGCGGAGCTTGTCCATATTCTCCAGCATATACGGGTGTACATAATAACTCTGAAAGGCAAGATGGCTGTAGTGTTTCATGAAATTGGGCTCACCGGTCAGCATTTCCATCAGGAAATGATCCGCCTGCGGCAGGGCCTCCATATCCAGGTCAATTTTTGCATCAATACATGCAGCTTCAATTAACTGGCTTCGGCTGGCATAGGAGTGATATTGCGAAAGAGACAGATCATGCGATCCTCCCAGGATTATAACCCGCTTACCGGCATCTGTTAATTCTGATAAAACCAGTTTCAAAGCGGCATAGGTATCACTAAGCGAAGCGCCCGGCTTAATATTTCCAATATCCGCTATCCGGATATCCGTGTGCCAATAGAAACTTCTATAAAAACTTTTTCTAATCTGATCCGCACCAACGCTAAAAGCGCGGCCCATGCCAAGGCCTCTCTGCTCACCACAGCCTACCAGAATAAGCTCGGGCTGATCCAGGTCGGGAAAGGCGTCCTCTTCGTAAACCAGTACCTGTTTTCCCATCTGACCCGCACGAAAACCCTG
Organism: Flavihumibacter sp. CACIAM 22H1; assembly: GCF_001601815.1. Taxonomy (GTDB): domain Bacteria; phylum Bacteroidota; class Bacteroidia; order Chitinophagales; family Chitinophagaceae; genus Flavihumibacter. The sequence continues at coordinate 76,372 of NZ_LUKG01000011.1, forward strand.
ATCATCGCTTATTTCAGCCAATGAAACCGGATTCAGGTAATCCATTAAATGTTGCAATTCAATCATGGCTGCAATATAATAATTGGTCACTTTTAGGTTATACCTAATTTTGCGGTTCAACGCATCAACATGACAATTCACAAAGAAGGCTACAAATCAATTGCAATTGCTACCCTGGTTTTTGTACTGCTCAACCTGCTTTCATTCTTTTTTATAAGTGCCGCCTACCCGCTGATCAGCTGGGTATTGTTTCTGGTTTTATTGTTCCTTCTTTTATTTATCATATCCTTTTTCCGGATTCCAAGCCGTACCCACACATTTGATGAAACCAAGGTTATTTGCCCTGCCGATGGGAAAGTAGTGGTTATTGAAGAAGTGTACGACGAAGAATACTTTCATGACAAACGCATTCAGGTAAGCATTTTTATGAGCCCGGCTAACGTGCATGTTAACCGTAACCCTTTTTCCGGCGATGTAGTGTACAGCACCTACCATAAGGGTAAATTTCTGGTGGCATGGAATCCCAAATCATCCACCGAAAATGAACGCCACAGCGTTGTATTAAAAACCGGCAATACCGAAGTTTTGGTTAAACAAATTGCCGGTGCCGTTGCAAAACGTATCGTTAACTACCTGAAACCAGGCATGAAAGTGAAGCAGAACGACGAATTGGGTTTTATAAAATTCGGCAGCCGGGTAGATGTTTTGCTGCCTATCGGAACCCGTATAAATGTAACGCTTAACCAGGTAGTGAAGGGGGGCGTAGATGTATTAGCAACCTTCTCTTAAAACAAGGCCATCATTTCTTCCAGTCCGTATACGGTGTAGGTGGGCGAAATAGACGGTGTAATCTTAATGTGGTTAACAAAAACCTGGTCCATTCCGGCATTTTTTGCACCCAGGATATCCGCTTCCAGGTGATCCCCGATCATAATACTGGTTTCCGGCACAGCACCGGTAACACGGAATGCATAGTCAAAAATCTCCCGGTTCGGTTTAAGGCTATTGCTTCCTTCGGAGGTTATCACTTTTCCGAAAAAATGATCGATGCCCGAATTTTTTAACTTGGCGTGCTGTACAGATTCAAATCCATTGGTGATCAGGTGTAATGAATACCCTTTATTATGAAGATAGGTGAGTAGTTCAACCGCATACGGAAATAAACGGTTCCGGAAAGGCAGGTGCGCAAGAAAAGCTGCACTCAGTTCTCGCGCCAGTTGTTCATCCCCGATCTTAAAATCAAGCAGGGTATGCCACATCCTTTTCCACCGGAGCTCATCTACTTTGATAAATCCTTTGCGATACCGCTCCCAAAGCTTATCGTTATGGTAACAATAGCGTTCATGGAAATAAGTAAAATCACTTACGCCTACTGTAGATAAATTCAGCTGTTTATAAATATGTTCAAGTGTTAACCGCGCGTTTTCTTCGAAATCCCACAGTGTATGGTCAAGATCAAAGAATAAATGAGAATAATGTTTCATATTTGAACAGCAAAGGTATTGCATGATTCTGTAGAATTAGTATCTTGTCATTCCGTAGCACCCTAAACTCATTCTGATCCCTATGACCAAAATTCTACTCGCAGGCACCGCTCTGATATCCAGCTTGTGCGTTTTTGCTGAACCTGTTGATAGTATATCATCAACCCCCTCATCAACCGATCAAATCAAAGCTGAGTTTAACAAACAAGTCGACTCCATCGACAAAGAACTCACTTTTCATGCCGGCAAACTTCGGTTTGCGGAGCAGTCGGTTAGAATGAAAGTACCGTCCGGTTATTATTTTATTGACGCTAACCAGTCGAGGTATATTCTTGAAACAGTATGGGGCAATGTACCGGATGAAGAAGTATTGGGCATGATAGTTCGATCAGATTTTTTACCCTCCGAAATAAACAATGACTACAGTTTTGTGATCAGCTATTCGCCTACAGGATATATACCTACCGGGCAAACAACTGATTTTGATCATAGGGAGTTGCTGGAGGAAGTACAAAACCAGTTACAGGAATCCAATAAAAAAAGATTGGAAAAAGGATTCAATGCCCTGCAGGCAGAAAAATGGATAATGGTTCCTTATTTCGATTCCTATAAAAAAGCGGTGTATTGGGCTACTGAATTAAAGGTTAATGGCAGTGATGAATCTCTGGTGAATTATAATCTCCGTTTGTTGGGGAAAAACGGGGTGTTAAAAATAAATGCGGTAGGTACAATTGATCAATTACCCGCTATTAAAAAGGTATTACCTTACCTACTGGCGCAAACTTCTTTTATTGAAGGATTCCGGTATGAAGATTATTCGCCGGAAGAACAGTCCGGCGGCGGAATGGAAACTGGAAGAATTATTTCCGGTAAAAAGAACAGTCGTTTTTTTCCTATGTACCCAAGCCCCTGGCAACCGGTTCCTTGCTGATGATCGGCACCTTTATTTTCATTCGTCGTTTTAGCAATTTTAAAAGAAAGCCCGTTCATCCAACTGCATAAGAAGGCGTACATTTATGCAATGATTATTGTGATAACGGGTGCCAGTAAAGGCATTGGAAAAGCCATAGCGCAGGAGTTTGCTGCAGCAGGCAATCAACTTTTTTTATGCAGTAGAAATCCGCATCAGCTGTATGAAACGGTGCAGGAATTGCAAAGCCGGTTTCCCACCTGTGAAGTAAAAGGCCAACCAGCCGATCTTTCGCTTCGGGCCGATATAACTGCTTTTTCAGAATGGGTAAGCTCCTTTGGCATACCCGATATACTGGTGAACAATGCAGGGCAGTTTATTCCGGGAAGTATATATAATGAACCAGAACAGGCGCTCGAAACTTCGTTGTCGGTTAACCTGCTTTCCGCCTACCATCTTACCAGGTCTTTTCTTCCCGGAATGATGAAGCGCCAATCGGGCCATATATTTAATATCTGTTCTATTGCGTCCCTTGCAGCCTATGCCAATGGAGGCGCTTACAGCATCAGTAAATTTGCTTTGCTGGGCTTTAGCAAAAACCTGCGAGAGGAAATGAAACCTTTTGGCATAAAGGTAAGCGCCGTATTGCCTGGCGCAGCTTATACCGATAGCTGGGCCGCATCCGGCGTTGACCCCAGCCGGCTTATGGAAGCCCGGGATATTGCCCTGATGATCCATGCTGCTAGCCGTTTGTCAGCCCAGGCCTGCGTTGAAGACATTGTTCTTCGTCCGCAATTAGGTGATTTGTAATTTGCCATTTCTATGCAGGTGCGATTTGTCTATTTTGTTTTATTCCTTTCCGCTTTACTGTTGCCGTTTTTTCCGGCAGCGCAGGTAAGCTTTTCAACGCTGTCCGACAAACAAAGCATTGGGCTTACCGAGGTACTTCAGGTGCAGTTTATTGCTGAAAATGCCAAACAGATTGAATCTTTTGAAGCACCTTCTTTTAAAGATTTTACGGTATTACAAGGGCCCATAGAAACAAATGGGATGAGCCTTGTAAATGGAGAAATTTCACGCTACCAGGCGTTGACCTATATTCTGAGACCCAACCGCAAAGGAACACTTATTATCCAGGGGGCATCTGCTCTTATCAACGGTAAGCAGATGAAATCAAACCAGCTGCGAATTGAGGTGAGGGAAGCAAAAGCGCAACCGGTTAACCCTTACCCCATTGATCCGGGCATCAGCGCTTACCGCCGGCAGATCCAGGAAGATTATATGCTGCAGCCGGGAGAATCACCACAGGAAAAAATCAAAAAAGGATTAATGGTGGTACTGGACCTGGACAAAACCACTGCTTATGTAGGCGAACCAATTGTATCTACCTACAAATTATTAACCCGGCTCCGGTCCGATTCCAGGATCAGTAAACGTCCGTCCATGAACGGTTTCAGTGTATATGATATGCTGGAACCGGAGGCCGCTGAACCGGTTATTGAGGAAAGGGATGGAAAAGAATATCAATCGCATATCATCCGTAAAACACAATTATTTCCCTTGCAGGAAGGCCGGTTTGAACTGGAACCGGTTGAATTGGAAAACAATGTCCGTTTTCTGCGGACAGATAAAGCGCCGGGGTCTTCTAACCGGAGTTCTATTCAGCGCTTGATGGACGATCTGATGGGTGAACAGTCCGGAAGCTGGGAAGAACATTCCATTACATTAGCAAGCCAGCCCAAAACGATTACCATTCTACCGCTTCCGGATGGCGCCCCCCCCAGCTTTAATGGAGCTGTTGGAAAGTTTACAATTAGTGGTAAAGCCAACACCGCTTCTGTTGCAGCCGGAGAAAACTTTATTTATACACTTGAAATTGAGGGCAGCGGAAACCTGCCGCTGATAAACGCCCCATCCTGGGAGCTACCCGGCAATTTTACCGTTTTTGACCCTTCGGTAACTGAACAGCTGAACAAAGCGGTTAGCCCGATGGAAGGGAAAAAGATCATTTCCTATACTATAACTCCTACAGAGGAAGGAACTTATACCTTACCAGGTATTTCATTCAGTTATTTCGACCCCAGGAAAAAATCCTATACCAGCCTTTCGACAGACAGTTTACGTCTTTTTGTTACCCCTTCACTTACTAAAAAGCAGGAAAAGCCTAAAAAAACAGAAGCCACTCCACCGGTTTTGAACAACGCAAACTGGTGGATTATCGGCATTGGAGCTCTTGCCTTTCTCAGTATGATAGCATTGATAGTAAGGAAGAAAAAATTGCCTAAAAACCAGGCGGAGAAAGAAGCGCCGACAAACTTTGCAGCGCCGGAACCACAACTACCGGTTGATTACCTGGTGGCCGCCAGACTTGCCTTCCAAAACAACGACACCGCGTTAATGTATAAAGAACTGGAAGCTGGACTATGGAAATTGCTGGGAGAAAAATTGCAGCTTAAGCCCTCCGACCTGCAAAAAGAAACGGTATTACCACTATTAGAACAGCGGGGTCTATCAACAGAAGATCGTCTTTTACTCCAGTCTATCTGGCAACGGTGCGAATGGGCTTTATACGCACCCAGCCTGGTTAGCAGCGACGGGGCCGTTATACTGGAGGAGGCCGACCGGTTGGTTACGATCGTTACCGCATTATAGCAGTGGCTGTACGGGGGTATTTTATTCGTTCTCCGCATATTTGTACCCTACGCCCCGAACCGAATGAAAATACCGGGGATTGCGGCTGTCTTCTTCAAAATACTTCCGAAAATTGAGGATGAAATTATCGATGGTACGGGTAGTGGGGTATACATTGTATCCCCATACTGTTTGCAGGATTTTTTCCCGTGGCACTACTTCGTTTTTGTTTTCAATCAGCAATTTCAACAGCATGGCCTCCTTCTTACTCAGTTGAATGCGTTCTCCATTTTTTGCGGTTGCCTCCTGTGCCTTAAAGTCTATTTTGTTGGAACCGAACTGATAAAAATCGCCGATGGTATCTTTTTGCTTTAGTTTTTTGTTTTTCTGGATCAGCTTGTGCACGCGTAACATAAGCTCCTCGAGGTTAAACGGCTTGGTCAGGTAATCATCGGCACCTTTTTTGAGTCCGGATACCCTGTCGGCACTGCTGTTCTTAGCACTTAGGATAAGAATGGGGACTTCGTTATTTTGAATGCGGATCCCCTCGAGTACGGTAAGCCCATCCATTTCCGGTAACATTATATCCAGGATGACCAGATCAAAATATTCCTGCTGTACAGCTTTTAGTGCGTTCAGTCCATCGTAGGCGGAACTCACTTCATAACCTTCCAACTCCAGGTTAAGCCGGAGCGCGTCATGCAGATTTTCTTCA
>NZ_LUKG01000012.1:0-3070 GCF_001601815.1 Flavihumibacter sp. CACIAM 22H1
CCATCTGCCTGACCGGCCAGTTTTTTGGAGGCAACCCCCATTACTTTCCCCAGGTCGGCGGAAGAACTTGCTCCGGTTTCCGCAATTATTTGCTCCAGGGCGGTTTTTAATTCCTCTTCGGTAAGTTGTTTGGGCAAAAACTGCTCAATAATGGCAATTTCTTCCAACTCCTTAGCTGCCAGGTCATCCCTGTTCTGCTGACGGAAAATATCCAGCGAATCACGACGCTGTTTTACCATTTTCTGCAACATTTTTCCAGCGTTTTCTTCCGTTAGCTGCCCATTTGCCCCAGGTTCTGTTTTTGCTTTAATAATTTCCGCCTTAATAGCACGCAACCCCCTGAGGGCGGCTTCATTTTTTGATTTCATGGCCTCTTTCATTTGGGCCATTATTTTTTCTTCTAGCGTCATAGTATTCTTTTTAATGGAGGCGGCATTTTCACCATTTACCCTGGTTGCTGCTCCTTCATTTGTTGTTCCTGGAATTTTTTGTAAAAATCACGGGCGAAATTCCTGATATCCGCTACCAACTCGTCATTCCTGGTTGCCCGCTGATAGGTATCAGCCATGGTCAGAAAAGTCTGGTAAAAAAAATCGGCCATTTCATCCACCATCATTTCTTTTGTCCACAGGTCAATTCTGAGGGCTGTTTTTTCCGCACCATCCCAAAAGGCCAACATCATGGCCTTGGCTTTCTGCGCTTCTTCCGCTGTACTGGCAGAGGCATTCCAGGTAATTTGTGCAGGCACTTTATCGGGGTCCAAAAGAACATCTACTGTAATGGTTGACTGTTGCATAGTTGCATTTAATGGCTGCAAATTTAGCATTAATCAGGCAGAAAGCTGACGAAGCAGGGCGGCATACCTATCAAGTGTCAGGGATTGATTCAATTCCTGGTAGCGTTCCTGTTCCTTTTCAATCAGCTTTGACCGCAGGGTTTCATCTTTATAAAGCACCATCATCTGATGGGCCCAGGCATCAATATCACCTGCCGCTGCATAGGCCGCCCCTGTTCTGCAGATTTCATTGGTAAGCGGGTGCTGGGTTGTTACTAAAGGGGTACCGGAACTAATGGCCCATTCCAGGGGCCAGGTTGGATACCCAGGCTGGAACGGATAATTTAACAGGTAGGTACCTGCCAGCAATACCTGCAATTCCATGGGGTCAATATCAGCCAGCACAGTTATATCGGCCCGGTATTTATAGGTTTTCAGCAATTCCTGTAGCCTACCCGTTGATTCAGTAGAGGGGCCGGCCAGCAGAAGGGGCATACCGGTCATCAGCCATTTTTTTAATTGCGAATAAGCTTTCAGCAGGTGAATCATTGATTCTTCGGCATGCAGGGGGCCGGCATAGAGGAAATAATCTCGTCCACCGGAGTGCCGTATTTTCAGGGTTTCCTGTTCAGACCAGGAAATAGTGGGACAAGGGGGTTGAAGCGCGGGGTATTGTACCCGGATGGTATCCGCAAGCTGCGGGAAAAAACCCAATATCGCCTGCCGGTCTTCTTCAAACGGCACACTGATCAATTGTGCTGCCAGCCAGGCTGGTAGTTTTTCCGGTCGTTTTTTCCAGGCGCGGCCTTTATGGTCTTTGAGCAGGTTGTCTGCGGAACTTATTAATGCGGTTTTCCCGGAAAAATCCGCTATCATATCTTTATCAAAACTTACCAAAACGGCTGGCTGTTCTTTATCCAGCCAGGTTTTCAGGCTATTTTTAAGTCGTTGGGTACGACTTATGAACAGCGAGCTACGGGCCTCCAATACCACCAATTCCGGCCGGTCGGGGGTGTTTTCTTCCCAGCTTATGTCGGCAAAACCTGATAATACGATATGTCGGTATTCGGGCAACCGGTTAAAGAGAGGTACCAACGTTTCCAGAAATCCGTTTTCCAGGGTGTTTTCCGGAGCTTCCAGCAGTGGGTCTATAAAATAGGCAATAGTTTTCATCCTGTAATTTTCGGGGAACACTGCAAATTGCTGCATTTTCCTGAATCCCAAGACTTACATTTGCAATAGAACAATTTGACTGAATGGAATATAATACTACCAGAAATCACCTTGTGATGAAGGAATACGGACGTCATATTCAAAAAATGATTGAATACCTGATGTCGGTGGAGGATACAGATAAAAAAGAAAAGAATGCAAGGGCGGTGATTGAATTGATGGGATTTTTGAATCCACACCTCAAAAATGTGGAGGATTTCCGCCATAAGTTATGGGATCACCTCTTTTTGATCTCAGATTTTAAGCTGGAAGTAAACTCTCCCTACCCGATTCCTACCAAGGAAAGCCTGAAAGCCAAACCTAGCCCGCTCCCCTATCCCAAAGGATATCCCCGGTATTCTCATATTGGCAAAAACATTGAAAAGGTTATACATAAGGCGCTGACGGAAGAAAACCCGGAAAAAAGACAGGGTTTTGCCAATGCTATTGCCTATTACATGAAACTGGCCTACAGTAACTGGCATAAGGAGAATGTACACGATGATGCGATCCAAAGCGAATTAAACTCCATTACCGGTGGTCAGTTGGAATTTACGAATACTCCTTTTGTAAAAGCTTACCGGGCAAATGAGGGCCAACGCGATTACCGCAGCGGCGGCGGCGGTGGCAAAAGACAGCAAAAATTCCAACAAAGAGGCGGTAATAACCAGGGCCGGAACGACCAACGCGGCGGAGGTGGAGGCAACCGTGAGCTCGGCGGAAACCGCGATAACGGGGGAAACCGGGGAGGCGGCCAAAAGTTTAAGAAGCGCTTTAAATAAGAACTGCCCACCATTCACCATATATAATCCATCCTTTTCATGGACCGTTTTGAAGTAGCCGGAGGTAAAAAGCTCTCCGGCAGTATTATTCCCCAGGGTGCAAAAAATGAAGCACTGCAGATCCTGAGTGCCGTTTTGCTTACACCGGAAGAAATGCGCATTGAGAATATCCCGGATATTCTGGATGTAAACCTGCTTATAGAACTCCTGTCAGATATTGGTGTTTCCGTAAACAGGATCGACCGGCACACGGCTGTTTTTAAGGCTGATGCCGTAAATATAGATTACCTGAACAGTGCAG
>NZ_LUKG01000012.1:3426-16098 GCF_001601815.1 Flavihumibacter sp. CACIAM 22H1
GTCCTCTACTGGCCCGTTTCAAAAAAGCATTTATTCCCAAACCGGGCGGCGACAAAATCGGCAGAAGAAGGCTGGATACTCATATCATTGGTTTTGAAAAACTGGGCGCCCGTTTTGACTACCACCCGGAAGATGGATTTTTTCACCTGGATGCATCCCAACTGAAAGGTTGTTATATGTTGTTGGATGAGCCTTCTGTAACCGGAACTGCCAATATTGTGATGGCGGCAGTTATGGCAAAGGGTACCACCACAATTTACAATGCAGCCTGCGAGCCTTATTTGCAGCAACTGTGTAAAATGCTCAATAGAATGGGCGCTAAAATAAGTGGAATAGGCAGTAACCTGCTTATGATTGAAGGGGTTGATTACCTTGGCGGAACCAGTCACCGTATGCTGCCTGATATGATTGAAGTAGGCTCCTTTATTGGGTTGGCTGCGATGACACAAAGCCGCTTGGAGATTAAGGGGGCCGGCATCGAACACCTCGGGATTATTCCCGAAAAATTCCGTCAATTAGGCATCCAGCTTGAATTTGAAGGAGATAATATAATCATACCATCGCAGGATGTGTACGAAATTCAATCCTTCCTGGACGGATCCGTACTTACCATCTCTGATCATCCCTGGCCAGGCTTTACGCCCGACCTCCTGAGTATTGTACTGGTAGTAGCAACCCAAGCCAGAGGGTCTGTTCTTATACACCAGAAAATGTTTGAAAGCCGCTTGTTTTTCGTGGATAAACTGATTGATATGGGCGCCCAGATTATTTTATGTGACCCGCACCGGGCTGCCGTAATCGGGCTTGGGCGAGATCAAAAATTAAGAGGCATTACCATGAGCAGCCCGGATATCCGGGCGGGTGTATCTCTGCTGATTGCAGCCCTGAGTGCTGAAGGCAAAAGTATTATTCAGAATATTGAACAGATAGACAGGGGATACCAATATATAGATCAACGACTCATAGCGCTGGGGGCTGATATCAAAAGGATCTGATGAAGTACACCAATAAAAAAATTATTATTATAACGGCTCCATCCGGTGCCGGCAAAACTTCGATAACCCGCTATCTGTTACAGAAGTATCCCCAACTTGCTTTTTCGATTTCAGCAGCCACGCGGCAACCAAGAGGTACAGAGCAGAACGGAAAGGATTATTATTTTATGACCGTAGAGGAATTCAAAAACCATATCCGGCATAATGATTTCATGGAATGGGAAATGGTGTATGAAGGCAAATATTACGGTACCCTTAAAACTGAAATGGAAAGAATCTGGGCGGCCAAACAGGTGCCTATGCTGGATATAGATGTAAAAGGAGCTATCCATATTCAACAACAATATCCACATAATACACTTTCCTTATTTATTGAACCGCCCAGTGTTGAAGAACTTAAAAACAGGTTACAAAGCAGGGGTACTGAAACGGCTGAAAGTTTACAGGCAAGGGTAAATAAAGCGTCGTACGAAATTGGTTTTAAACATCATTTTAACCATGTAATCGTAAACGATGAACTGGAAAAAGCCTGTCGGGAAGCAGAACAGCTAATACTTGATTTTTTAGCCCGTGAAGACGATATTACGGTGGATAAAGGATGAGAAAACTATGCTTATATTCGTAGTATATGACAGATCTGAATTATAATACGATCGGCCTTATTCTTTTCTTCCTGCTACTTGCCGGGGTTTTTGTTGGCATTGAAGCAGCTTTTGGAAGCATTAACCGGCTTTCTGTTGAACTAAGAAAAAAGCAGGGAAGAACCGGCGGAACGCTGATCAGTAATTTTTTGGATCAGCCATCGCTTTTTATCGGAGTAGTACTGATCCTGTTTAATATTTGCCTGGTAGCTTATGGATTGATGATAGGCCAGGCACTGGAACCAGTTTCCCTATGGATGGAAAGAACCCTTCCTTCCGGCGCAGCTGATTTTATAGAATTACTACTGGAGGTAGTATTGGCTTCATTTATTTTTTTATTCTTTGGCGAATTTCTTCCAAGAGCCATCTGGCGCTCTAAAAATGAATGGATATTAAATTCCGGGGTGGCGTCTTTTGCCAATATTTGCTACCAGATTTTTCACCCTGTAGCCAATATGTTTGTGAGTATTTCACAGGGAATTCTGAAATATTTCTTCAATGTTAGGGTGGATGAAAAAAAGGAAAGTTTTTTCCGCGCAGATCTTGATACTCATTTTCAACAATCCAGCTATGAGAATGAAGGAGACGCACAGGATTTGAATGCCAGCCTTATCGAAAACGCGCTCTCCCTGCCAACGGTAAGAGTACGGCAATGCCTTATACCCCGAAAAGAAATTGAAGGCATTGAAATCAACAGCTCTGTTGAAAAAGCACTGGAGCGATTTATAGAAACCAAGCTCAGTAAGCTGGTGGTGTATGAAGGCAATATTGATCATATCGTAGGTTATATCCATCAGCTCGATATGTTTGAAGAACCTTCCAGCATTGCCACGGTGTTACTGCCTATACCGGCAGTACCGGAAAGCATGAATGCAACCGACCTGATTAACAAATTCACCAAGGAGCGAAAAAGTATGGCCTGGGTGGTGGATGAGTTTGGAGGCACGTCCGGTATTGTAACGATGGAGGACCTGCTGGAAGAAATTTTCGGAGAAATCCAGGACGAGCACGATACCGAGGAGCTGGAAGAGAAAAAACTGAACGACCGGGAATTTATCTTTTCCGGGCGACTTGAGCTCGACTACCTGCATGAAAAATATGACCTTGATTTTTCCAAAGAGGAAGCGGAAACTTTATCTGGTTTTATTATTCAACACCACGAAACCATTCCAAAAATTAAAGACAGGATCATTATTGATCATTTTGAATTTGAAATTCTCTCTGTAAGCCATACCCGGATTGAGATGGTTCGGCTGAAGGTATTAAAGTAAGCTTTACCTGTTTAAAAATTTAGCTGGCGCAAGCCTTGCTTTTTTGTCTTTGCCTCTTCTATTTTATACAATGTTTTGGTAACAAAATGTCCCATGGCCGCCCCTACCAGTACATCGCTGGCCCAATGCCGGTTGTCATAAATTCTTGATAGTCCGGTTAAACCGGCAATGCCGTAAGCCAGCGGAGGCACCCATTTCTTATGGCGATATTGTAAAGAAATAGCTGTGGCTACCGTAAATATGGTGTTGGCATGGCCGGATGGAAAAGAAGTCCATTCTCTTCCTCCCTGGAACATGCTATTCACTTCAAAGGGATTATCTGTAAATGCCGGCCGGCGCCGACGTACGACCTGTTTGGAGGCTGCATAAAAAACGGTGGAGAAAACGAGCGACTTTGCAGTGATCAGCGATACATGTTCCATCTTCCGATCTTTGCTGATAACGCCGGTCAAGTACATGGCTGCAATAATATAAGGGGGATACTTATTGCCAAATGGCTCTACAATATTGGCGGTATTATCAAACAAGCCCGATCGGTTTCTTTGCACTATTTGTTTAATGCTCCGGTCGGCCACCATCAGGGCTCCGGCACTGGCCACCACCAGCCCTACTGTTTTCCAGTCTTTTTTGGTATAACGCGCTGGTGCGGAAGCCAGTAAGGGGAAATCGGAAAAAAAGCTGTTGATATACCTCCTGTTAATCCGGTAATAACCGGGTTGGTCGGAGCCTGCACTGTCTAAAGCCGTTTGCCCCGGTTTTTTCAATAAACTATCTGCCTGGGAAAAGGCCGCCCCATACATCAATACTAAAAGAAAAATGAAAAAGCATTGCTTCATAAGCGTCATTCTGCAAAATAGGCAATCGTAAGGCAGGAACAAAAAAGGCCGGTTTCCAAAGAAGGAAGCCGGCCGTATTACAGGTAAATACGTGATTAACCTGCTTGCATTTCTGCAATTTTTTCCCTTATTTTTTTCTCGATTTCCGCCTGCAATTCAGGGTTATCCCGCAGTAACTGCTTCACAGAATCCCTTCCTTGTCCCAGTTTATCCGTATTGTAACTAAACCAGCTGCCGCTTTTCTGAACAATACCCAGGTCTACGCCCATATCTATTATTTCGCCTACTTTGGAAATGCCTTCTCCAAAAATGATATCGAATTCGGCTGCACGGAAAGGAGGCGCTACTTTATTCTTTACCACTTTTACTTTTACGCGGTTTCCTACTGCTTCGTCGCCGTCTTTAATCTGGCTCATTCTACGGATATCCAACCTTACTGAGGCATAAAACTTCAATGCATTACCACCCGTTGTGGTTTCAGGATTTCCAAACATTACACCTATTTTCTCCCGTAGCTGGTTAATGAAAATACAGATCGTATTGGTTTTATTAATGGTAGCCGTTAACTTCCTAAGCGCCTGGCTCATAAGACGGGCCTGAAGCCCCATTTTACTGTCTCCCATTTCTCCTTCCAACTCTCCTTTTGGTACGAGGGCTGCCACCGAGTCAATCACCACTACATCTAATGCTCCGGAGAGAATCAACCGATCTGCTATCTCTAAAGCCTGTTCTCCATAATCGGGTTGGGAAATCAATAAATTATCCACATCTACCCCCAGCCTCCTGGCATAAGAGCTATCAAACGCATGTTCGGCATCTATTATAGCACACATCCCGCCCTTTTTTTGCGCTTCGGCAATGGCATGAATGGCAACCGTGGTTTTACCCGAAGATTCCGGGCCATAAATTTCAATAATCCGGCCTCTGGGAAAGCCCCCGATTCCTAAAGCCACATCAAGCCCAAGGGAACCGCTTGATACCACTTCCTGCGGTTCAGTTGACCGCTCATTCATCATCATCACCGAACCTTTCCCAAAATCTTTATCGATTTTATCCATGGTCAGCTTAAGCGCCTTCAATTTTTCTGCATTTGACATATAGCGGGTGTTTTTTTAGTACAGGTCAAAAAATTTCTTGGGCAAAGATAGGCAGAATAACTAACCAACACTAATTATTTTAGCAATATTTCACTAAAAATTTTACCGTTCAATCACCCTTGACCTTTTATGGTTTTTTTCACATATGTCCTTTTTTTCAAACAAGCAGGATAGCACTTGAATTGTATCTTTGCCATCACCAATTTTATTAACATGAGAATCCTAACCTTAGCAATCGGTATTTTTGCCCTGGCTGTATCTGCCAATGCACAGACACCTACTCCGGCAGCAAAAGGAACTACCTACGGTGCCGCCACCAGTGCAGAAGGTGCTATCCCTGTAAATGAACTTCCTTCCAAAATGAACGGCACCAACTATTCCGGGAAAATAACCGGTAAAGTGGTGGAAGTATGCCAGGAGAAAGGCTGTTGGATGAAGCTGGAAAAGGAAAATGGCGAAAACCTGATGGTAAAGTTCAAGGATTATGGTTTTTTTATGCCAAAAGATATCCAGGGTAAAGAAGTGATCCTGGAAGGAGAAGCAATTGTAAAAGAAGTGTCGGTAAAGCAGCAGAAGCACTATGCTAAAGATGCCGGAAAACCTTCCGAAGAAATTGAAAAAATAAAAGCACCCAAAAAAGAAGTACAATTTGTGGCAAAAGGGGTGCTGGTTTTATAATGTACCAGGTTTTTAATTCATGGAGGCCGTCTTTTAAGATGGTCTCTTTCATTTTATCCCTTACCCAACAATAGGGTACAAACCTATACCAAGCGTATGTTGGCAAACTATTTCTGGCGTTGCTGGTGGAAACTGAACAACTGGAAGCTGGAAGGCAGCTGGCCACCGGAACTGACCAGGGCAATTATTATTGTAGGCCCGCATACAAGTGCCTGGGATGTTGTAACCGGCATGGCTGCCCGTTCTGTAATTCCTATCCGTTACGCCCACTATCTTGGCAAAAAGGAATTATTCAAGGGTGCTTGGGGCTGGTTTTTTAAAGCAACAGGCGGGGTACCCGTTGACCGGTTCAGCAAAAACAACCTGGTAGACCAGGTTGTGGAGCAGTTTGCACAGCGCAAAAATTTCGTACTGGCACTATCCCCCGAGGGTACCCGAAAAAAAGTAGACCGCCTCAAAACAGGTTTCTGGCATATTGCCAAGCTTGCAGGGGTACCCATTGTAATGGCTGGCATGGATTTTTCTAGTAAAACACTGAAACTGTCAAAACCCTTTTATCCAGGCGCAAAACCGGCGGATGATTTACCCCGGATTATTGATTTCTTTGCACCGGTCAAGGGCCGATACCCCGAATTGGGCATGCAGGATTTGAAGGACAGCTGGGTTAATACACATTAATAATCCATTGCATACATTCAAGTGTTGTTAAAAGTCCCCGAATTGAGGCAGAAAACTTGATAGTTAGGCGTACATTTATGCGAAATTTTAACTAAAAACTATAACCAAATGAAAGTTTCTTACTTAGTACTTGTAGCTTTCACATCAGTTTCCATGGTTTCCTGTGTAAGCTCCAAAAAATTCAAAGCTGAACAGGCTCGTTATGCAGAATTGAGTGATAAGCACAATCAATTGCAAAATGATCTGAAAGGCTGCGAAGACGCTAAAGCGGAAGAAGCTCGTAAAAGGGCCGGATTAGAGTCAGAGATTGCCAACCTGAACAAGCAAATGGAGTTTTTGAAAGAGAACAACACAACTGCACTGAAACAATTGCAGGATCTGTCTGTCATCTCTTCAGCACAGGCAGAAAGCATCAAAAAATCAATGGATAACCTGGGTCTGAAAGACGCTTATATCCAGGACCTGCAATCACAGATGGCCAAAAAAGATTCTTTGAATATGGCGCTGGTAATGAACCTGAAAGGGGCTATTGGCAATATGGAAGATGAAGACATTAACATCAAAGTTGATAAAGGCGTAGTGTATGTTGATATTTCTGACAAGCTCCTGTTCAAAAGCGGAAGCTATGCAATCACTACCAGAGCGGAAGAAGTACTGGGTAAAGTTGCCCTGGTATTAAAAAACCAGCCTGATATCGAATTTATGGTGGAAGGTCATACCGACAATAATGAAGTACGCGGTAATATCGGTATCATTAAAGATAACTGGGACCTCAGTGTAATGCGCGCTACCAGCGTAGTAAAAGTACTCCAGAAAAAATATGGCCTGGATCCGGCTAAGATGGCTGCTGCCGGTCGTGGAGAATACAAACCTGTTGCTGACAATGCTACAGCCGCCGGAAAAGCTGCTAACCGCCGCACCCGGATCGTAATTCTTCCTCAACTGGATCAATTCTACAAACTCCTGGAAAAGAAATAAGTTTTTTTCTGAATAGTAAAAAGAGGCGGTTCATCCGCCTCTTTTTAGTTTATGGATTTAACGGTAACCAATAAACGCAGAAAATAATACCCTAAACAGGGTACTTATTCAACAAACCCTAACGTAAAAACACTTGATTTTTGCAGATCAGGGCAAAACCATTAAAAAAAATAAAATTCCAAATTACTTGTCTTTAAAATTGATTTAACTTTATAGCACTACACGATCTGACCAGCCTGCAATCCTACCTTATTAATACCTACTTATCTCCGATTATTAGCACGGCCTTCTAAACGCATTCTTAACCGTAGAAATTATTTTGGCATGAAACCCCATCATCGCCCCTGGCAAGCTATGTCAACTGTAGTGGCATGTTTGTTATGCTGTATCTTATCTGTAACTGAGCTGGCAGCACAGATAACGACCTTCCCCCTGGACAATCAGCTATACCCCCGTGACCTAAGTACCAATCTTGCAACGGTACGTGTTGCAGGAACCGTTTCCCAAACCACTAACTACCGTCGCATGCGGCTGTATGTGTACAGGGATGGTAATTGGATCAGAACCCTAACCTTCGATCTGAGTTTTAGCAATGGCAACGCCAATTACAATTTTGATGTGCAGATTCCGGCGGAGCGTAATAACTACCGGTTCTCCCTTTACGGTGTTTCTGTCTGGTCCGAATCGCATCTACGTACGGTTAATAATGTGGTGGCAGGTGATGCCTATATCATCCAGGGGCAATCCAATGCTGTGGCTAACCTCCGTGGAGCCACCAATACCGCTAATAATGCAGACGATCCCAGCAATGCACCCTTCCGGAATTTTGTTCGGGTATACGGTAGTGGCAGTACCAGTATGGCCTATACGAAAGCCTGGTTTGTTGGAAAAGGAAATGTCTGGTACGATGTAGATGGCCAGGTTGGCCAATGGGGTATGCGGCTTGGCTCTAACCTTGTTGGAGCAACCAATGTTCCGGTAGCCCTTATTAATGGAGCTATGCCGGGCGAAGCGCTCAGTTATTTCCAGCGAAACGATGCCAGCCCCCGTTCCTCTTCCACCAATTATGGTAGATTATTGCGCCGCTTAGAAGAAGCAGGGCTTAAAAATAATGTCCGCGCATTGTTCTGGTACCAGGGAGAATCCGATAACCAGGGACTTCTAAGCAGTACCCAGCTAAGTACCCAGCAATATAAAAATGGTTTTGCTAATTTGTACAGCGACTGGAAAGAAGATTATCCGGGACTTAACCGGTTCTACATTGTGCAGATACGCCATGGCTGCGGTATTATTTCTCCCGACAATACAATACAAATACAGGAAGCACAGCGCCAGTTAGATAAAGAATCAGGCGAAATTCTTACGATTTCAAGTTCAAACACTACCCAGTTGTACGAAAGCAACGGACTCGAATTTTGTCATTATAATTTTGTGAACGGATACAAAAATATCGGCGACTGGCTGACCGCTGTAATCCGGCGCGATTTATTTGGGAACCTTATGCCGGCTGCCATTGAAGCACCAGAACCACAGGCAGCCAGTTTCAGCGCATATAACAGCGCAGGGGCTGCTACACAGGTAGCAATTACACTAAAAGATCAGCAAAGCAACTTCACTCTCAATGGTAATATCAGTAACGATTTTAAACTGGAGGGAGGAAGTTACACCATTACCAGTGTCAGCCTTACGAACGCCACTATCTACATAAATTTTTCCAGGAACTCCGGCACCTCCTCTAACCCTACTGCGGTAACTTACAGAAGTCACCAGGGCGATGCTGCACCTATTATTACCAATAACCAGGGACTGGGTTTAATTTATTTTGGGAATTTCCCCATTTCAGCAGGAACTCCGCCACCGCCCACCGGAACTATATGTGCTGATTCCTATGAGCCCAATAATAGTATCAGTGCCGGCAAAACACTGCCGCATAATACCAGTATTCAGGCCTCAATTGGCAGCGCTTCAGACGAAGATTGGTTTAATATCAGGATCTGGAGTTTCCGGTACTTCCGGGTTCGTATGAGCAATTTACCGGCCGACTACGACATGTACCTATATTCCACTACCGGAGAGCTGATCCGTTCCGTAACCAATACAGGCACCGGAGAGGAGGCCATTATTTATAATGACGGACTGGCGGATGCCAATTACCGGCTTAAGGTTGTAGGTAAAAATGGAGCAACTGATCCATCACGCTGTTACTCTTTATTATTGGAAGCCTTCTCCAGCCCATTGGCCAACCCAACCCCTCCTCCTACCACTACTACGGGCACCACTGATCCCACACCGGTATCAGACCCCGGAACTATTCAGCTCCCAGACCCGACAACCCCGGCCTGCCCGGATATCTATGAACCCAACAATGATATCAACGCAGCCAAAACCCTGGCACATAATACCAACCAGTCTGCCTCTATTGCCAATAGTTCAGACGAAGACTGGTTCAGTTTCAGAACCTGGAACTTCCCGTATTTCAAACTTAGTGTATGGAACCTGGCAGCAGACTACGACCTTTACCTCTATGATGTAAATGGCGTAGAGTTAGCCCGCTCGGCAAACAGCGGAACAACCGCAGAAGTGATCAATTATAACGATGGTCCGGCCAATACGAATTACAGAATAAAAGTTATCAGTAAATCCGGGGAGGTAGTTCCTTCCGTATGTTATCAGATCAGAGCGGAAGCATTTTCAAGTCCGCTTGCTGCAGGCTCACCCGCCTATGTAGCATCCAATAACCTGCGTGAAATCGGAACAGCCCGGGAAGCAATGGAAATTCCAGCCCTGCAAATAACCGGCATTCACCTGTATCCAAATCCTGCCAGCAATTATATCACCATTGAATACCAGGCACTTACTTCGTCAAAAACTGAGTTCAGCCTGGTTGATATGGCGGGTCGTACCTGGCAGGTAAGGCAGGAGAATTTACCGGCAGGTGCTATTCAATACAGAATGCCCTTAAACAGACTTCCTCAAGGTAATTATGTGTTAAAAATTAAGCATGGACAAATGATAATAAACCGTAAATTGTCGATTGTTAACCAGTAAACCTTAGGAGTCATGAAATTCAGCAGTCCGCCCTTCCTCCGCCATTGGCGGGGGCCAGCACTTTGTGTGCTATTCGTTATTGTGGTACAAGCTACCCTTGCACAGATCAGTCAATATCCGCAAAACAGGCAACTCTATCCAAGAAACCAGAAAAACAATAAGGCAACTATACCAATTGCCGGTACTATTGATAAAAGCAGTGGTTATTCTATGCTATTACTCAAAAAGTACCGGAATAATGAATTGGTTAGCCAGCGTTCCGTACTGCTGGTGTACAGAAACAACCAGGCAAGCTTTAAACTCAATGAAGAAATTAAAGCGGAACTGGCAAATTACCGTTTTGACCTATATGGTGTAAAAGGCCTATCTCAAACCCTCCTGCAATCAGCCGACCAGGTTGTTGCGGGCGATGCCTTTATAATCCAGGGGCAATCTAACGCTGTTGCCAACCTTCGGGGAAACTGGACGCCGGAAAACGATGCCAATTCAGCTACCAATGCACCCAACCGGGAATTTGTACGGGTATACGGAAGTGGAAGCAGCTCTTACAGTTTTACCAAAGAATGGTTTATTGGAGATGGCAATGTTTGGTTCGAAAACAATGGCAATACCGGTCAGTGGGGAATGCGTATGGCTTCGAATATTGCTGGCGCTATGAAAATTCCGGTGGCCATTTTTAATGGAGCAGACCCAGGTCAGCCTATTCAGTTTTTCCAACGCAATGATGGAAATCCGGCATCCCTGACTACCAATTATGGAAGACTTTTTAGCCGTATTAAAGAAGCAGGATTTGAAAAAGATATCCAGGCTGTGCTATGGCACCAGGGAGAATCGGATGCGGTAGGTGTTTTGAGTGGCACGCAGCTAAGCACGGAACAATACAAACAGGCCTTTCTTGAACTCTATGCCGACTGGAAAAAAGACTTCCCCGGCCTGCAGCAGATTTACCTGTTCCAGATCCGCTTTGGCTGCGGTATGGAATCCGCTGATGGAGCCCTACAAATACAGGAAGCACAGCGCCAGCTCGACACCGCCCGCAAAGATATTTCCGTTATGTCTACCGGCGCTACCGCCCAGTTATTCGATGGCGGAAGCATTAATTACTGTCATTTTAATTTTCCGAATGGTTATGGATCATTTGGCGATTGGATCACTGAACTCATTAAAAAAGATGTGTATGATGTAAAAAATTTACCTAGTTCTATTTATGCACCAGCTCCTCTAAAAGCAAATTTTACCGCGGTTGAAAATTCACAGGCTACCCAGCTAACCTTAACCCTGCAGGATGCTGCAAGCGGGTATGAAGCCCTGGGAGACCTTACCAGTGAATTCCGGTTAGAAGGCGGTGATTTTGAGATTACCTCTCTCGTGATAAATGACTATAAAGTGGTCATGGATTTTATCCGTAACCCGGGCACCACCAATGACCCTACGGGTTTGAGCTTTATCGGGCACGATAATACATCCGCCCCAATGCTGGTCAATAACAAAGGAATTGGCCTCCTGTATTTTAATAATCTACCCATTGGTGCCCTGGAAGATCCGGGTTCGGCTCCCTGTACCGATCCATATGAACGCCTGTTCAGCCTGCTTGGCACGGAATTGAAAATGAAATCAACCATCAAAGCGCTGATTTCAAACCAGCTGGATACTGATCGTTTCTACTTCTATGCTAAAAACAATAAAAAAGGATTGAAACTTGATTTGATCAACCTGCCCGCTGACTATGATATCTACCTCTACGATTCAAGAGGAAAGCTGGTAGGAAGCAGTACCAACGACGGCCAGGCGGATGAACGTATTGAGCTGGATGAAACAAAGAAAAAAGAACGTTATACCATTCTTGTAGCGGGCAAAAGAGGCGCCTTTAATGGCAAAAGCTGCTACACGCTTAAACTGAATTACAAGAAAGAGAATGCCAAGGAGGAAGAGGAGAACGGCAGCAGTGCAGCCATTGCAAGTGAAAGAGAGGCAACCCTATCAATTCAGCCGGTATTCCGTTTATATCCAAACCCGGTACAGGATCGTCTTCAAATCAGCTGGCCCGCACAAAAAGCCGGTACAGCAGAAATTAGGATAATTGATCTGAACGGACGGCAGGTGAAAGGCGAACGAATGGCCATTCAACCCGGCAGCAACCTCTTACAAATGCAGGTAGGCGGCCTAACCCCGGGTGTTTACCTGATCCAGGTTCAACAAGGAGATCAACTGGTAACGAAGAAACTTACCATTGCCAACCGGTAATTTTATAGGCTTAGTCAAAAACGCCGCAGTAAAAACAATTACTGCGGCGTTTTTTATTTAATTATCCATCTCAAGTGATCGGATCAGACCTTCCAATGACCGCAAGTGTTTACCAAAAGCTTTATTAAACATCCATTTAGCAAATAGGTAACTCAAAGGCACCAGTACAATAACCGTAACAGGCAAGGCGTAGACAAATACCGGAC
>NZ_LUKG01000012.1:16469-64733 GCF_001601815.1 Flavihumibacter sp. CACIAM 22H1
ACCACAAAGATACCCGCCAGCTGCTGCAAAGGGGTATACGAATAACCCGAGTTGCTGTTGCACCCGGCCCCATTTGGTAATTTCCCCTAAATGTTGCTTCAATTCCTGTAATACCGGCCGGGTGGCAGAAACCGTCGATTGAATAGACCTGTATAATTTCCAGGCTGTCCATAATACATACACCGTAAAAGAGATGGTAATTAACATAGCCAGGCTTATTTGCCAGTATGGAAACAGCCATAAAATAGCCAAATAAAATACCAGGATAACAAGTCCAGAAATTATATTCATCTGCAATCCCTTTTTCAATTTCAAAAGTGGATGCTGTGGTTGAAACTGTTGAATTCGTCCGGGTAACAAAAGCTTATCCAGGTCTTCGTCTTCCGGTTTCCAATCCTGCCATTTTTGTTGTTCATTCATGATCAGGAACATTTAATAAAGTGGATAATCGCTGACGGATACGGTAGAGTTTAACAGCAAGTCCATTCGCTGAAATCCCCATCCATTCCGCTATTTCTGAATTGGAATAACCTTCCAGGTGTAATAAAACAATAGCGCGGTCAGCATCCGTCAATTGCCGGATGGCTGTATGCAAGGCTTTAGAATCCTCCTGCTCAAACTGTACGGGATCTACTCCTTCCTGATCCGGCACTTCATCCTGGTAAACAACCAGGGTTTTCTTGCGGATACTGGTTAACACCGTATTGAGGCTAATCCTGTACAACCAGGTACTGAATTTCGCCTCTCCCCGAAAAGAGGACCAGCCCTTCCAGCATTGCAACAGAATTTCCTGGTAGAGATCTTTTTTCTCTTCCGGGTCTGCAGCGTAGAGGGATACTATTTTATAAATAATACCCTGGTTGGCTTTTATCTCCGATAAAAACAATTCCTCCTTCATACTTACCTATAGATGCGCAAATCTACCGTCAACTATCAGCATATAAGTAACCGTTTACGTTCAATTATTACAGCTGGCTGCCTTTTTATTATAAAATCCCCCTCCCTTCCTTTTATACCTGATTTTCACCGCTCATGCATTGGCAGGAATTTTCGACCCGTTATCCCATTTCAATTTTTTATGCCACCGGCCCAGGGAAGCTTTGTAGTTCAATTGGATTGCATGAAACTTTTTTTCATCAGTTGCCTGCTGCTGCTGGCAGGATTTAATGAACTAGGTGCACAGGAAAAGGGCAGCGTTGTAGGTACGGCATTGGAAGGAGCCACCATTAGCCTCCTAAAACCCGGCGATTCCTCGCTCGTAAAACTTGCTATTGCGGGAAAAGAGGGTCGGTTTGAAATAAACCAGCTTGCCTATGGTCAATACCTGTTGCGTGTTTCAGCCATAGGGCATATTAGTTTTAATTCAGCTGAATTTAGCCTGGATCAAACAAAGCCCGTACAGGATTTTGGCATTTTAACCCTGGTAAAAAACAATTCAGAATTGCAGGCGGTAACCATCAGCGCTACCAAACGAATGATTGAGGTAAGACCCGATAAAACGCTTGTAAATGTAGATGCTATCCTTTCCAGTGCAGGCGCTACTGCGCTCGAAGTACTGGAAAAATCGCCTGGTATAACCGTAGACAGGGACGGAAATATCAGCCTTAAAGGAAGGGCCGGTGTTCTGGTATTGGTTGACGGAAAACCAAGTTACCTGGCAGGGCCAGACCTGGTAAACCTGTTGAATACGATGATGGCAAATCAACTGGATCAAATTGAGATCATGACCAACCCTCCGGCTAAATATGATGCTGCGGGCAATTCCGGAATAATTAATATCAAAACCAAAAAAAATAAACAACGGGGATGGAATGGCAGCCTCAACCTGTCTATTGGCCAGGGCGTTTATGCCAAAACAAGTAATGGCCTCCAACTTAATTACCGGAACGAAAAAATTAATCTCTTCCTGAGCTACAGCCAGCATGCCAATAAAAATTTCAACCAGCTGTTTATCAGGAGAAGTTACCTGGGTGCGGAAAGCCAACCCTATACCGGCTTTTTCGATCAGCCTAGTTTTATGCGCATAACCGGGCTAAACAATACCCTAAAACTAGGCCTTGATTACTATCTCAGTAAAAAAACCACCCTGGGTATCAGTAGCTCCGGATTTATTTCTCCCAGGAAATACAAAAGCAGTAGTACCGGTTACCTGATGAACGCTGACAAAGTAGTGGATTCTATTGTCCAAACTACCAGTAACAATTCCAATAAATGGCTAAACGGGATGCTTAACCTCAATTTCCGTCGGCTTATTAATACAACCACTGAGCTTACCGCCGATCTTGACTATATGCAGTACGATATGACCAATCGTCAACTGTTTCACAATACCATAACCCTGGCCAACCAGGCAGTTGTGAGCGACGGGTACCTGAAGGGTGATCTACCGGCCACCATCCGCATATACACCGCTAAATCAGACTATACCACTACCCTTTTCACCAACTGGAAGATGGAAGCAGGCCTTAAAACAAGCCTTGTTCAAACTAATAACAAGGCCAATTATTATAACTCCAATGGTACTAACTGGACGCCTGACTATGGTAAAACCAATCAGTTTCTCTACGAAGAATCGATCTATGCAGCTTACGTAAACAGCACAAAAAAAATAGGCGCCTGGTCGGCTCAGGGTGGTGTACGATTTGAACATACACAGTACAAAGGCAAACAATTGGGAAACCCTGAAAAAAACGACTCCAGCTTCAGCAGAAAATATGCAAATTTATTCCCCACCCTTTATCTCACCCATGAGCTGGACTCAAATCATACCCTTACGCTGCAGGCAGGGAGAAGAATTGATCGGCCGGCTTATCAGCAACTCAACCCCTTCCTGTTTTTTATTAACGAATACACTTACCAGGTAGGAAATCCATATATCCAACCGCAGTTCACCTGGAATATGCAGTTATCGCATACCTATAAAGGATGGCTGAGCAGTTCACTGGAATATGCTAGTACCAAACAATATTTTTCACAATTGTTTAAAACGGAGGGGCGGGTTACCATACTAACAGAAGGCAATCTTGCTACAATGAAAAACCTGAATCTTACCCTTACTGCCCAATGGAAACCAACCGGGTGGTGGTCAGCCAGTATCTCCGGCACCGGCATCTTCCGAAAAGTTACCGGATCGGGCAGTAACCAGGACTTCAATAGCGAAACATTTAGTGGAAATGGAAATATCAATAATCAATTCACTTTCAAAAAAGGCTGGTCGGCTGAATTGTCGGGTTTTTATGAAGCAAAAAACAGGGATGCTCAATTTCTGATCTATGGATTTGGACAGGTATCGGCCGGCATCGGAAAACAGGTACTAAAAGGCAAGGCAAACATTCGACTAAACATACGCGACATCTTCTTTACACAACCTATAAAGGGGGATATCCGTTACCAGCAGGTTCGCGAACGATTTAATCAAAGCCGCGATTCCAGGGTAGCTACCCTTAGCTTCAACTGGCGATTTGGTAAACAGTTAGGAGAAAGCAGAAAACGTTCCGGCAGCAGCAGCGAGGAGCAAAACCGGGTACGTGCAGGTGGCTAAATCAACTGGTATGATCCGAAACAATAACCCATTCTCCGGCTATTTTTTTAAAGATCAGCGTATAATGCCCGCCAACATCTCCTGCGCTTCGGGTAAGCTGCCATTTTCCAACGATCATCCAGGTATCGGAACAGAGCGGTAAAAAATGCAGAAACTCAAATTTTAGCTGACCCATTTTAGCCGGACTATCATAGGTATTCTTATACCGCTGGTAGGTATTGGAATAACCATACGTAACCCCTTTTGAACCAATGAACAAAAGTGAGTCGGATTGCCAGTACCCTTTCATAAAAGCTTCAATATCGCCCCTGTTCCAGGCAGCCTGCTGATCCGTTAATAATTTGCGGATAGCCAGCTCATCTTTTTGCTGTGCAACTACCTGAACTGCAGAAAAAACCAATAAAAGGCTGATCCAGATTTTCATATGAAGGAATTTAAGGAAAGGTAGAAAAGCTCCGGCATTCAACAAAATTGCCGCAGTTACTGTTATTTTGCCAGTTGAAAACTATGAAAAAAATTTACCACCTCGCCAACTGCGATACCTGTCAGAAAATAGTGAAAGAAGTCGATGCCGCTAAGAAAAAAACGGTGCTGCAGGATATTAAAACGGTTGCTATTACCCCAGAGCAACTGGATGAAATGAAACAACTTGCCGGTAGTTATGAAGCCTTGTTCAGTAGAAGAGCACTTAAGTTCCGCAGCATGGGATTACATGAAAAAACATTACAGGAAGCTGATTATCGCCGTTTAATACTGGAAGAATATACTTTTCTAAAGCGACCGGTTGCTATAGTAGGAAAAGAAATTTTTATTGGCAATACAAAAGCTGTTGTTGAAGCCTTGAAAAAGGCGTTATAACACCGCGGCGTCTTCATTAAACAGGCGAATTACAAATAGGCTCAGGTTCCGGTAAGGAGGCACATACTCCGAAAACAGGTTTTTAGTAGCTTCTGATTTATTGAATTGCTCCGCTAACCTGTTCCAAAGCTCGGGCCAAAAAATATCCTGTTCCTGCAGGAAAAGGGCATTTAACTCCTGGATCATGGGGTCATTAATCAGTTTAGAACCGATTTGTTTGGTAGCAACAATCTGCGCATTCGGACTTTTCCCTGCAACGGTTAATAAATTTTTATACCCGCCGCAGGAGCCCAAAATGGCCAATTTCATATAAGACTGCAGGTAACTAAGCGTTGTAGGCAGGTGATAACTATGCCCCCGGTGTATAATTACGCCTGGCCTTATTTGCTGGTTGGAAAGATAACTTAGCAGTTGCTGCTGGGCTTTTTCATCTTCCCGAAAGGTATGGTCGAGTGGAAGATTGGCATAAATATGTACGGGCTGAACCGAATTTTTGGAACAGATCTCTACCCATTTGGGCATTTTGGAAATCATCCAAACAGAACTGTCTTTGAATAAACTTAAAAAATTGGCATAACTGGCTTTGCCGTCTTCATCTCCATAAAACAGCACTAGTTGGTGTATAATATTATCTACTCCAACAATTGATTTAACAGGCAGCAACTCATAATTACCAAGCCGGGAAAACAATTCTTGTCTTGATTCTGCATGATTTGCTACCTGATAAATCTGTCCGAGTATGCTGTACAACCTGATTCCGTAAAAATTATCTGTAGCCCTGCAACGCTGCAGATTTTTTTCCAGCAAATCGCCTACTACTTCATTTGCCAGTGAATCAGACGACAAGCTGATAAATGCATCGGCTACATCCATGGCTTCCTCTATGCCGCTTTCCATGCCCGACTCAATACCAGATACAAAACGGGATAAGAGATTTTTGCGCTCTTCTTCCGGCATATTCGACAAAAAATCAGCCAGCACATTATAGTGGGAACAAATACGGATAAATTTCCGGAACTGGTCAAATGCAACGTATTCAAACAAACTATCGGCTCTTCCCGCAGGCAACTGCAGCATTAGTTGTTTGTAAATACCCAGGAAACTGGAGGTATACAATTCATCTTCGCCGGTGGTGATCAAATAATACAGATCAATATTGCGAAGCGGTTGAATACTGGCAAACCGGGTTGTATTTCCGCTCTCGTGTAAATCATTGATCGGCTTAATATAAAATGCCATAGCTTTGTCATGAAGTGCAGTTCGTAGAGCCGGTTGCATGCCCAGGGAGGAACCAGGGTGCCGGTTCTTCCGGATTTCCTGAATATCGTCCACCAGTTTTTGATAGTACCCATTTACATTGGAGCTACGCAATAACAACAATTCATCCACTGTATATTTTCCATTTATAAGACCGGTGGCAAAATGTGCCAGTTCCCCAACATTTCTGTTACCCGCAATAGTTACCAACTCACGCAATAAAGGGTTGCTTGAATTACGTATATGGTCAGCCAGTGGTGTTGTCTGCTGATTGATGTATTGAACAATTGCTAATGGAGATCTTTCTGCGATGTATACCAGGGCCGTATCCATATAAGGGAATGCGGGCCTTTTTTCCAGGAATGAAATCAGGTTCTCCAGGCTTACCGCCACCCGCCTAACGTCTGCCAGTTGCTGCAACCGCTTTCCTACCGGGTAAAGGCGAAAAGCATCTGCCATCAGCTGCGTTCGCTTGGCGCCAAATCCGGCCATAATCTCCTGCAGTGATTCTCCGTTTACTATATTATGCGCTATTTGGGGAAATTTCTCTAATACATACGGAACATCATATACATCGTACTGGTTCTGCACCAGGCTACCCCTTAGCGTTTGAAGAAAATACCGCAAACTAATAATGCTGTTAAGGCGGTCATGCGGCTTCTCTTCTTTTCTTTCAGAGAAAGCAGCCTGTAAACTATCGGTGGTATAATACGCAAATTCCCGAAGCCTGATCCTTATTCCTTCTTCTCCCTTGAACTGATTCAGAAAATTACGGTATTGGATCTGCTCTGCATCCAACAAAGCATTCGCCTCCGCCAGGTTCGACTGGGCTATTCCGGCTATGGGTAGAAATAAAAGAAGGAAAAAATTAAGTAAAAATCTCTCGCTACAGTTCATGTTTAGATTTCAGCCTGAAGGTACGCTGAAATACGGAAACATCCATTTCTTTAGCAAGGGGCAAGAGCCGGGAATTTTAACCAAGCAAGCTGGCTCAGAGGCCAATTTTCAGCACCAGCAAATTGCTCAAATCTGCTACTCCCTTTGAAATTTCTTCCACTTTTATTTCCTGCCGTATCCTGTACATTTTATGGGCAGTGAGGTAAATAACATGTTTTTTACCTGGGTCAAATACCAGTTTTTTATGAATCAGGATAGGTTCATCGGGCCCCGGGAAACCGGCAATCTGGCGAAGGGGCAGCAATGTATCCCATACCATTTCCGGAAGAATGCCGGAGAAGGAAGATTGCATAATAGATAACCGGATACCTGCCTCAGCGGCGGCTGGTCTTGTTGGGCGAAGATCGGGGTCGGCAAAAACACTGAAACGAACCATGCCCGCTACAGGCTTTGTTTCTGCAGGCGGCATTGGCACTGTTCCGGATTTGCTACAAGCTGCCAGCAACACCAACAACTGCAGGTAAAGAATACATTTCATTTGGATAAGTTAATGGTTAAGGTTAATGAACTGAACCCTGCACCGCCTTTTTCGTTGCATGCAACAAGCGGAAAATTTCAATTTTCACAAATGCGCCCGACTACATCGGTAATCTGACCGTTTATCCAAAATGGATGCGTTCATAAATCAATATCCTGTCAGCTATACAGTTTCATTAAACCTTAAATATGAAAAAGTATTCCACCGCCACCTTTTTATTACTGATCATTTCACTGATTATAGGCAGCTGCAGGAAAAACGGAGATGACGCAATTAATCCCTTACCTGAACCAGTAGTTTACAAGCGCGTCAAAAAACTTGCCTCCGGACCAGACGACCATATGATCTATACCTATAACCAGCAAAACCAGGTTAGTTCCTATAAATCAACCTGGATTTATTCACCAGACGGGCCTGTTATAAAAACCTATACCCTCAATTATGAATTTGTGAACGGCAAAATCAAAGAAGGCATTAATAATGGAGGCACTAAAGTGGTATTCAGTTATGAAGGCTATCGTATTTCAACAGCCGGTTTTTATTACCCCAATGGAAACAGGTTTGCTACCCATACCTATACCTATAACAATAAAAACCAGTTGACGGAAATAACCGAAACAATTATGCAGCCCGAACAAATTAGCGAGGTGCGTGCCCTTTACCAATACGATCCCAACGGCAACCTGATCAAAATAGTGAACCAACACAAGAGAACCGGCACGAACCAATTCGAACTGATTTCCTCTACTATTTTTGAAGCCTATGACACTCACTGGAACCCGATACCGGATCATGTATGGGGACAATTTCTTCCCGGGCTGATACTTCATAAGAACAACCCCAAAAGAATCAAAGAGTTATTGCCCGATGGTTCTGTAAAACAAGTGCTTCATATAACCTATACATACAGGCCCGACGGGTTTCCCAGCGAAAAGGTGCAGTACCTTGAAATCAACGGCCAGGACAAGCCAGCGATCCGATATACCTATGACTATTAAAAAATGCTACCATTCATCCGGTAAAAACAACAGTTCATTAACAAAATGCTAGGAGGCAACCAGTCCCCTCGCTAACTTTGCGCCCATAAACCTATTGTATGAAATTATTCTATTTACTCGGTGTATTACTGGTGCTGACGGCCGGCCTGGCTGCCCGCGCTATTTTACAGCCCATTCAACCGGCTGCTACCGGATCCATTACCGTAATTAGCGGAAAAGATAAGGCCAGTGCTGCCTCCGCCCGGGCATTGGCAAAATGCAGAACCTCAGTAGTTGCGCGGTGCAGTAAATGCATCTGATCCTTATTCTATAATTCGAAGTTTCGCATAGTTCAGCATGATTTTCTTCTCGCCGTTATTTTCGAACTGAACGGTAGCGATAGGGTTGTGAGCGCTTCCCTCCATTTTTACTACTTTTCCGAAGCCGAACTTCTGGTGTTCTACTTGCTGGCCTGCCTGCAAATGGGTAGTATCACTGGGTACAAAATCTGCAGAAGGAACATGTTCCACCACTTTAGGGGTAGTTTTCGGTGGTACATAAGCCGGCACAGTATCTTTTCTTTTTGCAGGTGGGGGGCCATAGAGTTTTTCTGCCTGCTCACTGGCGCCATATCCTCTCATCCGATCAAATGCACTGCCTTGTGCAAAACCTGCTCCCTGATTACGGATTCCTCCTCCCGCAAAACTGCGATCCAGGTATTGCTGGGGAATTTCATCAATAAACCGGCTGGGTTCATTCTGTTGTAATTGCCCGAATTTATACCGGGTATTGGCATAGGTGATCCAGAGTTTTTGCTTAGCGCGGGTAATTACCACATAAAACAAGCGGCGTTCTTCTTCAAGCTCTTCCCGGGTATTAATGCTCATGGCATTGGGGAAAAGCATTTCTTCCAACCCAGCCGCAAACACAACCGGAAATTCAAGCCCCTTGGCGGCATGAATGGTCATTAATTTAACCGTATCGGCATTGGGGTCTTTTTCATCCGCATCGGTTAGCAAAGTGATTTGTTGCAAGTAGGCCGCCAGTCCTTTATCTCCCACCTCACCTTCTTCATTGCTGGGGGTTTCTGTAAACTCCTTGATAGAGTTCAATAATTCCTGTACGTTTTCATACCGCTGCAGACCTTCCACTGTTTTATCATTGAACAGTTCTTTCACAATATTGGCCTGTTTACCTACATGAAATGCAACATCATAGGCATTTTTTACAGCAAGCATGGTTTGGCATCCTTTGATCATTGTAACAAATTGTTCAATGGCTTCCAGGGTACCCGCTTTAAAACCCGCTTGCGCGGCATTTTCCAGTACTTCCCACATGGTAATATTGTTGGTATTGGCAATTACCATTATTTTATCTATAGTGGTTTTGCCAATTCCCCGCACGGGATAATTGATGATACGTTTCAGTGCCTCTTCATCACGGCTATTTACGATCAGGCGCAGGTAAGCAACAAAATCCTTTATTTCCTTACGCGCATAAAAACTAACACCGCCATACATGGTGTAAGCAATCCCCATTCTGCGCAGGCTTTCTTCAAAGGCACGGCTTTGCGCATTGGTGCGGTACAGGATGGCAAAATCACGGTTGCTGAAATGGTTTCGGAGCTTTTGTTCCTGGATGGTATCGGCCACAAACTTTCCCTCTTCATTGTCGCTCATGGTTCGAACCAGCCGAATTTTTTCTCCATCGCCGTTCTCTGTCCACAGCTCTTTCGGAATCTGGCCCTTATTGTTGTTGATCACCTCGTTGGCAACATTCAGAATGCTTTTGGTACTGCGGTAATTCTGTTCCAGCTTAATAACTTTTACATCATCATAATCTTTCTGGAATTGCAGGATATTTTGAATGGTTGCTCCGCGGAAGGAATAAATAGACTGGGCGTCGTCTCCCACCACGCATACGTTTTCAAAAGCCGCACCCAGGAGTTTGATAATTTCGTATTGTGCAGGATTGGTATCCTGGTACTCATCGATCAGGATATACTTAAACTTATGCTGGTATTTATAAAGTGATTCAGGAAAATTTTTCAATAACTCATACATTTTTATCAGCAGGTCATCGAAATCCATTGCCCCGTTTTTGAAACAGCGTTTTGCATAAGCCGCATAAATCTGCGCAATTGCCGGCCTGTTGGAACGGTTATCT
Source organism: Flavihumibacter sp. CACIAM 22H1 (assembly GCF_001601815.1). GTDB lineage: Bacteria > Bacteroidota > Bacteroidia > Chitinophagales > Chitinophagaceae > Flavihumibacter. The sequence continues at coordinate 26,704 of NZ_LUKG01000012.1, forward strand.
TCCTGTTGAATATAATAGTCCTGTGCATATTCACCCGGGCCGACCAATGCATTTTTTGCAGAACTGATCCTGTTATAAACAATATTGGGTTTATAGAGTTTATCGTCGAGGTTCAATTCGTTGATGACTGTTTTTACCACGCTTTTGGCATCATCGGTATCATAGATAGTAAAGGAATTAGGATACCCGAGGTGATGTGCTTCACTTCGTAAAATCCGGGCAAATACCGAGTGGAATGTACCCACATAAAGATTCCTTGCGTCGGCATTGCCCAGGATTTTTTCAATCCGTTCTTTCATTTCCTTGGCCGCCTTATTGGTAAAAGTTAGTGCCAGGATATTAAAGGCATCAATGCGGTGATGCGCCATCAGGTGCGCTATCCGGGTAGTCAGCACTTTGGTCTTTCCGCTTCCGGCCCCCGCTACAATCATCAGGGGGCCATCTTTATGTAACACAGCTTCCCGCTGCTGCTCGTTCAATCCGTTCAGGTATTCTTGCTTCATCAAATTCGTACTGCCCTGGTTTAGACGTTCAGGTATTCCAGCGGCAAGCCTGCAAGTTACATAGAAATGGTTATTGGATTTGGATACCGGTTCTGCGTGCCTGGTTGCGGATAATTTTTTCGATTTCTGTAGCCAGCGTCTGATCGGATTGACCGGTTTTTTTGATTTTTTCAGCCGCAATAAATTTTTCCCGGTCTGCCTGAACTGCCTCCAATTCTTTCCGGATCTGATTGCGTTTGGCAGTTTGTTCCTCTATATAGGTCTTAAGTTCAGCTCTTGACTTATTTCTGATGGATTCCGGCAGCGTTTCTTTGTTTACTTTATTATAAAACTGCGGATCGGCTTCCTGGGCATCTACCAGGTCCCACTGTGTATTTTTGTAAAGGGACTTTTTTCCTTTTACAGCAACCCTGTCGGCGGCCACTTCCTTACTCATTGAATAATTCTGCGCATCTGCTTCTTCCTGTTTAGCCTTGCTTTCCCGGCCGAGTGAGCCGTATCCGACATAGGTAGTATTGAGCTGTTTGTTAAGTTCAAACAACCGGTCGTCATAGGGCGTGGCCACCATGTCAATGGCTGCATCCGAATTGATATGGGTAAAGCTTCCATTGCCGCATTCTGCTCCCAGGTTCCAGTGCTCCTGCATTCCCTGCAGGCGGTCGCCACAATAAATCGTGTTTACGACCACTTTCTTTTGTTTAGCCAATGTACAGGCTTTGGTAAAGGGCAGGTTGCCTTGTAAAAAATCTTCATTTCCGGCAATAAAAATTACTTTATAATGATCCGGCCCATCTTCCCATTTCAGTTCATTCAGGGAAGAATACATAACCTGTCCGCAATATTCATCCCCTCCCAGGGTAGAAAGCCGGAATAACTGGCGAGAAACTTCGTCGAGGTCAGTAGTAAACGGGGTAATCTGTTCTACATATCCTGCCGATGGTTTATTGGAAGAACGTCCGTACTCGTATAAGGCAATTTCAATTTTTGGGGTATAGCCATCGCAGCTCGATTTTCCTAAAATGCTGACCATATTCCAGAGTTGTGCTTTTGCCTGCGCAATCAATCCGTCCATACTATTACTCACATCCAGCAAAATAGCCACCTGTATTTTTCTGGTAGGATGCGGTGGTAACGGATCGCTGGCAAGCGGCAAAACCTGGACCTGGGGCTTATTATCGCCCCGGGGCTTGTTTTTACTGATAGCGGTATAAATAATTCCGGAGCAGACGAACAGCCCTCCTGCCAGGAGGCTGGTTCTTAATAAGCGTGTTGGCATGATGGTGGTTTTCGGATAAGATGAAGCGCTCCGATTTTTTTCATACCATACTTCAAGCCTTTACCGAAGTTTTAACAATCCGCTGAACGCACCCGGTAGCAACCAGCCGGTAAATTTTAAAATGCGCCCAGTTCTGCCGCGGAAATATAATTGTCTTCAACGCTCGATTTCCCGATAAAGCGGAAATATCGGCAACTTACCGGAGCGGGAAGGGATATGACCTGTTCAATAGGGTTGGCTTTGATATTCGCAAATTCGCCGGAAGCTACTGATTTCCAGCTTTTTCCGTCGCTGCTAACCTGCCATTCGTATTGCCCTACTACTCCCCAGGAGCCGCCAACCCTTGGCAGATAAGTAAAGCCTTTAACGGTTTGCAAGCTTCCCATATCAATTGTTATTTCCTGGGGAGCGGCCTTCATATCTTTTTCACTGTTCCAGGTATGCCAGATAGTGGAAGGATCATTATCAAATGCATGCAGGGCGGCCCCTTCCGGTAGTTTACTTTCTGCAGAAACGGCTACCAGCTTCCAGCTTTTTTTACTGAAGGCTCCCGGAACGGCTTTTCTTTCATAGGAAACCGGCGGTAGCTGATCCGGCTCTTTAAAAACCGCAATTTCGCTCAGTGCCAGCGCAACCGGCGATTCCACTACCCGGATCCTTATGGCTGTTGTACTGATAAATTCGGGAAGGCGGATAAGGCGATTTGCACCAATGCTGGTAGCGGTGGCTACTTCTTTCCAGTTCCCATCCGCTTTTACATCCAGTGCTATGCGTTCAACCCGTTGCCCCAGTTTAATATTTTCCCGAATCCGGACAATATTGAAGGTTACCGGTTTTTCCCATTGAAGTTGAACATCCGCCCTGGTAACACTGTCGTCCGTAGCCCAGTAAGAATAGCGGTCCTCATCAAGCAATTGCTTTGGCCCGAATTGATCCGCTGAGTTTCCACGAATATTGCTGGCCGTTACCTTGGCCTTGCTGGCAAGATTTTCGGCAAAACAGGCTTTCAGCAACTGGCCGAATTTTGTTAACGACTCCACATCATTATCATGTAATAATCCCCGGGTATCGGGAGATAACCCCAGGTCCAGTCCGGCACCTCTTCCCACGCTCTTGAAATACAGGTCAAAAAGCTGCGCAGGGGTTTTAACCCGATGATCCTGTTCAGGGTGATAAAACCAACCCGGGCGAAGCGGCACATCGCACTCAGCAGGTTTCCAGAATTCGCCATTACGAGTTCCTTCCGGGGAAAGCCAGTATTTGAGCTCCCCGGGTGCCGCAACTGTTTTACCGTCTAATGGCTGTGGGGTAAAGGTGGCCCAGGAAGTTTCAGCTGCATGTCCCTCTTCATTTCCCACCCAACGAACATCTCCCATATCATTGAAGATGACCGCACCAGGCTGGAGGTCTCGTACCATTTGCCAGGTGCTATCCCATCCGTAATAGGAGGTTCGATCGATGTTTCTTTTTTCCCGGGCACCGCCATAATAGCCGTCTCCGCCATTGGCCCCGTCGAACCAGGTGATAAACAGGTTACCGTAATTGGTATATAATTCACGAAGTTGTTCCCGATAAGCCTTTACATAGTCATAGGATCCGTAAGCAGGAAAATTACGGTCCCAGGGTGAGCAATACACACCAAACTGCAGCCCCATTTTACGGGTAGCTGTTTCAAATTCCTTAACCATATCACCCTGCCCGTTTTTCCAGGGACTCTTACTGATCGAATAGCTGGTGGTTTTGGTTGGCCACAGGGCAAAACCATCATGGTGCTTGGCAACGAGAATAAGTCCCTTGAAGCCGCCGGCCGCCGCAGCTTTTACAATTTGGCTGGCATCAAATGCAGAAGGGTTGAAAATAGACGGATCGGCATCTCCATAACCCCATTCCTTATTTTCAAATGTAGTTGGCGTAAAATGGATCAGCACATAGGATTCCAATTCCTGCCAATGCAATTGACGCTCCGTTGGTAATACCCCATAAGGTTGGGGTGGGGCAACTTTAGAAATTCCGGTGCAACTGGCAACTGCAAGTGAAATTCCAAGCAGGTATAAAAGACGGCCGATATTCATATTCAGGGATTAGCTAACGAAATTCAACCATTCGGGTTAGGAAATTATCCTGCATTTCATCCGATGCTGCCTCTAAATTCACCGGCAACAGGCGCTATTTTATTTTTTACCGGATTTTTCGGACGACCGGAATAACCGCAGCGCTTCTTTCAACTGAGGGGGTATTAAATCTGTTCCAGGTGCTTTTTCCTGTAATTCAAGGATTCTGCCCATGGTAATCTGGCGCCATTTTTCTTTTTTGGGTTGCCAGGCCAACAATATCCACTCCTCTTCCTCTTTTTTTATGGCCACCGGCAAAAGAGTATAGGATTTATTGTCTTCTCCTTTGTTTTGTTGCACGGTAATTTTCAATAAATGCCCTGTTTCAATGCCCTTTGCCAATACCTGCAACCATTCCGCGCCGGCTGTACCATCTGCCGGGCTTATAAATACAGCACTGGATTCGTCTGCACGCGTTTTTAAGCGGTCCAGCACAAACCCTGCTTCCAGCATCCACTTACAATAGCGGAAAAAATTCCCCAATTGCACCCCCGGCATTTCATCCAGTACGTATTTATTGGAGCCGGCATCATAAGAAATTTGAATACCCAGGTCGGCCCGAAGAGATTCCAGTAATCGCTGGAAGCTGCGCAAACTAAGGTCTGCCCCGGCGGCCTGTAAAGCAACCATTAATTCCTCCCGGTTGGCTCCCATGGACTGCTGCAGATGATGTACGAGGGTATAATAAGGCAGAATATAATCCCTTGGAGACATGGTTTGGGTTTATCCTGAAATCTAACCAAAATTTTGGAAACTAAAAATCAACCAGATGCCGGTCTGGTTGTTGCAATAGCGAACCAATTAATTCTAACAGCATGTCTGCTCCACTTAAAACCCGATCCATTGCCGCACTTCTTGCTATGGTAGCCGTATTGGTCGTTAATACAATGGCCGTATTATTACCCATTAATCAAATGAGTACCGGGGCCATCTCCGATCTGTATCCAAATTATTTTGTGCCAGCAGGCTTTACGTTTAGCATCTGGTCGGTTATTTATTTATTGCTGCTTTGCTTTTGCGGTTATGCGCTTTGGTTTTCATTTTCAAACCAACAGCAGTCAACGGTAAAGGAACTGCTACCTGGCCTGCTGATCCTTTTTTTATTAACCTGCCTTATCAATTGCAGCTGGATATTTTTATGGCATTACCTGCAAATAGAACTATCCCTGTTGGTAATGCTTCTTTTTTTGCTGACGCTTATTGGCATCTATCGAAAGCTTGGTGAAAAAAATAATTCGCTGTCCCGCACTGCTTATTTTTTGCTGCAGGTTCCGTTTAGTGTTTACCTGGGCTGGATCAGTGTGGCAACCATTGCCAATACAACTGCTCTACTGGTTTCAATGGGGTGGGAAGGCGGATTTTTATCTCCGGTTAGCTGGGCAGCAATTATGATGGTGGTGGCTGTATTACTTGGCCTGTTCCTGCTTTTCAGCCGTAAGGACCTGGCTTACCCCCTGGTAATTACCTGGGCTTTGTACGGAATTTATTTTAAACAGGGTGATCAGCCTTTGCTGGCCGGTGTTTCTGCAACCGGAATTGGCATACTGTTACTGGCACTGCTTTACCAGTTCTGGAAGGGCAGAAAAAAAAGTCCCGGGTTATAAACCCAGGACTTTCGCATCTACTGCATATTTTGTGGTGATACTGACGTTCAGATCTTCCGTAATAATTTTATCAGTAGTTAACCTGGTTTTAATGATATAGGTGCCTTTTTTGAGATAATCTGCCAGTTGTACATTATCTGATTTTAGCAATAATACCCCGTTGATATGGTCGGTAATATCTTTTTCGAAAGCAATTCTTTTTTCAGGTAACTGGTCGGCATCTATAAATACTTCAATATCTTTTAAAAAATCCCAGCTACGCCCTACCGGTACGCTGATGACCATCCTGAATTCCTGTAAGGTTACTGATTCCAGCATGTCGGCCTTGGAATTGTTCATGGTTAGTTCGCGGCTTGCTTCAGAATAAATAGGTGGTGTATAAACATCATAGGGAAGCAGGGTGGCAGCACCGGCCTCAATTTTTAATTCTGTTCTATCAGTTACTGTAAACTGGGTTAGTTTATCAATTTTTTCGCAGGAGCCAAAACCAATACTGGCAAGGGCCAGAACCGCCATTATACGTTTCATGGGTAGGGATTTTCTATGCTCCTAACGGCCGCCTACCTGCTTTAGTGTTTGAAAACCCTTGTTCCTGCTGGTTTTTTCGACGAATGGACGTTGACACGAGGTTCCAAGCGCCACATCTAAGTGTTTACTATTAATAAAAATGCGGCCCGGGTTCACCGGGCCGCATTGCAGTTCTTCCATAAAAATCACTTAACAGAAATCGCTTTATCGATCAGGAATACCAGGTTTGCACGGTGGGCCCTGGTTTGCTCATCGGGGCTGGTAGCTCCGGCAAGCAATGCTTTCACTTTTTTAAGTGTATGTAAAGCGGCGGCTTTTGACGCATTGTCGTACCCGGCTTTTGCCTCAACAATGGCAGCAGCGCCTTTTACAAACTCGGTTTGCAGGTTCTGGCGGTAAAGATTTACTGAACCGTTCAGATCGGCCTGGAAAATAGACTTGGATAAATCACTCATTACCTCTGCCACGCTGTAAGTATTACCATACAGTCCACTGTTATTGATACGGGAAAGTGTAACAGGGTGCAGTATATGCGCCAGTGTATTCAGCTGAAGACCAGCAAAGGTATTTTGTGGCTTAATGTCTTCTGTTCCATTAAAGAAACCAAAACCGCGGCGTTGCATCTGCAGGTAAGGAAACAACGGTGCATCCGCTGCAAAGGCATTGGGAGCAAACAGATAGGTATTTAACAGGGCCATTGCTTTCTTTTGATAAGCAACGGGCACCGGTGTAAATGGTTTCGTATTGGTTTTTTGTCCGGGGAAACTGCGGTCCACGTATACACCACCAATATAACGGCTTACGGAATTCAGCATTTGTGCCCGTTGTCCCATCAACTGATAATAACGGGTACGAAGTTCTGCATAGCTCTGATCGGGCTTTACAAAACGGGCCTGCAGTTTCGGCAACATTGTGTTCACCAGTTTCAGCCGATCTTCCGCATATGCCACCATATCATTACTCATATCATTTACCATTACACGGGGATCAATGGCTTTACCTGGCGCTCTCATATCGTCGGCATCATTCCCAAACGTCAGTTGGGGATCTGTACTACGAGACAGGATTTTTCTCAGTTCAGTTTCTTCTTCCGCCGCAGTAAAGGGTGTATATCCATATTGGATAGCCCAGATATCGTAGGGTCCTACCTTGGTGGTATAATAATCTCCCTGTTTAGCGCGGTTGCTGTTTACATTCAAGGAAGGGTAATCCATAACAGAACCCTGCAAACCAATTTTACGGGTGATAGACAGATCATGCACTTCCGTAGGGCTCAGCATCTGGCTGGCCTTCATATTATGGTTCAAACCAAGGGTATGCCCCATTTCATGCAGAATCAGGTAATACAGGAATTGTTTGTGTAATTCACGAACCTCTGCAGTTTGACGCTCTTCATCATCTAACGTGGCAATGGTTGCTATACCTGCCTGGAACTGCATGCCGAGTTCCTGGGCAATTGAACAATTCAGGTGCTGTTTCATACCATGCACTGCAAATGGTTTATTGGTAGCTGCTTCGATGGCTGCTTCAGGATTTTCCCAAGGCAAACTAACTGCTGTGCCTACACCTGCATTAAACAGGTCGTCCTGTACTACGGCACCAGCTCCGGATCTCCATTCCACGGTAATATCTGCACCCAGAATCTGTCCGGTACGCGGATTGGTAAAGCTTGGTCCGATAGCACCATAAGGCGGGTTGGCCGAGCTTACCCAGCGAATTACGTTGTACCGGATATCGGCCGGATCCCAGTCCGCATCATCCGGCATAATTTTCATTATTACGGCATTTTTGAAACCAGCCGCTTCAAACGCCTCGTTCCATTTTTCACCGGCTTCTTTAATGATCGGACGCAGTTCAACCGGTGTGGTATTTTCAATCCACCAAACAATTGGTTCAACAGGCTCGCTGATAGCGGCATTTGGATCCTTTTTTACCAGGTTCCACCGGCTGATGATGTCTTTATAAGGCGTGGGAGATAAAGAGGTAAGATCATCTATTTCACTTCCGAAATAACCCACCCTTGGATCATCGCGGCGAGCGCGGAAATCATTCTGCGGCAATTCGAGGAAGGAGTGCTGCAGTTTCACCCGCACATAACGGGCATCGGTAATATCTTTTCCACCACCATTAAAGGGCATGGGATTATCGTACGCCAGTTCAACCAGTACGTCGGTATTATTGGGGAAAGAACGAACAATTCCATATTTTGACTTACCAGGATTCAGTCCACCCAGGTTAAAAACGAGGCCAGGAGGCAACCCGGGAGGCAGCATAGGTTTAACCGGGTCGAGCTTATCGCCCAGTAATAAACCGTCACCGGCAATCAGGTAACCCAGGCTATCTTCCACTACCACTTTTTCAGCAATAATAACCGCATCACTCACGTCCACATTTGCCGCTTTGCTAACAGCGTTGTTTTTATCGTAATAGAAATTGGTGTTCATTTGTTTGAACTCCAGCTTATCAAATGACTTTTCCACTTTGAAAGGGAATGTAGCCCGGATCATATTCTGGTGAAGAAAAAGTTCGGTAGGCCCGCCCATGGAAAAACTCTGGTAGAGGTATTCCTTCCCCAACTGATCTTTGCGGATATAGAGCTGAACAGACCCTGTAGCAGTATCCTGGTACAGGGTAAACAACCCTTCGTGTTTTTTACTTGATTTGGTCTTGTCCTTTACGGAAGGTTTTGCCGGAGGTGTGGGAGCTGCTTTTTTGGTAGTATCAGCAACTGCCGGCTCGGGATTTTTTTTCCCTTTTTTTTGTGCAAATGACCCTGCTGCCAACAGCATAGCAGCCGGAATCAGGAAAGCGATTTTTCTCATGAAAACTATTTAGAGCTACAATATGCCTAAAAATTCGATGTCGGGGAGAAAAATTATATAAGGTTGTAGTGGGCGGGATAAATGGCGGGAAGCGGGGATAGATTAACCGAATGTTAAAAAATTTTAACCAAATCCTTTGTAATATGAAACAGTACCCCTATTTTCACACCGCAATAAAAAAAAGAAGGTCCACTGTAGACACAGTCGACCTCTAACGATTGCTTGCCATATAAAAAAATCTTCGAATCTTCTTTTGTTCCTTTGCAGGATTCGGGATAAACGACCTCTACGATGCTTTGCTTCTAACGATTGCTTGCCATTTTCCTCTAACGATTGCTTCTCATTTATTTTGCTTTCCGATGTGAAGCCGGGTCGTTTTCTTTTGTCCCGTTTGATGATGTAAAAGTAGCGCGGGAATTTTCTTCCCAAAAATCATAATTTGAACCGGTTTATTACTCCAAAAAGGATATTTTTGCAGGTAAACCCTTATCCATCAAGGATTTGCAGAAAAATAGTTAATGATGTCCAACCGATCTACCGACTCTCTTTTTCAATTAATAAAATCTCTTCACAAGGCAGAAAAAAGGCATTTTAAACTATATATCAAGCGCAGTTCGGCAAAAGAAGACCTGAAAATCGTGGAATTATTCGATGCACTGGATAAACTTACCGAATACGACGAGCGGTTATTGCTGAAAAAACTGCCTTCTATCCAGAAACCGCAGCTGAATAATACCAAAACCCATCTTTATAAACAATTACTGGCCAGTTTAAGAGATCTGAAAAGTACGGATACGCTGGAGCTTCAACTTTCCGAGCAGCTCGACAACGCCCGTATCTTATACAATAAGGGATTAAAACACCAGGCGCTTAAAATCCTGGAAAGAGCGCGGGAAATAGCCAAAGCCAATGGAAAATTTAACTACCTGGCACAGGTAATTTCACTGGAGAAAAAAATCGAAACCCTCCATATTACCCGTAGCATTCAGGAAAAAACAGAAAAGCTAACCCAGGAAGCACTGGAAATCAGCAGTCATATAGACCGGGTAACCCGTTTATCGAACCTGGCGCTACGGCTGTATGGCTGGTATACCAAACACGGGCATGCAAGAAATGAAAAAGACGAAACCGGCATTCGCGAGTTCTTTAAAGAGCAATTGCCGGCCGATGCGTTTCAGCTAACCGATTTTTATGAGCGTCTTTATTTATACCAGAGCTATACCTGGTATGCCTTTATACGCCAGGATTTTCTGATGTATTACCGGTATGCGCAAAAATGGCTGGATCTCTTCGATGAAAACGAAGTGATGAAAAAAGTTGAGATAGGGCATTATATTAAGGGCATGCACAACCTGCTGAATGCACATTTCGACCTTAGGAATTTTCAGCTTTTTGAAAAAGTACTCAAAGAATTTGAGGCATTTTCGCATACCGCCATTGCAGAACAACACGATAATTTCCGAATCCATACCAGTATCTATATCAACAGTGCTAAACTGAACTGGCACCTCATGACCGGCACCTTCCGGGAAGGTTTAAAACTGGTAGACACAGTTATTGCCAACCTGGACGAATATGCGCTGTATGTTGATCCGCACCGGATCGTCGTCTTCAATTATAAACTGGCCACTCTTTACTTTGGCAGCGGTGATTATAATACCTGTATCGATTTTTTACAGAAAATCATCAACGACACTTCAGCCGATTTACGCATCGACCTGCAAAGTTATGCACGGCTCATGCATATGCTGGCCCACTATGAACTGGGAAATGATGAAATCATTGAATCGCTGATAAAATCGGTGTATCGCTTTATGGCGAAAATGAAAAACCTGACGGTGGTGGAAGAAGAAATGTTCCGTTTCATTCGTCATTCCTTTGGAGTTTCGCCGCGCAAAATGAAACCGGAACTGGAAAAATTCCTGCATAAAATCAAACATCTCGAAAAAAGCCGTTTTGAAACCCGGGCTTTTGCCTACCTGGATATAATTTCCTGGGTGGAAAGTAAGGTCTACGAAAAACCGATGGCTGAAATTATTAATGCCAAGTACCACGCCCAGCGCAAAAGAAGGTATTAGGCTTTTTTTGTCCAGAGTTTGTAGAAATAACGCAGCATCCATCCAAGGCTTCCCAGGAAAAATGCATAACAGATATAATTACCCAATTTAGGGCTGTGTTCGAAGAAAAACCAGCCTGCATACAAGCCGATAGCCATATTAACCAACATCCATAGGGCGCCTACAGACAAGGTCATCAGTGTTTTAAACAAAAGGTCGCGGGCATCCTGTTCCATTTCACTCATAGTACCAGTTTTATCAAAACTACTATTCTATCAATAGGTCGCGAAAATCTGTTGAATCGCCATTAAATACATTAAAATCCACTTTACCCCTGATACCGGTTACCCGGCCCGTTTCACTGTACTGCCAGAAAGCCCAGTTACGTGCTATACGCGGCCTGTCTTTTTGCAGGTAATGTGCTACCCAAAGAGGATATTCATCAAACTCATCTTTTAAATGCCGGTTGTAAAAATCAACGTTGGTATATATTATGGGTTTAACGCCATAGTGGGCTTCCAGGCGATCCAGGAAAGCTTTTACCCCTACTCTCAATTTTGGCCCTGAGACACCGTAGGTCTGTTCCACATCCAGTACCGGCGGAAGATCTCCTTTTTGCAGCTCAACCCGGCGAATAAAATTTTCCGCCTGTTCTGCCCCGCTTTTGGGCGCCAGGAAAAAATGATAGGCCCCTCTTGGCATGCCTACTTCACCGGCATTTTCCCAATTTCTGCGAAACTGCTGATCCATATTTCCCAGCCCTTCTGTGGCTTTAATAAAAACAAAGCCAATTTTTACTTCTTTTGCCTGCATTGCTTTTACGGCTTCCCAGTTTATCCGTTGTTGGTATTTCGATACATCTATTCCATGAATCTGGAAATTGGTAGGAATTTCAATGCCAAAATCGTCATAATGTTCAAAATCCGGTGCTGAGCCGGCAAACCACCACCAGCCCAGGAATCCGATGATACCAATCGCCAGAATTGCCAATAAATACTTCGGTCCGGGTGGCCGGGTCGATTTTTCTTTGCCATCGCGCGCAAAAATAGGTATTTCCTTCACCCAACCGGTGGCACAGGTCGGGTGAAGGGCTGTATCTTTGACGGATGCCGTTTAATTTTCGAGATTCGTTGAACCTTGCCAGAAAGCTTACCCTTCGCCGGGCGTGGAATGCTGTTAAGGTATTGAGTAGTTATTACCTAAGCAAGTACAGTGGGAAAGCTATTCAATGGGGCGTGCCGATTTCGATAAGCGTTGAACCCACAACATCCTGCAATCTCCGGTGCCCGGAATGCCCCAGCGGCCTCCGCGCATTTACGCGCCCTACCGGTATGCTGCAAAGCAATTTTTTTCGCAATACCATTGACCAGCTTTATAAAGAACTTTTTTACCTCGTATTTTATTTCCAGGGAGAGCCCTACCTTAACCCTGCATTCCTGGAAATGGTTAAATATGCTTCCGATAAAGGTATTTACACAGCTACCTCTACCAATGCTCATTACCTGACGGAAGCCAATGCCCGAAAAACTGTAGAAAGCGGGCTCGATCGGCTGATCATATCCATTGACGGCACTACCCAGGAAGTGTACCAGCAGTACCGGGTGGGCGGCAAACTTGATAAAGTACTGGAAGGAGCGCGCAATATAGTGCAAGCAAAAAAAACACTCGGCAGTAGCAAACCCTTTGTAGTATTCCAGTTTTTGGTAGTAAAACCCAACGAACACCAGCTTGAAGAAGCAGGGCAATTAGCCAAACAAATAGGCGTGGATGCACTCTGGCTCAAAACTGCCCAGGTGTATGATTACGCCAATGATCCCAACCAACTTATTCCTGCCAATGAAAAATACAGCCGCTACAAAAAAGACAAGGACGGGAATTATGCCTTTAAAAATCAGCTGCTCAATCATTGCTGGAGGGCCTGGCATGCAACCGTGATCACCTGGGACGGGCTGGTGGTACCCTGTTGCTTTGATAAAGATGCGCAACACCGGCTGGGCGATTTAAAAAAAGCCTCCTTCCATGAAATCTGGCAGGACCCAACTTACCAGAAATTCCGATCCGGATTGTTGAAAAGCCGGGCTAATATCGATATTTGCGCCAATTGTTCGGAAGGCACCAGGGTCTGGGGATAGGATTAGAAAACCGCTTAGTGCACTTTTATGTAATTTTAAACCTGAACATACCTGTTATGAGTATCAACAAAGACATTAATCAACGAAAATTCAGGAACGAGCACCAGAAAGCTATGATCAACCTGATTTATACTTATAACTGGCTGATGGAAAATACCCGCAAGCACCTCGATCAATACGATCTTACCACCCAGCAATTTAATATACTGCGGATTCTGCGCGGAGCAGGGGAACCACTCAGCACCTTGCAAATAAGACAACGGATGCTCGATAAAATGAGCGATACTTCCCGTATAGTTGACCGATTGGTTAAAAAGGAACTGGTATCCAAAGTAATTTGCAGTTCCGACCGCAGGCTTGTGGATGTTACCATTACAGATAAAGGACAGGCCTTACTGGCCGAAATGGACAGGCACGAAAGTGACTGGGACAGCATTCTGAAAAGCCTCAGCGAATCGGATGCCCTTGAACTAAATAAATTACTTGACAAGCTTCGCAACAGTCAGGATTAACCGAAAATAAGATCATGCAGTTAAAAAATTCCTTGCTATCAGCAATAGCAATCCTATTGAATTCCACCCTTTTAACCGCTCAGCAACCGGCGGCCCCCATTCCTGCTCCTGTTGAAACCAATGCAGGCGGAACAACTGAGTTCAGGGCAGCCTGGATAGCTACTGTAGCCAATATCGACTGGCCCACCAAAGGCACTACCAACCCGGTTAAACAACGCGAAGAATACCTACAACTCCTCGATCTGCACAAAAAAAACGGGCTAAATGCTGTAATTGTGCAGGTTCGCCCTGCTGCCGATGCAATGTTTCCCTCTGCCTATGAACCCTGGAGCGAATGGCTGACCGGCAAACAGGGACAGGCACCGGTTCCTTATTATGATCCGCTTCAGTTTATGATAGCCGAAGCCCATAGCCGGGGAATGGAGTTTCATGCCTGGTTAAATCCTTACCGCGCGGTATTTAATACCAAAACATCCATTACGGCACAGGATCACATAACCCGCCGCTTCCCCGACTGGTTCCTCAATTATGGAGACACGAAATACTTTGACCCCGGTAATAAAAACGCGCAGCAATTTGTAGTAAATATTGTGCGAGACCTGGTAAAGCGCTACCCGGTTGACGGGGTTCATTTTGACGATTATTTTTACCCCTACCGTATTGCGGGGAAAGAGTTTCCGGATGCTAAAACCTTTAAGGTATTCGGCGAAGGTATGTCGCGCGATGAGTGGAGAAGAAGCAATGTGGATTCCATTATCCGCCACCTGGCCATCGCTATCAAAACAGAAAAACCCTGGGTAAAATTCGGCATCTCCCCTTTTGGCGTATGGAGAAACGCGGATAAGGATCCGCGTGGAAGCGCAACCAAAGCCGGGCAAACCAATTATGACGACCTCTATGCCGACATCCTGTTATGGCTTGAAAAAGACTGGATAGATTATGTAGCCCCCCAACTTTATTGGGAATTTGGACATAAGGCTGCTCCTTTTGAAGTACTACTGGACTGGTGGAGTAAAAACACTTATGGAAAACATTGTTATATAGGGTTGGGGATATACCGGGCAGGGTCCAACGCCGCCTGGAAAGATCCAAATCAGTTACCAAGAATGATTCAGGCAGTGCGTAATACACCCAATATGCAGGGGGTTATTTACTTCAGCAGTAAAAGTTTTGAAAAAAACCCGAATGGCTGGAATGATAGTTTACGCAACAATTACTACCGGCAACCGGCTGTAATCCCGGCAATGGACTGGATAGCCCCCAACCCCGGGCAACTTCCGTATTAACTCATTTGCCTTCCAGCTGGTTTACATAATCCAGCGAACCTATTCTAAACCGGAGCGGAAGCCCGGTTTTTTGTTGCAATCTGTACTCGCCTATACAAAAAACGCCCCAGTGTTTCAGTATAAAATCGGGGGCAATACCGCCTACCGGGTAGGTATTGGCCGGCGAAAAAAGCCCATTCCTGCTGACCAGCAAGGCATTTCCGTATTGGACCGGCTGCCGGGTCAACTCCCTAAAAACAGGAGTTTTTACTGATTTTACCGCCTTTTGTACCGAGGGTTGAGCAATCTCTGAAAGATTTATCGAAACAGGCAAAAGCCTTGCCTGTTGGGCCTTTGCAGGCAAAACCAGCAGGCTGGATAGCAGCATTATAAATATTTTAAGGATTCCTTTCACAGGTGCTCCAACTAATTTTGTAATTTACGGCCTGATTTTTGTGGATAGCGCGGATTTTCAAAAAAAACCGCATAAACCCTGAACATAACGAATGGCATTAGGACAAAGTTTACAACAGAAACTGCTTCAGAAGCTTTCGCCTCAGCAAATTCAGCTGATGAAACTGCTGCAGGTACCTACCGCCAACCTGGAGGAGCGAATAAAGGAGGAACTGGAAGAAAATCCGGCTTTGGAGCAGGGCGATGAAATGAACGAAGAAAATTTTGAAGAGCCCCGCGATGAATTTGAAACAGCGGAAGAAGAGTTTGAATCGGAAGGATCTGAGGAAGAATACGATAATATCGATATCAGCGAATATGTTTCGGAAGGAGACGATGAAGTGGGCGATTACCGCCTGAGAGACGATAATTACCCGGAGCTGGATGATAAGCAAACCACACCTTTTAAAATAGAATCTTCGCTGCATGATATGTTGGCCGATCAGCTAGGTATGCTAACCCTGGACGACAGGAAGCGAAAAATTGCAGAGCAGATCGTGGGCAGCATTGATGACGATGGTTACCTGAGAAGGGAAACCGCTTCTATCCAGGACGACCTGGCATTTCGCCAGAATGTAGATGCTTCGGAAGAGGAAATTGAAGAACTGATTCAACTTATCCAGCAATTTGACCCGGCTGGCGTGGCTGCCCGCAACCTGCAGGAATGCCTGCTATTACAATTGGTACGCAAAAAAAATGAAGGCAGGGCTGTGCAGGGTGCCATAGAAATCCTTTCGCACTATTTCGATGAGTTTACCAAAAAACATTACGATAAAATCCAGCGGGGACTTAATATCGATGACGAGGAACTCAAGCAGATTATTCAGCAAATTATTCGCCTGAGCCCTAAACCAGGGGGAAATGTAGGGGAAGTGAACAAAGCTGAAAGTTATGTAGTACCGGACTTCTTTATTTATAATACGGGTGGCAAACTCGAAATAACCCTGAACAGTAAAAACGCGCCGGATCTCCGCATCAGCGAAGGCTATCGCGATATGCTGAAAGAATATGACCGGGGTTCAAAAAAAGATAAACGGCAAAAAGAAGCCGTAATGTTTATCAAGCAAAAAATTGATGCGGCCAAATGGTTTATTGATGCTATCAAGCAGCGGCAACAGACCCTGATGATGACCATGCAAACCATCCTGGAGTATCAATATGAATTTTTTCTGACCGGCGATGAAACCACCATGCGCCCGATGATCCTGAAAGATATTGCCGAGCGGACAGGCCTGGATATATCTACCGTTAGCCGGGTTGCCAACAGTAAATTTGTTCAAACCGAATTCGGCACCTACCGGCTGAAGTTCTTCTTCAGTGAAAGCCTTAGTACCGATAGCGGGGAAGAGGTAAGTACGCGGGAGGTTAAAAAAATCCTGAGTAACCTCGTCGAGGGCGAGCATAAACGCAAACCCCTCAGCGATGAACGATTAACCGAATTATTACAGGAAAAAGGTTATAACATTGCACGCAGAACAGTGGCGAAATACCGGGAGCAATTAAATATTCCGGTAGCGCGGCTCAGAAAGGAGTTATAATGAATCAATTTACTATTGAAGCAGAACAAGGCACGGGAGGCAATAAATTATTGCGCCTGCTGGCCCACCTTATTTCTATACTTTTTCATCCGATATTTATACCTTCTTATATAACCGCGTTTCTGCTTTACCTGCATCCTTTTGCCTTTATGGGCGATAGCGAATTCTACAAAAAAATAAAACTGGTGTCTGTTTTTGTCAGCACAGCATTTTTCCCTGCTTTTACGGTATTCCTTTTACAAAGACTGGGTTTTGCCAGCAGTATACGGTTAAGAACACAGAAAGAACGGATCATCCCCATCATAGCATCGATGGTTTTTTATTTCTGGATTTTTTATGTGGCTAAAAACCAGGGCGACAATCCACCCGAACTTGTTCAGGTATTGTGTGCCAGCTTTGTTTCCAGTATCATCGCCCTTACTGCCAATAATTTTATAAAGATCAGTTTACATGGTATAGCCATGGGAGTATTGGCCGGATTTTTTACCTATATGGCCTGGAACAGTTTTATCCCCATGACTCTGCCCTTAATGATTGCGATACTGATAACTGGTCTTACCTGTACTGCCCGCCTTTTGCTGGGCGAACACAGCTCTAAGGATTTACTGGCAGGTTTTCTTACCGGGCTGGTATCTGTTGCCATAGCAGTTCTGGTCATCCAGTAAAAAAAGAAAAGCCCAATCTACGGATTGAGCTCTTGCTTAGGGGTGTCCAAGCCAGCCTTTGTCTATGTCCAAGCTAAACGTTCAATATTTTTGAATTGGCCAGGTATTTCTTAGAAGGGTGATAGATGAATAAACAGCTTCCCTGTTTAATGGTATTAATAATCCTGGTTGCCTGTTCTCTTGGCACGGCCGGGCAACCATAACTTCTTCCATTCATTTTATTCGAGCGTAAAAAATCTGACCCTACATAATCTGAACCATGCACTACGATATTGCGGGCAAAAGCTTTGTCGTTGATGCCTCTTTCCAGTCCGTCAATTTTAAGCGCCAGACCATGCTCACCAAAATAGGTGGAGCGGGTTACATAAAAACCCAGGCTGCTCTGGTGCGATTCGGGCAGGTTCGAAAAATTCCGCGCATATTCAGCGCCCGAATTTCTTCCATGGGCCACAAATGTCTGCATCAATAATTTCTTTTCCTCCAGGTCAATTACATACAGTCGTTTTCTTTTGGAAGACTGGCTGAAATCACAGATCGATAATATATCAGAACGGCGAACACGACCTTTATCAAGCAGCTTATTATACCCTTTCCAGGCATATCGGAAAGCGGGGCGCGACAAACCCTTCCTGGCCAGGCCAAGTGCCGAGTAGAGGGAGTCAGCGATGGAATAGACGGGGTCTGCAACAGCCTTCTGAGTTCTTGGAGGTTTTGTAGCAATGAATTGTTTATCAGATGATTGTGAATCTGCAGGAACCAGGCAGGCTGTAATTTCAGCCACCGATCCGGTTAGCTTAAAGCCGGCTGCCATGCTGGTGGTAACATTTAGTGGAACCATCAGATGCAGGGCACAAACCCCTGTGAAAACAACTGTTTTCAGGATACGATTGGAACGTAGTTTATTCATTGGACTATTGGATTATACTAACGGAGAGTACTTCGCAAATAGTGTGCGTATTTTTACCTGAAATCCAAAATAAGCAGTCAACAACCTTTAGCGGGCTTCCTCCTCTGTAAAGGAAATGCGGTTGTCAGCAACCGGCGCAGTAAATTCCAATTGATAAATCCGGATCAGTAAAATAAATACGGAAATCAGGAGTGGGCCAAATACCAGCCCTATAAAACCAAAGAGATCAATGCCCAGGATTACCCCAAAAACCGTAATGAGCGGGTGTACATCGCCGATTTTTTTCTGCAGCCAGAATCGGAAAATATTATCGGAAGTACCGATAACCCCAAACCCAAAAATCAGCATGGCCACTCCCCGCCAGGTATCTCCGGCAGCAAAAAAAATGATGGCCAGCGGAATATAAGCGATTGCTGCTCCGATAATCGGGATCATGGAGCCGATGCAGGTAATCGCAAACCAAAGAAAGGGCTCTTTTACCCCCAGCAGCAGGTAGCCACCCAACCCTATAATACCCTGTATAAGAGCAATCAGGGGAATACCGATCGCATTGGAAAAAACCAGGGAATTAATCTGTTGCTGCAACTGGTGCTGGTTTTTTTTGGACATCGGCAGCCATTGAAAAATATTGTATTCGGATGACCGGCCACCCATCAACATAAAATACAGGATAAAATACATGACAATAAGCGTGGTGAGGGTATTAAAGGTAGCGCCCAGTATCAGTGGTAATTCCTTGGCTGCAATTTCGCCCAATTTAGCCAGCGACTGGTCGCTGACCAGTTGAAAACCCACTTGCTGCTCCAGGTTTTGAATAAATTTCTCCAGTGCACCGATGGCTTGTTGCAAATGAAGGCCTGATTTTTTCAGCCGGTTCACCAACATACTTATTACACCGGCAATAGGCAATACAATAATCATAAAAGACAGCAGCATCAGTACCGACGCCGCCAATGCAGGCTTCCATCCTTTTACGATTAGCATGCGCATCCAACGGTTCATTAAAATGAACAAGGTAAAAGCACCCAATGCGGCCGGAATAAAGGCCCTTAGTTCAAAAAAAAGGATGCCGCCCAATAAGAGCAGCATCAATAGAAATATTACCTGTCGGAGTTTATCTGAATTTAAATAACTCATCCCCTAATTTACCATTATATCACTACATGTTTCCAGCGCCCCTTCAAAAAAAGCAACCAGGCAGCAATGGTAATGCTTGTTTCAGCTACAGGTATTGCAATGAATACACCCTGTGGGCCGAGTCCGGCAGTTTTAGACAGTAAATAAGCCAGCGGAATCTGGAAAAACCAGAACCCGACCAGGTTGATACGGGTAGGGGTTTTGGTATCGCCGGCGCCATTAAAAGCGTTGGCCATCACCATTCCGATACCATAAAATACAAAGCCCGCACTCATGATCCGCAGCGCCTGTGTACCAATGCGGTTTACTTCCGGATCCTGGGTAAAAAAGCCTACGACCCATTCTGAGGCAAACAGAAATACCAACATTACCAATCCCATAAAAATAGCATTATAGCGGGCCGTTGCATGTACAGATTCCACGGCCCGTTCGGGCTTTTGTGCCCCCAGGTTTTGCCCTACCAACGTGGCTGCTGCATTAGACATACCCCAGGCCGGCAGAATAAAAAATACCATAATGCGGATTGCGGTCTGATAACCGGCTGACGCAGCTGAATGCCCGGTTTCCGCCACCAGCCTGGCTAGGAAAATCCAGGAGCAGGAGCCAATTATAAACTGCGCAGTGCCGGGGGCAGCAATTTTAAAAAGCGATTGGATGGTGGTCCAGTCCGGCATCCACTGTGCTAACTGAAGACTAATCTGTGATCTCCTGCCAAAAAGATGGTACAACTGATACGCCACACCTATTCCTCTTCCAATTGTGGTAGCCAGGGCAGCTCCTATCAATCCCATTGCAGGAATAGGTCCCCAGCCCAGGATCAATAGCGGGCAAAGTAAAATATTGGCAATATTGGCAATCATCAGGCTTTTCATGGCCATAGAGGCATTTCCCGCCCCTCGAAAAATTCCATTAATCAGGAACAAGAGCGTAATTACCAGGCTGGTGCCCATCATTAAACGGGTGTACGGTGTTCCTATCTGAACGGTTTCCGGTTCAGCTCCCATCCATCGTAAAATATCTGGAGCCAGTAGTAAACCGGTACCGCTAACCAACACCGCCATAGCAACTCCTACCAGCAGGGATTGCATAGCTGCATGAGCAGCTCCCTTCAGGTCTTTTTCCCCTACTCTACGGGCTACCATGGCGGTAGCTGCCATACTAATACCAATTGCCATGGCATATACCAGAGACAATACCGATTCTGTTAACCCCACTGTTTGGATAGCATGCTGGCTATCGGCCAGCTTTCCAACAAAATACAGATCTACTATGGCAAATACACTTTCCATACCCATTTCTATAACCATGGGAATAGCCAGTAAAAAAACTGCGCGGCGAATACTGCCGCTGGTATAATCCTGCTCTTCGCCTTGGAGAGCAGCTTTCAAAAAGGTCCAGATCGAACCCAGCCGACGGACCGAAAACGTATTGTTTCGCATTATCAGGAAATAAAAATGAAGAATAGCCTAAGCAGGCTAAAAAAATTCCGGTTGTAAGCACCGGCAAAAAAACTGACCCTTCGGAGTCGATACCGGCCATGCCGGTAATATTAGCAGATCATAATTCGACGTATAAGAACACGAATCTAGTATTATTTTTTTATGCAATACGCCAGTTCCTCCAAATATTGAAGAATAAAATCCGCCTTATCAGCGCGGCGGTATTGCAGTATAAAACGGGGATGGGGCACAGCTTTAAGCTCTTCAAAAAACCGGTATTGCTGGTTGATGCCCTGCAGGAAGCGAAGGTTTTTATCGCCCCCGATGCAAATAGCAATAGATCGGTTTATTCCAAACTCCAGTTGTTTTTTTAGTTGCTGAACAGCATAGGGGCGGATGCGTTCCAACAAAATCGGATCATCGTAATAATTCAGATTTTTCCCGTTTTTTATAAATCCAACGGGGCTTACCGAACCCAGGTAAAACTGTTTATAAAACGCTGAAGGTCCGCCGAAAGCTTCTATTACAGCATATATAAATTCTGCAGAAAGTTCCGATGAATCACCGAGGTTATGCGGTATTCCAAGAACCGTATCCAGTTGCTTGGGGGCTGTAAAATTAATACCGGTAATTCCGGCGCCAAAGCGGCCTGGGTTTATTCCGATTAATATAAACCGCTTTTGTTCATCCGCATAATACCGGTTAAAAAACTGGCGGATCAGCTCCTGAATACCGGCATTTTTATGTGGGTAAAGCGGCTTAACTCCGGGAGCTAATCTACCCGGAGGTTTCAGATCGTTGAAAAACGCAATCGCTTTATCGGCAAAACTCAATATAAACTAGGGTTGCTATTGATAAAATTTACCAGTGCTGCCGTGTTTTTAAGTTTGAGTTTTTTAAGAATATTATGCCGGTGAACTTCTACCGTTTTTAAAGAAATATCCAGTTCAGCGGCTATTTCGCGCGAGGAATGCCCTTTCTTGATAAAACTGATTATCTGGATTTCCCGTTCTGTAAGGCTTTGAATATCCGGGCCCTGCGGCTCTGTTTCAGTAAGCTGTTCAGAAATAATATTGCGGATTTCATCACAGATATATTTGTTGCCTTTATCCACTTCCAGAATGGCTTTCACCATTTCTTCACGGCTGCTGTTCTTGGTTACATATCCATGTGCACCAACCTGAAGCATCTTTCGTGCATAGGCGGGCTGTGAGTGCATAGACACCCCGATAATGCGGGTTTCCGGGCTTACTTTCTTAATTTGTTCGGTTGCATCGAAACCGCTCATAGGAATCATATTGATGTCCATAAGCACCACATTCGGCTTTCTTTCAGCAGCCACTTTAATAGCTTCATCCGGATCTCCACAATCTGCAATAACTTCAAAACGCTCATCGCTGCCGAGGATGAAACTCCAGGTTTCACGGATAAGTTTGTGGTCGTCAACGATAAGGATTGACACTTTTTTCATTCTGGTATTGTTTTTTTAGAGGAATAAGGCAAATCTATAACTAAATGGCATCCTTTTCCGGGTGCCGTTATAATTTCTACTTTCGCGTTAAAGATAGCAGCACGGCTCATTATATTCAACATTCCGATCCCTTCTTTTTTCCGGGCCTGGTCCTGGTCAAAGCCTTTACCGTTATCTTTTATCTCTAACCGGGTCGTTTTTCGGTGATTGGAAATACTGATCAGCAGGTGACTGGCTTCGGCATGTTTCAACGAATTGTTTACCTGCTCCTGGATGATCCGGAAAAACATCAGCTTTTCTTTTGCCTTCAAACGCTTTTCTATATTCCTGTCGTATTTGAACTCTGCTAATAACTGGCGAGATAAATTGATATTGTCGACCAAATCATTAATAGAGGAAATCAGGCCCAGGTCACTGATACTGGCCGGCATCAGGGATCGGCTGATTTTGCGGATTTCATTAATAGCGTTCATGATGGTATCGGAGCTTTTCTTCAGCATGCTTTCCTGCATAGAAGCATCGTTCCGGGCCAGTTCAAGAAACAGTTTGGCCGTTGTAAGTAGCTGGTTTACATTATCATGCAGTTCTTTACCTATTTCTGCCCGTTCATTTTCCTGTACGTCCACCACGGCCTGCGCAATCTGTTGCTGCTTATGTATTTCCTGTTGCAATAATTTTTCTTCCAGTAGTTTTCGCTCGGTCATATCTTCCGTTGAACCGATCATGCGAATTACTTTCCCTTCTTCATTATATAAGCAATAACCCTTATCTACCACATTGGCATAGGTTCCATCCGCCTTGCGGAACCGATACTCGGCCTTATACAAGCCCTTCTTTTCGCCCGATGTATATTTATTGATCAGCTTTAGTACTCTGTCCTGGTCGTCGGGATGAATCTTATTCTCCCAGTTTAACGAGGAACCTGTATAAAACATAGAGGGATAACCGAATAGGGTATTGAATCCTTCTCCCCAGAAAGAGACCTGCTCTACCGCATCCCAATCCCAGATAGCTTCATTGCTGGCTTTGGTGGCAAGCAGGTAGCGTTCATTACTGATCCATAATTTTCAGCCGCCTGTTTGTTTTCAATAATCATCGTTAACAGATGGGTAAGACGGCTTAAAACGGCCATTTCTTCTTCAGTAGGTTGCCGGGCATCGAGGAAATAAATGGAAAAGGTTCCCAGTACTTCATTGCCCGAACTGATCATGGGAATGGACAGGGTTGCTTTGATTCCCAGTACTTCGGCTCCTTGTTTGGTAGAGGTTGCCAGGTCAGAGTTGACCACATCGTTGATAGCCACGGGCTGGCGACTAACAATGGCTCTTCCGCAGGTAGTGAGTTCCGGATCAAGCGGCGTGCTTTGCGTAAAGTCCCAGAATAACTGAGGCAAACTTGGCGCGGCCAGCAAAACCGCATCGCGCAGGTTATTTTTTGCCAGGCAAACTGCGCAATAAAACCGATCGCTGATAAGCTCTACTCCTTTCAATAAATGGGCCGCCAGTTCTTGCAAACTGGCCGTAGAACCGGCATGCATTTCAAGCACCTGCTTTTCCAGTTGCAGCAGGTGTTCCTGTTTTTTCCGGTTGGTAACATCTTTAAAATAAATAAAAAGTCCTTCATCATAGGGAAAGGCACTTACATCAAACCAACTGCGCAGCACATCTATGCGTTGTTCATACCGAATGGTTGAATGTTGCCGCATTGCTTCTTGCAGGGAGTGGTAACTAACCGATTCCAGGGTATTTGGAAATAGTCCCCACAAATTGGAACCTACTACCAGGTTATTGTTATGCAGCAGGGCTTCCTGGGCCACTGCATTAAACATGGTAATTTTGAAACTGCGGTCCACGGCAATAAACCCATCAGTAATACTATGCAACATGCCGGTGATCTGGTCGGAATAATGCTGTAAGGTTTTTTCAATCTCAATGTATTCGGTAATATTCCGAAGACTCAGAATTATACCCGGGATACTGGACGTAGTAAACCCTGATGCGGCTTTTAGCTCCATCCACAGCCAGGTAGCTTCCATATTCCGGAGCCGGATCCTGAGTATCAGATCCGGGTCTTCAGCCAGCAGCACTTTTTTAATGGCATTGTCAAAATGAATAATATGGTCGGGATGTACCAGCTCCCGGATGGGTTTACCCAGCCAGTTTTCAATTGTAAAACCCAGTTGCTTTTCGAAGCTGGGAGATGCGTTCAAAAGCAACCCTTCCTTTGAAACCACCCATACTATATCCAGCGAATTCTGAAAAAGTGCCTTAAACCATTCTTCGCTTTGCCGTAGTTTTTCTTCAGAAATTTTACGGTCGGTAATATCCCGGCTATTGGTTTGAATATAGATCAATTCTCCATCTTCCATAATTGGTTTGGAAACCGATTCCAGCCAAACATATTGCCCATCTTTCCTGCGATACCGGTATTGAATAGATGGGGCGTCAATTCCTTTGCTATTATTCTCATGCGCCTTACGTACCACGTTTTCGGCATCGTCTGGATGAAAAAATGAATAGGGCGATTTTCCTATTAATTCATCGCGATCGTAACCCAGGATAGATTGCACCGAGGGCGATATATAAATATATTCACCATCGGGGCGGTGCAGGCAAATCAGGTCTCTCGAATACTCTGCCAGGAAACGAAATTTTGCTTCGCTTTTTGCCAATTTAAGCGCCGCATTTTTTTGACTACGTATATCCTTTGCCGTTACATGTATTCCATCCGGTTCACCGTTTCTGAAAATTAGCCGGGAGCTGATTTCTACCGGGATGCGTTCACCTGATTTAGATATTAATTCTGATTCGTAAAATGTAACAATCTTATATCCTTCTCTTTTGATATTGCCCTGCTCAATAGCCTGTTCCAGTTTTTCTGGTGCGAAAAAAATATGAGGCGACTGGCCAATTATTTCTTCCTGTTCGTATTCCAGTAATTCGGCGGCTTTCCGGTTAAAGGAGCGGATACGGATATCGGGGTCCAGGGTATAAATAATATCGTTGGCGTTCTCGAATAAGTCGCGGTAGCGGAGTTCGCTTTCGCGCAGGTTATTTTCCAGTTGCTTTTGTTGTGTACTATCGGTTATCACTACAATCATTCCGGCAAATGATTTGTCGGCAAAGCGTACCGGCATAAAGCGGCATACAAACCAATTGGCCTGGTCGGGGGAGGCATATTCAACTGAAAATTTCAGCTGACTGTTTCTGGCCTGCCGGTAGGCATCCAGCAGTTTATCCCCAACTGGGGCCGGAAAGCCAGCCAGTACTTCTTCCAACTCCTTTCCTAAAAATGCAGCAGGTGGCAGGAAGAGTTTATTCACATCGTCCACCCAAAAATTAGTGAACCGGCCTTTATCATCCAGTTCAAAAACTATATCGTGGAGGGAGGATAAAGTGCGTTCAATTTCGTTCAACCGGTTTTCTGACTCATTTTTTTCAGAAACCGGGAAACCATACCATTGATAGCCATCGGCTTGCGGAATAATGGTCCAGTACAGGGGAAATAAAATTCCGGCATCCATCCGAAGCGATGCCCTGAAATGAACGGGTTGCCTGGTTTGGGTGGCAAAGCGGAGTAAGGCGCTTGCTTTTGAATCGAGGTGCAGTAAATCATCCAATCGGTTTCTTCCTGCCTGCAGGGCATTGGAGAGTTGGCTTATTAAACCCGGACAAATACTTATTACCCTCGATTGCTCATCGGAAAAAAGCTGGTAGCTGGTTTGTTCCTGTTGTAAGGGAGGCATGGCAGCGAGGGTGTGCATTCTTAAAATTACACAAAAAAGGTCTGCCCGAAGACAGACCATCTGCTGATTTCATTAGAATATTGTATTACTGGTTCTTCGTGATGCTGTTCATCCAAATACCCAGTTGGGTACAGGCAGTAAATTGGGGATCGATAACCAGGTGAAAGGTGGGGATCTTGCTTTTAAACCATTTATCAACGGCTTCCATCTTTTTAATTTCCAGCGCACGATCCGCTACCTTGTTATAATCATCTTTCAGGTTTTCGCGGTGGGGTTCGGTACGGGTTTTCAGGTAAATTAACCGTACCCCTTTTTTACCTCTTTCATCGGTATAGACCAATGGTTCACTGAAGCTGCCGGGATTTAATCCTTTTAAAGCCACCACCATATCTTTGTCGAGTTGGTCGATGGTGCAATAAGAACCCTGGCCGCATTGTTTCATACCGCCGGTAAATTTGGATTCGTCGGATTCGCTGTATTTCGAAACAGCGGCCCCAAAATCGTATTTATTGGCCAGCAGGTCATTACGCACAGAATCCAGTTTGGTTACAGATTCAGCCACTTCGGTATCTGTAATGGCAGGGATACGGAGAATATGGCGTACCGTAGCATCGTCGCCGGCCCGGTTTACCATCTGGATGATGTGATAGCCAAATTTGGATTTAAAAACAGGCGAAACCTGGCCTTCTCTTAAGCGAAACGCATTGGAAATGAAGGTAGGATCCATTTGTTTTTCCGTGCGGTTGATCTGGTACATACCCCCGGTATTTTTGCTCCCCGGATCATCGGTATATAAACTTGCCAGTGTTTCAAATTTGGCCTTACCTGACTCAACCTGCTGTTTGTAATCGTTCAGTTCTTCAATAGCATACAATTCCAGATCACGGCTGGCTTTCGGGTACACAACTATTTCCCCGATCTCCAGCTCGCTTTCATAGAACATTAAGCTGTCGGTAGGAATTTTATCAAAATACTCTTTTACTTCTGTGGGGGTAATTTTGATACTGGCAACAATTTTATTCCGCATTTGCTCGGCCAGGCGGCGTTCCCTGAAATTCTGGCGAAAATCTTCTTTGATCTGGTAAACTGTTCTGCCGGCAATCTGCTCCAGGGCTTCTTTGGAACCGTACATTCCAATAAACTGGCGGATCTGGTTATCGAGCATTCCATCAATTTCTTCCTCACTAACTACCAGGGAATCTTTTTCGGCCTGCAGTACCATTGCTTTTTGAGCCAGGGCTTGCTCCATAATAAAACATTCTGCATTTTCAGGTACCTGCTGCCCCTGGCGCTGTGCATCCAGTATAGCATTTCTTATATCTGATTGAAGAATGATTTTATCACCTACCACACCCACAATTTTATCCGCCACCACTTTACGGGTTTGTGCCTGACTACCTGTTGCTAACAGCCCCAGGAGTATTGTAAAAAGGAATTTCTGCATAATCTCGGTAATCCTATTAAAGTTAACACAGGAGACCAGCTCCTGTGTTAACGGTTCTATTATTTAACAAAGCGATAAGAGTCTGAGCAGCGTCTGCTCTTACAAGGTTCTTTTCACTTCTTCTTCTTCGATTGCCACAATGGTATCACCCACCTGGATATCGCTGAAATTTTTAAGTGTAAGACCACACTCGTAATTATTGTTCACTTCTTTTACATCGTCTTTAAATCGTTTCAGGCTGCCGAGTTCCGCAAAGGCGCCTTCTGTTCTGGGATAAATAAGTACCCCATCGCGGAAGAGGCGGACTTTGCTGTCGCGTTTGAGTTTTCCTTCTGTAACAAAACAGCCTGCAACGGTTGCTTTGTCGAATTTGTACACTTCGCGTACTTCCACGGTGGCCACTTCTTTTTCCTGCACCTTGGGTTCCAGCATGCCTTCCATAGCGCTCTTGATTTCCTCAATGGCGTTATAGATGATGGAATAGGTTTTGATCTGAACACCTTCGTTATCAGCCAAGCGGGCTGCCTGCGTAGAGGCCCGCACGTTAAAGCCGATGAGGATAGCATCGGAAGCGGTTGCCAGCAATACATCGCTTTCGGTAATAGCGCCTACGGCTTTGTGTACCACGTTTACGGCAATTTCTTCCGTGCTGAGTTTGATCAGGGAATCGGAAAGGGCTTCCACCGATCCATCCACGTCACCTTTGATAATGAGGTTAAGCTGTTTAAAGTTACCCAGTGCCAGTCGTCGTCCGATTTCATCCAGGGTAATATGTTTCTTCGTGCGTATTCCCTGTTCGCGCAGAATCTGTGCTCTTCTGCTGGCTACTTCTTTTGCTTCGGACTCATCTTCAAATACGCGGAAGGTTTCACCTGCCTGCGGCGCACCATTCAGCCCGAGGATCAATACCGGGGTAGAAGGGAGAGCTGCGTCCAGTTTTTTGTTCCGCTCATTGAACATGGCTTTAACCCGTCCAAAATACTGGCCCGATACTACCAGGTCGCCCTGTTTTAGGGTACCATTCTGAACCAGTACAGTAGCCACGTATCCGCGTCCTTTATCCAGTGATGCTTCGATAATGGTACCGTTGGCTTCCCGGTCGGGGTTGGCTTTTAGTTCCAGCAATTCGGCTTCGAGCAGAATTTTTTCCAGCAGCAGGTCTACATTCAACCCGCTTTTGGCACTCAATTGCTGGCTCTGGAATTTACCACCCCATTCTTCTACCAGGATGTTCATACCAGCTAATTGCTCGTATATTTTCTGCGGATTAGCGCCGTCTTTATCGATTTTGTTGATGGCAAAAATCATTGGTACACCCGCTGCCTGGGCGTGGGAAATAGCTTCCCTTGTTTGCGGCATCACCGCATCGTCGGCTGCCACCACAATTACCGCAATATCAGTAACCTTGGCACCACGTGCACGCATGGCCGTAAAGGCTTCGTGCCCGGGTGTATCCAGGAAGGCGATTTTTTTGTTATTCGGAAGGTCTACGGTATAGGCACCGATGTGCTGTGTAATACCGCCGGCTTCACCACCTACCACATTGGCGTTCCGGATATAATCGAGCAGGGATGTTTTACCATGGTCAACGTGGCCCATGATGGTAACAATCGGCCAGCGCGGTTTCTGATCTTCCGGATCGTCCACAATTTCCTCTTCATCCATGGCATCGGCATCATCCACCCCGATAAACTCCACGTTGAAGCCGAATTCGCTGGCTACCAGTTCAATTACTTCTGCATCAAGGCGCTGATTGATGGATACCATCATACCCAGTCCCATACATTTTCCGATCACCTCGGCATAACTTACGTCCATCAGGGCAGCCAATTCGCTTACACTGATAAACTCGGTTACCTGTAGTGACATATCCTGTGCTTCCGCGCCTTCCATTTCGGCCATACCGGCACGTTTTTCGCGCAGTCGACGGGTTTTCATACCCCGTCCGCCTTTCTGGTTTCCGCTACCACCGGCCATTTTAGCCTGTGTCTGGCGTATTTTTTCCTGGATTTCTTTCTGATCAATTTCTTTTACCTCGCGTGGCTGGTTCCGTTGGTGTGCACCACCGCGGTTGCCACCGCCTTGCTGACCACCGCGTCCGCCCTGATGGCCACCCTGGCCGGGGCGCTGGAAGCGGTTACCACCTTGTCCCTGGCCACCTTGCCCCTGACCACCACGGAATCCACCTCCCTGTTGCTGGCCACTGGCCTGCTGGCGGGTAATATTTTCACCTTTTTTATCAATCGGAATACGTTTCCGCTTGCGTTTTTCATCCTGGCTGGCATTTCCACCCGGACCGGCAGCTGCCGGCTTCGGCCGCGTATCACTATCTACCGGTAATTGGATTTTACCCATGATTTTCGGCCCGGTTAGTCGTTCTGCCTGTATATTTTCAATTGCCGGCGGCTGTTGCACCGCTTCTTCAGGACCGGTAACCGGTGTTTCGGGTTGTTTTACCGGGGCGTTTTCTTCTTTTTTAGCAATAACCGGCTGCTCCGTTTCTTTAGGCGCCTCTTTTTCTGGTGCCTTAGGTGCTTCTTTGGGCTCCTGCTTTTTTACCAGTTTCTTAGGACGGGTAGACGAGTCAATGGCAGACAGGTCAATTTTGTCTATGATCTTCGGCCCTTCAATAGCCGGGCTGCTGGGTTTAACGGGCTCTTCTGCGGGTGCCGGCTCCTCCTGTTTAGGTTCAGGCTTTTCTTTCGGAGCAATTGGTTCCGGCTGTGCAGGAACTTCCGCCACCACCGGTGTAACGGGCAGGGTCAGCTCTTCCTTCACCGTTTCTTTCGGCTGTTCCTTTACAGGCTGTTCAGCTTCAACTGCAGGTGCAGCTTCTTCCACCGCCGGTTTTTCGGCAGGGGCTTCTGTTTTCTTAGTTTCCTTACGGAAGAGCAATTCTTCTTCTTCTTTCTTCTTCTTTTCCTGCACACTGCCTTTGGGCAGGTCGATCTGATCGCTCTTGATCTTAGCCACTTTATCTCCCTGGAACTCTCGCTGCAAGGCATTGTACATGTCCTCAGTGAGTTTGGAAGTGGGTTTCAGTTCATCGCGATCAAAACCTTTGCTCACCAGAAATTCTACGAGGGTGTCCTTCCCAACGTTAAATTCCTTGGCGGCGGCCATCAATCTAGGTGTTGTTGTTTCTGCCATTCGTACTTATTGCGTCTGCCCCATGCAGACCTTATTTTGTTTTCTTTGTTCGAAACTTATTCTTTTTCGAATTCAGCCTGAAGCACTTTCTTCACATCTTCAATTGTTTCACGCTCCAGGTCAGTTCTTCTCTCTAGTTCGTCCACTGTAAGATCCAAAACGCTGCGTGCGGTATCGCAACCAATGCGTTTTAATTCATCAATGATCCATGTTTCGATTTCGTCGCTGAATTCATCCAGGTCGATATCGTATTCTTCGGGTTCTCCCTCATTATCGCGGAATACGTCAATAGTCAGGCTGGTCAATTCCTGTGCCAGCTTGATATTCACGCCCTTACGACCAATGGCCAGGGATACCTGGTCAGGTTTAAGGAAGACATTCACATGGTGCTTTTCGTTGTCCAGTTCCATACTGGTAATCTTGGCCGGTGTCAGGGCTCTTTGGATGAGGAGCTGCTGATTATTGGTGTAGTTGATCACATCTATGTTTTCGTTCTTTAATTCCCGAACGATACCATGGATGCGGCTTCCTTTCATACCCACACAGGCCCCTACCGGGTCAATGCGGTCGTCGTAGGATTCTACCGCTACTTTGGCTCTTTCGCCTGGTTCGCGGACAATTTTCTTGATAACTATCAATCCATCAAAGATCTCCGGTACCTCAATTTCAAGCAATTTAGCTAAGAAAGACGGACTGGTGCGCGATAAAATGATTACGGGTGAATTATTTTTTAATTCCACCTTTTTTACAACGGCCCGGATGGTCTCCCCTTTTTTGAAATAATCCTGCGGAATCTGCTCGCTTTTGGGCAGAATCAGCTCATTTCCTTCCTCATCCAGCAGCAGAATTTCCTTTTTCCAAACCTGGTAAACCTCTGCATTAATGATTTCTCCGACCCGATCGCCATATTTTTTTACCAGTACATTCTTTTTCAGGTCACTGATCCGGCTGGCAAGGGTTTGTTTGGCAGCCAGGATAGCCCTGCGGCCAAAATCCAGGATCTCCACTTCTTCGTACAATTCTTCCCCAACTTCGTAATCGGGTTCAATTTTCCGGGCTTCCGAGTAGGCGATCTCGGCCAGTGGGTCTTCCACGGCGCCATCGTCTACAATCATCCGGCGGCGAATGATCTCAAGGTCCCCTTTTTCAGCGTTCACGATTACGTCAAAATTCTCATCACTTCCATATTTCTTCCGGAGAAGGGTTTTGAATACGTCTTCAACTACTTTCATCATAGTCGGACGATCAATGTTCTCCGCCTCTTTAAAATCCTGGAATGCTTCAATCAAATTGATACTTGCCATAGTAGTGTTATTTAGAATACTACCTGAATTTTTGTTTGTTTTATATGCTCAAATAAGAGGGAGTGGGTAATCACTTCCTTTTTTTTGTTTTTCCCTTTTGTTTCTTCCACTACACAACCATCTTCGGTTACTTCCAGCAATTTCCCGGTGAGATGGCTGCCATCCAGGAGGGTGATGTCTACCATCCTGCCGATGTTTTTCTTGTACTGCCTCCAAAGTTTCAGCGGCTCATCCAGGCCCGGCGAGGATACTTCCAGCGAAAAATCACCTTCCGGAAACCAGCCCGCTTCTTCAATTTTCTTGTACAGCGCCCGGTTAAAATTGATACACCTGGCAATGGAAATGCCCGAATCAGCATCCAGGAATACTTTGAAATTATTGGTGGGTTTGATTTTCACTTCCACCAAAAAGCAATCCTCGTCTCCTTCCAGCAGTTCCTTCATGAACTGCGCTACTGCCTGGATATACGTTTCATTTACCACACTGCCTGATTTGTCAATTTCGAAAATAGAAGAAGGGAACGCTTCCGTTCCCTTCTCTTGCTTCTTTTTCCGATGCAAATGTAAGGTAAAACATGCATACGATCCAAATGTGCTGCTCCCCGGTGCTGCGCCTGATCGGAAGGGCAAGATTAACAAAAATGATCTGGCCAGAGGTTGTACCTTTACACGGCTATGTTAAAAACTGTATTATTACTGTTATTGGCCTACATCGCTTATAAATTCATTGTTGGATTTGTTATTCCGGTTACCCGTGCTACCAGGTCCGTTCGTCGCCAATTCAAAGCCGCCCAGGAAGAAATGGAAGCCCGCATGCAACAACAGGGGCAATACCAGCCAAACAATTCTACCGGTTCACCCAATGCCTCGCACAGCCAGCGCCCTGCCCCGTCGAAAGGGGATTATATTGAATTCGAGGAGGTGAGAGGGGAATAAGGGCAGGATATTATTAAATAATATTTTAATATTTTATTGGGTCATATTAGGCAGTAAGACGGGATATGCTGCTAAAATTTGTTGTGCCAACCCTCAAAACCATCTACAATAATTAAATAAAAAACAGGCCTATTGCAGGTCTGTACCTGTCTGAACCAACCAGCATCTCCTTTCCACCTACCCCAACCCCAACTCCAACACAGTTTGCCCATTGGTTAAAAAAATCCCCTTCATACCCGCTTTTTCAGCTGCCTCTACATTGGTTTTGGTATCATCTATGAAAACGGTGGTCGCTGGGTTAATACCCGCATCGCTGATCAATGCCTGGAAAGCATCGATATAGGGCTTGCGCTTTCCAAGTATATGTGAGTAATAGGCTTTTTCGAAATGAAGGTCAAAGGGTTTACCAGGGAACTCGGCACTGAATTTCAACTGGAATGCTTCGTGGTGAATGCTATTGGTATTACTGAATAGAAACACCCGGTAACGATCTTCCAGTCCCCGTAACCATTCAATCCTCTCCGGCGGAAAATCCAGCAACATAGCATTCCATGCTTTCGTAATGGCTTCATCGTCTACCTGCAACTTGGTTTCCTTACGGAAATAGGAATAGAATTCCTGCTCCGAAACAACACCGGTTTCCAGCTGCTCAAACAGGGGGGAAGCTTTGTATTGCGAAAAATATTGGTGGAAATTGGTAAGTCCGATCGACTCAAAGGCTTTTTCGGTGGCTTCAAAGCTGATATTTAGCAAAACGCCGCCCAGATCCAGGATGATGGTTTCTATTTTTTCCATATTACTAAGGTACGGCATCCTGGTTTAGCGCTTTAAGATCCGGATCGCCACCCTTCGAAAATCTATTTCCTGTCCCTCGGATTGTAATGCGATATACCCTTTTTTCAACGGCGTTCCATCCACTTTATACTTGGGATCAAAATTGGTTACAACGCCGCCGCCCACCTGGGGTTTGGAATACTGCAGCACCGTATCGCCATTGATAATATGTTTGATCAGACTATCGCCCAACACTATGGCTTCTGCGGTTACCCATTGGTCGCCATCATAGGTATGGGAGCGGGAATCTATGCAGTGCCGGGGATCAATTTTGCCTTCATAAACTACATCTGTTCCGGGTGTACAAAGATTTCCAGTGGGGCGAGGTTTACCGTCTCCAAGGCCACCCAGAAACTGCATTTCTATGGAAATCGGCCAATCCTGGTCCTTCAGCATGGTCCGGGGATCCTGGGAATGCATCATCACACCACTGTTACGATAGGTGTAACCCGGTGCATCTTCTTTGAATTTACCGGTAAACCGATATTCCACCAGCAAGTGGTAATGTGAAAATGGACGCTTAAAGTAAAGATGTGAGAACTGGTTATTAAATGCCCCGTATTGATCATACCGCACTTTGATCAACCCGTCTTCTACCCGAAAGGTATTTCCGAAATTCACCCCCACTTCATGGTGGTTGACTTTCACGATCCAGTTTCGGATATGCTTGCCATTAAAGAGTTCAATCCATTTTTTTTCATCGCTTCCATGCTGTGAAAAAGAACAGACGAATACCAACAAGGCAATCGGAACAATTGAAAAAAGCCGGTAACGGTTCATACGGCGAAGGTACATTATTTCTGCACCGGGTTAGCGTAACCAGGTGAAGTTGGCCGCCGCCGCATCACGCGAATTAGTTCCTATAAATACAGTGAATTCACCTGGTTCCCAATCGTAGCGGAGTTTATTATCGTAAAATTTTAGCAGTTCGGTGGTAATTTCGAAACGTACCTCCTTTGTTTCGCCCGGCTGCAAAAGCAGTTTCTGAAACCCTTTTAATTCTTTCAGTGGCCGGGTGTTGGTAGCTACCAGATCACGCAGGTAAAGTTGTACCACTTCTTCACCGGCATATTTCCCGCTATTGGTAACCCGAACGGATGCTACCAGTTTTTCAGCACCTTTTAACCGGGTTTTACTCAGTTTAACCGGGCTGTAATCAAACCTGGTATAACTTAGTCCATAGCCAAACGGATAAAGCGGCGTATTGGAAACATCGAGGTAATTGGAGCGAAATTTCTGAAATTCATCTCCTACAAGCGGACGGCCTGTGCTTTTATAGCTATGATAGATAGGAATCTGTCCTACATTCCGCGGGAAAGTGGCCGGCAGCTTACCAGATGGGTTTACATCTCCAAACAATACGTCACTAATTGCATACCCGGCTTCCGAACCACCGAACCACACGTTTAATATGGCGGGAAGCTTTTTATCTTCTTCCACAATGGTAAGCGGCCGGCCGGTAAACAATACCATCACTACCGGTTTGCCGGTGGCCAACAGGGCATCTATCAGTTTTTTCTGGCTGTTCGGCAGGTTGAGATCCGTTCTGCTGGACGATTCGCCCGTAAATTCAGCCAGTTCTCCCAAGGCAGCTACTATCACATCCGCAGACTGGGCCAGTTTTACGGCTTCTGCAAGCAGGGTGTCGGGATGGCGGGCATCGCGCTGCCAGGGTTTGCCAAATACACTGGTACGGGCTTCCAACGCCGAATCTTCCGTTACATTAGCCCCCTTCGCGTAACCGATTTCTACCCCTGTACCAGCCACTTCCTTTAAACCGGCCAGCAGAGAGGTAGCTTTGGATACATCGGCCGATACAGACCAGGTACCTACCATATTTTCTTTAGCGTCTGCCAGTGGACCTACCAATGCAATTTTTCCTTTCCGGGCCAGGGGTAATACTCCCTGGTTTTTCAGGAGTACAAATGAGCGTGCCGCAGTTGCGCGGGCAATGCCCCGGTGTTTGGCAGAAAAAATTTCCTGTTGTGCCCGCGCCTCGTTACAATACCGGAAAGGATCTTCAAATAGCCCGAGTTTATATTTTGCCTCCAGCACCAATCGGCAGGCACGATCAATTTCAGCCAGCGTAATTTTTCCTTCTTTCAGGGAGGCTTCCAGGGTGGTCAGAAATCCCTCCCCTACCATATCCATGTCAAGGCCGGCTTTCAGGGAAAGTGCCGATACGGCTTTCAGATCACCCAGGCCATGATCGATCATTTCATTTACTGAGGTATAATCCGATACCACCATGCCTTTGAAGCCCCATTGTTTGCGCAGCACATCAGTAAGCAGCCATTTGTTACCACTGGCAGGAATGCCTTCCACATCATTAAATGAGCTCATTACCGTACCTACGCCTGCATCAATAGCCGCTTTATAGGGAGGAAAATATTCATTGAACATTCTGATACGGCTCATATCAACCGAATGATAATCCCGACCAGCTTCTGCGGCACCATATAACGCAAAATGTTTTACGCAGGCCAGCAGGGTATTATCGGCCGAAAGGTCTTTACCCTGGTAACCTCGTACCATGGCCGCAGCAATTGCTGAACCCAAAAAGGGATCTTCTCCGGAACCTTCTGAAATTCTTCCCCAGCGGGGATCGCGAGAAATATCCACCATTGGTGAAAAGGTCCAGTTCAACCCATCTGCTGTGGCTTCCTGGGCTGCTATGCGGGCCGATTCTTCAATCCGTTGCATATCCCAGGACGCAGCCAATCCTAATGGAATGGGGAATATGGTACGATAGCCATGGATCACATCCATCCCAAAAATGATTGGAATTTTGAGCCGGCTTTGCTGAACCGCCAGTTCCTGGATACGACGGATCCGCTGCGGACTGGACACACTAAAAATTCCGCCCACTTTTCCCTGTTTAATCTTTTCCTCCACACCTGTACTAACCACCGAACCCGTAGTAGCTTCACCACCAACTACCAGGTTCAACTGGCCAATCTTTTCCTGAACCGTCATTTTTGCCATCAACCCAGTTATAAACTGGTTCATTTTCTGTTGAGCAAAAACAGGATGCTGTAGTAACAGCAATACCATTGCGGGGAATAAAACCGGGCGTAAAGCAGTAATAGCGGGTCGCATAGTGTTAGTTTTTTAGTTGCCTTTTTTTAAATACGGTCTGATTATCTTCTGCCAGATGGCATACCCTTCGGCATTCATATGCAAACTGTCTGCAGTAAATAGTTTGCCAATCGGACGACCATCCGGCCCCAGCATAGCAGGAAACACGTCAATAAAGGAGGTCAGTTTCTGGGTGGCCAGGAAGGTCCTGATCTGTCGGTTACCTTCTATGTATTTGGGTAATAACCGGTACCGGCTAGGGCTGGGTTTCATAGCCACATAACTGATCGGCACCTTGGGTAAGCGTACCCGAATATCCCAAAACAATTGTTTGAACCGGTTTACTACCGTGGTTACATCTACTGAATCGGACGAGGCAAAATCATTTTCGCCACAGTAAATAAGCACTTGTTTTGGTTTATACGGATAGATGATAAAATCCTGGTAACGGATCAGATCGGGCAGGGTTGACCCCCCAAAACCACGGTTAAGAATGGTATAACCGGGGAAATAAGCCGACACATCACGCCAATAGGTAAACGAAGAACTTCCGATTAAAAGAATTGCATTGGCTGGTGGCATTTTTACACTATCTGCCGCCTTGAAATCCTGTATATCCTTATAAAAAGCTTTGCCGGAATGGAAGGACAATACAGGTGCTTTCCCTTCTTCCACCAGGGGCGGCAGCTCCTGTGCACCTACTGCCTTATTTATAAAAAGCAGTAA
The DNA here is from genome assembly GCF_001601815.1 of Flavihumibacter sp. CACIAM 22H1. Classification (GTDB taxonomy): domain Bacteria; phylum Bacteroidota; class Bacteroidia; order Chitinophagales; family Chitinophagaceae; genus Flavihumibacter. Next base: position 64,340 of record NZ_LUKG01000012.1, read on the forward strand.
TACAAAGGCTGCCCAACGCGTTAAATAACTGTTTACTGGTTGCATAACAGAATAAAATTTAATTTACTTTTTGTACCGAAGTTTTTTCCGAAACACCATTTTCATTAACTGCTTCGATACTATAATAGTAAATTTTCTCTTTATCCATTCCTTTAAAATAGTATTCGTTTCCTTCGTGCACCATTATACAGTTGTATAATTTATCCGGATCGTCCCATAATAAATATTATACGCATACGCATTATCTACAGGCGACCATTTTATATAAGCACTGCGTTTGTCTTTCTCTGTCCGTAACACCAAAAATGTTTTCACCTTTTCGGGCACTGCTCCTTTTCCTTTACCAAAAACACGAAAACCTGAAAGAGCAAATTTGCCGGTTGGCATATGGATG
>NZ_LUKG01000012.1:65214-76925 GCF_001601815.1 Flavihumibacter sp. CACIAM 22H1
CTTTTTTTTCTTTGCTTTTATCTACCAGCAGGGTCCATTTTTTCCCATCTAATGAACTATAGAGTTTATACTGGTGAAAAATATCGGTTTGTTTTCCCAGGAAAGCTGCATCCTGATCGGCATAATTCAGTTGAATAGCGTGGACGGAGGATACAGCGCCCAGATCGGTCTGAATCCATTCTCCGGCATTAGCTGTTTGGGCACTCCAGTAGGTTTTAATAGATTCATCAACCGCATTATTTGCTGTATAACTACCCAGTGTAGACGAAACCTGTACCGGTTTTTTATAGTTCAGCAGCATCCAGCCGGTGAAGCGGCTTTTCAGGTGATTGGTTTCGCCATTCGGCAGGTAATGCGGATAATCTCCAAAAGCCGTATTGCAATACATAACGCCGTCTTCATCAAAGCCGGCCGGCCAAATTCCGTTGCGCCGTTCAAAGGTATTTTTAACATTAATACCCATCGTGGACACATGCCAATAATTTTTCCAGGGATCCTGGTAGGTAGCGCCATGGCCAGCACCGCGGGCAAATCCGCCCGGCTTAAAGCTGACCGGATCAGATTGAGGTGTAAACGGTCCCAAGGGCGAATCACCTACCACTACGCCATCTGCATACCCGCTCATTTCGGTACCCGGGCCACCCCATTGCAGGTAATACTTACCCTTGTGTTTGGTCATCCAGGCTCCTTCAATAAATCCATCGAGAAAGGTATTATCCATATATTCTCCAAATCGATGCCAGCCATACCGCCAGTCTTCCAGGAAATATTGTTCCTTTCGGGTGCCAATCGGTTGAAATGTTTTGCGATCCAGTTCTATTCCATAAAGCGGGTACCGGTTGCTGCTGCCATTGTACATATAAAAACGGCCGTCGTCGTCCAGAAAAAAAGCGGGGTCCCAACCACCGATCTCCAATGAATCAAGCGCTTCTTTCCATTCATTGCCTTTGGGATTGGTGCTCATCCATAAAGGAAAATTGCTGCTGTAGGTAGACCCGAAAACCAGCATGGTATCACCTATTACCACTGCTGCGGGCGCACACAATTCATCATAAACTTTATGGGAGGGTTTTAGAAATTTCCGAGCTACGAAATTCCAGTTCAGCATATCGGCACTCCACCAATAGCCCCATTGATTGGTGGAGAATAAATAATAGTCTCCCTTGTACGTCACAATCACCGGGTCGGCAGTTGCGCGGTGTCTTCCCCATTCGCTGAAATTAGGTATAGGCGTATACCCATAATCAAGATTGATAGGATTACAATACGTGCTTTGTGCCAGCACAGTAGCCGGCGCTGATTTTTTCTGTGCCGGTGAGCAGAGCGGTAGAACTAAACCTAAAAGCAGCGGAATTTTAGTTGAAAAAAATTGCTGATCGAGGCTGTATTTACCCGAGCCCCGGAAAAAGAACAATAAGCCCAGTAATACAAATAAAAAAGGATGCTGATCGCCATACCAGATCTTCCCGTTTCCCAGGATGAAGGCGATGAACAGCATGGTACCGATCATGGGCCAAACTGCCAGCCGGGTAAATAATCCAAGGGTTAACAGGATACCAGACAATAGCTCTGCCGCTTTTCCTGTATACACCAATGTGCTGGCAGTGCCGGCAGACAAGTATGTCAGCCAGCCGGCATACTCCGTCATTTTTGACGCATCAAATACCTCCCAGCCATGATAGGTCATAAGTAATCCGGTTACTATGCGAACCAATGCCCAGCCGGGCTCCAGCAGAATCGTTTTTTGGGGAGAGAAAAAATGGCTCATGTAGGTCGTTTTATAAATTTCCTTTTTTCAGTTCCTCAACTGCATGCTGTACTGCCCGTGCAGCAAATGCCATATACAAAATCGAGGGACTTTGATTGCCGGTGCTTGTCATACAGGCCCCATCCGTTACAAATACGTTTTTACAAAGGTGTAATTGATTCCATTCGTTCAGCAGGGAGCTGGACGGATCCTTACCCATTCGAACGCCCCCCATTTCATGTATATCAAGGCCCGGCGCCTGCCGGCTATCGTGTGCTTCCAGGTTTTTTACGCCCATGGATTCGAGCATGAGTTTACCTTGTTCCAGGAAATCCTGCAACATTTTTTCATCATTCTCGTCGTAGGATACATCGGTCACCAACAGGGGAATACCCCAGGCATCTTTTTCTGTAGGGTGTAAATACACCCGGTTGCTTGCTTTGGGAATTGTTTCTCCCTGCATATACATATAAATACGCCAGGGGCCTGGTTCGGTAAGCGTTTCTTTTAATTCGGCGCCTATTTTTCCCGGATGTGCTGCAGCATCTGTCCACGGGCGATAAGCGCCCGTGAAGATGACATAACCGCCCAGGAAGTCCATTTCTTTTTTTCCGAGGTTTCTGAAATTCGGGATAACACATTCGGCTGGCCGGCGACCCTTGTAATAACCTGTTTCAAAACCGGGCATTTCGCCATTCATATACCCCCTGTAGTTATGAAAACAGATAAACCTGCCCAACAGGTCATGATCATTCCCCAACCCGTTGGGAAACCGCTTAGACCGGCTGTTGAGTAAAATAAGGTTGGTATTGAGTGCAGAAGCATTCAGGAATACAAGGGAGGCAAAATAATCGATCTGTTGCTTACTAACGGCATCAATTACCCGAACGCCGATGGCTTTTTTCTGTTGTTCGTCATAAAGTATGGAATGCACCACCGAATCCGGGCGAATGGTTAGATTCCCGGTTTTTTCTGCCCAGGGCAGGGTGCTGCTGTTGGAGCTGAAATATCCTCCGAAAGGACATCCGCGCATGCAAAGATTTCTGTTCTGGCAGCTTCCTCTGCCCTGCTCCTGGTGTATGGGTGCAGGCTCTGTCAAATGCGCCCATCTTCCGGAGATCAGGTGCCGCTGCCATTTTTCCCAGAGCTGTTGCTGCATATGTTTTTCAACGCAGTTGAGTTCATAGGCCGGCAGAAATTCGCCATCGGGCATAGCGGCAATATTATCCTTGTTACCACATATACCTACAAATTTTTCTACATGGCTGTACCAGGGTGCAATGTCTTTATACCGGATTGGCCAGTCAACCGCAAAACCGTATTGTTTGGGTGCATTAAATTCATAATCGCTCCAACGCTGGCAGCTTCGGCCCCAGGTTAAGGATTTGCCGCCAACCTGGTATCCCCGAATCCATTCAAATGGCTTTTCCTGCACATACGGATGGTCAGCGTCTTTAATGAAGAAATGCTGTGTATCTTCTGCATAGCCGGCGGCTTTGCTGATCAGCGGATTCTCCGTTCGCTGCTTATGGGTAATTGCGCCGCGGTGCTTAAACTCCCAGGGATGATTATTCATGCCGGGATAATCCTTCAGGTGTTTCACCATCCGGCCCCGCTCCAGCACCAGGGTTTTCAGCCCTTTTTCGCACAGCTCTTTGGCGGCCCAGCCTCCGCTGATGCCGCTTCCCACTACAATAGCGTCGTATGTTCGTTGTTCGCTCATAATTTCTATTTACCGGAAGGGTGGCAGCCGACCGATGGCGAAGGGAAGTTAAACAATTGGCCAGCGGAAGCTGGATTGGAGACTGATTTTTTGACCGGTTTGTGAGGAAGCGCGGGCCGACTCAATGATATCCAGAACATGCAATGCATGTTCCGGAGAAATCAGTGGTTCGTTTTTTTCAAGCAATGCAGCAGCAATTACGGTTGCTCCTTCCTGCCATACATAGGAACCCGGATCGGGCACATGCCGTACCGGTGCAGGTGCCTCCATAGTGGCCAGATCAACCCCAAAAGGCGCCCAATCATAACCTACCAATCCCATATTTCCTTTTGATCCCCAGATGGAAATCGTATGCCTGTCCTGCCCTTTTCCCCCATGCCCATACGGATCAAAATAGTTAAACCCACTTTGCACGTGAGATAACACACCACCGGCATGTTCCAGAATAAGCATGGCATTATCCTCTGCTTCTACTTTTATTTTTCCTTTGTTATCGACCGTTCTTTCCGGTGTTACGATGGTAGTCATAGCAATGACCGATTTGGCTGGGCCCAGTAAACCCGTAAGGGTTGCCAGGTTATAGACACCGAGGTCTGGTAAACTACCGCCCCCTTTTTCATAGAAAAAAGCCGACCAGCTTGGTCCTTCGTGTCCGTAATGAGCGTGTGCAGCTGCTAAGCGCCCGAGTTTGCCTTCCTGGATCGTTTTACTCATAAAAGCAAATTGCGGGCTGTTTACCACCGCCGGCGCCCCCCAGATACGAAGCCCTTTGGCGCGCGCCTGCTCCAGTAATGCCCGGCCTTCTTTATAGGTATTGGCCATTGGCTTTTCGCTCCATACATGTTTGCCTTTGGTAAGTGCTATTTTATTGAGCCTGCCATGTTCCTGCATATCGGTCAGGTTCACCAGCAGATCAAAGGGAGCTCCAGCCAATTGTTTATCTATATGATCGTACACGTTGGTCACCTTATATTCAGCTGCCCGGTTTTTTGCCCGTTCCATAATAATGTCGCAAAGGCTCACCAACTCCACATGCGGTGATTTTGCCAGGTGCGGCAGGTATTGTCCGGATACGCTTCCACACCCGATAATACCTATCTTCATTTTCTTATTTTCCAGGAGAGCAACCGCCTCTACCGAAGACAGCAGGATTGCTGCTCCTGCCAATGCAGACTGCTGAAGGAATTGCTTACGCGAAAGATTTTTCATATGTCAAGTTTTAACCTATTTCAGATAAGGGCTTTCAAAGCCAAGTTTTTTTAATCCCTGCTGTACCTCGGGGCAAGACATGAACAATTTCCAGATTAAACCTGAGCGGTAGTTTTCAATCATTACAATAATAGGGCCCTGATCAATTGCCAGATGACTGGAAGCATACCAGCCTTGCCCTTCATTAAACGCATCTACAAAACCGTAAGCCGACCAGATTTTATCGCCCAGGTTCTCGTAAAAATGACGCAGCGCCTGCATAGAATACTCCGGTGTATAGGGAAATGCCGACAAGGCCGCAGTGGGTGTAATAGTTCCCTTATCATTGGTAGGGGAATGTGCATCATAGCCGTTATACGTATCACTGGCTGTTAAGCCCCAGCATTGCGGGCCATAACCTTTGAACTGATTTGGATTTCTGATACAGTGCTCGCGGTTAATGAGGGTATGATTTCTGTTTTGCAACCAGTAATCGGCATAACGATCTTTAAGTCCGCGCGGATCCAATCCTAAAAATGAATAGTGCGAAAAAAACAGCGGGCCGCCATAATCAAAACCAAGCGGTAAAGGAATACCATAAAACTCCTTCCCATTTTTGAAAAAATTACTTTGCGCCCAACCGTTGTGATAAACCGCTGCACTAACCGGGTACCGATCAGCAGAAGCTGCCAGCACATACATAATGAGGCATTCATTAAATCCGCGTACGGCAAAATTCATAGCCCAGCCATTATTGGGGCTCCAATGCCAGAATAATACCTCCTGGTTATTGGTAAACCAGTTCCATTCAATATCGTTCCAAAGCCAGTTGATGCGATTTCTCAATTCCTGTTCCACCACATTATTGCCGGTAAAATACTGGCGGGCTGCCAGCAGGCCCTGGAACAGAAAAGACGATTCGACCAGATCAGCCCCATCGTCTTTTCGGCTGAAGGGGATCGTTTTCCCCGTTTCACCATTTAACCAATGCGGAAACACGCCGTGGTAAGCGTCGGCCTTTGCCAGAAAACGAACCATTTTCAAGAGGAAACGGGCAGCCGTATCACGCGGTATCCACTTGCGTTCCGTAGCAACGATTACGGCCATAATTCCAAAACCGGATCCTCCGGTAGTAACCACTTCTCCCCCATAATTAAAAGACTCATTACTCCGTTCTCTTGCCAACCCCGAAACCGGGTGCGCAAAATCCCAGAAATACCGAAAGGTTTGACGCTGAACCAGGTCTAGCAAGGCAGTATCCGAAAGATCACGGGGACGATCCATTGCTGAAAAAACGGGCAGTTTTGCCGGCTTTTTTTTCTGCGCAAAGAGTGCCCCATTCACCCATAGCAAAAGGAAAATGATGCAACTAACAGCTCTTGTTGTCATAGTGTTCCTTTGAATTATAAATAAGGCGCTGTAAAGCCCAGTTTTGTTAAAGCTGCCTTTACTTCAGGCGCCGAAGTAAACAGGTTCCAGAGTAAACCGGTGCGGTAATTTTCAATCATAACAATAATGGGGCCCTGGTCAATGGCAAGGAAACTATCTGCAAACCAGGGCTGATGCAAGGCGAATGCATCAATAAAACCATAGTCTTTGAATAATTTATCGCCCAGGGTATAGTAATAAAATTTAAGGGCCTGCATAGATTCCACGGGGGTATAAGGAAAGGAGGATAATGCAGCCGTAGGTGCAATAACCCCCAGGTCATTGGTAGGAGAGCTTGCCGAATAACCTGTTGGAATATCACTGGCTGACAACCCCCATACCTGCGCACTGTAGCCATAATATTTTTTCGGATTCTCCAGGCTATGCTGGTAGTTTATCTGAGCATGGTGTTTGTTTTGCAGCTCATAATCTGCATAGGCATCTTTTAACCCTATCGGATTAATTCCTAGAAAAGAATACTGAGATAAAAACAAGGGGCCACCAAACGGTTCTCCCAATGGCAAGCTGATACCATAATAAGCAGCTCCATTTTTCATTGCCCCTTCCCTGGCCCAGCCCTTATCATATACCGATTTCGGAATTGCATGGGTTGGTGATCCGGCAGCCAGTACATAGGTTACCAGGCATTCGTTCCAGCCCCTGATGGGCAGGTTCATATCCCATCCATAATCAGGGCTCCAATGCCAGTAGAGCTGATCGCCGTTATCTCTTCGAAACCAGTCCCATTCTACTGCTGCATACAGGTCGGTTATTGCCGAGCGCAGGTCGGTTTCTGCCGCCGTACCGGCATCAAAATAGGATCTTGCTGACAGTAATCCCATCATCAGAAAGGAGGTTTCCACCAAATCAGCCCCGTTATCTTTCTGGCTGAATGGCTGGGTAAGGCCCGATGCGCCATTTATCCAATGTGCAAATGCACCATGGTATCGTATGGCTTTTGTTTCCAGGAAATTTACAATGGTTTTAATACGGTCAAGGCCCTGTTGCCGGTTAATAAATCCTCTTTCCACCGCAGCCAGCATAGCCATAATACCAAAGCCGGTACCACCTGTTGTTACGATATCGCCTGAGCTGTTGCGTTCTCTTGCCATACCGCTAACCGGGTGCCCGAAATCCCAGAAATACCGAAAGGTTTGTTGCTGCACTTTCGTAAGCAGCGCCTCGTCTGAAAGCGTTGGAAACTTAGCGGAAGAATCGATAGAGGTAAGCAGTGTTTTATTGATAACGGAAATGAAACGCCCCCCGGATGCCGATTTAATGGAATTATTCAAAGAAAACCGGTAGCTGGTTAGAAAGGCAAGTTTTGAACTGGCCGTAATAAGCAAGACCGAATCATTGTTTTGGAAGCTGCTGGTAAATACGGGTGCTGAACCGCCAGCTGGTGCCGACCACACAATTGCACCGGCAACGGATTGCTTATCGATCGGTTCGGTAAACTGAATACGGATCGAGGGCTGCAGCCGAACATCAAACGTGTTATCTTCCAGCGCACGGCCATCTATCGTAATCGAACGCACAGCCACCTGGCGTTGCACAGGTGCCGGGTTACCGGAATCACCGGAAGATTTACCGCAGGCCGCCAGTAGCAGCATTAGGCTCAGCCATAGAACAATAGTAGGTTTCATGTTACCAGATATAAGTGGCCACTGCGCCTGCAGGCAGTGAAGTAAATGCCAGTTTTCCTTTGTATTTGATATTGAAGCCAGCAGGACTACCTGATTCATTGACGATCAGCATTACTTTTTTACCATCGGGTCGTTTAAATACCACGTTGGCCAGATTTGCTACGGCATTACTGGCTATGCGTGCTGACCCGGCGGGAATAAATTTGGACGCATGGGCAACAATATAATAGCTGACATTTCTTGTAAACGAAGCGCCGGTAATGGTCAGTGCTCCTTTACATTCTGTACATCCACCAGGTGTATGCGGCCCAAAGGTTGCGTCATTGGCCAGGTTCCATTCCAGCGCTATTTTGCTCCAGTTACGCATAGAACCGATCATAACATTTTTTACATGCCATTTTAAATCACCCCCGAAATCTCCCTTGGATGAAGTCCATTGCTCGGTAAAATAAAGCGCTTTATCAGGATGCGCGGATTGCACCGTGCTAAGTGCGCTGATATCGCCGGCATAAAGATGAAATGCAGAGCCGTCAACAAACTTTTTGGCTTCCGGATCATTTAAAATAGTGATCGGGTACGCCGGGTTGTCACAATTATGGTCCCAGATCACAATTTTTGTTTGAATCCCTGCTGTTTTAAACGCTGGCCCCAAATGATTCTTAACAAAATCGGCCTGTTGCTCTGCCGACATTACCAGGCTGGGATTATTTCCGCCGTGCTGGGGTTCATTTTGAATAGTTACAGCATCTATCGTAATACCCTTTGCCTTCATAGCCTCAATGTATTTAACGAAGTAACGGGCATACGTACTGTAATACTGCGGAAGTAAACTACCACCGATAGATTTTTTATTGTCTTTCATCCAAACCGGCGGACTCCAGGGCGATCCCATAATTTTTATAGCCGGATTAATAGCCAGAATTTCTTTTATTACCGGGATTAAATCAACCGTATCCTTACTCAACGAGAATTTTGTTAACTGCGGATCGGTTTCGCCTTCCGGCAGGTCGTTATAACTGAATACTTCCGCACTTAAATCGGAAGCGCCGATACTAACTCTTAAATAACTAATGCCGATTCCGGTTGAGCCGGTTCCAAATAATTCCTGCAAAAGGGCGTTTTTAGCGCTGCCCATAGAATTCAGCAGGTAGGCACTGGCACCCGTTAGCGTATAACCAAACCCATCAACCTGCTGGTAACTGGTGGCAGAATCCACTTCAATTACCGGGTACACATTGGTTGTATCGGCAAAATAAATAACGGTGTTTTGTTTTTTCAATAATTCCGACTGGTCAGCTTTGGTGAGCCACATATCCACTTCGTTGGCTTTTGAAGGTGGGGTAACAGGAGGATCGATCGTTGCACCCGGACTATTCTGAGAGCAGGCACCTGTTAAGGTCAGGAGCGCAGCACCTGCCATCTGAATCATTAATCGCACAGATATCATAGCTGGAGTTTTAAGGCTGTTCAGCCGATTTAAAAAATAAAGGCGTTTCATTATTTCGGCCAACCAGGAGCAGCGGAGCTGCTTTTCCTGATTTCAACCATTTCATTGTTCGGATTTCACCATTTATACCCGGGATCAGACCCGAAAATTTTAAGCGGTTATTTTCAGTGGCGGATAAAACCGAGGGCTCTAACCCGTCATATCTTCCTTCATAAGGAATGGTACCATAAAAATTTCCACCCGCCAGCCAGTGAGCAGCATCCAGTTCAACAAAGGAAAAAACAGGTGATAATTGAAACTGGTCGGGCAGGTCCTGTCTTGTAAAGCCCCCCTTACCATCGTTGATAAAAACAGAAGAGGCCAGCACTTCTGCCTTTTTTTCAAGGTAACCGGTAAACAGATCATAAAACATAAACTGTACCGATTTACCAGCCACTTCACTGTATTTTAAATAGGCTTTTTTAAGTACGGGAAGGGCTCTTTCCAGTTCATCCTTGGCCAGGAATGTATATTCTTCTCCTTTGATGGAATAGGTCAGGATCTGTTCGGTAGACCCGTTTTTATCAAAATCCTTAATGTATAATTTCAGTGGGCCGTCCTTCCCGGCATAGAATTTATTATTCAATCCCCAGTTACCGGCCAGCAGGTCGGGGTAACCATCTCTATTAACATCTGCAATGGTAAGCGATTGCCATAAGCCGGTGCTGGCGGGCAAATCAGTGGCAACAAATTTTCCTTTATTATTCAGGTAAATTTTTACCGGCATCCATTCGCCGGCCAGTACCAGATCGGGCCAGCCATCTTTATTAAGATCGGTAAACGCTGCCGTTGTAACCATGCCAATTGTATCGAGTGGAGCAATTGCCGCATCTGCTTTAGTAAAGCTGCCTTTTCCATCGTTTACCAATAAATAGGACGATTGGGGAAGTCCGTAAATTTTTGCATCGGATAAACCACCCACCAATAAATCCAGGTCGCCGTCTTTATCAAAATCAGCGCTCTGCACACAGGATTTATTCAGAAGCAATGCAGGAATGGCATCCTGGGCGGGGCGAAGGTTTCCTTTCCCATCGTTCAGGTAAAAATGATCGGCCAGGGCTGGGTGGTTGGCATCGTATTCGTTTCCGCCGCTTACAACGTATAAATCAGGATAGGTATCGTTGTTAGCATCAAAAAACAGCGCTGCAGTTTCCTCGCTTGCCACTGCGGCACTAAAATCTGAACCGCTTGATGCGCGAAACTGGCCGGGAGTTACCTGTATAAATAACTGGCCTGCCTGCCCGGATGCACCGCCTATATAAAAATCATCCAGCCCGTCCAGGTTGATATCTGCCACCGCCAGCGCCGGCCCCAGCGTGGAGAGTTGGTGTGGAATCAGGTACTGTTTATTCTGGTCGAAAAAAATATTTTCCTGGTGTTTCCAGGTCAGCCCGTTGGGTGAACTTATCTTTTGCAGAACCGGTGGCGGCGGTGCGAAAAACGAATCGTACCGAAATACTCCGCCCGCATAAATTTCCTGGAACTCCAGGTCGCCTTTTGCAGGCACATTCCGCACCAATTGAAACTTCTGACTAGGCCATACTATCAGCAGGCTGTCGATATACCGAAGGCTATCTATCCCAAAATGCAATACGGGTTCTACGGAAGACTGAAAGCCACGGGTAAGCGAGAGTTGCTGGTATTGCATTTTGCCATTGTAGAACAGCCATACTTTGGCACCAATACCAAACCGGTTGGCCTCCTTGCCTTTAAGGTGGATCTCAAGCGAATATTTATCTGGGTGATTGTTCTTTAATACCAGGGCTTTCCCATTAAGGCAGTTAACCACCATATCTAACCTTCCATCATTGTTGAGGTCGGCATAGGAAGCGCCATTGAAATAACCGCTTAACCGGGCGGTACCCCAGGCCTCACTTACGTCTTCAAACTTCAGTACACCATCGCCTTTGTAAAAATAAGGGTGAGAGGCCCCATCGGGCATTTCAGCAATGGCTTTACTATCTAATTCCGATAAATTTTTTTCATCTGTTTTTGCAACCAGGTCAGATACAAACCGGATATAATCCATATCAACCGGCCGTTTCACGATGCCGCTTGAAATGAACAGGTCTTTATTTCCGTCGTTGTCAAAATCGGCAAACAAAGGCGACCAGCTCCAGTCGGTTGCGGCAACCCCGCTGATAAGGGAGGTTTCACTAAAACTTTCTCCTTTGCCATTATTTACCTGCAGGCAGTTTTTAGAATATTGGTGTTGGTATCCGTGCCTGGTTAATTTGAATTTGTAGGTATCGGCATTTTCGTCGCTGCCGTAGGTCTTCAGTACTTTTTCATCCTGCGGCAGCATATCCACCGTTATAATATCGGGCAGGCCATCGTTGTTGAAATCGTTGATATCATTACCCATGCTGAAGCGGCTGTAGTGGCGAAAATGATCTTGCCCGCTTTCAACAAAACGCCCATCTCCGGTATTGATGTAATAATAATCGTTCTCATGAAAATCGTTGCCTACATAAATATCGTCCCATCCATCCT
>NZ_LUKG01000013.1:0-6315 GCF_001601815.1 Flavihumibacter sp. CACIAM 22H1
AATTGACCCAACCTGGTTTGTAAATGCATCATTGTTACATACCACGGCATTCGGTATGAGTAAAGAACCTGCACAAACCCATATTCTAACAGCTATTAAGCAGGCAAGTGTTGCAGGAATTCAACTGAGTGTGGATTGGAATTATGCCGAAAAAATATGGGGGCCGGAAAACAATGCTTCCCTGATTTTTAAAGCCATTCTTTCTTTTCGTCCCTTATTAAAACTAAGCCTTGACGATGCAAGTCGTTTCCTGGGCACTCCTCAAAGTATTGAGTCGGCCAAGGAATTTTTGTCAAACTTTCAAACAACTGTTTCCTGTCTTACCTGTGGCAGTGAAGGAGTCTGGTATAAAGTGCAGGATCAAAACTGGCAGTTCAGGGAGGCCTTACCGGTAGAGGTAAAGGACAGCACTGGTGCGGGCGATAGCTTTTGGGCAGGCTTTGTACATGCCTGGCTAAATGGGCAGGCGATAGATAAGGCTATTGAGCTGGCTCTCCATACAGCGGCGCGCCGACTGAAAGGGGAATTGGATTAAACCGGTTGTTTGAGCCAGGCAATTAATGCAAGGTAAACACCGTTCGTCCAGCCGAAACCATCTTGTGCCGCATATTCCCCTCCTCCTGCCGGCAGGGTTAAATCTACTACGTTGTATTTTTCCATCAGCTTTCCGTTTTCCTTGTACACTTTTTCGTTCAGGCGGGTCCATCGTTGTGCAATTTCTTTCGCAAGCCCTATTTGTCCACTTCTTGCCAATCCTTTAACAGCCATCCATTGAAGGGGCGCCCAGCCATTGGGTGCATCCCATTGCTCGCCGGTTGTTTGTACACTGGTTTGCAATCCTCCCGGTTGTAATAATTTCTCCTGAACCACCATAGCCGCTTGTCGGGCAAGCAGGCTTAAATAACCCTGCTTATGCGAAAAAAACACGAAGGGAAAAAGCCCCGCAGGGGTTATCTGTTTGGTCAGCGCTGCTTTGCGGAAATTATAATCTGTATAAAATTTCAGTTCTTTACTCCAGCAATATTTTTCAATAGCCGTTTGTCTTTTTTCAGCGGCGGTTTCGAATTGCATAGCCATAGAATCCTGCTTGGCAATTTTGTAGGCTCTTGCCAGGCTGTTCTCCACTCCTACAAGCAGGCTGTTGAGGTCTACCGGGATAATATCAGCGGTTTCGATGGTGGCTAATGTTTTGCCATCTGCCAACCAGCGGCTGCTGAAATCCCACCCGCTGGCTGCACCTGCACGGAGCTGCTGGTATACCCTGGTTTTGTTCCTGGACGATTTATTGGCGGTTTCAATATCCTCCCGGTAGCTTTCCGGGCGCGGGGTGGCCAATTCATCCCAATACCTGTTAAGGATGGATTCATCCGGCAGTATCACTACCCGCTTAACTGGCTGTCCCTTTTTTGCCTGGGCAGCCCCCTCCATCCAGTATTGGTATTCCTTTTCCATAGCAGGCAGGTACTGTAAAATTACCTGGTCCCCTTTTACAGAAGCCAGCAATTCTACCATTTGGGTAAAAAAAGGTGGTTGAGAACGGCTGAGGTAATAAGTCCGGTTTCCATTCGGGATATGCCCGTATTTATTAATCAGGTAAGCAAAATTGTCGATCATATTTTCCATTATTTCAAATTCCCTGCTTTCCTTGAGGCCCAGCAGGGTGAAATAGGAATCCCAATAATAAATTTCCCTGAACCTGCCACCGGGCACTATATAGGAATGAGGCAATGCAAGCAGCGAAGAACCTTTCACTGCCGAGTCACTGTCTCTTCTCAGCAATTTCCACAAGCCCTGGATATGCTCTGTTATGGATTGATTGGGATTGGAGTTGTAAGCCGGTGCGCGATTAGCCGGCTGACTAAAATTTTCTTCTACAAATAAAGCTAGCGAGAAACGCAGAGCCGGGTTATTTTTTGCTGCACGATAAGATTTTAAAATTTCCGCCGGATCTTTTTTAGGAATACAATCTGCAAAGGTTTTACTATCCGGGAAAATTCTGGCCATCTGCACATCCGCAAACAGTTCAGCATATAGCTGATCTGGCGATTTAGGGAGACTATCCTGCGAAGTCAGACCTCCGGCCAGCAGCAGCGCTGTTAACAACAAAATAGTATAACGTGTATACATAGGCGATTTTTTATTGTTGAACTACAAAAGTTTTCTTATCCGGCCCTACACCTGTAATCGTTAGTTTTTTCCAGTGAGCCGGCAATACAGATTTAAGCTGCACAATTCCGTTTGGGGTAATCTCCAATCCACCGAATCCCATCAGCACACTTTGCAGAACGCCGCCGGCACCTGTAGCAAAATAAGGGTTGGTTCCTCCTTTCGTTTCTGCTATTACTCTGAAGGGCGGATTGAGGTTAGGCAGGTAGGAGTCTCTAAACCAATGTAAGGCTTTATTCCTGTCGCCCAGGCGGGCATAGAGTGTTGTAAAAACGGCCTGGGTCATAGCAGGTGTGCCTTGATCAGGTACGCGCTGCTCATAGTATTCCAGGTCTTTCCGAATAAGCAGGGGATCTGTAATTTCCTTTAACGGGTAGGAAAGCAGGTTCACATCAGCCTGTTTGATTCCTTTGCCCTGGTAGCTGGCATGCTCGCGGGTAACCCCATCCGGAAATTTGAGGATCGGAATATTGGATGCCACCAGCGCCCAGTCCGGATTTGGGCTAAGCCCCAGTAATTTTGCCGCTTCAGTGGCAAATCGAAGATTTGCTTTCGCCGCAGCATTGGTAAAAGCATTGTTATCGACATTTTCAGCCCATTCATCCGCCGCAACCACATTGTTGATATTGTATTGCCCCGGGCCTGCCCGTTCTACGCGGCTTGCCCAGAAATCGGCCGTTTCTGATAATATCGGATATCCTTTGTTCCGCAACCAGTTTTTATCCTGTGTAACGCAATAATAATTCCAGGCAGCAATTGCCACGCAGGCAGTGATATGATGTTCAAATGGTCCGCTTAATGCCCAAACGGGGGTCTCTTCTACACCGGAATCTGCACTTTCCCAGGGGAACATGGCACCCCGGAAGCCTTTTGAAAATGCATTTCGCCGGGCAGCTTCCAGGCGCTGAAAGCGGTATTCTACCAAACTTTTGGCAATCGCCGGTTGGAGGGTTAACAACGCCGGAAACATCCATAGTTCGGTATCCCAGAAAACATGCCCGTTATAGCCCAGACCGGATAAGCCCATGGGTGAAGGCGAAAAAGCGGTTCCCTCCCTGGCAAATGAATACAGGTGATAGAGCATGCTGTGGATATCTTGTTGTGCCTGGGCATCTCCCTCAATAAGAATATCGCTTTTCCAGAGTTCGTTCCAGGCCTGGGCATGAAATTTCAGCAGTCGTTCCCGGCCTTCCAGTCTGGCGTAAATGGTTAGGCGCTCGGCTTCATTCAGCGGATCATCATGATGCGCTGAAGTAATGGATGAACCTGCAATCGCAAAGCGATAGGTTTCATTTGCCTTCAATTCTTTGCTGAATTTCATAAGGTGCCGGTTATTATCCCACATTTCGTGAATAACCCGGGGTTCATGCCCATGTTTCTCTTCAAACAGAAAAGTATTGGAAGCACATAATAAAAGTTTGCCTGCCGGGCTTTTAGCTGAGGATGTAAGCAGGCTCAATACAACATGGGGGCGATCAATTTCATTGTAATAGTTCTGCACATCGCGCAATGCATCCGGAGCCTCCATAATACTAGCTACGCGCACAGAAATATTCTTTTTGGGCTGAATATCGATATCCATCAATACCGTGTAAGGAAGGTGGCGCAGCGCATAATAGCTGTATACCACCCTGGCTTTATCTGCATAATCAAAACTTGCAGTAAAGGCACCGGCTTTCATATCCAGTGTTTGTGTAAAATTAGAGACTTCGCGGTTATCCATGAGTTTTCCATCAATCTCAAGAGCGCAGTTCAGCAGGTTAAAACTTCGTAAAAAATTGCTTACCCTGCCACGGCCATACTGATCGTATGCGCCGGCCAAAACCACTTCTTTAACGGTAAACGGTGCAGGCGCTGATACCAGCCCGATCATTCCATTGGCTACTGTTATACCAAAATACCCCGATGGATCGGGTTTTGTTACGGAAAGTTTCCAAGGATCGATTGGTTGTGTAAATGCACGGGCAACTGTTAGCAAAAAAGCGGCCACCAACCATAGATAAATAAATTGTTTCTTCATATATAGCAGAATTTAGCAGCTTGCATATTAAATTTACCAACACTATTTCATGTAAGCAGCATTTATGTTAAAAGGCCGGAAGTTTATTATCATTTTATTGCTTGGTATTACCGGCCTGGTATTACTAACCTCCGTATCAGTACCCATACAGTTCAGCAGTACCGCAAGGGTACCTTATTCGCTTACCCGTACGATGGATCAGTTTAGAACGGCCGATCAGCTGCGCAAATGGTTTCATCCGTTCGTGAATGCAGACAGTTCCGAGATCGGTGTGCTGGAAGGAGAAAAAACCGGCCTTTTTATGGAAGGCCACGGAATTGCGCTGGCTTCTCAAAAACCCGGGCAAATTAGTATGGCCGTAGAAACGGATGATGTAGAACGACGAGTAAATTTTACCATTTCCGCCGATCCCGATGCAAAAGGGCATTGCCTGGTGGAAGCTTCTGTATACCGGACCATCTGGAAACGCTGGATCGACCCAGACCCGATCGACGAACAGATTGTAGAAAGCCTGAAAGAACTCGAAACCTTCACGAATGACACCCAGCGTTTTTATGGATTTGTAATAAAACGTGAAACCATAACAGATAGTTGTTACCTGTTTATGACCAAAACAATTGCACCCGACGAAAAGGCAGCTGCAACAAAGGAATTATTCAACAATCTCATCCAATATTTAAAAACACACCCGGTTGATTGGTCTGGCAGGCGCATCTATTACCAACAGCCGACAGATAGTAATCGTATTCATATTTTTACCGGAGTAGTAGTATCCTGTATGCTGGAAAATCACCCCGATCTGGGAATCGGGCAAAAGACCCTGCCAGCAGGCAAACAAATGCTGACGGCAGAGTTTAAGGGTGCTTATAAAGATATTGATAAGGCTTATAAAGCGCTGGATCAATACCGTAAAGATTACTCACTGGTTAGCTATATGCTGCCATTTGAAGATTTACTATCTCCCGGGTTTGGCTTTCTGCCGGAGGATAAAATACGGGTTAAAGTTTGTTTGCCAATTTTGTAAAGACGACAATGTATGAAAAAAGGACCGACCCTATTTATAGTGATTTTTATACTTGTAGTAATGCTGCTTTTAGCCACACAATACCTCCACACTACGGCAACTCACCAGGTTCAGATCGGCCTGTCATTTACAAGAACTCTTGAGCAACTTCAAGATAGTAATCGCCTAAACAAATGGTTTAATAATCATTTAGCAAATGGGAAAAAAATTCAATTAAGACAATTGAAAAAAAACCCATTGATTGCCACTTATGTATTCAGTGATGGAAAAAATACACAGGAATTCAACTGGATGGCAGTACCCGAAGCAGGCAATGAGTATTTCACCAGATTATCTTTACAATACAAAACCAGTTGGTGGAATTACATAACCGGCGGAAATCAACTTGAAAAAGCAGCTTTACAAAATACTGCCAATCTGGAAAAATTCACAAAAGATATACAATTATTTTACGGCTACCGTATTACTACAACCACTGTAAAAGACAGCACTTTATTATATGGATCAATAAGGGTACGTAAAGAAAAAAAAGGAGAGGAAACATACCAACTCTTTCAAAAGTTGATGACATATGCCAATCAAATAAATGCAGGCCCCAAGGGTTCATCTATCTGCAATTTTGAAAAAATCAGCACGGATTCTATTCTTATTAAGGCAAGCATAGGTATAACTAAACCAAATCAGCTTAGTGCTAGCAGCAGTTTCCAACTAAAACGAATGCCCTATGGTAAAAACCTGCTGATGATGGAGTATAACGGAAAATTTGGTGAAATAGATAAAGCGTATAAAGTTTTGGAACAATTTCGGGATGATCATAATTTTAGAAGTATGGCAATCCCCTACCAGGAATACCCTGTTTTAAGTAAAATATATTCTGACAATGATACGGTAACGCTAAACCTATATTATCCGGTTTTCTAGTTTTCTTCTTGAATTGTAAGGCAGGCCTCATTATTTCTTCCCAACACAAAAGATTTTTTTCCTTTTATCCGGAGAGGTTTTATATTCCTGATTTGCCCAGTAATTACAGCAGGTTGATTATTTTCACAAATCCATGTTTGGTTTTCTTGCAACTGAAATAAAACCAATTGCCCTGCATCTTGCC
>NZ_LUKG01000013.1:6932-20410 GCF_001601815.1 Flavihumibacter sp. CACIAM 22H1
GGGAAAATATTGCAATTGACCGGGAAGATCCATTAATTCGAATTGCTCATTCCCTTTGTTTATATAAGCTGCACTTGCAAAATGATCCGCCGTAAACATAATGGAATTTTCTAAATTCTCTTTTCCTATCAAATCTGTCAGAGAAGCCTTAGCAAAGTCCTCTGCATATAAAAACTTTTTTTTCAAAAAGGGCAACTGTTTTTCAATTTCCATCTTACTGGCCAACAAAACTTCCTTTTCACCCAGGTAATAACTAATCAATTGTTCTGTTTTGCCGTTTTGATCAAAATCTCCATAATACATCCTTACTGGCCGTCTGGAGCTTGCTTTTAAACGACTATTCAATCCTTGATTTCCTGCTAGGATATCTGCTTTCCCGTCGTTATTGATATCTGCTATAAAAACGGATGTCCACCATCCCTTCTCCTTCCCAACTTGTTTCTTTTCAAAATGATCACCCCTATGAAGATATACAGTTACTGTGCCCCATTCAGAAGTCACTACTAGGTCTTCTTTCCCATCTCCATTCATATCGGCCCATTGGGCACCAGTTACAAAGCCTGCTGTGGAAAGATCCTTCGACCATGTAGCGGTTACATCTGTAAAACCATTCTTCTTGTTATTCAAGAGCAAATAAGAGTTAGGATTTCTTCCATAATCTGCAGGAACCGTTCTTCCACCGATAAAAAAATCCGGAAATCCGTCCCCATCAAAGTCAGCACTAACAATGCAGGAGGCCGTAAGTTTAATCGATTCAAAGGCAGAGGGCACCAACTCAAAGCCCTCTTTTCCTTTATTCAAATAAAGCCTGGGCTGGTTCATAGTACTCAATTTACTGAACTCGTTTCCTCCACTCGCCACCAGCAGATCAGGCAATCCGTCTTTATTTACGTCCGCAAAAACAGCTGCTATATCTTCAAATACACTATCTCGAGTAAGTGCCGGCACCTCCATTTTTTGAAACTTACCCGATAATTGTTGAATAAAAAGTTGTCCTGGCTGATTTCTTGCACCTCCAACATAGACATCATCCAGTTTATCTCCATTTATATCCGCCACTGCCAGTGCCGGACCTTCTGTCGTAAAACTATGCGGAATTAATGGATCCCGGTTAAATTCAATATAAGGGTTTTCTCTATGCTTAAAAAAGATTTCGCTTGATTTGGTAACATCATCCAACCCGATTAGTTTTATTGGGCTCATAAGCGGAAACTCCTCCGGCTTTAATTTCGGCAAGCCTTCTCTCCATTTTAACAGCAAACCCGTAGAATCCGGAGGAAACTCAAATCGCTCAAAGCATTGATCAGGCCAGATTATCCAGGCTGAATCAGGGTTTGCATTTCCTAAAGCGAGATGTAGATCCTGTTCCATAGAAGACTGAAACCCATGCACAGGATACTTTTCAAAAGAAAAAATGGACTGTCCTGAAAAAATCAAAATCTTTGCACCAAGCGCATTCCGATTAGCAGGTTGTCCTAACAACCGTACAGAATAGACATTTTTGTCTGTTTTTCCCTCATGCGTATTCCTGTAAATAAGGGGTGATTCATTGATATTATTTACAACTATATCAAGATCGCCATCATGGTCCAGATCTGCGTATACAGCTCCATTGGAGAAAGTAGGTGGATTTGTCACCACTGAATCAGTCCAATCTGAAAAAGTCAATGAGCCAGAATTTCGGAAAAACTTATTTTTCAATTTAATTTGAGGAAACTGATCAATTACCGCCTGGTCATTCTCTTTTATATTGCCCGATTGAATTTTACGCTGCATCGCGTCATTGGAGATAAAATTTACATAATCAATATCATTTAACCGCTTGGGAATACCGTTAGAAATGAAAAGATCCTTATACCCATCGTTATCAAAATCTAACCACAGAGGCGCCCATGACCAATCGGAAGCAAAAACGCCCGCATAAAATCCTATTTCACTAAAGCTCGCATTTCCATTGTTGAGCTGAAGATTATTTCTGGTATATTGAGGCTGATATCCATACCGGAGTTTCAGAAGAGAAATATTATACTCGTCCTCTCCAAGGGACCTTTTTAAAATATAGGGATCCTCCGGTAGCATATCGACAGAAATAATTTCTGGCAGCGCATCATTGTTTATATCTGCAATATCCACTCCCATAGAAAACTGGGAAGTATGCTGCAACTGTTCGGTAGATTTATCCAGGAAACTACCGTCCTTTTGGTTTATATAGAGATAATCATTCTCATGAAAATCATTACCAATATAAATATCAGGATACCCGTCCAGGTTTATATCGGCAATTGAGATCCCTAGCCCGTATCCTATGACAGAACTATGTATGCCCACCTCACGTGTAACATCAACAAATCGGCTTCCTTCATTTCTGAAAAACCGGTCTCCGGATATGGGATGATAGGTACCTAGAAAGGAACTGCGTTCTCCAAAAGTTCCATTGTGATGAAGAGAGTGATTCATCAGGTACATATCAAGGTCACCGTCCAGATCATAATCCAGAAATGCTGCCATAGTACTGAGCCCTTTAAAGTCCAGTCCGTAACTTGCGGCCATTTCTTTATACTGCGGCACCCCGTCTTTGATACCGGTACAAAGCAATAATTGATTACCCGCTGTAAGGCCTTGAAGTGTTGCCACCCGACATATATACAAATCCAATAAACCGTCGTTATTGATATCAATGACCGAGACACCTGTTGACCAACCTTTATCATCAGGAATTAAAGCCGCCTCCGTAACATCTTCAAAACGCAGGCTCCCACGGTTTAGGTAAAGCCGGTTCCGCTCCTGGTTCGCCGCAAAAAAAAGATCAATACTTCCGTCATTGTTAAAATCACCCGCCCCCATTCCTGCACCGTTGTAAAAATACATGTATGAAAACATGTTCAGTGAATCTGTCGATTGCAATCGGTTTATAAACGCTAAACCAGATTGTTCTGATCCAACTACATCAAAAGCAGTGGGATTTTTTTTTGAATTACAGGAGGTCAGCAAGCTGATCAACGCAAGCACTATATTCACAGATTTCCACATATCAGTTCTTATTGTTCAGTAATTCGAATAGTTGAGGTTTGTCGTTATTGGGAACAAGAAGAACAGAATACTTTCTTCGGCTATTTAGTAAACTGAGTGACTGGGTTATGCCCCTGTACTCAAATCCGGCAGCCGGGCCGCTTAAATAGGCCCATTTTCTTCTACCCTCATTAATAAGAACATGTCCATAAGACGCATCCAGCCTGCCAAACTGCGGCAGTAAAGCAAACTTATCCCCCCCCATCAGAAGATCTGGCAAACCATCCTTATTGATATCGCAGGAAACAATTGCATTTACAGAAGACAATTGAACAGGAATCGGCAACTCTTCAATTGAAAAAGAGCCCCCCCCCTCATTCCAAACTATGATGGATGTATTAAAATTGAAAAGCCGCTGTGTTGCCCCGGAAATCATTTCTGCACTGAATAACTGTTGAATAGACCTGGATGCGTACTGTTCATGTTTGAGATTTTGTTTTTTCAGTGCAGGCACCTGGTCGGTTAACTCTTTTCTGGTAAATACGGGAAGATCCTTCCCATCAATAGACCTTGTCAGAATTTTTTCCTTTTGGCCATTTTCATTAAAATCCTGGATCCACAATTTCACCGGATTCAGAGCGTCTGGTTGCAGATAAAAATTTTTCCCCACATTACCCAATACAATATCGTCTTTCCCGTCTTTATCAACATCCAGCGATTTAACAGATTGCCACCAACCAAACATTCCCATTAGGTTTGTTTTCATGGCCTCAAATCGCCTGCCCTGAAAGCGCAGCAAAAGCGGCTCCATCCATTCACCTACAATAACCAGCTCATTATGCTGATCACCGTCCAAATCAGCCAGGCATGCATCGGTAATCATGCCTGCAGAAAGCAACTGAGGTGCAATATCTTTTGTTTGATCAGTGAAACCTCCTGTTCCATCGTTAATCCATAAATGTGAATCTGGAAACAATCCATATTGAGCAGGAACTGAACGACTCCCGATAAATAAATCAAGATCACCATCTCCATCCCAATCTTCAGCAAGAATTACGGCTGTATTTGCGGTATTCACAGGCAATAGATTTTGAGATAGATTAAACCGCCCTTTCCCATCATTGATAAATAATCTAAGCTGAAGTAGTTTACTGCCAGCAGCCTGATTGTTACCGCCTGCACCAACTATCAAATCCAAATCACCATCAGAATCTGCATCAAAAAACAAGGCTGCTACATCTTCAAATGAAGCATAATTTTTCCAGAAGCTACTATCTGTTTCTAAAAAGCCATTGCCCGACTGCAAATAAAGATGGGCCGACTTACCACTTGGACCGCCCACAAACAAATCATCTAAACCATCTCCATTCACATCTCCCACTGCATTAGCCGGGCCTTCCCGGGATAGAAATACCGGAATATTTCGTTCATTATAAATATCCTGATAATCGTCCTCCTCAGGTGTTTTAAAAGCTACCGGTGTATTATTTTTAAAAAATTTATGGGCAGGAGGTTCTAAGGTAGTAAACCCAGGAAGTTCCGCTCCTTGTGTAAATTGCAGCGTTGTGTCAACAGGAATATTTTTCAACATCTCTACATGGCGGTCAGGCCAGACAATCCGGAGGGAGTCAATTTTATAATTTACACCCAGACCAAAATGAAGCGTGTAGTCAACCGAGGACTGAAATCCTCTTGTAGGAATAAGTTCACGGCTATGAATAACATTACCCTGATATAGTAAGACCTTTGCACCCACCGCAAACAGGTTCCGTTTTGTTCCGATAAGTTTTATCTTCAAATAATGAGCAGAAGTATCCTGCTGACTGGAATTATTCCGGTAAATAAGACTTGGTTGGTTTACCGTATTTACAATCAAATCAAGATCTCCGTCGTTATCAAAATCGCCATAGGCAGCTCCATTAGAAAAGCTAGGTATATCAAGCCCCCATTGCTTTGCCATATCTTCGAATTGCAAATCTCCCTTGTTCCTGAACATTTTATTTGCAATCGGATTGGAGGGCATTTTATTAATTATCTCACTAACCTCCTCCTTTCTGCCAGTGAGTACCATATTCTGAATTACATCATTTGCGAAAAAGTCGATAAAATCCTGATCCGTAACATCCTGGTAGATACCATTACATACATAAATATCATTCTGCCCGTCATTGTCCGCATCAAAAATCAGCCCCCCCCAACTCCAATCCGATGCAGCCACCCCGCTGTAATAAGCCGTTTCCAAAAATTTTCCATTAGCGGTATTTATTTGAAGGGTGTTTTGCAGGTATTGATTGTAAAAACCTGATCGTTGTTTTAAACGTTGTATATCCGTATGTTCAAATGTGGTGGTCGTTTTTAAACGAAAATCATCATCGGGCAGCATTTCTGTTACGAAAATATCTGCATACCCATCATTGTTCAAATCGCCCATATCGGCACCCATAGACGAATGGCTGACATGTTGCATATAGAGTTCCAGTTCCTCTTTGAACTTCCCATTCTGTTGGTTAATGTACAGATAATCACGTTCAAAAAAATCGTTTGAGACATAAATATCCGGATACCCATCGTTATTTACATCTCCTACCGTAACACCCAAACCAAATCCAATTAAACTACCATAAATATTAGCTTCTTCGCTAACGTCCGTAAAATGACCATCATCGTTCCGCAAAAGACGATCTCCTCCTCCTTTCAAAAAATCAGCCACTGGCCAGTCCTTTGCCCTTAAATCACGCTTATTGGCGTAATTAAGTGTATTAACAGGGATAAAACTATTATTAAGGATATATGCATCCAGGTCTCCATCCAGGTCGTAATCAAAAAAAGCCGCATGGGTGGTATATCCGGCATCTGCGAGGCCGTATTCTCTTGCTTTTTCAGTAAACGTAAGGTCTTTATTGTTAATATAGAGCGCATTATCCTGAATCATTCCTTTTTTATAGCCAGCATTACAAACATAAATATCGAGCCAGCCGTCATCGTTGATATCAACAAATACGACACCAGTACTCCATTTATCGGCATCTTCAATACCAGCAGAACGAGATATATCTTCAAACTTGAAATCGCCTTTATTAAGAAAGAGTTTATTGGCTCCCATATTGGCTGTAAAAAAAAGATCAGGTAAGCCATCATTATTGATATCGCCTACGCCGCAGCCTCCTCCGTTATAATAATTTCTATAACTGAATATATTAAAGTTTTCATCACCTGTAACCGTGTTGGTAAAATCAACACCAGCTTCTTTCATTAAGGTAAACCTGGCTGGTTCCTTAGTTTGCTCAGACTTGCAGCCTCCAAACAAGAGCAACACCCCCACCATATTTCGAAACAATTGCTTCATGCTTCAAACTAAATAAAAAAAATGGTCATTTAAGCAAATGACCATTTTTTTACGCATTTCTAATTTAATTAATAACCCGGGTTTTGTGTCAGGTTAGGATTAACAGCTAAGGCATTGGAAGGAATCGGGAATACGATATACTTGTTATCAGAAGTTCCTGGTTTAGTTGGTCCATAGGGTGCCAGGAATTTTCCAAAACGGATCATATCATGTCTTCTCCAGCTCTCCCAGTAAAACTCGCGGCCTCTTTCATCCAGCAAATTATCTGCCGTAAGTGAAGCAAGTGAAGTAGCTCCTCTTTTAGCACGAAGATCATTTACTATATCCAGCGCGTCATCCGTATTGCCTTTACGGAATAGTGCTTCTGCTTTCATTAAAAGCACATCAGAATACCGCAATAACACATAGTCGTTAGATGCAGTTCCTGCCAGATCATCCGTCATATTGGGAACATATTTAACAACACGGATACCCGGCGTTTCTACTTGTCCGCTTAATACCGGAGCAATATCTCTTGAAAAAACGAGGTTATTACCAGAACGATCCTTTAATGCAACCCCGTCTTCGTCAAATTGTTGACCAATCAGAAAACCCACCCGCATACCAGTCAAATTAGTAAAGCCGGGATAAGCTTTTCCGATACGTTGATCAACTGCTTCAAATTTATCATAAAAATTTGCCAGCGTTGCAAATCCGTTCCAACCACTAGGGGTTTGGTTATAGTGCGTTCCACAGTAATAATGAAAACGCACATTTCCTCCGTCACCAATATCATTTTTATTAGCAAAAATGATCTCTTTGGAGTTTTCAGTATTGGCAGATGTAAAGCTCAGGAAATAGTCGTCTTCCAACTTGAATTTGCCACTGTTTATTACCTGATCACAATATTGGATGACTTTATCCATATCCGCAGCATCAAAGGTTGGTGCTAACCGATTCGCATAAACACCTTTATTCAGGTATGCTTTTGCCAACATGGTTTTGGCCATCCATTTGGTTGCCTGTGTAGGAGGTGCAGTTTCACTTAAATTCGCTTCAGCAGCTTCAAGATCTTCAATAATCTTACTAAGTGCTTCTGTACCTACTAAAACTTCCGGATCCTTAAGGAGATTCTCTCCAGGCTCCCTAACCGGCACCTGATTATATAAATCCAACACATAGAACATGGCATAGGCTCTTAGCGCATAGGCTTGTGCAGCGGCTTGTTCTGATGGATTAAAAGTCAGCAGGTTGGTTGTATTAAATACAATCTGCAACAGGTTGTTGAAATTTTCTCTGATCCGTTGATTTTCAGGATCCCAGTTATGCGTATGAAGAACCCTCCAGACACCGTTATCATCCCAGTCACCACCTCGGGTAGGTCCTATACAATCATCCGATGACATATCCTGTAAGGCAAATACACCGGTTTGATCCTGGAAGGGTCCCCGGAATGAGTTATAACATCCACGGAGCAAACCGTTAATATCGGCTATCTCCTGCGCCTGCTCAAGCGTTAATTCCGCATTGAGCTTTTCATCCAGCTTTGTGCAACCTGTAAGAAGTCCAACTCCCATCCAACAAGTTGCTGCTATTACTATAGATTTCATATTGAAAAATAGTTTAAAATTAAAGTGAAACACTTAAACCTATCATATAACTTCTTGCAGATGGATAGGGAGTATATTCAATACCAAAGGAAGGCACCCCATCCAAGGGCTTAGGAGTATTAACCTCCGGATCAAAACCACTGTAATTTGTAAGTATAAACAAATTCTGCCCGGTTAGGAAAACATTCAGCCCCTTAAAGCTTTTCCCAACATCACCAACAAAATACGAAACCGTCATATTAGCCATTTTAAAGTAGTCTCCTTTCTCCATGTAGCGAGTGGAAACAGGCTGAGAATTGGCAGGATCTTCCAAGAGGTTTTTGTTATATACAGTACGGGCAATATTTCGGTTATTGTTAAGGTTACCAATAGCCAGCGTTGCCTGGGTCGTATTGTTATAGATATCATGACCGAAAGCACCGTTCATATTCATGTTCAGGCTCAATTTCTTGTAAGCAAGGGTTGTACTGAATCCAAGCAGTGTAGTTGGATTAGGATTACCTACAAAAAATCGATTGGCATTATTGTTTGGATCACCTCCTTCAAAAATTGCTTGTCCGTCTTTATCGATTTCTATAAACCGACCCATAAAGAAGGCATTCAATGGTTGTCCATTTTCCATACGTTGTGCAAATGCACCCGTTAATCCCTGTCCGCTTATTGCTCCTGTAAATACGTTCGGACCAGTATAATTTTTGAGCTCATTCTTCAGGAATGAAGCAAAAACACCCAGATTCCATTGAAAATCCTTTTTATCAATTGCCCGGTAATTCAAAGTAAATTCCAATCCTGAGTTGATTACTTCGCCCGGAAGGTTAACCCAATAACGGGATGCCGGCGCTGGCGGTTTCGCTTCGAAATTGAAGAGCAAATCGGAGGTTTTCTTTATGAAGTATTCAATTGAACCATCCAGCCTATTATTGGCAACACTATAATCTACGCCAAAGTTGTAAGTTTCAGAAGTTTCCCATTTTAAATCTGGGTTGGCCACATTCACCAGGGCAAACGCTCCATTAGCTCCGGTATAAGCATACCTGTCTTGTGCAGAACCCGCAGGAAATTCCTGGTTTCCGGTAATACCCCAACCTGCCCGCAATTTCAGGTTATTAAAAACTTTGGATCCTTTCATAAAATCCTCGTTAGACAAATTCCAGGCGGCGGCTAATGCAGGGAAGTATCCGTACCGGTTGTTCTCTCCAAATTTATTGGATCCGTCCGCACGGAATGTTGCTGTCAGCAAATATTTATCTTTCAGGTTGAAATTTACCCGACCAAAAAAAGATTGTAATTCAGACGACGGATCTGCAAATGCGCCCAAACCCCGATTGGCTGAATTCGAGCCCTGCAGATAATTCGTATAAGGTATTGCATTGGACGTAAATCCTTCAGCGCCTGCACCAAATCCACGATTACCGAATTTCATATATTCATAACCAAGGGTACCTGAAAAAAACAGCGCATCAGTCAGTTGTTTGTTATAGTTCAATGTGTGTGTCAACTGCGTAGTAGTAAGTTCGCTGTTTTGTGCGGTAGCCCATCCAAGATTTTCAACCCCCGGAATATTTATCCACCGGGCAATTTCTGTTCTTCTCGTTCCAGACCCATAATTAACACTCAACAACATCCTGTATTCAAGATTTTTATTGAATTTGAAGTAGGGAGAAATACTGGCAAGAACGCTGGTTGTTTTAGAATTGTCATTATATGCTTCAGATGCCGCCAGCGGGTTAATATTCGCATTGGGGAATCCGCCTCCTTTAATATTTAAACTACCATCAGGATTTCTTAATGGACGAGTGGGATTCCATTGTAAGGCCTGGCCTATTAAACTTCCTTCAAAACCGGAGTTCGTAGCAATGGGAGCAATATCTTCTACAACCTGAGAAGTAATAACATTGATATCCAGTCCCAATTTTTTACTTTCCAGAAACTTAAAATTACCGTTCAGGTTAGCCGTATATTTCTTCATGCCTGATTTGATAATTATACCTTCCTGATCGTAATATCCCATTGATAAACGAAGCCGGGCATTTTCATTTCCACCACTTGCACTTACGTTATAATTTTGAAAAAGCCCTTTACGTGTTATCGCATCCATTGCATCAACATTTCCACCCCAGTCATTTCCCGAGATAGAATAAGTGCTCAGGGCATCACGATATTCAGCTGACGACAAAACTTCCAGCTTTTTTAGTATTTCACTAAATCCCACCTGAGTTCCTACATCAATTTTAGGAGCACCACTTTTACCCCGCTTGGTTGTTATCAATACTACCCCATTTGCACCCCTGGATCCATAAATTGCCGTTGCAGACGCATCTTTCAATACATCCATAGAGGCAATATCAGCCGGGTTTAAAAAATTAAGCGGGTTGGCGTCTGGGGATGCTCCTAAGCCTCTTGCATCAAGTCCCGGACGTGCAGATCTACCATCCAACGGAACCCCGTCCACCACATACAGAGGTTGCCCTCCAGCTCTAACGGAAGCATTTCCGCGAATCCTTACCGACGTTTGTCCTCCTGGCTGACCACTATTATTTAAAACCTGAACGCCAGCCACTTTACCCTGGATCAACTGATCAGGGGCATTCATAATACCCTGATTAAAATCCTTTTCTTTCACTTGCGCAACTGAACCGGTCAGGTCTTTTTTACGGGCAGTTCCATAGCCCACTACCACCACTTCATTTAACGCATCATTACTTGATGTAAGGGCTACCGAAATTTCATCTCCCGAAATGGCAACTTCCTTGGTCCCAAAGCCTACTGATGAAATAACCAGGGTTTTGGCATCAGCAGATACACCAGACAATCGAAAATTACCACTGGCATCTGTAGAGGCAGCAATGGTAGTTCCCTTTACCGTAACAGTAGCACCAATAATTGGTGTACCATCTTTTGAATCGGTGATTTTTCCGGTGAGGACGCGTTCCTGGGCCTGGATAGAGGAGCCGAGGAAAATACAGAGTAGGAAAAGGGAGAGCCTCCCTACCCATCGTGGCAATGCAACAGTCATAGTTGTTTTGTTTTGGTTTTTGTGACGGTTTTTATATTGATTTCATATAAAACTTATTAAACCACACTACCCAAATCCCGGGAACTACCCGGTCTTTTATAGGCAATCAAGAAAACTTTAATGCTGCTTCTTCATCCCCCCATTCGCTACACACTTCCACAGCATCTGCAATCAAATTCCAACTTTTTATTAAGAGTTTTTTACCTTTTGGCCAGCAAACGGTTTCGCAATCGTTTGTTGTGTACAAGTTACATATTGATTTAAAATTATCAAGTTTTTATTAAATAATAACATTTTTGTGGCCAGAATTACCATTAAAGATTTAGCCAGGAAACTAAATATCAATCCATCCACCGTTTCCCGAGCCCTGCGAAACCACCCGGACGTAAGCGCCAGTCTCCGGGAAACCATTAAGCAACTGGCCGATAAAATGGGGTATAAGCCCAATCATATGGCGATTAACCTCCGCAGGGGCAGCAGCCATACCATTGGGCTTATTATCCCCGAAATAGCCCCGTTTTTCTTTCCTTCCCTGATAAAAGCGGTGGAAGAAGCCACCCACGCCAAAGGATATAACCTGCTGGTATTACACTCGAACGACAGCATCGACCGCGAAATAGAAAACGCGGAAATATGCGCCAATATGGGAGTAGACGGCGTTTTGGTATCCTTATCCCGCCAAAGCCATGATATTGAACATTTTCAGGAATTAATGGCCGCAGAAGTACCCATTGTGTTTTTTGATAAAGTCATTCATAACTCCCTGGCGCACCAGGTGGTAATGCCCGGAAAAGATGCCGCGCTACTGGCGGCCAACACCTTAGGCAGGTCAATTGCGACAGGGTCGCGCATTATGGGTATTTTTGCCGACACCCGTCTTTCCATTACCGAGGATCGGATGACCGGGTTTAAGGAAGCCATCCAGGCATTAAACTGGCCCGAACAGGCTGTTGAACTTGTTGTTGCAGATAACCCGGAAGCAGCCCGTACCGCATTCCGGCTTGCCTGGCAATCGGATCATCGGCCTGCAGCAGTATTTGCTATGAGCGATGAGCTGCTTTCCGGCATCGTCCAGGTCATCTACCAGGAAAAGATCCGCATTCCGGAAGACCTGTTTCTGGTGGGAATAAGCGACGGGGTATTACCCAGCTACCTGCCATTTCAATTCCCTTATGTGAAAACCTCCGGATTTGAAATGGGTACTGCTGCCGCTGGCCTGCTTTTCCAACTGATCCGGAAACTGCCCATCGCAGCGGAAACCCATTACCTGGAAATAGGGCTGGTGAACGCCGGTTAATCAGGCCAGTTCGCCGATGGGTTCAAAAAGACTTTCCACGGGTACCTGTGCCAGCAGTTTATCTTCCAACAACTGGGCATAGGTTTCGAAATATACGATCACATCTTCTCGCTGGTTGCGTTTTAACCAGCGGAATCCACCGGGCAGGGCGTTCAGTACGGCCCGGTCTTCCAGGTATTCAATATTATGTATATCGGTTGGCGTCAGACCGGTTTCCTGCAATTTGCTCATTAATAGCCCCAGGGGCACATTGGTAACAGAACAATATTCTTCAGCAATTTCGGTCCACTCGCCGGTGCCACTGTGCGCATACTGTAGAATTTCCTCCTTACTCAGCCTGGTTACTACCTGCAACAGGTGCCCGCAATTGCAGCCACCATGGTGCCCCCAGGCATAATAAGCCCCATTTCGAAGATTTGCCGCAGCCTGCCGCAAAGCACTGATCAACTCGAGCCGGATTGTTGCCATAGTTCGTTGTTTTTATAAATTTCTCCTGCTTACAGCATATTAAACAGCTTTGTTTAAAGATGGTTCTGCAGCTAATCGATCCTTACCTTTAAGGCACTAAACAGATGTAGCATGAAACACCTTTTTAAAGGGCTGATGACCCTTTTATTTTCAGCGGGACTTCAGGCACAGGAAGCCCCTCTCTGGATGCGATACCCGGCTATTAGCCCGGATGGCAAAACCATTGCCTTCGGTTACAAGGGCGATATTTACCGGGTAGATGCCGGCGGTGGTATAGCTGTACCACTCACCATCCACGAAGCACAGGATATGATGCCCGTTTGGAGCAGGGATGGTAAAAGCATTGCCTTTGCCTCCGATCGTTACGGAAATTTCGACGTCTTTATTATGCCCGCTACAGGTGGTACACCAACCCGCCTAACACACCATAGTTCACCAGATTTCCCCTTCGATTTTTCGCCGGATGGCCAGCAGGTGATATTTGGCAGTGCCCGTTCTGTTCCGGAAAAAAACATCCGGTTCTACAGTCCGCGGCTTTTCCAGAATCTCTATTCCGTTGCAGTTAAAGGGGGCCGTGCTATTTTGTTGAGTTCAGCAGGTATGGATATTGCCCGCTACAACAGCAAGGGTACAGCCATCGTTTTTCAGGATCGTAAAGGCTATGAAGATGCCTGGCGAAAGCACCACAATTCCTCGGTTACAAGAGACATCTGCTGCTTGAAACAGGCTCCAATACCTTTCAGTGTGTGCGTG
>NZ_LUKG01000013.1:20435-27636 GCF_001601815.1 Flavihumibacter sp. CACIAM 22H1
ATTTCCGGTTTCGAAGGAGAGGATCGCGAACCGGTATTCAGCAGTGATGATCAGTTCATTTATTACCTGAGTGAGAAAAACGGCAACCAGAATATTTTCAAAGCCCCCGTCCTGAACCGGATGGCCGAGCAGCAGCTTACCCGGCTCGACCGGCACCCGGTACGCCATTTAACAGCCAGCCTTGATAATACACTTTGTTACACCTACAACGGGGAAATCTACACGTTGAAAGAAGGTGAACAACCTAAAAAACTGGCCGTTCAGATCTTCAATGATGGCAGGGCCGGGGTTACCAAAAATGTTTCCATTAACGGCAATGTAACAGAGTTCGAACTCTCGCCGAATGGAAAAGAGATTGCTTTTGTTACCAGGGGAGAAATTTTTGTAACCAGCGTGGAAGGAAAACAAACCAAGCGCATCACCAATACCCCACAGCAGGAACGTATGGTACATTGGAGCCCCGATGGCAGAAGCCTGCTGTATGCAGCTGAACGAAACAACAACTGGGATATTTACCAGGCAGTTATAGCACGTACCGAAGAACCGTACTTCTATGCAGCCACGCTTATTAATGAATTTCCCCTGCTTGCTACCGCCGAAGAAGAATACCAACCTAAATTTTCTCCCGACGGCAAAGAAATTGCCTATGTAGCAGAGCGGAATCAGCTAAAAGTATATAACCTCGCCACCAAAAAAACACGTACCCTTCTGCCCACCGGGCACAACTACTCCTACGCAGATGGAGATTGGGATTTTAACTGGAGCCCCGATGGGCAATGGATTATCAGTGATGACGGCGATGGAAAAATGTTTTCCGAAAATATGGCCATGATCAAAGCCGATGGCAGCGCCGGAATTCAGTATCCCCTCAAAAGCGGGTTTGGCCAGGGCAACCTCAAATGGGGCATGAACGGCAAAGCAGTATTCTGGACCAGTTCAAAAGAAGGCCGTAAATCGCTGGCCCTGCAAGGAAGTCGTGAACTGGATATTTATGCAGGTTTCCTGGACCAGGACCTGTTCGACACCTTTAAATTAAGCAAAGAAGAATTTGAATTAAGAAAGGAAAAAGAGGAAAAAGACGCCAAGGAAGAAAAAGAGAAAGAAGCAACCAATAAAGAGAAAAATAAAAAACCAGTTCCGGAACCGAAGAAAGAAAACTGGGTACCCTTATTGGAAAACCTGGAAAACAGGGTAGCCAGGTTAACCATCAACTCGAGTTCTATCGCTGACTATGCCGTAAACAAAGAGGGATCAAAGATCTACTACCTGGCATCGTTCGAAAAAGGATACGATCTCTGGGTAACGGAACCACGTACAAGAGAAACTAAAATACTGGCTAAGCTGGGTGGAACACCCAGTGGAATAGAAATGAGCAAGGATGGCAAAAGCCTGTTTGTTACCAATCGCGGCTCGCTGGTGAAAATTGATGAAGCGGGCAAAATCAGCCCGGTTTCCATTGATGGAGAAATGGTACTGGATGCAGCAGCCGAACGCAACTACATTTTCGACCATGCATGGAGACAGGTACAGAAGAAATTTTATGACCCCAAACTGCACGGACTCGATTGGGAAGGATTAAAAAAAGACTATGCCCGTTTTCTTCCGCATATCAGCAATAATTACGACTACCAGGAATTACTGAGCGAACTGCTGGGCGAATTGAATGCCTCCCATACAGGCGGACGATACAGCCCCCAGATGCAAAACCCCGATGCTACCGCTGCACTGGGACTGCTGTATGATGAAAGCAAGGGCGGCAATGGTTTGCTAGTAACCGAAGTAATTGAAGGCGGACCTTTAGATCGGGCCGCTTCCAGGGTTAAAGCTGGGGTGGTAATTGAGAAAATCGATGGCCAAGCTATCAGCCAGGACAATGATTGGACAGCTCTTTTAAATCGAAAAGCAGAAAAAAACACCCTATTGAGCCTCTATGATCCAACAAGCGGCAAACGATGGGAAGAAGCTACCAAACCCATCAGCTTCCAGGAAGAAACTTCCTTAATGTACAAACGCTGGGTGAAAAAAATGGACGCCCTTGTAACCAAACTGAGCGACGGTAAAGTAGGGTATGTACATGTACAGGGCATGAACGATGGCAGTTTCCGCTCTTCTTACGATGTTGTGATGGGAAAAAACAGTGATAAAGAAGCGCTTATTGTAGATACCCGATTCAATGGAGGTGGTTGGTTACACGACGATCTGTTGAATTTCCTAAGCGCCAAAAGATACCTAGATTTTGCACCGCAGGGTAATCGCCTAAAAGACGGCGAGCCGGCCGGCCGCTGGAGCAAACCCAGTTGCGTGGTAATGAGCGAGGGCAACTATTCCGATGCCTTTATTTTCCCATACGTATACAAACAACAGGGAGTCGGCAAACTGATCGGCATGCCGGTTCCCGGCACTGGAACCGCAGTTTGGTGGGAACAACAGATTGACCCCACCATCGTTTTTGGCATTCCTATGATTGCAACCATTGGAAAAGAAGGAAGACCAACTGAAAACCTGCAATTGGAACCGGATATCAGGGTACCATTGAGTTATGAAGATTTCCTGAACGGGAAGGACGCGCAGATTGAAGCTGCGGTAAAAGAGATGCTGAAGACGATTCGTGAAAAA
Source organism: Flavihumibacter sp. CACIAM 22H1 (assembly GCF_001601815.1). GTDB lineage: Bacteria > Bacteroidota > Bacteroidia > Chitinophagales > Chitinophagaceae > Flavihumibacter. The sequence continues at coordinate 23,052 of NZ_LUKG01000013.1, forward strand.
AAAGGATTTTAGCAACCATCCTGAAGAAAGACATTTCCTAAGGGAAAGATAAAAATGAGGGGCGGCGAACGAATTTGGAAGATTACTTCGTTAGTTTGGAACCTGAAACCATCCAACATGAAGAACTCCTCCGGATTTTTTGGCCGCCCTTTTTTTATGCTCAGCCTGGCAATGGCAACATTCTCCATCATTTCAATGGATGCAGCGGCCCAAACCATTACCGGTGTATGGAGAGGCAAAATCAAAGGACAACAGGCAGAGGTTAAATTGATAAAATCTGGCGATAACCTGGTTGGAGTTGCCTATTATTATCAAAAGAAAAACAACTACAAACGCTATAGTATACGCGGGCACTTTGATCCCGCTACCAATTCCGTTATCTGGTGGGATGAGGTATTGCTGGATGCGTACGGGAAAGGCGGTATTATGCAAATCAGACCAGACGCGGGCGCCCAACTGATGGTAGCAGATTTTAATTGTCCGGGTGGCGAAGAAATGTACCTCGACGGTACCAGTTCCAGCCGCGATCAACAAAACAGCAAAAACGGGGTACTGCATTTGCAGAAAATGGAGAAACCCTTATTCAACGATGAATGGGATTATATAATCGACAACTATTTTGTTGGTGCAAATAACCCGCTGTTGATCGATAGCATTGCACAGGTTAAGGTAAACGCTGAGTACCCCGAAGAAACCATTCTTCCGGCTTTGCCCGCACCGGCTCCTCCGGTTACGGTAACGGCGCCGGTAAGCCCAGCTCTTCCGGCAGATGCCAACGATCCGGCAGAGAAAAAATTCAGCTCCCGGAAAAACGTACTACAAACAGTTATACCGATTACAGCAAAAACAATTGAGCTGCGCTTTTATGACAACGCACAGGTAGACGGAGATTCCATAGCATTATTCCTAAACGGGCAACTGCTCTTTAAGAACATACGACTTACGGAAGAAGCCTATACCGTAAAACTGAATGCTGCCGATCTCCAGGCCGACAATGAACTGGTAATGGTAGCCGAAAACCTCGGCAGCATTCCACCCAACACCTCCTTTATGGTAGCTATTGTAGGTGATAAACGATACGAAGCCCGGCTTTTTGCCAATGAACAAAGCAGTGCTATGATTCGATTGGTAAATCCTGTTGTATTGAAAGAATAACCCAAACTATAAAAAATGAAACCATTTGTACTACTGCTTTCCTGCATGGGCATTTTTATATGCTCCTGCTTTGCACAGAAAACCTTTGTAATAATGGGTGAGGTAGACGGACTGAAAGAAGGTACCGTTATTAGCCTCATGAAAGCAATGGGATCTGTTTTGAGTGAAGTAACCAAAGACACTGTGGTAAATGGGCGTTTTAAAATTGAATATGATCCACAGAACGACGCTGTTGAAAACTTTTCCCTTAATTGTTTTGATGACGGATTCCCTTCCCTTGGTCTTAGGTTGTGGACAAAAGCAGGTCATCCTATTTATATAAAAGGAAAAAACAACCTTGTTTATACCTGGCAGGTCAGCAGCGACATACCCGAACAAAAAGAATGGTCTTATTTTATCAGCGCTAATAAAGATTTATGGAATAAGTTCCAGCAACTTTCGGTTAAACGAAGCAGTTTAGTCAAAACCCATTTTTATGCAGATGGCAGCACGGAAGAAGAAAAAAAAGCAGCCAAAACCCTTATTGATTCAATAGACAAACAGACAGATAACTATCAATACGAAATTTATAAAAAAAATATTGCACTGTTGAAAAAACTGCCGATCACCCCTGTTCGGCTTGAGGTACTTCGAGATGTAGCCAACCTGATTAAATGGAATAATATCGAAGAATTCAGAGCACCGGTGCAAAAAATATATGAAAAACTGAATGCCTCTTTAAAGAACAGTGCGGATGGTGAACTGATTGCATTAATTCTAAACCCTCCCAAAACGGCAAAGGTCGGCGAACCTATGTATGATACCTTACTAACCGATCTGAATGGAACATATTATCACCTTTCCGACTTCAAGGGCAAATATATCTTATTAGATTTCTGGAGTTTCGGTTGCGGTCCCTGCCATGCTTCTGTACCGGAAATGAAAGAAATTGCGGAAGCATTTAAAGAGAGTTTAGCGGTAGTAAGCTTAACCAGCGACAACCAGGAAATGTGGAAGAAAGCCTCTGATTATTTTAAAATGACCTGGAATAACCTGAGTGATGGAAAGGAAAACCGTGGAATATATGCCCGTTATGGCGTATCGGGCATTCCTAATTACGTGTTGATTCGTCCGGATGGTATAATACAGGATATGTGGACGGGGTATGGTAAAGGCAGTTTAAAAACCAAACTAAAAGAACTCGCTAATTTATCTATCGACTAAACAACCAGGTTGAATACCAACAAAGCAACGATTAAAAAAAAATGCTTATACCATGAACACCACCACAATACTGGCTAAAAATGCCGATTATAACTGCTGGGTAACAGAACAACTGGTTAACTGGTTACAAAAATTTCCCGAAGAACTGTTACAAAAGCAATGCCCCTCCAGCTTTAACAGCATTGCAAAAACCCTTAAGCATATTAGTGATACCCAGTTATACTGGTCCTCCCTGATCCGGGAAACCGCGGCACCAGTTTTTGACTATATGCCCAGCGTTGTAAACACCCGAACAGAAATGAAGAACCTGTTAGAGGAAGCTGTGTTATTGGCAACCTATGTCAAAAACAATACAACAACGATGCAGGAAAGGAAACGGATAGAAACCGAGTGGTTTACTTCCAATTTTCCGAAGCTTGAATATTTCCAGCATTTAATCATTCATACCTCCTACCATCGGGGCCAGATTGTTACTATCGGCCATAGTGTCGGCGTAAACAACGCCCCCATGATGGATTTTAATTACTGGAATGTACAAACCAATCAACTATAAAACCCTAGTTCATTAAAGGGTTACCTTATACTCCACATACTTTGTATCCACCTCAAGGCATGCAAGAAATTCTTTCCAGCGTTTGGCGGATAAGCCACTGGGTTTAGTTCCTTTCAGAAGGTCTTCGGGTTTATAATTGCTATCGGCAGAAAAGATCACCCTTCCATTGGTTCTTTCCCGCAGTGCATTTACCAACGGAGAATAGGGAATTCCCTGGTACTGTTTTTCTTTTTCCGGGATAAAGGCTACTAGATCAGGATGTGTCATTAATTCCAGCCCCAGTGCTTTTAATGTGCCGTTATGACTAGCGTGGTGCGCCACTTTGTACAGGATTGTCTGCGCCAGCAAATCGCTGGTAGTGAATTCTGTTATAGTACCGTTGGCATCTACCTCTTCCCAGGCAAGCTCCTGCCAGCTCAACCAACTACCTACCTGGGCATCGCCTGGAAACAGAAGCACCCTTTCCGAATCAACCAATTGAATTGCCAATACCAGGCTACTGTTGTTAATACAACCATCTACCTGCAAAGCCAGCGTGCCTGCCGCATCCATCCAGTCGGCATCTACGGTTCTCCAGCGCTCGCCAGCACTGTAATAGGTCCGGTGCAGCCAGGTGTCCTTTTGGGCTTCTTTCAGAGACGTAGTTATTACTCCGGAAAAAGGCGCGCCATCTTCCACTTCCCAATTATCCTGGTGCAATACCCCTTTCATATAACCAACCAACGATGGGTCGTTAAAGCCCAGGTAGACTTCTTTTTTGGTGCCTCCGGATGGCGCATCTTTGTTTAACATGCCACTTCTGGGCGGACCTAGAACAAATATCCGCACACCGGTTAACTCCCCTAATGCATCCACAATATCACCCGGTTCAAAATAGCGCAAACGTGCTTGTTGGCCACCTAAACCAGTTTTGATATGATCAAACGCCTCCATGGTATCAATCGACAGATCTTCGAGCGGATGATAACGGATTCCGCTGGAAGACGTTTTTTTGGCTTCGAGGGCACCGTTAAATGCCAGCAGATCTTCCAATGCCAGCTCAAATGCCTCTCGGAACTGCAGCACTTCTTCTCCATCTTCGAGCAATGTATAAAAACCCGTCTCTTTCTCTTCTTTTGTTTTTTTCTTCAATGCTTTTACAGCAGATGTAAGCGTTGCCAACCCCATCCGTAAATAAGCATTTATCTGCCGGGCTTCTTTGTCGCGCGGATTTTCAGTCCAGCTCATCCAGATTTCATCAATTACAAATTCATTAAATAGACCCAATGATGGATGAAATGCAGATACATGGTCGTAGTGTTCATGGGTAGCCACCAGTACATCAAGATAAGGCACTTGCTTTCTACCCTGCTTTCGCATAACCAGCTTTTTGATATCCTCTACCACATCAGCCAGCGGAACTTGCGGATTTGTATCATTTTTTTTCAATCCGCAATCGATCAGTATTGTAAAAACCTGCTTCTCTCCCTGGAAAAAACGCAACAAAAAACAGTCGCCGAAGCCCTGGCGATACATGCGTATTTTAACGGATGTTATTGCACTCATAAAATGTTTTTAGTGGCTATGCATAAATGCAAATGGCCCTGCTAATCCAGTTAATATATTTTCAGAAAAATAGGTATGATTATCCTGCAATGTATTGGCACAACAATATCGAAACTGCTGCTCCAGGCG
>NZ_LUKG01000013.1:28380-29702 GCF_001601815.1 Flavihumibacter sp. CACIAM 22H1
TATGATTATCCTGCAATGTATTGGCACAACAATATCGAAACTGCTGCTCCAGGCGCGCCTCATCATCAATACCTTTTTTAATCACATATTTTAGGCGCATATTATCAAGGTCGAAAATAAGGGTACAACCGGCATTAAACCTGTATAAGGTATCCGCTGCTTCTTCTACAGGAGGCGCATAGCCTTCAATAGAAAACTGGTCCTCTTCATTCAACCTGCACTTGACTCCCCGTTGCTGCGTAAGGGTAATAACTACATGGTTTACAATTTTATCATCGGGGCTGATGCGGCTTGCCAGCCACATATGATCTACCCAATAAGCAGCAGTTTTTGATCGGCTGGAATAATTAAAGCCATTTTTACGACACTCTGCCTGCGTGCCTCCAAAATACAACCCTGTTAACTGCAGTAAATCGTCTACTGAAATTTTCTCCAGTAATTTTGTAAAAATCCGGTTATGTAATCCGGCCTTGGTATCTTCACTGCCTGCAATATACTTTTTGGTTTTACCATATATGTCGCGCCGATCGGTCAAATACCCTACATCATCTTTAAAAGACTTCAGGAATTCGCCAAACAGGGCTTCATTAATTTTTAACTGATTAACAACCGGCAGCTCAGGATAACAAAGCGCTTCCACCGACATGGTTTTAATCCCTTCCGGATAAATACCCCTTCGTTGAAACGCCTCTACAAATGCAATCCTGTAATTATGTACATCTTCCTTTACCAGGTCTATATCCGCAGTGATCAATGCCCTGAGGTAATCGCCAAAATTAATATCCAGGGGCGGGCAATAATCAAGTGCGCGGACACAAATCTTCAATATTCGTTGAGCTGTACTGGCGGCGGTTTCAGCCAACAGGTCAACGAGGTCGGGATGAATGTCGCCATCGGCCAGTTTTCCGGTACCACCGGTTGCCACCCGTAGTAATTTTCGGATCCTGCTTTTGTAAATGGTTAAAAAGGCCTCAAATACGGCAGCTACCAGTATAGACCCACGTGCATGGAATTCAAGCACCGTTTCATATTCATTGGCATCGGGCTCGTGGGGCTGCCATTGCCCGGTGGCCGGATCAATTCCGCCGATAGCATCCCGCAAACTTCCATATCCACCAATGGCTTTACCAAATTCCTGTGCCAGTTGTCCCAGTAAGTTTTGCGAGGCCAGGTCTCCTTTAGTACGCGCAATCTGGTGCTTCAATACCTCTGGAAAAGAGAAATGCTGAAACAGGGCTACGATATCGGCAAAAGCTTCATGAAAAGCTCTTGTATCCGGATGCGTTGGCCGAATATACTGGCTGTGCATACCATCGAGCAGA
>NZ_LUKG01000013.1:30022-74970 GCF_001601815.1 Flavihumibacter sp. CACIAM 22H1
CGCAATTATATCATGGCTCAGGCAGGTAAATACCGTACTGCCAGGCACCTGCAGGCGCGCATCGCCCGACCTGGCCGGGAAATACCCGAACAAAAGGGCTTTTTTTGCCGGGTGATAATAGGCATTGGCTCTTCGAAGGGCATGCGGATACACTCTTAACTTATGTACATAATGATTCCTGGTTTTGGCAGCATCCGGAATCCGCCTGTCTGACCATTGAATTTTTCTTCCCAGTGCCTGTTCAAAATTTTTGATGGTAACCATAATAACCGCATATACCATTTGCTGATGAAAACGCGGATCTCCTACATCCGGATTAAGCCCATCCTGAGCCAATACATGCGGATGATCAAGGTCTACCGGTTCATACAGCACTCCTGAAGCAGGATCAATATCTATAATTTCAATGTAATCGCCGGAAGGCACCGTTCTGTGCCAGCTTTCGGGCGAACGTTGTTTTGACTTATTTGCTTTCCTGTCGAAGGAGTAAAAATCCAGGTCTTCCCATTCTACGCGGTAAGTAATGGTATTAACCGTAACCGTATCAACGGCCAGGGATAATGAAGGATCAAAAGCATAGGCCCTTAGTTTACGAAACGGCGGCCTGGTGTAAGCAGCAGTAGTTGCCATAAAAATTAGTTTAAAGGACAGTTTCCATTTCTTTTACCAGCCAGTAGGGATCTTTGCGAAACTTCTCCATCAATGCTTTTAATTGCAGCACCATGTCAGATACAACCTGTTTATAATGGGCAGAAAGATGATCGTTATACCGGCTTTGCTCCAATAATAGCGCATATTGAAACAACTCATAGGCCGTAGTAAATTGCCCGCAGGCGATCAATGCTTTTCGTTTATTCCTGCCGGTATCGGCTCCTTCCTCTTCGGGCGAAAACCATAAGGTGGTGCCCATTGAGTAGGCCAGGTCTGCCACTTTTTGCATTTCGGGCGAATACATATTGTGTTGCGCCAGCAAAAGGCGGAACTGCTTTTTTCTTTCCGCATAAGCGCTATCCGCTTCTTCTCCCTGGATATCAAAAGCAGGGTTTTTCCTTGCTTTATTATTGGTTTTGCTTAGCGAATAAATAGGAATATAGGTACGACGATAAAAGGTCTGTTGATCTGAATACAGTTTATAATAAATCTGCCGCCTGATTTGTTTCAGGAAAATATCACCCAACAATGTTTTACCCGAACTGACACGGTCCATTACCCAGCGGCTCAATTCTGAAATCGGTCGCTGCCGCAGGTAGTTTACCAATTGATTGCCCAGCTCAACACTGAAACCTGCACCTGGGAAAAGCCGCAGCAATATGTTTTCAAGATCTGGCTGGTGCAGGATTGATACAAAACTGCCGGGCTTGTTTTTATACTTTTTAATGGCGCGCTTAGCAGCAAATGCCGTCAGCATTACCAGTATGCTCAGTACCCCCAAAATAAGGGCCGGAGCCTGCATACCATGTTGCCAGCAATACCAACCCAGGTAAAGCACTAAACACAATCCACCCCAACTCAGTAAGCCCAGGGCCAGCGGAATTTTAGTCCACCAGGCATGCAGTTTGCTCCAATAATTATCCAATGTTTTATTCCGTACCTGCAACGGAATGGCCGGATCGCTGAAAACTGCAGGGTGCATATAATGGCTGGCCACATCGCAAACCAGCAGCAGGTCAAAAGCATCCCCTTTGGAGTTGTTTCGATTAGCCAGCAGGGGTGCTCTTCGGAAGGCATTGAGCAGGGAGTCGAGGCCCTGGTTATCACAGATGCCGCCATCCATGAGGGCAAGTGTTTTAACCGGCTTACCGATGGTTGGTTCAATTTTTAATGCCTGCTCAAGAGCCGAAACAGGGAGCTCTTCGTGAGCGAAATCAGCGGGATACCGCATCGGCTCAAATCCGCCGGGAAAACAGGAGGAACTGGCCAGCACATCCGCAAGCCGGATAGAATCGATCGTATTCCAGGAATCTTTATCTACCAAACTGGCACCATCACTGCCAAAATCACCTCCGCGGGCTAGAGGATTTTCGGGTTCCTGGCAACATTGAAACCGGAAGGATAAACCCGTTGTAAACTCAGAAGCATTAAAACATACTTCTTTTATATGAGACGGTTGGGCTGGCTTGCGCAGATCCCCCAATTTACCGGGAATACCCGCAAACAGTATTTTATGGTAAACCAGGCTAAATGCATTGATCGGGTTCCGGCATTTTCCCTCTGCCGAACCCGCTTTCCAATTCGCATCGTCTTTTAAAACAGTAAATACCTGATTAAGCAGTACCTGCCCCTCCAGCTTCGGATACAGGTGCCGGTAAAACGCGTCAAATGACATTCCGGCGGATTTACAGGCAGCATACACACTTAAGGTAATGGTTCCCCCACTGGCCGAGGAAACAAAATGCACTTGTTCAAGTAAGGGCTGGGTACTGCCATCGGGCTGCAACACCCTTATTTTGTTTAACAATGATAATACACCCAGACCATAAGCGGCGGCACGAAACCCGCCACCGGAAAGTGCCAGCGCAAGCGACTGAAAAGGAGTATCCGGGAAGAGCATGACTTGGAGAAGGTTTAACTATAGAAAGTTAAGACAGCGCAGGGAAGTTACCAAGGGTGTTTTTCCGGTATTTTTTATGGATATTCGCCCATGCGATTATTCTTTTTATGCCTTATCCTTTTCGCATTTAACCTCGTAAACGGACAAACCGAAAACAGGTTTGTGCAGGAAGTAAATGCGCTTGATTCACTCTTACAGAAAACCACCTCTTTCCGGGAACAACTAATCCCTAATCGATTAACGGAGTACCAGCAACTTAAAACGGCTATTCGTCAACGGACAGATACCGCCACTGTTCACCAGCGCTTTTTCCACCTTAGCGAATTGATCAGCCTGGTCCGCGACAATCACCTGGGCTTTTACCAGCGGGTGAATTATTCCCTGTATAAAAGCAATACCCAAATTGACTCCTTGTATGCTTCCGATTATTTCAACACCTGGCCGGTTAGCCCCCTACCTACAGATTCGCTGAAACAAGCGCTTTCAGATCTACCCCGGCAGGAGTTAACCGGCATTTATACATATGGGGAGTATTATAAAATGGCATTGGTTAAAACAGGACCCAGGCAGTACCAGGGCATAGTAGTAGAATCCGCTGTTCCTTATATGAAACCCGGTCAACTTATTGCCTGGTTAACCGAAAAAGGCGATAACCGGTTTTCCGCAATATACCTTCACCCATTGACCCATAATTTTCTCTACCACCCTATTGAACGATTTGAGGAAGGAAAACTGCTCTATTCAAGTTTTTACCAATCCTATTACAACGGGGTATATAGTAAAGCCGGAAATACGGTGGATTATTGCAACCTGCCCGATACCGCAAAACCATTTCTCCTTACGGAACCAAGGCCTTCCGTCCGATATGTGCGGGTAAGCAGTTTCGCCAATAACGGAATACATCGCCGGCAATCCGACAGCCTTGTGCAATTGCTTGGAACAACTTTACCCCTGCCCTACACTATTGTCGACCTTCGGAATAATACCGGCGGTGCCGGATCAATGGCAAAGCCCTATATCAGGTGGATTAAACAACAACGCAAAAAATCAAAGGTACTGGTACTGATCAATGCCAATACCATTAGTATGGGGGAAATAACGGCAGTGCGTTTATCCAAACTGAAAGGGGTATTACTAGCCGGCCAGCAGACTAAAGGCATGTTGGCTTATGGCAGCAATTACGGCAAACATATTCCATTACCCTCCGGAGAATTTTCCTTTTATCCGACCGATATGCGAACCCCCGGCTTATTGTACCTGGAAGATAACGGAATAGCGCCTGCACTACCTTTATCCGGCCATACAGACTGGTTGCTGCAACTCTATCGATACTTGAAAATAGATACACTCAACTAAATCTTCACAGATGCAAAAACGCTTTGAAGCAGGTATAAATATTGCTTTAAAAATCCCGAAAAGCAAGTACCAAGAAACTGTTCGATTTTACAAAGAAATTCTTCAACTGGAAGTGGAAGAAAAGCCGATTGAAAATCCGACGATCTCCCGAACACATGCTGTTAAATTCGGAAACAATATACTATGGCTCGATTGTGTTGATAATTATACGCATTCAGAAACCTGGCTGCAACTCACGGTTCCGGATGTGGAAGAAGCAACTGCTTATCTGAAAGCAAAAAGTATCGATACCTGCGACGAACTGGAAGAGCTTCCTCCCGGCATGCATTGGATTCAGGATCCGGCAGGTACTGTATTTAATATTCAAAAGCGATCAAATATCTAAAATAAAAACGCATCATACACGTTATCTTTTTTTGTAATTCTAGATTTTTATGCCTGTCTTTAAACCTTTTGAATAGTTTCCTGTCCAATGATCAACCAAATCACCAATCCTGTATGAAACCTTTTCTGTTGCTGTCAATAGTTTTATTGACTATTTCCGGCTGTAAAAAAGACGACCCCAAGTCACCGGATACTCCCTCCGATTCCATGTATTTCCCTCCCAATTCTGGTACTGCCTGGGAAGCGCAAACAGTTGCCAGCCTGGGCTGGAACCTGACTGCTATTCAGCCATTAAAGGATTTCCTGGTTGCCAAAAACAGCAAATCCTTTATGATACTGGTAAACGGAAGAATTGTGCTGGAAGAATATTTCAATGGGCATTCTTCTGCTACCGACTGGGAATGGAACAGTGCAGGCAAAACGCTGGTAGCTACCACAACGGGCATAACACAACAGGCTGGCCTGCTGAATATCAATAACCGCGTATCGGATTATATCGGTACCGGCTGGACAAGCATGTTACTGGAAAAAGAAAATCTTATTAAGGTCCGGAACCTGTTAACGATGACCTCCGGAATTGATGATACCAAACAATTGGTTATAAAATCCAACCTTAGTTATGTGGCAGATGCGGGAACCCGCTGGGCCTATGGCAACGTATTTCAAAAGCTAACCGATGTAGTAGCGGCTGCAAGCGGTCAGAACTTTGAATCCTATTTTAATACCAAGCTTAAGAACAAGATAGGAATGGATGGATTCTGGAATTTCGGTACCATTTTCACCATCTATCACAGCACCACCCGCAGCATGGCACGTTTTGGACTACTGGCCCTTAACAAAGGGAAATGGAAAGAAGAACAGGTGGTACCTGAAGCTTACTTTACCGAAAGCACCAGCAGTTCCCAATCCATTAATCCCTCATATGGATACCTGTGGTGGCTGAATGGAAAAACAACCTATATGTTACCCAGCGACCAAACTGTTTATACAGGCACCCTGGTTCCTAATGCCCCGGCCGATATGTATGCAGCAATGGGTGCCAAAGATCAACGCATTTATGTGATTCCAGGCAAAAAAATGGTGGTGATCAGAATGGGAGAAGCGTCGGATGCTGCCAACCCTGATTTTGCCGTGTCGGGTTTTGACAACGCATTATGGGAAAAAATAAATGCTGTCATAAATTGATCATCTGATTTTCGGCTACAAATTCAGCAGATCTGGCTAAACCTGGTAAATAAGGGAACCGGAAATTTGTGCTTCATTAAATCCATAAAAAATGAGTACAAAAATTGCCCTGGTAACAGGTGGCAGCCGCGGTATCGGAAAGGATATAGCATTGGCAATGGCCAAAAAAGGGATAGACCTGATTATTACCTATCATTCCAATAAACAAGCTGCTGAAGAGGTTGTAAATGAAATCAACCAATTGGGGCAAACTGCGGTTGCCTTTCAGCTCGATACCGGCAATACCGGTAGTTTCAGTGCCTTCCTGGGCCAGGTGACCGATTATTTACAGAAAAGCCGGGGATCTGAACAGTTTGATTTTCTTGTCAATAATGCCGGAACCGGCCTCTATGCTCCCATAGCAGAGGTAGCCGAAATTCAATTTGACGAAATCTTTACTATTCACTTTAAGGGTGTATTTTTTCTTACTCAACAATGCCTGCCTTATATTAAAGAACAGGGAGCCATCCTCAACATATCTTCCGGACTAACCCGTATAACCATGGTTGGTTCGTCGGTATACGCATCCGCTAAAGCCGCCGTTGAAACCCTTACGCGTTACCTGGCAAAAGAACTAGGACCCAGGAAAATAAGAGTAAATGTATTGGCCCCTGGTGCCATTGAAACGGATTTTGCCGGTGGCAGGACCAGAGACAATAAAGAGATCAATTCGTATATTGCCGGTATTACTGCTTTGGGCCGGGTAGGCCTGCCCGGCGATATAGGTGGTGTAGCCGCCTTTTTATGCACCGATGAAGCTGGCTGGATAAATGGCCAGCGGATCGAAGTTTCCGGAGGGCAAGCTATTTAAGTAATGAATCAAAGCAATGACAACCAGCCAACCGGTTCGGATTAAAACGATCAGCGAATTTCACCGGATGAGAAATCTGCCGGCACCGGAACATCCGTTGATCAGTGTGCTGAATGTGCATGATTTCCAGTATCCACCCGAAACAAGGCAGTTGAGAATAGTAATGGATTTTTATTCCATTTCACTTAAACGTAACTGTGGGAAAATCCGCTACGGCCAGCAACAATACGATTTTGATGAAGGTGTTTTATATTTTATTGCTCCCAACCAGGTTTTTCAGGTAGAACATAACCCGGAGGAACCCAAACAATCAGGAAGGATGTTGCTCATCCATCCTGATTTTCTTTGGAAAACACCGCTGGCAAAAACCATCCACAACTATGAATTTTTCAGCTATTCCGTAAACGAAGCCTTGTTTCTGTCGGAAAAAGAGGAGGCCATTTTATTAGATATACTCCAAAACATACAGTTGGAATACAATACCAATATTGATCCCTTTTACCAGCGTATCATTGCCTCACAAATTGAAACGTTTCTACATTATTCCGAACGTTTCTACCAGCGGCAGTTCATCACCCGAAAGCCAACGAATCATCAGTTGCTCAACCGGTTGAACCAACTAATTACCGATTATTTCAACAATGAAGCACTTAGCAGGACCGGGTTACCCAGTGTTCAGTACATTGCCGACCAGTTGCATGTTTCCCAGGGTTACCTGAGCAGCTTACTAAAACACCTAACCGGTCAGAGTACCCAATACCATATTCACCAGGCATTAATAGAAAAAGCCAAGATAAAATTATCCACCACTAATTTATCAATAAGCGAAATTGCGTATGAATTAGGTTTTGAACATCCACAATCTTTCAGCAAATTATTCAGAGCAAAAACAAATTTTACGCCTTTGGAATTCAGGCAGTCTTTTTAACTATAAAATATGGATAGCAAACTTATCAGGGAACTATTATGGAGTCAGTTCGGCGCTTGCATAGAAATGCTTTCCAATTGTATTAAAACAGTTCCGGACGATTATTTTTCCACTCATCCACGTGCTTATTTCATCACCTATCATACGATTGTTTTCCTGGATTATTATTCCTGTTTTCCACCGGCAGCATTTTCGACCGGGCTTGCCTTTACCCAATTGCCACCGGAACAATGTCCACCGAACTCCATCGGCGATATGGTACCGGATAAACTATATTCCAATAGCGAAATGCTTGAATACATTGATGCCATTCGAACAAAATGCCAGTTACTGATCAATGGCTTAACAGAAGAAACACTGCAATTGAGGTTTATCGAAGGAAATGAACCTGGTGATATGAACTATTCGTTCCTGGAAATATTCCTCTATAATATGCGCCATACAGCGCACCATATAGGGCAACTACACCTGCTCTTACGGCAGGATTTAAACCTGCATGCCGCATGGGTTTTTCAGGAATCCAACGATTACCAGGGAAGCTAACAAACTACCATATAAACGCATTCTGCAACGGCAACAACTTAAAATATTACCCTAAGTCAAGAAGCAAGAATAGCCTATGCACTAATTTTGAAAAAATCTTGCACAATGCAAACCAGAAAGCTGCATTTAGTTTCAGGTACACTTTTAGCTGCTTTTATAGGCATTCACCTTTTCAACCACCTGATCAGTATTTGGGGAGTAGAGCAGCATATACAACTTATGAACCAGCTCCGAAAAATTTACAGACACCCGGTGGTAGAACTTATCCTATTCCTCTCTATTGGCCTGCAGTTATTTTCCGGCATTCGCCTCGCACGGAGAAAAGAAAAAAACAAGCTGCCTGGTTATGAAAAACTACAGCTGTTTACCGGGCTATACCTTTCCTTCTTTTTACTTATCCACATTGCTGCCATTTTGGTTGGCCGATACTACCTGCACCTCAATACCAATATTTATTTCGGGGCTGCCGGCATCAACTACTTTCCTGTAAACCTTTTTTTTATTCCTTATTATGCGCTGGCAATTTTATCCTTTTTTGGTCATATTGCAGCCTTGTTGAAATCTCGCATCTTACTGATTGCCGGTTTATTCATCACCTTACTTATTTTCTACGGTTTAACCAATCATTTTAGCGGAATTGATTTACCAAAAGAATACATGCTCTTAATCGGCCGATAAGCATCTTCCCGGCTTTTAGGAATTATTACTGATTCGAAACGATCCGCATAGAAAACTAATTTCACCAATTGTAATACCCAGGTATTCCTGCGTGTGTATCTCCAAAAAAATAGCTATCCCTTCAGGTACAGCATCCCTGAACTACGCAACCAGTTCAGTGCAGATCTTATCAAAATTTCCAGGTGGTCTTATCTTTACTAAAAGAAAGCCTTTGGAACTCTCTCAAAAAATAAGCACCGCAAGAAAAATAAAAGGGCTCACCCAGGAAGAACTGGCTGATAAGGCGGCCATTACAGCCCGTACCATTCAACGGATTGAAAGTGGAGAAACCAGGCCAAGACCCTATACCCTGAAAACGCTGGCCGCTGCGTTGGACATACCTTATGAAGAACTTGTCGACCACCAAATCAGCACTGCTGATTCTAGTGATACTAACGACATCCTCCCTACCGACCGCGAACATTACCAATTGCAACTGATTTGCATTTCCTGTTTCAGTTACCTGGTAGTTCCCTTGGTTCATTTTCTTATCCCAGCTATCTTATTAAAAAAGTCAGGGCTTCAAGATCACCGGTTAGTAACCTTTGCAAGAACTGCCATACGCAGGCAAGTTTATTGGACAATTTCCCTATGGCTTATTTTATTTGCCACCATGGGCTATAATTTCATCCGTGTCATTTACTTTGAAAAAACCGGTATTGTAAATTTTCTCTGGCCTTTCTTCCTTTTGTATACAGGCAATGCGGGGCTTATTTTTTTGCACTTGTATCACTTAAAGCGCATAGCATCAATACAGTTTGCTGCCAAATAACTCATTGATTGTCAATATCTGTCGGGCAAATGTCGGGTAAATGTCGGGGGGCAGCATGGCTCACCTGGCTAGTTTTGCTGCAGATAAAACAATCGAATATGGCAAGAAAAAATTCCTTTTTTAGCAGCAGTAGCCTCCTTTTTTTATGTAGCCTCCTGGTCGGAACGGGCACCTTAACCGGACAAACCCGAACCAATGCCACCCAAATAATACCCCTTCACTGGCTGGGAGATAGTATTGACACAGTTTGGGAACCTTATGCCGCATTAGTAATACCCGTAAAACTCAAAGATTGTCCCCGGCAATTTTATATGCAATTTGATTTGGGTGCCCCTTCATCCCTACTTTACCGGAACAAACTATTGTCAATTCAATCAAAATACCCCAGCGTCCTTCAACTGAAGGATACAAGTACTTTAATCGGCCAACTTTGCTTACAGGCTGGCAAAACCGTCATAGAGCAGAAAAACATAGCCATACGGCAATTCGAGAACGACTCTATAAACTGGACCAATCCGGCAAGCATAGAAATAATTGGAACATTTGGCGTAGACCTTATTGATGGGAAAGTAGCTGTCATTGATTATCCTGGCGGAAGTCTTCAACTTTCTGACACCCTGGCTAATACCAGCCCCCATTTAACGCTCTCCAAATTTATTTATCAGCAAAAAAGAATCTTACTGCCAGCAACAATAAACGGCCAGTCAACCCTACTGTACTTCGATACGGGATCCAGTATGTTTGAATTGCTCACGGACAAAGCAACTGCCCAGAATTTATCGACACCGCCCCATCAACCCCTTCGTTACCAGGTGAATTCCTGGGGAAAAACCCTAACAGCAAATAGTATTGCAGCAGCTTCCGGCATTACAGTAAACAACCAACAACTCCCTATTCGGTTTGTCACTTATATAGAGGGTGTAAACAGTGCACAAATTCAACAAATGCAACAAATGGGCATTGGTGGCATGACGGGTAATAAGCTATTTCTTGCTTATAAGCTGGTACTTGATACCAGAAATCAGTATTTTGGCCTTATACCGGAAAACTAAACAATGGCTCCAATTTTCTCAAAACGGCATATTTTCAAGTTTTATATTTCGGTAGCTATCGGCTTCATTTTTTTATTGTTAATGGGCCTGACCTTGCTTTTCGCATACCTGAGTACGCCTGCAAGTCTTGAAAAAATGCCCAAACAATTACTACTGCTACTTGCTGCCATCGCAACCTGTATGCTGGCCTTTTATACCGTGTACAAGTATGTAAAAAACGTTCCTACAATAATCCTTGACGCGGACATTATATATATAGGAAACAATGTTTACGCTTACTCCGAAATAAAAAGAATCCGATTAACCGGTAAACAGGCCTTTCGACTACTTATAGATTTTCCGATGGAAGCAACGGCCATTACATTGGAGGACAACCGAACAATCTTTCTGTTTGATGATATGTACTCAAATTCCTGGGAAATCAAAAGCTTTTTGAAACAAGTAATTCAGGAAAAAAAAGAATATATAGCACCGTCCCCGTCTTTTCTGCCCAAGGATACGGGGAAGAATGAGCTCTACGAAAATTTTAAAGGTAATCCTGTTACATCTCTGAGGGGATTATCTATTGTTACTTTCTGTCTTTTAATCGGATTTGCGTTGTTGACCAATAGCAAGCCACTTTCCGTAGTTACCATTCTTTTCTTTTCCGGGTTTACCAGCGGCTGGATCTTCCTGAATGCCTGGATGATGCATTTTTTCCAGGTATCCGCCCAATATTTTGTTGTAAGAAATCATCTGTATTTTTGGAAAAGAACCGTATACGATCTAAACCAGGTAAAAGAAATTGTTTTTGAAACACAGGGTAAGCTACCTAATTGCGTTCGAATTATTACGAAGGATTTCAGGAGCAAACTTTACCCGGCTTGCACACTTCGCAAAAGGCACTGGCTGGCACTTAAAGAAAAAATCAGAGCTCATAAAATAAAACTGAGGAATGAATGCATTTAGACAAGACCATCGGAAATAGAAGGAACTCACTGGTAGTGCTTGAACTTCCGTTTAATGCAGGTCTGAAAGAACCCTTACCCGGTCATGAACCCGGCGTAAATAAACTACCTGATCACCTAAAAAAATATGGTTTTCATGGGGCCTTACAGCCGGTAGAAGTTCAACGACTTCCTGCTCCGCCCTATACGTCTATAATGGATGCAAAATCGGGTGTAAGGAATGTGCCGACAATTATATCTTATGCAATACAACAGGCGGAGCTACTGCAAACCATACTCAACAGGCATCAGTTTCCCCTCCTACTTGGCGGTGATTGCAGCATCTTAATCGGGACCGCCCTGGCATTGAATAAATTAGGCAGGTATGGCCTATTCTATCTCGACGGACATACCGATTACATGAGTGCGTCGCTTTCCCAAAGCGGCGGTGCGGCCGGAATGGACCTGGCCATCGTTACCGGATACGGGCATCCGAGCCTTACCAATATTGGTCAGCAACAGCCTTATTTTCAGCCATCACATGTTTGGTGTGTTGGCAACCGGGAGTATGAGCAAGCTTATGTTAATGAAATTCTTCAATCTGCTATTCAATATACAGACCTGGCGGGTTTACGAAAAAACGGTTCTAACGCCTGCACCAATAGTTTTCTTCAAATGATTGAACAGGAAAAACTAGACGGCTTCTGGATACACATAGATGTTGATGTACTGGATGATGCCATTATGCCCGCAGTAGATAGCAGAACGCCGGATGGATTAAGCTATGCTGCATTCAAGGAAATCTTGCGCCCGCTCCTGGCAAGTAATAAATTAACCGGCTTGCAAATTACCATTCTCGACCCCGACCTTGACCCCGATGGCTTGTACACCAAAGAATTTATTACTAATTTTTGTGAAATAGTAACCGCAAGTTGGCGTTATGAATAATTTTGAACAGAATGGATTCGAGCTCATTGATTCCGTTTATACGGGAGAAGAAACGGCTCAGATACTGCAAACCATCAACCAACATACAAACCAGCAGAATAGTGTCCAAACAGCCTCTTCTCTTTTTGCCATACGACAGTTTTTTAAAGAAATTCCGGACTGCCTTCCACTTGTTTTTACCAACAAGCTCAAGTCTCTCCTTTTTAACCGTTTTGGCAACGCTTATTTTATCGTAAAGTCGATATATTTTGACAAACCCCCAGCCTCAAATTGGTTTGTAGCCTATCACCAGGACCTGACTATTTCTGTGGATAAAAAAACCGAAATTCCGGGCTACGGCCCCTGGACCACCAAACAGGACCAATTTTCGGTACAGCCCCCGACCGCAATACTTGAAGATAATTTTACGATTCGTATTCACCTGGATACGACAACGGACGAAAATGGCGCCTTGCGCGTAATACCCGGCTCACACCAAAATGGCGTTATTCGTTTAAACGCTGCCGATCTGCAGCAGATGAAGGAGATCGTTTGTACCGTAAAGGCCGGCGGCGTTATGCTGATGAAACCCCTGCTCTTACATGCCTCCGGCAGAACCACCAATAACCGGCAAAGACGGGTAATTCATATAGAATTCAGCCGTTCACCATTACCCGATGCCATACATTGGTCAGAAAAAACCAGTATTCCCTGATATACCACCCATAAAAAACCGCCCCACAAGGAGGCGGTTCAATTTTTTCCGGACGAGACATCAACCTACGGTTTCATAGAAATAGACGATTCAATACTTGCTTCATGCATATTACGCTCTTCATTTTCAGGGAGCCCGGACAATTGTCTATCAATGATGGACACATCAATAAACCTTCTTCATTGGGTTGGATTTTACTCGTTTCACGGACATGGATTCATTACTGCTGTTTCAAAGGATTGGATCAACTGCATTTCACAAACAACTATTTTTCTTAGGATATGATCTTAGTTTTTCAGGAACCGGATAATTAATGCTTTCAATGGATTTGGATCTTTCAGTAGTTGTATTCTGTGTTGCTGATACAAAGATGGTGTGTTTTTTCGCCCTTTTAAAACTCTTTCGGTATTCAAACAAAAACCGTCGATAAACAGACGTTTACGACGGTTTTTTGGATTATTCCTTGTTCTTCACAGGTGCTCAGAGTACAATATTGATCATCCTGTTTTTTACATAGACCACTTTCTTCGGTGTTTTGCCTTCCAGCCATTTCTGTACCAATTCATTTCCCAAAACAATGGCCTCTACCTCTGCCTGTGTAGCCTCTAATGCAATGGTAATTTCTGTTCGGGTTTTACCGTTGATGGCCACCGGGTAAGCTTTAGCCGATTCTCGCACAAATTCCTCCCTGAATTCAGGAAAAGCAGCATCCAGCACCGAGCCCTGCTGCCCCGCTAATTGCCAAAGTTCTTCGCTAATATGCGGCGCATAGGGTGCCAACAATATCAGCAAGGGTAGCAATACTGATTTTTTCCGGCATTTCAGCTCATTCAGTTCGTTAACACAAATCATGAACGTACTAACCCCGGTATTAAAAGAAAACCGTTCGGTATCTTCTTCCACTTTTCGAATGGTGCGATGCAATATCTTGAGTTCAGCGGCAGTAGCAGCTTCATCACTCAGGTTCATGCCTTTCAGCTCATCTACATACAAACGCCAGAATTTTTTCAGGAAACGATGCACCCCTTCAATGCCCTTGGTATCCCAGGGTTTGCTGATTTCCACCGGCCCCAGGAACATTTCATACATCCGGAAGGTGTCAGCTCCAAATTTCTCAACAATATGATCGGGATTAACCGTATTAAATTTGGATTTAGACATCTTCTCCACTTCTGCTCCGCAGGTATAAATGCCGTCTTCCAGTATAAATTCTGCCGCGGCAAATTCAGGTTTCCAGGTTTTAAATGCTGTAGTATCGAGGGTAAACCCATCCACGATATTTACATCCACATGCAGTTTATCTATCAATTTGCCTTCATAGTTCCCAGCTGCGTCCAATAAGCCTTTTGAAACATAGGTATTGGTGCCATTTATCCGGTATACAAACCGGCTGCTGCCCTGTATCATGCCCTGGTTTACCAGCTTTTTATAGGGCTCATCAAATCCGATATACCCCAGGTCATAGAGGGCTTTTGTCCACATCCTGCTGTACAGTAAATGGCCAACGGCGTGTTCGGTTCCGCCTATGTACAGATCCACCTGCCCCCAATAGTCACTCACCGACCGGGCGCAAAATTCTTTTTCATTCCTCGGATCCATATACCGCAAAAAATACCAGGAAGATCCTGCATAACCAGGCATTGTATTGGTTTCCAGTTCGCGCTCTACCCATTCCGGTATATTGGCCAGCGGCCCCTCTCCTTCCGGTCCGGGTTTGTAGGAATCTACATAAGGTAATTGCAGCGGAAGATCTGCTGCGGGCAATGCTTTTGCAACGCCCTCTTTCCACTGAATGGGGAAAGGCTCGCCCCAGTAGCGCTGGCGGCTAAAAGCAGCATCGCGCATGCGGTAATTAACTTTCCGATTACCGATACCCATTGCTTCCAGTTTATCCAGCACAATAGCAGCGGCTTCCCGCATCGGCACTCCATTCAGAAACCCACTATTCTCCAACAGGGCGTCTTTAGTAGGATTTGCCTCTTTCCCATCGTATTGGTCGCCAATAATGTTGGTGATGGGAATAGAAAAATGAACAGCAAAGCGATGGTCCCGTTCATCGCCACAGGGCACCGCCATAATAGCGCCCGTACCATATCCCGCCAGTACATATTCCGATATCCAGATAGGAATTTCCCGGCCATCAAATGGATTAATGGCATAGGACCCGGTAAATACACCGGTTATTTTTTTCTCGGCCATCCGCTCACGCTCGCTGCGGCTCTTCACATAGTCGAGGTAGGTTTCTACGGCAGTTGCCTGTGCGGCAGATTTTAAGCCCTCCACTATGTCTAGTTCCGGGGCAATTACCATAAAATCTACCCCAAAAATGGTGTCGGGGCGGGTGGTATACACCCGCAAGGTTGATACCGAATGCTGCTCGGATTTCACAGCAAAATCAATTTCAGCCCCATAACTTTTGCCGATCCAATTGGTTTGCATTTCCTTCATGGCATCGCTGAATTCGATCTGCTCCAGGCCCTCCAGCAGGCGGTCTGCATATTCAGTGATCCGTAGGTACCATTGCCGTAGTTTTTTCTTGATAACCGGGTAGCCCCCCCGCTCGCTAACGCCGTTTACTACCTCATCATTTGCCAATACAGTGCCGAGCGCCTCACACCAGTTAACTTCTCCATAACCACAGTATGCCAAGCGATAATCCATCAAAATTTCCTGCTTACGGGCTTCCGAAAACCCGGCCCATTCACCGGCAGTAAACTGTAAACCCGGGTTACCCGGACAAACATACCCTGCATTTCCCTGTTCCGCAAAAGCGACCACCAGTTCTGTAATCGGCGCCGCTTTTTTAGCGGTTCGGTTATAGTAGGATTCAAATAGTTGCAGAAAAATCCACTGTGTCCATTTATAATAGGAAGGATCGCTGGTGCGTACCTCCCTGCTCCAATCGAAGCAAAAACCAATATTGTCCAGTTGTTTCCGGAAATTCTGGATATTAGCTTCCGTGCTCACA
Organism: Flavihumibacter sp. CACIAM 22H1; assembly: GCF_001601815.1. Classification (GTDB taxonomy): domain Bacteria; phylum Bacteroidota; class Bacteroidia; order Chitinophagales; family Chitinophagaceae; genus Flavihumibacter. Next base: position 45,897 of record NZ_LUKG01000013.1, read on the forward strand.
GCAGGGTGTACCCCATGTTCGAGGGCATATTGTTCAGCCGGCAGCCCAAACGCATCATATCCCATCGGGTGTAATACATTATATCCTTTTAACCGTTTGAACCGGCTGTATATATCACTGGCAATATAACCCAGTGGATGACCCACATGTAACCCTGCACCGCTGGGATAGGGAAACATATCCAGCACATACGCTTTAGGTTTTTCCGAGGTATTGGAAACAAGGTAAGTCATGTTCGTCTTCCACTGCTCTTGCCACTTTTTTTCTATCTGCCTGAAACTATATTCCATGCTTGTGATTTAGATCAACTTTATTTTAAATGTGAAATTGGCCTTAAAAGAACCGGCCAAGGGGCGACAAAAATACAAACTGAACGGCTAAAACCGCTATTTTTGTCCGTATCGACCTAGTACTGACCCATCGAAATTTCAAATCATGACGCAAATCGGAAAATCCTCCGCCAAACGTTCCCAACCATCTTATTTTATGTCCATACTGGGGGTATCCCTGGTACTTTTTATTCTCGGCCTGCTGGGCTGGATTGTTATCAATGCCAATAAACTGGGGCAATATTTTAAGGAAAACGTGGAAGTAAGGGTATACCTGAAAGAGAATATTTCGGCCAAAGACAGCGCCGACCTTTCCCAGTATATTGCCAGCAAACCCTATGTTCGGCAATACACCTATGTTACCAAGGAGGATGCCAAAAAGAAATTTATGGCCGATGGCAATGACGACTGGAAAAATATCCTGGAAGCCAATCCCCTGCCGGCCAGCATTGATTTTACACTGCGGAATGAATATGTGCATTCCGACTCATTGGCTGCCATCCAGGTAGATCTGGAACAGAATATTGCCGTAAACGATGTACAATATCCCCGCTCACTGGTAGACAACCTGAATGAAAACGTCAAAAAGATAAGCCTGATATTACTCATTATAGCCATCGTTCTCTGCGTGGTAGTGATTGTGCTGATCGATAATACCATAAGGCTGGCAATGTTCAGTAATCGCTTCATCATCAAAACCATGCAAATGGTAGGGGCCACCCGCGGCTTTATTGCCAAACCCATGGATCTGCGCGCCATTATTAATGGCGCAATAAGCGGCGTAATTGCCCTGGCCGGGATTATTACCCTCATCTTTTTTGCGGAAAGACAACTACCCGAACTCAAAGCCATGCGAGATATTACCTGGTTATTGGTACTGGGAGGCGGAATCATATTACTAGGAATTATTATATCTCTGCTCAGTACCCACCGGAGTGTGGTTAAGTACCTGAAGATGAAGCTGGATGATTTGTATTAATCCTATCCAGCAAACAGGTGATTTTAGTTTTTACTTTTTCCATTTTACTTTTTACTTTGCAACATGTCTAAAAAAGAAAACGCTGCTCCTACTACCCATACATCGGAAAGCCTGTTTGGCAAGGTAAACTATACCTGGATGTTGATTGGCCTTGCGGTAATTGCCCTGGGGTTATTATTGATGGCAGGGGGCAACAGTTCCGACCCGGCTGTTTTTGACCAGAAAGAAGTGTATAGCAGTACCCGTATTACCATTGCACCCCTGCTTATCCTGGCCGGCCTCGCTATTGAAGTGGTAGCCATCTTCAAAAAGCCTAAAGCCTGATTTATAATTGTTCCATGAACATTATTGAAGCTATTATAATTGCCATCGTAGAGGGCCTGACCGAATTTTTGCCCGTATCTTCTACCGGCCACATGATTATTGCCAGTTCACTGCTGGGCATACATACCGAATCCTTTACCAAGCTCTTTGAAGTAGCCATTCAATTGGGTGCTATCCTTGCAGTAGTGGTTCTGTATTGGAAAAAATTTGTTGATTTTAAGAGTTTTACATTTTATTTTAAGCTGGCGTTTGCGGTTGTACCTGCACTATTACTGGGTTTTCTTTTTTCAGACCAGATAGATGCATTACTTGAAAGTCCGCTTACGGTAGCCATTACTTTATTACTTGGCGGCTTCGTGCTGTTATTCATAGACAAAAGCTTTCAAAACCCAGGTATACACGACGAAACTGAAATTAGCTTCGGCAAAGCATTTATTATAGGCTGCTGGCAGTGTTTGGCAATGATTCCGGGGGTAAGCCGGAGCGCTGCTTCCATAATCGGCGGCATGCAACAACAATTATCCCGCAAGGTGGCGGCTGAATTTTCCTTTTTCCTTGCCGTACCTACCATGGCCGCTGCTTCAGGTTATTCCCTGGTACTGAAAAAATGGACCATGGAAGATGGAACTATTCAAAAAGGATACGAATTATTGCTTAGTTCAAAAGATAACCTGGTGGCATTTGTAGTGGGAAATGTGGTAGCGTTTATTGTTGCTTTACTGGCAATCAAATTTTTTATCGGGTTTCTTCAGAAAAACGGGTTCCGCTGGTTTGGTTATTACCGGATTGCGGCTGGAATAATTCTTCTTATATTGCTGTGGACGGGTATTATTCAGAACGGCTAAGTCCGACCTGTTTTAAAATCAACTTCCTGCATGCAGACGGCACCAAAAAAAGTCATCAACGGTTGGGCTATGTACGATTGGGCCAATAGCGCCTACAATCTAGTTATCACCAGCACCATATTTCCTGCCTATTTTGTTGCCATTACTTCTGCCGGTAATGGCAGTGGCGAACACAAGGTCTCTTTTTTCGGAAGAGAATTTGTGAATACTGCATTGATGGATTACGCACTTTCCCTGGTTTTTTTACTGGTAGCAGTTAGCTCCCCCATCCTTTCCTCCATAGCCGATTATCGCCGAAACAAAAAAGTATACCTGCGCTGGTTTAGCCTTATTGGTTCTGCCGCCTGCCTGGGTTTATTTTTTTTCACCCCCCAGCGCATTGAGCTGGGTATCATTTTTTTTGCGATAGCCGCCCTCGGGTACTGGTCGAGCCTGGTGTTTTACAACTCTTATTTGCCCGATATTGCTGCTCCCGAAGACCAGGACCGGGTCAGTGCCAAAGGATTTGCATTAGGTTATATCGGCAGCGTTACCTTACAGATAATCTGTTTTATCCTAATCCTGAAGCCTACTATCCTGGAAACCCTTTTTGGCATGGATCCCACTGATAAAACACTGGGGCCACGCTTCTCCTTTCTGCTCGTCGGAATCTGGTGGTTCGGCTTCGCCCAACTAACACTTCGGGTGCTGCCACTTAGTAGTAAGGCAGAACGCCAGGCAAAAAAACACGTATTGATAAATGGTTTTCATGAACTAAAGCTGGTTTGGACGCAGTTGAAACAGATAGCAGTACTGAAACGCTTCCTACTGGCTTTTTTTCTATATAATATGGGCGTGCAAACGGTTATGCTGGTTGCCGCCGGATTTGGGAAAAAAGAAATTTTTCCAAACCCGGAAGATGAGCCCAAATTGCTGATAACCATAATTTTAATTCAGCTCGTCGCTATTATCGGCGCCATCGGGTTAAGCCGGCTTTCCCGGAAAATTGGCAATATGTGGGTACTCATCATTGCTGTCAGCATCTGGATTGGCGTGTGTATTGCCGGCTATTATGTAAAAACCCAGACCCAGTTTTATATCCTCGCTTGCTGTGTGGGGTTGGTTATGGGAGGCATTCAGAGCATGAGCAGGAGTACCTATTCCAAATTATTACCTCCCACCCGCGATACCACTTCCTTTTTCAGCTTTTATGATGTAACCGAAAAAATCGCCATTGTAATCGGGATTTTCACGTTCGGCTACCTGGAAGAACTGACCGGTAGTATGCGGAATTCCATCATTGCACTGGGCATTTTCTTCCTGCTCGGATTAATTGCCCTGTTTTATACCAAAAAAGCCTACGATCCAAGCCATGGAACTATACACCATTGATACGGGTAATTTTAAACTGGACGGGGGCGCCATGTTTGGCGTGGTACCCAAAACGCTGTGGAACAAACTTAACCCCGCCGATGAAAACAATTTATGTAGCTGGTCAATGCGCTGTTTGCTGGTACAGGACGGCAACCGCCTGATACTGATCGATACCGGCATCGGCACCAAACAGGATGCAAAATTTTTCTCGCATTATTACCTGCACGGAAACGCCAGCCTCGATAGTTCCTTAGCCCATCATGGCTTTCATCGCGATGATATCACCGATGTTTTTCTAACCCACCTGCATTTTGACCATTGTGGAGGGGCCATTATAAGGGAAGGTGATCAACTGAAACCCGCATTCAAAAATGCCACTTACTGGAGCCATGCAGCACACTGGAACTGGGCCATATACCCGAACGACCGGGAAAAAGCCTCTTTCCTCAAGGAAAATATCCTGCCTATTCAGGAGTCAGGCCAGCTTAAACTCCTTGAAACAGCTGGTAATTACCAGGGAAACAAGTTGGAAAAAATTGCGTTCACCGATAATTTCTCCATTCGTATCGTAAACGGGCATACGAATTCCATGATGTTGCCCCAGTTAAATTACAAAGGCACTACCATTGTGTACATGGCAGATCTTTTACCTTCTGCAGCACACCTTCCTGTTCCTTACGTAATGGCATATGATATGTTTCCCCTAACCACCTTGAATGAAAAAAAGTCTTTCTTAAAAGAAGCTATTGAGCAAAATTACCTGCTCTATTTTGAGCACGATCCGCAAATTGAGCTATGCCACCTGGTGCAAACCGAAAAGGGAATACGTGCCGGAGAAACACTTCCACTAACAGCACTCTGAGCAACTTATTGAAACTAACTTATCGAACACTTACCAGGCTTGATAAGGGGTAGCGAAGGTTGCGGTAGGACATCATATCCACCTTAACACTACCCACACTGATTGGGCTTTCTACCCGAAGCGGTATTTTATTGCCGTCATCACTTACCCAAACCGTCATTTTTTCTCCGCCTTCAAAGATGGTGCCTTTAACCAGGAGTGGCTTAAACTTAATAGCGCGAAACTTACCATACTTGGTTTTGATGGTTTCTTTGCCCATATACCGGATATACAGGTTATAGGTTTCATCATCCAGGAACATGGAAAAGGGAATTTTATCGCCTGGTTTGTATTTCTGAAAATCGATGTTTCGGGCGTAATATATAGAGCTTACGACATCCTGCACACAGTTTGGCACATTGAATGTACCATAATTGGTCACCGCTTTATTGGCTGTATGGTCAAAATTGACTGTTTGAAATTTCGTATACCCGCCTTCATATACGTTCCGGATAAACTTATGCGGCTGTAGAGAGGCGGTATCGATATACGATTCATACTTATCCCGCACTTTGAAAAAACTGTCGTAGAAACTATAGGTTTTACCATCGCCTACCACATGGTATACCGGTTTATTATTAAGGTTGGTAAGCCGCACGTTAAAACTGGCTTCTCCTGCTCCGATATACATGCCAGCCAAGGTATAAAATACTTTGAAGGTGACTGATTCACCATTGACAAAAGCAATATTTCGTACGCCGCAATACTCATTATCCGCATCCAATCGGGTAGACAAGACCACTGTAGCCAGTATAAACAATACAAGTTTTTTCATGCTAAATCTTTTCTTTGACCGGATTAGCTTTTATGAGTTTAATCCGGATAATCAGCAAACTGCCTAAAACAGCCGGCCCAATCAGGTTGATTAGCCAGATACCCAGCGCAGCTGCAATGATGCCAAGCTGATTAGTACTGATCATTCCAAACAACTCCAGTGCCAGTTTACCCCTGATACCAATATCAGCCAGTGCAATGGTTGGAATAATTGCCATAACCAGGAATTGCAGGCTGATTAACCAGGCTGCCACGCCTATCTGCTCCGTTACCCCAAAACATTGCAGTAGTAAGATATACTGAATAATAAAAACCAGGTACCTCAGGAGCGACCATCCAAGCACTCTTAACAAAATTGTAACCGGTAAATCATCCACCACCTGCAAAACAGGCAGCAATTTCGCGGCGCCCGGAATTTTTTCTACCCAACGTACAATCCAGCTTATACGAAGATAAAGCAGGATTCCACAACCTGTCAGAAAGGATAAGAGCCATCCGAGGGCTGGTACCCATAGTTCCTGCAAATCCCAATGAGATGGCAGGTCAATTGCCTGATAGTTCGCATACCATATCCACAGGGCAATGGTGCCTGTACTCAAGGTTACCAGTACCTGGCTAAAGCTTCCAACGAGGGTGAGCGATATGGATGCCAACCGCTTACCCTCCGGAAGGTATACCACCCTTCCTGCATATTCTCCCATTCTATTAGGTGTGTTTACCGCAAATGCCAAGCCCGCTAAAATTGCCTTTAGCGCCGTACCTACAGATATACGATGTAAAGGCGTCACCAGTTCGCGCCACTTAATGGCTTCCAGTCCCCAGTTTACCACCATCAAGCCGATGGCCGCCAATAATTTCCAGGCATGCTGGGTTCGGAGGCTTTGTTGTATTTGCTCCCAGGTAGTGGCCAAATCGGGCTGCTGGCTGAGTTGCCGGTAAATAGACCAGCTCAACCATAGGAATATCAGCGGGCCCAACCAGTAGTTGAGAAAGATTTTAATATTTTTGTTTGGAAGCATCCCTGTTAAAAATAATCGCTGTTGAAAAAATCACCACAAATAATTCTTGGCATTGATCCAGGCACCATAGTAATGGGATACGGGCTGATAGCTGTGAACGGCCAATCGTTGCAACTATTGCATATGGATGTACTTAAATTGAATGCCAAAAAAGACCAGCATATCCGTTTAGAGCAGATTCATCGCCGGGTTGCCGAACTTATTCAACAGTACAAACCTACCAGTTTTGCTATCGAAGCGCCTTTTTTTGGCAAAAACGTGCAAAGTATGCTTAAACTGGGACGGGCACAGGGCGTAGCTATTGCCGCTGCTATCCAGGCTGGACTGGAAGTTTGTGAATATTCTCCCAAAAAAGTGAAGCAATCTATCACCGGCAATGGAAATGCCGACAAAGACCAGGTATGGGCCATGCTGCAGCGAATTGTTACCATCGAAGAAAAACCCGAATTCCTGGATGCTTCTGATGCATTGGCTGTAGCCATTTGCCACCATTATCAAACCAATTCTCCTATACCCGGCCTCGGTACTGCTAAATCCAGGGGCTGGGAAGATTTTATCAAGAAAAACGAACATAGAATCAGGAAACCGGTCTGAACACTTCTGGTTTTTCCAGGTGTGCCAGTATTTTTTCCTGGGCCGCTTTTAATTCTTCAGGGCTTTGTTTAATTTTTGGACGGGTAAAATTAAGATCGTCGGCCGACTGTAATGGTACCAGGTGCAGATGAGCATGGGGTACTTCCAGGCCTATAACGGCCGATCCTACCCGCTGACAGGGAAATGCCTGTTCAATGGCTTTTGCAATAGGTTTTGCAAATACCAGGATTTCAGCCAGGTAAGCATCCGGCACTTCATAAAACTTATCTACTTCCATTTTAGGCACTACCAGTACATGGCCTGGCACCATTGGAAATACGTCCAGAAACGCGTAAAACTTATCGTTTTCTGCAATTTTGTAGGAAGGAATATCGCCGTTGATCAGTTTGGTGAATATGGTCATCTTGAAGTAATTGAATGCAAATCAGCACCCAATGCCATCGTTATTTTAATATCGCGGGTTTCCCAGGTATCAAAAAAAGGCTGCCAGCGACCCATATTGTAGAACATTCCAAACACTTCATTTTCTACATTTTCCGTCCAGATTTCGTCCCTGGTCGGACATTCAACATGCGTCACCCTGCCCGAGGCATTAATGGTGACAACAAAGGTATGATTCCAATTGGGAATGGTATTGGCTTTATAATACGCCGCACTGAAATAATCTACCAGGTTCTGCGTAGCAAACATGTATACCGGGTCTATTTTCACCGCATACCAACGCTTGAGTTCTGCCAATTCATTTTGCCCGAACCCTTTTGGTAAATGATCCAGCTCTATCCGGAACGACTGTTCATGCTGTACAAATACACCATTAACAGGTTCATCTTTGTAGTAATAAATAAAATGTTCCAGGCTATCAGTGGGGGTTAAACGAACCAGTACGGTATCGCCTTCATTAAAAAAAACTCGCGGCCCTACCAATTTATCATTCCGGTACTGGCACTGTAACAGTACATTTCCTTTTTTGTCAAAAAACAGCCAATCGCCCTGTTTGCGTCCTTGTTTATCGATCGCATTCAGTTGAATTCATTCCATTTAATGGTTTTCTGCGCCACCGTAGCCAGTGGAAACAAAAGGACTAAGAACAGAATTCGCCAAATCATGGCGCAAAACTAGCCGCCCATTGTTACCAAACTGTAACCATACTATTACCGGAACGTTACCAAATTGTTACCTGCCGGGTGGTATTGTATGCAGGATGCGGTTCTTACCGGCCTTCAGCAACCGGGTTTGCGAACGTCTATGCATTTCATTTACCGGCAATTGCACCTGTACCCTGGTATCGGCGGGTACCTCCACCAGCAACTCCAATTGATTGCCTGTTTTTTTCCATTCAACAGTCAGGGGCCCATTTTTTGTACCCACCCCTGCCTTCACCCATTCCAAGCGCCTTGTATCAGGCGCTATTAACCAGTCTACCTTCCCTCCTCCTACTACGTCCTTTCCATTGTACCCATGCATTCTTCTGATCCCCGCCAACCAACGGAAGAAAAATTCTGTTACCGTACCAAACATGGGATGATTATGCGAAAACGTATCATCACTGTATTCCCAGTGCTCCCACAAACTGGTAGCCCCCCGATCCATCATGTGCATCCATCCGGGAAAGCCTTCTTTTGTAATAATATCATACGCCAGATCCGCCCTTCCATATTGTGCCAGCACTTCCAGTAAAAACCGGGTGCCAAAAATACCTGTACTCAGGTGACCGTCATTCTTTTCTATAATATCAGCCACCAGGTAGTCAAAGGCTTTTTTCTGTAAGGGTGCGGGAACCAATCCAAAATAAAGGGCATGTGCCTGGGTAGACTGGGTTCCGATTCCGACTTTGCCTGTACTATCGTTTACAAAACGTTCAATAAATCGCTGGCGAACCTGGTTGGCTTCCTTTATATAAACCATGGCTTCGTTCTTTCTCCCCAACTCCATGGCAAATTCCGCCAATAAAGAAATCGAATAATAATAGAAGGAGCTGGCACTTACCGACAAATCTTTGGGAGCAATGGACTCATGATCGCCTATGGTGGTATGTAGTAAATGATCAACCGCTTTGCTTTTTAAAAAATCCACCCATTTTTTCACCTGTGGATACTGGGCCTGCAGCAGCTCCTTTTTACCATAATACCGATACAATTGCCTCAGCAGTTCCGGGTGTGCGACCCCCCATTCCACGGGGCCCGAGCCGCCTCCATAGCCTTCATCTGCAATGCCTACAAAGGGCGCCGTTTCAGTAAAACCTCCATCCGGCCGGGCTGCATCTGCAAAATCCAGTACCGTTTTGGTATAAAATGCTTCCATATCAAATAACTGAATAAACGATTCAGCGGTAGCAACAATATCTCCTCCATATCCAAGTTTTTCGCGATGTGGACAATCCGATTGTACACCAATGAGGTTACTTAGAAAGGTTCTTTTAGAGATGGCCAGCAATTCATTAAGCCTTGGGTCAGAGCAACTGAAACTACCAGTTTCCTGAACGGCAGCATGCAAAACAAGCGCCCGGATGCCGGCAGTGTCAGGAAATCCAGGGTAACCCTGGATTTCCGCATAACGAAAACCATGGTAGGTGAAAGCCGGCCTAAACAGATCCTCTTCTCCGGAGCAGACGAATATATCCTCCTGGTAAGCCGTATCGGGCGCACCCGGCCCACCTGTTCCAGCTGATTTTATTTGCCCGGCTACGCTGGTCATTTTATTCAGGGTTCTGTCAGAATACAGAAGCTCTCCGTATTGCACTTTTAAAATTGTACCTGCAGGTAACCGGGTTTTGACTTGCAGTACCCCGGTTTGGTTGGTTCCGAAATCAAGTAACCAGCCCTTGGTTGTTTGCCAGATCGCTTTGGGCGCAATTTCTTGCGCAATAATAACAGAAGGGCTCTCCTGCGGCTGCAGTGTGCCCGCGGGTGAAACCGCCTTAGTAGCTGGCTGCAGAGGCCTGTTCTGTTTTGCCACGCGCAGGTCGATCCATTCACCCAGGTAAATACTGTTTCTGCGGATATTGCTTTCTCCCACCTGCCAGGAAGGGTCAGTAGCAATAATTTCCTTGCTGCCGTCTTCCCCGACAAGTTCAAGTTGCGCCAATAGGGCAGGTTCGCCCACCGGTAAAACATCCTGCAGGTTAAACCGGCCAAATAAACGAAGCGGCAGGGGGTTATACCAACCATTGCCGACAAGTACTTCCAACCTGTTCTCCTTTCGGTTAAGCAGGCTGGTGATATCATAACTGCTGTAAAAGACCCGGCGTGCGTAGTCTGCTTGCGAAGGCTCCAGTACCCGATTGCCGATTTTTTTTCCGTTCACAGACGCTTCATAATAGCCTAATGCCGTAATATGAAGGGTAGCTGTACGCAGGGGCTTATTCAGCACAAACTCTTTTACAAACAGCGGTGCCGGATTTTCCTGGTAAGCCCGTTGATCCTTAAAAAAATGGGTTTGCTGATCACGGATCCAGGATGCCTCCCATTTTACAGGAATATTTTTCTGAGCGGTAGCTGTTATGCAGAAAATAGGCAGCACCAGACAGGAAAGAAACAATCGCATACCGGTAGTTTGCTTGAAATTAACCTGCTTCTCGTAAAAAACTATCCTGTTCTATCGCGTAAAAAAAAACGGCCATCTTAAGGATGGCCGTTTTTTTATTGCGCATCATCACTTATGCTGAAATCTCTTCTACTTTAAATTTGAGAATACCAGCCGGGGCTTTTACTTCGGCTACCTCACCTACGGTTTTACCCAGCAGGCCCTGCCCAATGGGTGAGGTAACGGAAATTTTACCGGCTTTCAGATCCGCTTCTTTCTCTGAAACGATCTGGTAGGTCATGGTTTTTTTGGTATTCAGGTTAGACACCGTTACTCTGGTAAGTATAGATACTTTGCTGGTATCAATTGAATCTGCTTCAAGAATCCGGGCAATAGCCAGATCGCTCTCCATTTTTTTGATCTTGGCTTCCAGGATTCCCTGCGCCTCTTTAGCCGCATCGTATTCCGCATTCTCACGTAAATCTCCTTTTTCTCGGGCCTCCGCAATTGCCCTGGAGGCAGCCGGACGTTCCACCGCTTTCATATGGTGGAGCTCCTCTTTCATTTGCTCAAGAGTTTCTTTTGACACATAAATTACATCTGCCATAATTAACCTCCTTTGGTTAAAAAGTAAAAAAAAAGAACAACGCCTTCAACAGAAGTGAAAGCGTTGCACTCAGATAGGCAAATATAGGGTTTTTAATTAACCAAACAGTTTCTCCACCACTACTTCCGCCATCTTCAAATAAGCTTCGTGGCTGTATCCTGCAATATGCGGCGTAACCAATACATTGGGCTGCGCACACAACCATTGAAGCGCCGCTTTTTCTGCTTCTGAATAGGTTGTGAGTTGTTCATTTTCAAGCACATCCAAGCCGGCAGCAACTATTTTACCAGTTTCAAGTGCACGGATCACTGCACCTGTATCATGCACTTTTCCGCGGCTGGTATTTAAAAAAACCGGGTTACAGGCTAATTGATCAAAAAACGCATCATTGGCCATATGATGTGTTTCCTCCGTTAACGGTACATGAAAACTGATCACATTTGAATAACGGGCCACCTGCTCCAAGCTGGCTTCTTTAACAAATCCTTTAGCAAATCCAAACCGGTATTTATCATAAGCCAGTACCGTAACCCCAAAAGGTTCCAACAGGCGGGCAAAAGCTCCCCCCGTATGACCAAATCCTATGATTCCCACTGTTTTTCCACTGAGTTCTGTACCGCGGTTGGCATCCCTTATCCACTTTCCTTCGCGTACTTCTGCAGCACTGGAACTAAGTTTATTCAGGAGCGATAAGAGCATTCCCAGTTCGTGTTCTGCCACGGCATTGCGATTGCCTTCCGGGCTGCTGACGCAGCGGATTCCTTTTTCAGCTGCAAAACCAAGGTCTATTAATTCAAGACCGCTGCCTAAGCGCCCCACCCATTTCAAACGGTCCGCTTTTTCCAGAAGCGGGCGATCCAGCTTAATGCGGGTGGTCAGAATCAGCCCGGTTATATCACCAATAATTTCACCCACCTGCTCATAGGTTATAGCAGGTTGATAAATAACCTCAAAACCCAGTTTGCTTAATTTTTCATTCAGCCAGGGATGTACACCTGCTGTTATCAATACCTTATCCATTGTTTCCATTCATTTTGAACGTGAGTGCCGCAAACTCTTCCACAGATAACTGTTCAGCTCTTTTCTGAAAAACAGGATCCAGCAACATTTCAGGTGGAAACAAGGATTTTACAGCGTTGCGAAGTGTTTTACGGCGCTGGTTAAACGCCGTTTTTACCAGCAGGAAAAACTGTTTGCGACCAGCCATCACCGGTATTGTTTTCCGGGGTTGCAGTGCAATTACCCCGCTCATTACCTTTGGCGGGGGATTAAAGCAACCCGGTGCTACATCAAACAGGTAGGCTACATCAAAATAGGCCTGTATCAATACACTGATTACCCCATACACTTTGGAACCCGGCGGAGCGGCCACGCGCTGGGCTACTTCTTTCTGAAACATGCCTACTACTCTTTCCACTTTCCCTTCCCATTCCAACACTTTAAACAAAATCTGGGAAGAGATATTATAGGGGAAATTGCCAACCAGCGTAAAGGGGTCGTCGAAAGGGCAATCAATATCCAGGAAGCTCCGGTGAATCAGCTTTCCTTTCAACGCCGGGTAGGCCGTTTCGAGGTACTGAACTTTTTCTTCATCCAGCTCCACCGCCCTGAATGCTACCCCCTGCAGCTCCAACAGGTATTTAGTGAGTGCGCCACCGCCCGGCCCTACTTCCAGCAAGCGTTCAAAAGGCTGCTGCTGCAAGGCCTCAACGATCTTTCGGCAAATATTCTCATCCCGGAGAAAATGCTGACCCAGTGATTTTTTAAGCGTATACATAAACTGGCGCAAAAATACAGTATTGGGCGCGGCCGCTGAATACTGTATTTTTACTGCTTATTTAAGCATAGTACAAAATGTCAACTGAAACTATACGTCCGATAATTGGTATAAGCTGTGGTGATCTGAACGGCATCGGCCTGGAGCTAATCATTAAAACCGTAGGCAACAGCAAATTGCTGGACCTCTGTACGCCCATTGTGTTTGCCTCTAATAAGGCCATCAATTTTTACCGTAAATCAACCCCCGACAGCAATTTCAACTTCCAGCAAATCAAGGATTTCAGCCGTATCAACCCGAAACAGGTGAATATCTACAATTGCTGGGAAGAAGAAGTAGCCATAACCCCCGGGCAATTAACTGCCGAAGGCGGAAAATATGCGGTACTTTCTCTGACTACCGCCACAGAAGCCTTGCTGGCCGGCCATATTCATGGGCTGGTAACAGCTCCGATCCATAAGAAAAATACCCAGAGCGATGCATTTCCTTATACCGGTCATACGCCTTACCTGAAACAGGCTTTCGGCGCTAAAGAAGTGGTTATGATGATGGTAGCCAGTAACATGCGGGTAGCTTTGCTGACAGAACATGTACCTGTTCAGGAAATAGGCCCTTTTGTTACAAAAGCAGCCATTCTTTCCAAGTTGAAACTGATCGAATCCAGCCTGAAACAGGATTTCGGAATAGACCGGCCCAAAATTGCGGTATTAGGATTAAACCCACATGCCGGTGATGAAGGTCTTATTGGTTCAGAAGAAGAAGCCATTATTAAACCTGCCATCAAGGAATTCAAACAACAAACAGGCGCAATTGTACAGGGTCCCTTTTCAGCGGATGCTTTTTTTGCCAGAGGATACCATGAACGTTTCGATGCAGTACTGGCCATGTACCATGACCAGGGGCTGATTCCCTTTAAATCACTTTCGCATGGCGAAGGGGTAAACTTTACCGCCGGCTTATCGGGTGTTCGTACCTCGCCCGACCATGGAACGGCCTTTGATATTGCCGGTAAAAACCGGGGCGATGAAAGTTCCTTTATCAGCGCCCTGTTCACCTGTGTAGACATAATCAGGCAGCGGTCTTTTTATCGCGAAAACAGGGCAAACCCTATGAAAAAACTCACCAACCGCCTGTTAGCCAATGCGGTTGATGAGAAAATTGAAGAATAAACCGGTTTACCGGAGTACCACTTTATGGGTGATCACCTCCTGGTTATTGGAAACCATACGCAACAGGTAAACACCTCTGGCATATTTTCCCAACCCGGAAATCTGGATGGTATTATTTCCTTTCTGCAATTGTTGAGATTGCTGATATACCAGGCGACCCCGATCATCCATTAATTGGCAATCCAACCATTGTTTTTCTTTTGCAGCAATAATAATTTGGAGATAAGACTGTGCCGGGTTAGGCATTACCGACAACTGCTCCACTACGGAAAGTTTTACCAGCACCACATCACTGATTACCGATTTACCTTCCCGGTTAATAGCTTTGATCCGGTATTGAACACCTGTTGAATGGCCAGGTTTGGTATCATGGAAGCTGGTAGCGTTATAAACCGTACCAATCACTACAAAATTACCGTTACCGTCTTTCCGCAGTACTTCATAATAACTTACCGGTTCTGTTGTACTTATTTCCCAGTTCAGGTGCACACCATCCGGTTGCTGGAAGGCGGTTACTTTTACGAAACGGGTTGACAGGATATAGAGGTACACTCTCCAGTCGCGTTCGGATGATTCGTTGGAATGTCGCTGCACCATGGTTTTAGATCCCGGGCTTGCATCCCCCGTCATAGAACCTGCAGTGCCCATGTAGGCAGACGTGCCTTTAGCAGAACTGTTATCCAGGTCAAATGTATTATCCAATCCATCGTCATCTGTATCCAGTCCACTTAGTGTAATATCATCATCAGCTTTACTGTTCATGTTAAAATCATTGGCTTCAATGATATCGCTAACGCCGTCGCCATCAGTATCACTGTCTCTATAATCCGGTATGCCATCCAGGTCTTCATCATTGGGTGTAATTCCGTTTCCGCCATAACCGTTGAACCCATCATACGCATTATCGATTCCATCATTATCCGAGTCCAATCCGGAAGGTAATTGATAGCTGTTGGTAGCAAGTCCCTCTACATTATCCGGAACACCATCATCGTCCGAATCAATATCGAGGTAATCAGGGTGTGTTCTGCCATCCGTATTCGGATAAACAAAATGACGGACAGTACCTGCATCCAGCATGCCATTGAAATCAATATCTGCATAACCAGCTTCGCGCAGATCGGTTATTCCATCCCCGTCACTGTCCAGGTCATAGGGGTTGGGGCGTCGGTCGTTGTCTTTATTGCGGAAGGGATAACTGTCTGCTCTTCCATCGTTGTTGGTATCGGCACCTGTTCTCAGGATCATAGTTCCGTTATCAATACGGCCATCGTTATTGGCATCTATACCTCCAGCTTCGATAACGTCGTATATACCATCATTATCACTATCCAGATCAAACATATTGGGTATACCATCCCCATCCAGATCGGGCAGTCCTAAGCCTACGCCAGAACCGGCGGCTCCTGTAGACGAAGCATCTACGTTCTGGGAAAGACCATCTCCATCCGGATCGGTAAAATTATCGATACGACCATCTCCATTCGCATCAACGCCACCTGCTTCTACCACGTCAGCAATCCCATCATTATCACTGTCCAGGTCAAACGAGTTTAATGTTCCATCAAGGTCAAAATCGAAACGATCATCAATTCCATCATTATTAACATCCACGAAACCGGGGGTATCAGCATCGCGATAATCAAGCGTACCATCCATGTCTTGATCCAGGTCTGCATCCAGGCCATTGTTTTCAACAAGATCCGGAATACCGTCATCATCATCATCAATATCACAGCCCAAATTAACCCGGTAGCTTACGCAGGTGGTCATATTACAATCACCTTCAATCCGAACATAATAGGTTCTGCTGGTGGAAGGATTTACCGTTAAAGTAGGGCCATATCCTAATGGAATATTAGTACCACAACCGTTTGCATACCAAACATAGCGTGCATTTGTTCCGAAGCTGCCACCATAGGCTGTTAAGGTTACACCACTACCCGGACAAACAGTTGTTTTATTGGCCCTTATACCGGTAGGCGAAACAGTGCTGGGTGACTTTAATGGCAGATAGAAACCGGGTGAAGCATAACGACATCCAGGATTATTAATGTTTCCGCCCGATGCTACCAATACCCTGTAATAGCGCTGATTGGTAGCACTCATAGAGGCAATGGTATAGGTTGAATTGGTGGCTCCGGAAAGATTGGTCCAGTTCAGACTATCGGTACTCGATTGCCATTGATACTGAACGGTACCATCAATAATTGTAGGATCACTTAAAGTAGCGGAGAAGGTTGCCTGTCCGCCCACGCAACCCGCACTTACTGCGGTAGTATTTACAACGGGTTCCGCATCACAAAGTCCAAATTCAATATCATCAATGGCCAGGTCATTTCCACAACCACCTTCTCCCTGGTTTATCACTTCCAGGATAATGGAAGAATATCCACTGGGTAATACAAACCGGATCCCGTGTCGTTCCCAGGCACTATTCGTTATTTCTGGGGTACTCAGGTAGGTAAGTACCAGGCCGGTTACTGCATCTCTGGCACGGAATAATAAACGGGGTGATTTGAAGCCACCAACAGCTGCACAAAAGCTTCGCTGGTTGCTGTTACTGATATTGGCCACCCACACATTCAGGGAATATTTGAGGTTGGAACAAAGATTATTGACCGTAGTACTGAATAATACGCTCTGTTGCACATCCGCATTAACTACCAGCATCTGGCCATTGGGATTGCCTGTATGATCCGGCATGGAATTCCAGTAGGTACTGTTTCCATTTGCGGGATTATTGGTTATCACATAGGAGTTGGTTGGTAATGGGTTGGAGGTAGAACCCGTATATTCTGTAGTGGTACCAAGGGGCATCAGGATAGAGGAACCCGTACCACTGCCGAAATTTTGCGAATACAATACATTATTTATAGCCGGACAAGGAGGAGATTCGCCTGCCACTACTACCACAAATGGAGTAGGCACTGATTCGCCTGCATCATCTGGTTTGCCGTTCAGGTTAAGATCAGGATGAGCGCCATCGGTTGAAACATCCCTAAGATTAACCCCAAAGCCGGAGGCTGTACTACCAAATCCGGTTCCGGTAACCGTTGCCGAGTTATTATAAATTTTTCCTCTTTCAATATTGCGTAACCGCACTGAAATCCGAATCGTAAAATTATTTTCGTTAACCGGGAAGTTTTTTAGCGTTTGAGCGTTTGCCAGTAAACGGGTATTGGTGGTTCCGTTGTAGGAACCGTTCAATGTAACTCCGGCGGGATTAGATACCAGGCTCGCACTGGCACTAACAACATTTGAGGCAAAATTTATGTTTGAAAGCGTATCGAACACCTGTAAGTTAGATATAGGATAATTACCGAAATTCCGGACATAGAGATCGTATACAACATCGTATTCTCCGGGTGTACCCGTAGGGGTTAGGGACACCAGCTTTTTGGCGGATCCTATTCCGGATGTAATACTGGTATTATCAAATGAGCTAAAGGTGGAACTGGCACCCAGGTTAAACCGGTCGCCGGTTAACATATCCAATCGGCTGTGCATACATAATGCGGGTGACGACCTTCTGAAAGAGCCCACAAATTGCCCACCTGCATAGGCCAGTCCTACCAGGTTTACATTGGCACCCGGTAATGGAATTGTATCAATATAAGTTGCTCTGATGGGGGCTGTACCGTAATCGCGGTAGTTCATCGTCATCAACTTATTATCAAAGGCAAAATAAAACTGACCCGTAGGAGTAATGGCGAAATCTCCATTCTGCGTATAAATCTTAACACCGGTTGGCATGGTAACTGGTACCGCTGCACCAATATTACCTGTGGTAAAATCAATACGCTGCAAAGTAAGATTATAGTTCAGGGGAGATCCGGTGGCAGGATTCATATTCACCATCCAGGCATAGCCATCTGAATCAAATGCTGCTGTTAAAATACTATTGAATACCCGAATTGGTGCCAGGTTATTATTCGGACAGGTACCGGGTGCCCATCTCCACACATAGGTGCTGGTTCCCGACCACCTGAAATAATAAATCATATTATCCTTTGGGTTAAAATCAACCAGGGCCCCGGAGGAAGAATAACCGGGTGAAGCGAGGCTGGGTGTACAGTCAAAGGAATTGATTTTGCTTAAAATATTGGTCTGGTCCTTAAACTCCATATAAGCCATACCAAGGGTACCGCTAGCGCAATTGGAGCGGCCAATACCAATTACAATGGAACGGACAGCCGGATCCTGGGCGCGCAGGGTACTTAAAAACATCACCAACAGCAGGCTAAGAAAGCTGGTTTTTAGGAAGGGGGTGGTCATACTCAAGGGTTGGATACCTTTAAAACGACCAAATATTAATTATATTTTTTCTACAAATAAAATAATGGAAAACCCCTAAAATTGAGGGAAACTACTTAAATAAGGCAGGAGATAAGCCCTTATTTATGCTATAGGTTTTGTAAACCAGGGAAACCCGGCCCTTGCCATCCCCGGACGCCTGGGGGGCTTTGGTAGATTTACCACCCTCATATTCCATGGTTACCCCTTTCGGCAGCTTGAAAGTACTGGTATTGAACACAAAAAGAATTTTATCCGGTAACCCCCATTGGGCAAACCGGTTGTATTCCATGTTGGATTCGTAGGTGCCATTTTCTTTCGTGGTGGTCGTAGCTTTCCAAACCAGGGCGGAACTTTCCTCAACCAGCAAGGTGGTTAATACGACATCGCTGTTCTCGGCAATGGGCAATAGTTTAATAATCGCCAGTTTACGGCCATTCACCGAGGTGTACCCACCCGGTACAGAGGTAAACTCTTTCCCTGAAATAAGGGAGTTCAGGCTTACATTCATGCCACCTTTAGGTAAAATGGAGATACCATCGGGTTTAATTATTTTAAATTGATCGGGTTGGCGGAAGTAAACTTTCACCTTTGAGTCGGGAACTTTCATAAAACTCACCTCTACCGAAAGAGTGGCATCCCCGGTATAGTCCTTCACCGATTCGAGCTTTTTTTTAACCGCCTGAAGCAATTGCGCTGCGTCCTGCGCCCTCAGAGATAGGGTAAATAACAGCGTACAGAAGAGAAAGCCAAACTTTTTCATATTAGGATAAAATATCTTTTTTGCGGAATACAAAAATAGTAGCCAGTAGTAGGCCAACAATATGCAGCACCAGGATACCGGCCGATTGAAGTACAGGCTGCCAGGCAACCGGCGCATCAAAAAAACCTTTCCAGCCGATCATGTGGGTGGTAAACAAAAAGGGCTTGATAGTATTAAAAATGGGAATATCCATGGTGCTGAGAATGGTACAAACGATAATTACACTCATAGTGGTAACAATGGGTCCGATAGAGTTTTCCGCAAATACAGAAAAAAAGAAAGCGAGTGCAGGTACCGTTGTCATAGCAATTGCCGCAAATCCAAATGCGGCGAAATAGCGCCACAAGACGTCGGCTTTTTCCAGTATAACTACTTCGGTACTTTTTAAAATCATGAGGTCACCAGTTCCGAAAATCCAAACAGACACCAAGAGCGCCAGAAAGGCCATCCAGATCAATAATAATATGGTGTAAATAACAGAAGCAGTAAACTTAGCCAGTAAGAGGCGGGTTCGGCTAACCGGTTTGGTGATCAATAGGCGAAGGGTACCCATATTGGCTTCTCCGGCAATCTGATCACCAGCTACAAGGGCAATTAATAAGGGTACATGAATAAGAAGGGTCTGCAGCACGATAAAACAAATCAGGTAACCATTCAGGACATTCCCCTGTATATCAAAACTCTGGGTTAGAGATTGCATACCAAATGCCATATAATTTGAGCCATCGGCATAAAAGGCCAGCAATATTAAAGCTACAATTGCACCAATAGCCGCAAAACTGATATAGGTACGCGAACGCTTGAATATCTTAAACAGTTCAATTTGTAAAAGTGGCCACATGTTGATTGCCCGAGGTTAAGGATAAAAAATATGCTTCCAGTGAATTGACCGAGCGGATGGATTGCAGATCAATGTCCATTTGCACCAGGTAACGCGTTAGTAAGGGAACCTGGTCTGGCGGCAGGGGCACCACCAATTCCTGCTTCCATTCTTCTACCGGCAGGTTCCAGGGAGCCCGGGTCACGCAGGTTCCCGTCCGGCACCACCCGCGGACGGCCGGGAAATCGAAGTACACCATCTTCCGCACCGTGCGGGTGATCCTCGACCTGCTCACGGTGAAGTTCCTCGCGAGCTACCAGACCCGACCAATGCACCTCTTCGGCCTCGTCGGCCTGGGGTTGATGTTCGCCGGGACGGTCGCCCTCGCGGCCGCGGTCGCCATGAAGTACACGAGCGGCCCGGGGATGACCTCGAATCCGCTGACGCTGCTCGGCCTGCTCGCCGAGGTGTGCGGTGTGCAGTTCCTGTCGCTCGGCCTAATGGGCGAAGTGATGACGCGGGTCTATTCGAGAGCCAGGGAAAACGGCCGTACCGCGTCCGCGAGATTGCCGAAGGCGTACGCGATCGCGGCGTGCTGACGGCGAAGTGACGAAAAAAGGCGGCCGGTCTGCGACCGGCCGCCCCGAATTCGGTTCATTTCAAATTACGCGCCGGCGGGGTCCTTGCCGCCGATCCACGGGCCTTCGAGCTTCTGGTAAGCCGGCGGTTCGAGCAGGCTGCCCTTGTCGCCGCCGGTCCAGCCGATGACCTGGTTCGGCTTACCGCGTTCCTTCGACCGCTTTTCCCAGGCGGCGGCCCAGGTCGCGTCGGCTTCCGTCGGCTTGCGGGCTTGCTTGTCCCAGAACAGCGCCTTGCCGTTGCGGTAACTGAGCACGCCCATGTTCACGGTGCTGAACGCGGCGGCTCCGAGTTCTGGCGTGCAGAGCGTGTCCTGCTTGCCGGCGGCGACGTGTTCGAGGAAGTCTTCCCACAGGGCGTAGGTCGCGTTCCCCTTCTTCGGGTTTTCGTAGGTGAAGACCGGGGCGTCGTTCTTTTCGCCCGGCTTGACAGGCCCGCCGGCGATCTTCTGGCCGTAGACCTCGAAGCCCTTCATGTAGTCGCCGCCGCCGGTGAACTTGATCGTGGCCAGGTGGCCGCGGATCATTTCGCCGAGCTGGGTGTCGTTGGCCATCGTCGCGGAGACGATGAACTGGCAACCTTCGTCGTAGTCGGCAACCACGGTGGCGGTGTCCGGCACGTCGCGGCCGTCGTACTCGATGTAGATGCCGCCGGCCCCGACGACGCGCCGCGGATAGCGGATCCCCATCGCGGCGATGAGGTGGGTCGTCTGGTGGACGAACAGGTCAGTGAACATGCCGCCGCCGAACGGCCAGTAGCAGCGCCACTGGGCCCAAACGGCGCGGTCGAACGGCATGTCGGCTTCCGCCGGCCCGATCTTCTCGCCGTTGACTTCCTGCTCGTTGCCGAGCCAGGTCTTCCAGTCGATGGTCTTCGGCGACATTTCCTTGGTCAGCGGGTAGTAGCGCCACTGGCCGACGCTGCTGTTGCGGAAGTAGCTGGTCTGGCCCTGGAGCACGTGGCCGATGTTGCCGGCCGTGATGTACTTGTTCGCCTCGGACCAGGTCGGATCGGCCATGCTCTGCACGCCGACGGTCATCACCTTACCCGATTCCTTCCACGCATCGACGACGGCCTGCGATTCGGCGATGGTCCGGGTCATCGGCTTTTCGCAGTAGACGTGCTTGCCCTTCTTGAGGGCGTCGATCGTCATTTTCGCGTGCCAGTGGTCCGGTGTGGCGATGGTGACGACGTCGACGTCGCCGTTGTCGAGGATGACGCGGTAATCCTTGGTGACGCGCTTCTTATCGTCCTTGTCGAGCCCGCAACGTTCGGCCGACGGGTACAGGCCACGCCCCTTGATGAGGTTCGGGACGACCTGGCCGTCCCAGACGTCGCAGACCGCGAACGGGACGACGTTCTTGTTTTCCTTCTGCATCTGCAGCACGACGTCGATGTGCTGCTGACAGCGGCCGCCGACGCCGAGGAAGGCGACGTTGAGTTTGCCGTTGGCTCCGAGCACCTTGGCGTAGGACTTGGCCGGCAGGGCCATCGCGGCACCTGCGACGCCCGCGGCCGCGGACGTTTGCAGGAACCCGCGCCGGGTCGGCTGCGTGGAATTCGACATGGGATCTCCGGAATGGAAAAGGTAGGTTTGGGTTTGGCGAGCCGGGAGCGTAAGCGACCGGAGTTTGGTGGCACTCCGGTCGCTTACGCTCCCGGCTCGCCGGAATCACTTCTTCTTTTGTTCCAGCAACCAGGTGTAGAGTTCATCGGTGCCGTAGGCGTTGTCCCAGGAGTTGTGGGCGACGCCGGGGTATTCGGTGTACTTCGGTTTGCCGCCGGCCTTTTCGATTGCATTGATCATGTCGCGGGACAGGTCGACCTTCACGGCCGCGTCCTTGTCGCCGTGGAAATTCCAGATCGGCAGATCCTTGAGTTTCTCGGCGTCGGCGACGTTGCCGCCGCCGCAAACGGGGGCGATTGCGGCCCACTTCGTGGGGTTGGCTGCCGCCTGGTTCCAGGTGCCGAACCCGCCCATCGACAGGCCGGTCAGGTACACGCGGGCCGGGTCGGTCTTGTACTCCTTCGTCGTGGCTTCGAGCATCGCCAGGGCCCGGTCGCCGTCGGGCTTGCCGGCGAACCAGCGCTGCACCACGGGCGTCTTCGTGTGCTCCGCCTGCGGAATCACCACGATGAACGGGAAGGTCTTCTCGCGTTTCTGAATCGCCGGCCCGATGCCGACTTGCACCGGCTTCTTGCTGCCGCCCTTGGTCTCGCCGGCACCGTGCAGGAACAGGATGATCGGGACTTCCTTCGTGCCGTCGTAGCTGTGCGGCACGAACACGACGTAAGGCGATTCGGTGCCGTCGGCATTCTTGAACGTCTTGTCGACGAATCCCGTTTTCGTGTCGGCGGCCGACGCGGTGCCGGCAAAAACGACGAAGCAGGCGAGGAACAGCGGACGGAACATGGAGAGGCTCCGGTGGCAGGCGTGTGAAGGTAAAGTAACAAATCGCTCGGCGAATCGCCAACGATTACCGGCCGTCGGCCTCGCAATCTGATTTTCAGATGGCAAGGTTTTCCGCGTCGACCCGAAAGCCCGGCGAGCCCATTCGCCTTTTGGACTTTTCGCGGCCGTCCGTAGAATTTCCGCCATCGACTCGAACGTTTCGCGGAGATGGCGATGGAGCAGATGCTGATCGGTGCTGTGCTCGGGGCCGCGTTTTCCGGCTTTGTGCTTTCGGTGGCGATGGTCGCCCGAGCGGGGTCAATCGGCCGGGCCACCTGGGGCCTGACCGTCGCGGGCCGGGCGAACCAGGACGCGGCGTTCGACGCCGCCGTCCGCGGTCTCCTCGGTCAACCCGTGCCGCCGCCGCCCGAACCGGCGAAGGTCGAGGCGCCGAAACCGGTCGCACCGCCGAAGCCGGTCGCGCCGCCAAAACCGACCGGCGAACCGGTCCGAGTGCTCGCATTGCTGCAGGCCGAAGCTCGCCTCGTCGATTTTCTGATGGAAGACATCGCCGGCGCGAGCGATGCCCAGGTCGGACAGGCCGTCCGCGACATTCACAAGAAGGCGGCCGCGGCACTGAAATCGCATATGACCGTCGAACCGGTGCTCGGCGGCACCGAGGGAGATACGGTCACGGTGCCGGTCGGATTCGATCCGTCGGCCGTCCGCGTGACCGGGAACGTGACGGGGCAACCGCCGTTCAAGGGCGAACTCCAACACCCCGGCTGGCGCGTCCGCGACCTGAAACTCCCGACGATTGCCGACGGACAGGATCCGTTCGTCGTCCAACCCGCCGAGGTGCAACTGCCGTAAACCTCCCGAGATCGCCCATGCCCATTCGCCCCCGCCTCGGTGTCACCCGCCTCGAAGACCGCACGACGCCCGTCGTATCCGCATTCGAAATCGCACCGATCGTCGGTTCCGGAGTCGGATTCGACGGCGTCGTCAACTTCGGCGAAAACCTCAACGCACTCGATTCCACCGGCGTCGTGCTGACCGACGCCCGCTACGTCCTCACGGCGGCGCACTGCGTCGATTCCAACGGCGACAAGATCGCGGATGCGGAGAACTACTTCGTCCGCTTTGCGTTCACGAGCGGGCCGGTGGTTCTGACGGTGCCGCGGGCGGCCATCACCATCGAGCCGCGCTGGCAGGGAAGCAACCGGATCGGCGAGGGGGGCGACATCGCCCTTATGCGGTTACCCGCGATCGCTCCCGGCGGTACGAGCATCGGCTTTGCCCCGTACGCTGTGACCGACGAACTCGGCAAAACCGTCACCTTCTACGGTTTCGGATTCGCCGGCACCGGCACGACCGGCGAGGCGAGCGGCAACGCGAACGGAAACGCCGAGGTGCAGCGGCTCGCGATTTCGGGAGCCGGCAATCTCACGCTCGGCTTCAACGGCCAAAGCACCACCATTGCCGCGAACATCACGGCCTCAGCCTTGCAGGCGCAACTTCAGGCATTCACCGGCCTGACCACGGTCAACGTGTTTACGGTCGATTCGCCCGGTAATCCGAACAACGGTGCCTTCGAACTCGTGTTCGAGAACGTCGATACCGCCCTGTTCGGCGGACTGAACGTGCCGCAGGTCACGCTGACGCCGCAGGGCGGATTCGTGGGTACCGCCGTGGCCACGACCCTGCAGGACGGCAACTCCGGAGGCGTGCGACACGTCGGCACCGCGGTCGTGAACCAGTTCGGGCAGTCTGGTGAAACCGACATCTTCGGAGCCGGCTTTCCCTCGGTGGCCGGCGCAAGCGTGCTCGGGGCCGGCGATTCCGGCGGGCCCGCGTTCATCGACGGCAAAATCGCCGGCATCGCCTCCTACGGCACCGACGAATCCCGATTCGGCGACAGCACCTTCTGGGCCCGCGTCTCGGTGCTGCTGCCGACGTTCCTGAATCCGCTGCTCGCCCAGAAGGCGGCCGTCGTCCTCGACATGACGACGCAACCGATCGGAAACGACGGCACGCCCGATTCGGTCCGCGTGTTCCAAGAGGACTACCAGATCGTCGTTGAGGTCAACGGCGTGCGGTACCTCACGGTGCCTGTCAGTACCGTGTCCGGCATCACCGTCCGGGGTTCGGCCGATGGAACCAGCGTGAATGCCGATGGGGCCTACCCGTTCGCGGTGACCGCCACCGACGCGACCTTCTCGCGCACGAATGCCCACAACATCGCCGTGGGAGCGCCCCCGGCGGCGGGCCGCGGGTGCAGGTGATCGACAGTACCAACGGCACCGAACTCGCCAGCTTCTTCGCCTTCGAGTCGACGTACACCGGCGGCGTCAACGTCGCCCGCGGCGACCTCACCGGCGACGCCATCCCCGATCTGATTGTGACGGCCCGCGCCGGCGGCGGACCGCGAGTGGTGGTGCTCGACGGCAAGACCGGAGCCGAGGTCCGCAGTTTCTTCGCCTTCGAGGAATCGTTTACCGGCGGCGTGAACGCGGCCGTCGGCGACCTCAACGGCGACGGTATCGCGGACATCATCCTGACGCCGGGCGTCGGCGGCTCGCCGCGGGTGCGAGCGTTCGACGGGGCGAGTGGCGCGGAACTGCTCAGTTTCTTCGCCTACGACGGCAGTTTCCGCGGTGGGGCGACCATCGCCGTCGGCGACGTCAACGGCGACGGCATTGCGGATTTGGTCACGGCACCGGGTGCCGGCGGCGGCCCGAACGTGCGTATCTTCGACGGCAAGACCGCGACCGAGCTGCGGAGCTTCTTCGCCTTCGACCCGAACTTCCGCGGGGGAATTACGGCCGCCGTCGGAGACGTCACCGGCGACGGCTTTGCCGAAATCTTTGTCGGCGCGGGTGCCGGGGGAAGCCCGCTGGTGAACTCCTACAACGGGCAGACCGGCTCGCTCATCAACTCCTTCAACGCCTACGATTCCGGGTTCAACGGCGGCGTCGCCGTCGGCTTCAGCCCGGACGGCAACGGCGACCCCCGCCTCGTCGTGGCTCCGCTGACGAAGCCCGGCGCAATCAAGTCGTATCGCTTCGACGCCGGGAACATCCTGATCAACAACGCGTCGCAAATCGGCTTCGCCGACGTCGGCGCCAGCATCGGCTGAGGAGCGTCCAGCGGCTAATCCGCGTTCCGATTAGTGCACGCAATCGCTTCGTTTTGGAGCCTGAAAGGCTCCTTCCGTCAGCCCAGGCCGGAGGCCTGGGAATCGGGGATTGGGAGTCTCCCGACCCTGTAAGGGTCGCTCACCCATGTGGCGAGAACGACCCTTATAGGGTCGAAAACGGTGACCGCAGAGTTCCCAGGCCTGCGGCCTGGGCTGGTAGAAGGAGCCTTTCAGGCTCCCAGACCAGGATTCGCCCATGAGAACGCGGAGTAGTCGCTGGACGATTCCTAAGCCGCGTCGCGGCCATCACGGTTTCGCCCGCTGTTCCAGTAGGTACGCGATCAGGTGGAGGAACTCGGGTTCGGGGACGGCGGTGTCGAAATTCGCGGGCATCGGCGACAGTGGCGAGAGCGTGCGTTTCTCGACGTCGTCGGCCGCGATGCGAACCTCCTTGCCCGTCGCGTCGGCGAGTACCAAGGTTTTTCCCTCCTCGCGGAGCAGCAGTCCCGTCACGGTGCGGCCGTCGACGAGGTTGAGCGTCGTCGCCCGAAACGCGGCGTCGACGTTGCGGTTCGGGTCGAGCACGTCTTCGAGCAATCGGTCGGACCCGCGATTGCCGACGCCATCGAGCTGTGGCCCGACTTTCGCCCCGAGGCCGGCGAGTTGGTGGCAGGCGGCGCAGTTCGTCGCGAACGCCTTCTTTCCGATTTCCAGGTCCGGCTTCAGCCCGCGGAACTTGTCGCCGCGGGTGCGAATCAGGTCGGCGATGCGCTGATCGGCCGTTGGCAAGCCTTTCGTGAGTTCGCCAATTCGCGACTTGTGCTTGCCGCCGTCGATGGCCAGGAGTTTCGTCGACACGGATTTATCTTGCAGCAAACGCGGCGACGCTTTCCCCACGGCGACGGCATCGAGGAGTGCTGATGCTCCTGGGGGCGAGCCTGCGAGAGCCGCGGCGATGGCTCCCGAAAGGCGGGCAGGGGAGGTCGGCAACGCGGCGAGGAGCGCGGCCCGCCCGTCGTCGCGGCCGGCCAGCGACTGGGCCACTTTTACCTGCACGGCGAACGGCGTGCCGGGAGTCGCCAGGAGTTTCGCGAGCGTCGGAACCGCCTTCTCGCCGTCGAGCGCGACCAGCGAGGTCGCCGCCGCGGAACGCAGCGGTTCCGGGCGATTGGCCGCGGTCGCCACCGCCGAGATGGCGTCGAACGTCGACTTCAGTTTCAGGGCGGCGGCGAGTTCGATGGCCGATTGCACCGCGGCCGGGTCGGTGCCCGCGAGCCCGTCGCTGCACGATTTCTCGGCGAGCGTCGGCAACTCGGCCGGCAGTTTCCCGCCGCGAGATTGCACGCCTCGCACGAGCCGCTGCAACCCCTGCACCGCGAACGCCGGAGGAGCTTTCTGCGACAGGTAGATGATCGCGTGCGCGGCCTGGTCGTCGGTGCCGAAGCGGCCGACCGGTTCGCAGAAGAAGAGGTCGTTCTTGCCGGAGATTAGTTGCTTCAAAAGAAACGCTGACGCTTCCGACGAGCCAACGGCCACCGCCACGTCGGCGATGGCGTTCGCCTCGGAGTCGGGAAGTTCCGCCACGGCGGCCCAACCGCCCTTGGTTCGCACGCAATTCCGCAGCGCGAGCCGGGCGGCGTACTTGAGGTGCGTGTCCTCGGGCGGACACGATCGAATGACTCGGACCAGTTCGGGAATCTGCCGCGGATCAGGGAACGCGATCAAATGATCGAGCTGGGTTCGGAGCACCTGAGGCTGGGGATCGAGCTTCGCGTTGCCGATGGGCTCGAGCTTGCCGTTGACCTGCATCAGATTCTCGTCGCCGGCCGTGTAGGTACGGAGGAGGTGCGCTTTGGTCAGCGAGTCGGTCGGTTCACCGGACACGCGGAAGGAGAGTCCCTTTCCAATACGAGGACCGAGGTCGACCCAGTTGCGATGGGCCGTATAAGTCGCATTCCCCGCCAGCGGCGAGGGACCCGTGTTCTTGAGGCTGTCGGCATCGCGGCGGCGGATCAGTTCCAGAGTTGCCATCAACCGCACGGTCAGGTTCGGATGGCCGAGCAGTGGGTCGACGTCCTCGGCCTTCGCGGTCGTCAGGTCGGCGAACGGGGCGGTCGGAACCTCGCCCTTGCCGTCGACGCCGCGGTAGACGATGCGCCAGACGCGGCCGCGGTCCTTGTCGCGGCCCGGGTGCTTCAAATCGACTTCGTAGTGACCGATGATCCGGTTGTAAAAGTCGGCGACGTAGAGCGCACCGTCCGGCCCGAGCTTGATGTCGGTGGGGCGGAACCAGGGGTCGGAACTCGTCAGGAAATCGGGTAGTTCCTTGGCGACGGGCGTGCTGCCGTGCCACTCGATTTTGTCGGCATTGATGCGGTTCGTGACCACGTTGCCGAGAAACATGCAGCCGCGGTACTCCTTCGGAAACTGGTCGGCGTCGTACCAAGTCAGACCGCAGAGTGCGGTGCTGCCGTGGCCGTGAACCGTAACGTGCGGCGCGAAACCGAGGCCGTCGTGCGGCTTGCCGAAACTCTGGTACGTCGCGCCGCGGATCAGTTGCGTGATCGGCTTCGAGTGGCAGTCGGCCGTGTACAGGTTGAACCACGGGTCGACGGCTACGCCGAACGGATTGACCTGACCGTAGGTGAAGTTTTCGAGGTGCGTGCCGTCCGGTCGGAAGCGGAAGGTATTCCCGGAAACCATCTTGATCGTGCTGCCGTCGGTGCCCTTCGCCGCGGAGTCGTTCGCAAATCCGTGCGTGGCATAGACCCAACCGTCGGGCAGCAGGGTGAACGAGTTCGTCATCCCGTGCGTGTCCTTGGTGCCGAGACC
>NZ_LUKG01000014.1:0-1997 GCF_001601815.1 Flavihumibacter sp. CACIAM 22H1
CAATTGCATGCCCGCTTTCATAAGTATAAAGGAACTACCCCAGATGAGTGCCAGTGAAGCAAAGAGCAACCAGTTGAGCAGCTTTGGCGGAATATGCATAAAGCAAATTACCGGATTCGTTTTATTTGAAAAAAATAGTGGATATTTAAACCATCTCCAACAAAACCTAAAATCAATTATTATGGGATTTTTCTCTGATTTTAAAGCCTTTGCCACCAAAGGAAACCTGGTGGATGTAGCCATCGGTTTTCTGATGGGTACGGCTTTCACCAAACTGGTTGGCTCCTTTACCAGTGGCTTAATTGCTCCTATACTGGGATTGATAACCGGCGGAAAAGATTTTTCAAAAATGGCGCTGACCATAAAAAAGGCGGAACTGGATGCCAATAACGTAGTGGTTTCGGAAGCCATTACCTTTAAATATGGTGAGTTTCTGACCGCAACGCT
This sequence comes from Flavihumibacter sp. CACIAM 22H1, assembly GCF_001601815.1. GTDB lineage: Bacteria > Bacteroidota > Bacteroidia > Chitinophagales > Chitinophagaceae > Flavihumibacter. Next base: position 448 of record NZ_LUKG01000014.1, read on the forward strand.
CGATTTTCTGATTGTGGCCTTTGTCTGTTATGTGTTTATTAAAGCAATACTTCGCCGCCCACCAGTGCCAGAAGCTCCGCCACCAGCCGGGCCTACACCTACCGAAACATTACTTACTGAAATAAGAGATGAACTGCGGAAGAAATAGTACATCTTCTTTATATATATTTGCAAGGGCATTTTGAAGATCTCAAAATGCCTTTTTTTATAATATTAGACAAAGAGGACTATGAAAAAAACCATGACCCTTCTTGCCGGAGCATTGTTACTGGCAGGATTACTGCAGGCACAGGATGCCACCGTTTCAGGATTAAAAAAGGGGGCTGAACGGGCTACTTATGACGACACTACTTATAAGTACAACGCAAAAGGCTGGCGGAAAGGCGGCTTATTTAACCTGAACCTGGCTCAGGGCAGCGCTCGTAACTGGGCGGCAGGTGCTGAAAAATCCTCCATTTCGGTAGCGGGTTATTCCACGCTTTTTGCTAATAAGAAAAAGGGTGATTTCTTTTGGGATAATACGCTCGACCTGGGTTATGCCGTACAACGTACCAGCTCTGTAGGAACCCGAAAAACAGACGATAAAATTGATTTTTACAGCAAAGCCGGGCAAAAATTATCGGATAAATGGGCCCTTGTAGGCGTATTCAACCTGCGGACCCAAATGACCGATGGATATGATTACGATTACTTGTCTAAAGGCATCCGTCGAAGAGTATCTGGTTTATTTGCACCTGCCTATCTGCTGGTTTCTCCCGGCATTGAATGGAAACCTACTTCCTATTTCAGTGTAATGGTTTCGCCTATTTCAGCTAGGTGGGTGATTGTAAGCAATGACCCGTACAGTTATTATTACCAGGATGGTGCCATTCCTTTACCGGATGGCGGACAGGAAACACCCCTTGCTGCCTTATATGGCGTAAACCCCAACCGGAAGGTTTCCATGGAAGCCGGTGCCTACTTGTCCGCTAATTTCTTTAAAGAAGTGATTAAAAATGTGACGTATAAGTCCAGGTTGGATCTGTTCTCGAATTATTTAGGCAAGCGGGATCCGCTTACCGATGTCAAACAAAATGCGCAGCCGAAAAATGTGGATGTGTTCTGGACCAACTCTATTGCCATGAAAGTAAATAAGTTCCTGAGCGTTACATATAATCTGGATTTAATCTATGATGATGACGTTAAGCAATTTGGGCCGAATGGCGACTCCCCGGGCACCCAGGTTCGTTCCTTGCTGGGCGTTGGGTTATCAGCAAAATTTTAAGTTTCGTATCTTTCCCGCTTCCCGGCACAGTAGCCGGGAAGCTTAATTTTGTGAAGTATGGCCGCGCAGCAAGTATCATATCAAATTAAACTGCCCCAGTTCGAAGGCCCCTTTGACCTGTTGTTGTTTTTCATAGAAAGGGATGAACTGGATATTTATAATATTCCGATTACCCGGATCATCAATGATTTTCTTGATTTCATTCATGGCCAGGAAAAACTCAATATTGAAATGTCGAGTGAGTTTATCCTGTTTGTTTCCACGTTGATGCGGATCAAGGCTAAAA
>NZ_LUKG01000014.1:2088-31704 GCF_001601815.1 Flavihumibacter sp. CACIAM 22H1
CTAAAATGTTGTTGCCAAGAAAAGAGATGGATGCACAGGGAAATGAAATTGATCCCCGGCAGGAACTGGTGGATAAACTGCTGGAATACCGCAAATACAAACAGGCTGCCGCCGAGCTTACAGAAATGGAAGCCGTTCGGATGCTGATGGTAAAAAGAGGTAATGCTAACAAAGAGCTGGGCCATATTGGAGAAGAAGCCAGTGAAGGCTCAGAGATACAACAGATTACCCTGTTCAAGCTCATGAAGTCTTTTGAGAAAGTGATGCAGAAAGTGTATGACCGTAATAATAAACCGGTTCATACCGTGGTGCAATACAATTATACCATGGAAAAAAGCCGGGAGAATGTATTGGATCTTTGCCGCACCAAAAAGACCATGAGTTTTGAAAAATTATTCGAAGCCTGTGAAAACAGGATCCATGCTATTTTTACGTTTCTCAGTATGCTGGAGCTGGTGCAACAAAAATACATGCGCCTTATAACAGGTGAAGGACGTAATAATTTTATCGTTGAGTGGAATGAAGAAAGAGAAGAAGAGGAGTTTGTTTTTCCTTTATTTGATTAAAGCGTTTTAGTGAATTAATACCACCGAACCTTTACGAACGATCTGCTGGTTATTGAAACATCTTAGCTGAATAAAATACACATAGGTGCCTGCAGGTTGAAGTGTTCCATTCATACGACCATCCCATGCCGCAGCAGTAGCAGCCGGATCAATATGTTTTACTTCATAAACAAGTTGACCAAAGCGGTTAAATATTTGAAAGCCTTCAATTTCGTTTATGCCTGCCGCCTGTAGCTGAAATCGATCATTTTTACCATCGCCATTTGGGGTAAATGCATTGGGAATAAAAATCTTATTTTCATCACATCCTACCGTTAGTTGGATCTCATCCGTTGCACTGCAACCGTTTTCGTTGCGCACTTCCAGTGTATAAATAATGCTTTTTAAAGGAGTGGAGATTGGCTGGGGACAATTGTTACAACTCAGGTAATTGTTTGGACTCCAGGTCCATTTGGTAACATCTGTACTAGTTTGTGCAGATAGGGTTAAAGGCGTTGCTCCACTGGTGAGTAAATCAGGCCCTAACGAAACTTCTGGCAATGGATATACTTGTATATTGATAACTGTTTCCTTCGGAAAACAGCCCGACGCTGCAGTTGTTTGAACCCTGTATTGAGTAGATTCCAAGGGTTGGGCCATTGGCCGGGAACTTGTTGTTGAACTAAGCCCAGCAGTAGATCCAATCCATTGATAGGTTAGTCCGCCAGTTACCTGAATAGGAACAATACTTCCTAAACAAATTGCGGTATCGGGCGTAATTTCCACTGTGTAATCCGGTATTGCGGTAACCCGCACCTCATCGGTAGCACTGCATCCTAAAGCAGAGGTTCCTGTAACAGTATAAACCTCCGACCGGCCAGGCCTGGCAACAGGATTTGCAATTGCAGCATTGCTTAATCCTTCCGCAGGAAACCAATTGTACCGGGCGGCGCCGCTTGCTTCCAACTGTACGGACTCACCCACACAAACTGTAAGCTCCTTATTGCTTATTCTAATGGTGGGTGCCGGATTAATAGTAATATATTTTTCTGCCGTATCTATACAGGAATTATTGATGGTATAAAGTTGGATAAGGTAATTGCCCGGCGAAAATTTAATTCCGGCAGGGGTTGATTCATTGGCTGTTTGTCCATTTGAAAAATTCCATTTATATGTCAAATTATTATCAATGGGTGAGGGACTGACTTGAATAACTTCTCCCGTACATGCCGCATCGGTAGCATTAATAGCGCTTGTTTTCAAGGCATCGATCGTAATAGTAGTAGAAATGGTTTTTTGACAACCCAACGGTGAATTTACTGCGAGCCTGATTGTATGAATGCCAACCGATGAATATGTAGCCACAACATTTCTGTCGGAAGAATACCGGGTTAACGCACCTGGCCCAAGGTCCCATTGATAGGCAAGCGGAAGGCCTGCCTGTTCTGCTACGCTTGTTATGCGGGGCGTTATCTGCACTTCGGCATTTTCGCAGAATCGATTTTGAGAGGAAGCGAAGGAAATACTTAGGCTGTCAATAATTATCGGTTGCCTGGCTTCTCCCAGTTGCCGGCACCCCATGGAATCGATCAGTAATAAGGAAGGGGTAAAAATTCCTGCCCTCGAATAGTTATGATTGGCAGATAAGATATTATTGGTAATAATGGTACCATCACCAAAATCCCAGGCATAAAGAAGACCCTGGGCTCCGCTGCTCAGCGTCACCGATTGATTCGTACAGCCCGACCATTTATCAGCATCCAATGAAACAGGTGGTGATCCGGTTATGGTAATGGAATCAAGGCCTTCAATGGTCTGTCCATTTGGAAATACTGCCTTCATCTTGATAAAGTAAGTCCCCGGTTGATGATAAGTATGGGTTGGAGAAAAGCTGTTTTCTGAACGTGAATTGTCGCCGAAATCCCAGGTGATCGCAGCATTTCCTTCCACCTGTGTAGTAAAAGATACAACTACAGGGGGGCATCCGCTGTTTTTTACATAGCTTGTTCGTGTTTGAAAAACGGCGTTTTGATTACGTACCAGAACTCGTTTCTGAATAGTATCTGCACAAGACAAATCAGTAAAGCTGGCTATAAGCATTATTGAATAAGTACCAGGGTCGTTAAATGTATAGGAGCTGTTCCATTCTGTAGAGATGGGGCGGCCGTTAACAAACCACCTGTATTGAACGGTCTTATACTCATTATGTACTGTAAGGTTATTGAAGTTTACCGTCTGGCCAGGTTCCAGAACAGTCTGATCTGCTATGAAATCAGCTTTAAGCTGGTAGAGATCTGTATAATAAAATGATTGACTGGATTTACATCCGTTTGCATCGGTAACTTCCAGGTAGCCATCTAAATGTCCGGAAGAAGGAATATAGGCAGGGGTGAAGCTAAAGGGGCCTCCGGTTTTACGTTCCATATAATCCGGCATGTTCCATAACCAGCTTACTATGGGAACATTTTCAAAAGTTTTGGAACTATCAGAGAACCATATTTTATCTGTTGTACATGCATCGGTCAACCGAAAAGGGTAGGCTACCGGGCCATTTACTTTGATAGAAACAAAGTTGGAGGTGTCTAGGCAACCAAAATAATACGATTGCGTAATTGCTCTGAATTTAAGTAAGCCTCGGTGTTGATTATCAAAGGTAGACCACATATTAATATGGGGTTTTTCATAATCTCCACCTCCGTTCATGCCTACTCTTTCACCATTTTCCAATTCCATTTTCCAAACATCGTACGATACATGGTACTCTTTTGGATTTCTTTCCAGGTTATCAATTCTTTGATATACGAAACCATCTCCATACGCGCACATTTCTTCCCTGTCTAAGGTGAATCTCGGATTTTGTTTTAAAAGAACATCTACCTGAATAGAGTCCTTGACGGTACAAGAACCATTTGTAGTAGTAAGCACTGCCATATAAGTTCCGGTTTTATCATACCTGTGTTGTATCGTTGGCTGATAACTGTTGTATGTTGCTGACGTATTCCCGTCTCCGAAATCCCATGACCATGATTCAACCTGTTTTGAACTATCTGTGAACAGTACCATGCCCCTGGTATCATCACAGGTGTTTTCAATTTTATGTATGCTGGGAAAGATGGGTCGAACCGTGTAATAATTTTTTAAAAAAACGGTATCCCAGCAATTATCATGGATTAATGATATGGTTACATCATAGGTGCCTTCTTTGGTGTATTTATGCGTTACCGTATGGGTATTGGAATTTTGTGACCAGTAGCCGATCCGGGGAGTACCATCTCCAAAATCTATTTCCCAGCTAAATGGATCTTTAGGGGTTGTTGCCTGTAGCTGAACAGGCGTATTGCCACAAATTTCCTGACCGGAAATAGCATTGATGTCATACACAGGTTTGGGAGATATCATTACATGATCGTAATCCAGCGTGCCGGTGCATCCTTCAACTGTAGTGTACTCCAGTGTAACTTTATGATGGCCGGGTATATTAAACTGATAACTCGGCCTGCTATCTGTCAGCACGGTTCCTTTATCATGAAAAGTCCATTTATAACTAGCAATTTCCTGCGAGGCTATTGCCATAAACCTATAGGTAATGCCTACACAACCATGTAGGTAATCCGGATCCTGAGAATTCTGGTCCAGTACAATGATATTAGCGGTAGGATCTAAGACCCTGACCGTTCCCCAACGCTCTCTGAAACAACCCGAGGCGGCGCTGGCCTTAAGATAAATTGGAATTTCATTATTCTGGGTCTGACGGAAAGAATGAGATTGACCAGAGGCCCATACATGATCGCCGCCCGCCCATCCGATCCTCCAGTCCCATTGAATGGCTTCTTTGCTGGTATCTTTTAGTAAAACATCTACCGGAGCTCCACATTCTGAACTTTTTTCAATTACAATTTCACCAACCTCCGGTACCTTGTTAACAAAAAAGGTTTTGAATAGAGTATCCTTACAGGCAGCCGTGTATTCGTTAATCATCCGTATGGTATAGCTACCTGAGGTATTAAATATAAAATTTGTTACACTGTCTTCAAGGTCCATGCCCGAACCCAGGGAGGGTATATCCCAATGGGTATTGGCGGGCATCGGAAAACTCCTGTTTCGGAAATAATTGAAGGATTCAGTGCAAAGGGGTTGGTCAATTTCAAGCGAGGGTTGGAAATTTGCTGCATTTATATACCTGGGTTTTTTTATGGTTTTTACACAGCCTATTTCATTGCTCACAGTAAGCGTTACATCATAAAACCCTTTTACAGCAAAGGTATGAACCGGGTTGAGTGCCGTTGAAACGGTTCCATCTCCTAATTCCCATTTATAGTTGAGTGTTCCTTCACCGCTGGTTTTATTTTGCAATCGTACCTCCTGACCGATAGCACAAATAGTACTATCCGGGCTTGTAAAATCTGCCAACAGCGGACGATACGAATGAACCAGCGAATCCTTCCTGATTTTTGTCTGGCATCCCCATTGGTTGGTGGTTACCAGGCTTACGGAATGGTACTGGCCAAAGGTATATTGGTGTTCAAATACATTTTCCGAGGTATTTTCTACAACAGTACCATCTCCAAAATCCCAAAAATAGGCATACGCACTTGTATTCTCTCCCTGGCCGGGTTCAAGCCGGAAGGTTACGTTTAAGGGGGCGCATCCAATGGTGGTATCAACGCTGAAGTTTACCCGCGGAGATGCGTGTACGAGTATCCGGGCCTGTTTGGTAGCAGTAATACCATTCTCCGTTATCGACAGTACTACGGTATACTCACCGGCACTGGCATAGATAGCAGCGGCATCGCGGGTGTAGGATGTGTTCCCATTCCCTAATTTCCATTCGAAGTTTGTTTCTGCGGTGGTTCCTGTAGAGGTATTTTTAAACTCCACCAGCAATGGGGCACAACCTTCAACGCTGCTTACAGTAAATGCAGCGTTTACCTGGCTCCTGGCCGTTAGCGCAGCTAGCAGGCATACAAGAATAGCACTAATGCCCCTTGCTATTTTCCGGAACTGATATGTAAAAAGATGTGGGATAAGGCTATTCAATGCAGGTTTAATAGGTCAACAAGATAGGCACAGAACTGATTATTTGCAACAGGTTCCCCGATATTATTTGGCGCTGTGTTCGATCCATAATTATTCATAAATCTGCAGCAGTATAGGCTTTTTTTGTTCCTGAATGATTTTATGTAAGTATTGTAAAAAAGAAGCCGAAACAGCCGGACAGCCATCACTCTGGCAGATAGGACCTGGGTAGACTGGTTTTTCCGGAACACAATCCATGGCATGCAAAACTACATAACGGGCGTACGCATTATTGTTGCTGGCCGATAACCCATAAAGCTTATACGCCAGTCCGAATTTACCCTGGTAAGCAGCCCCGATCTTATAAACGCCCAAAGAGGTACAGCCACTTCCTATTTTATTGGAATAACTGCGCCCTGTTAACCACCACTTATTGCAACGCCCATGTGTAACCAGCCCTGTTTTTTCAACCCGGTTTTTCTTCAGGTCGTACACGGCAAAACGGGCCAGTCCGGATGCCTCTTTCATATCAATGAGAAATACCCTGTCTGAGCGGTAACCTTTTTGTTCAGCCAGGGCTTTTAATCCTGTTGCCTTTATCTTCAACCGTTCTTCGTAATCGCCGGCTGAATTTCCTGATAAGCTTATGCAACCGGCTGCTAATAAGAGGTAGTTAAAAAGCATAACCTGCATTTTCGGAGAAGATGCAGGTTATGCTTTTTTCCACAAGTGGAAGCGGTTAAACTTATTGAAACAATTGAACGCTTACTTTATCTTTCATCATTTCGCGTATTGCTTCGGCAATGCCAGCGGCATCGTACCCACATTCGCGATGTAGTTCTTTCAGGGTGCCATGCTCTACGATCCGATCCGGAATGCCTATTAACTTAACAGCTGCTGTATAATTATGGGCGGCCATGAATTCCAGAATGGCAGATCCAACTCCACCCGTTATAGTACCATCTTCAATAGTGATGATTTTTGAGTAGCGTTGAAATACTTCGTGCAGTAGTTCCTCGTCGAGTGGCTTTACAAAACGGAGGTCATAATGTGCAGGGTTGATGCCATATTGTTTTACTTCCCGTATTGCACTGGCAGCAAAATTGCCGGGGTGTCCGAAACTAAGCAAGGCTATCTCTTCCCCGTCTTTTAATTTGCGTCCTTTCCCTATCTGCACTTCTTTCATCTCTGTTCGCCATTCCGGTTGTACGCCTTCTCCCCTGGGATAGCGGATAACCATCGGTAGTTTGGTTGATTCGAGTTGCGCGGTATACATGAGGTTGCGCAGCTCTGTTTCATTCATGGGTGCGCTTATAATAAGGTTGGGTATGCAACGGAAATAGGAAATATCGTAAGCGCCGTGGTGAGTTGGCCCGTCTTCACCTACCAGGCCCGCACGATCCAGGCAAAATACCACCGGCAATTTTTGGATAGCTACATCATGCACCACCTGGTCGTAGGCTCTTTGCATAAAGGAGCTGTAGATATTACAGAACACCTTCATGCCCTGCGTAGCCAGGCCGGCACTTACAGTAACTGCATGTTGTTCACAAATACCCACATCAATGGCCCTGTCTGGCATTTTATCCATCATTATTTTAAGCGATGACCCAGAGGGCATAGCCGGCGTTATGCCAAAAATAGAGGGGTTTTTCTCCGCCAGTTCCAGGATGGTATGACCAAAAACATCCTGGTATTTGGGAGGTTGTGGGGTATCGTATTTTTTCTTGAAAATTTCTCCGGTAATCTTATCGAAAAGGCCGGGTGCATGCCATTTGGTTTGGTCTTTTTCAGCCAGTTCGTACCCTTTTCCCTTAACGGTTATTATGTGCAGGATTTTCGGTCCGGGTATATTTTTCAGATCCTGTAGCGTGTCTACCAATTTAGTGATATTATGCCCGTCAATCGGACCAAAATACCGGATTTTAAGGGCTTCGAAGAGGTTGCTGCTCTTATTTACCATTCCTTTTATAGAATGTTCGAGCTTGGAAGCCATTTCCCGCGAAAAATTACTGCCTACAGGCAATTTGCCCAGCGCTTTCCATACATCATCCTTGAGTTTGTTATAGGCCGGCGAAGTAGTAATATCGGTAAGATATTCTTTGAGGGCCCCCACATTGGGGTCAATGCTCATGCAGTTATCATTTAATATGATAAGCATATCTGCGTCCGAAACCCCTGCGTGGTTCATGGCTTCGAAAGCCATGCCGGCTGTCAGGGAACCATCCCCGATAACTGCTACGGATTTTCTATCCTCCCCCTTGTATTTTGCCGCCAGGGCCATGCCCAGGGCCGCCGAAATGGAAGTGGAGGAATGCCCTACACCAAAAGTATCATAGTCGCTTTCCGTACGTTTGGGAAAGCCCGAAAGACCGCCGTATTTGCGGTTGGAGGCAAAATTATCCCGCCTTCCGGTTAGTATTTTATGCCCGTATGCCTGGTGACCAACATCCCAAACCAGCTGATCATACGGGGTATTATAAACGTAGTGCAGGGCGGTGGTCAGTTCCACCACGCCCAGGCTGGCGGCAAAATGGCCTCCGTGGACACTTACAACATCAATTATATATTGCCTGAGCTCATCACAAACCTGGTGTAATTGCTCTTTTCCGAGCTTTTTGAGGTCAGCCGGCTCATTTATTTGCTGTAAAAGCGGTCCAGGTTTAATATCCATTGGGTAAAAATATAGCGTCAAAGATACATAACAGCTACCGCCCGCGGCGGAATACTTCAATATAAAGAATTTAACAAATACCAAACAAAATAGTTGAATGCCACCCATCCCGAACTGGTGCCCCCATCCTAAGTTATTTGGCCATTAATACAATTCACTATATTAGGGGTGCTATAAACAGCTAGATTTGTGCTTATGCTTCCACGCGGAATTAAATATTACTGGATTTGTCAACTACTGGGCTGGACCTTTGTGGTTCTTACCATGCTGATATTCGTCTATACCTTTACCCCCTCCAAGATTGATCAACGGCTCTTCGTACGGGTAGCGCTGATTTTTGGCTCTGGTATCTTTACTACCCATATGCTGCGGGCCTTTATTAAACGAAGCGGCTGGCTGTTGCTGCCCATCGAAAAAGTGATTCCGCGAATGGCCATCGCCATTGTTTTTACCAGTCTGTTCTGCAGCCTTGTTTTTATGGGTTTAGTGCAACTGTTTGATGTTCAAACAGATGTACAGCGAAAAATCGATTTCCCGGCCCGTTTGCTGGGGGCCACACTGGATATCGGACTTTTTATCATTCCCTGGACATTAATCTATTATATCTACCATTACGTAGCCAAAAGCCGTAAACAGGAAGTAGATACCCTTAAACTGGAAGCACTGGTTAAGGAACTGGAACTTAAAACCATCAAAGCTCATATTAACCCCCATTTTATATTCAATGCATTAAATAGTATCCGGGCGCTTATTGATGAAAATCCGAGCAGGGCCAGGGATGCTATTACGGAGCTTAGCAATATACTTCGAAGCAGTATGCAATCGGAAAAGTCAGAAACCGTGCCCCTGGAAAAAGAACTAAATATTGTGCGGGATTACCTGGCACTGGAACATATCCGCTTTGAGGACCGGCTGAAAGTTGAATACGAAATTGATGAAGATACCCTGGACCAGCCCATTCCTCCCATGATGTTACAAACCCTGGTGGAAAATGCCATTAAGCATGGTATTGGTAAGCAGATGAAAGGGGGGGTAGTACGTATTATTTCTGATTTCAGAGAAAATTACCATGAACTGCTGGTGCAGAATACCGGACGCTTATCAAGCCATATTAATGGCGATGGTTTTGGTATAAGCAGTACAAAAAACCGCCTGCAATTATTGTTTGGAGATAAAGCTGATTTCAGGATTGAAGAATCCAACGGTAACATGGTGGAAGCAAGAGTTAAAATTCCGGTTATAGAACCCGCTTAAACAAACATGTATGATAAAGGCTGTACTAATCGATGATGAACGATTGGCCCGCACCGAATTGAGAAAATTATTGACCGAATTCCCGGAAATTGAAGTAGTGGGAGAAGCTGCCAATGCCTCCGAGGGAATTGAAGTAATTGAAAACCTTCAGCCCGACCTGGTATTCCTGGATATTCAAATGCCTGGAAAAACAGGTTTTGATATGCTGAGTGAACTTGAAAAAGCCCCCCATGTAATTTTTACAACGGCCTATGACGAATATGCATTGAAAGCTTTTGAGGTAAATGCCCTGGATTATTTACTGAAGCCAGTTGATACCAAGCGCCTGGCAGATGCCATCCATAAATTGCATATTGCGGAAGAGAAAGAAGCAATGGCGCCAGCTATCAGCACCAACCGCAGCCTATTGAGTGAACATGACCAGGTATTTGTAAAAGATGGAGAACGGTGCTGGTTTGTTAAATTGAGCGATATCCGTTTGTTTGAAAGTGTAGGTAATTATGCTAAAGTATTTTTTGCCAACAATAAGCCGCTGATCCTGAAATCTTTAAATGCATTGGAAGAACGGTTGGATGAAAAAGTGTTTTTCAGGGCCAATCGAAAACACATCGTTAATTTACGACTCATTGAAAAAATAGAACCCTATTTTAACGGAGGTCTTTTACTGGAATTAAAAGGGGGTGAAAAAATTGAAGTTAGCAGAAGACAAACGGTAAAGTTCAAAGAAATGATGAGTTTATAGAAGTAAAAGGGCTGCGATAAAAATAATTATGAGATATACATTCATACTGGCTGCGGCTTTATTTACGCTGCAAACCAACGCACAAAAGAAAAAGAAAGGCTTACCTGAAATTGATGTCAGGGAAGTTAGCCGCATTGAAAAAACACTTTCTGCCGATGATATGGAAGGGCGTAAAACTTTTACGCCGGGTATTGAGAAAGCTGCCAATTTTATTGCTGATGAATTTGCAAAAATAGGATTGGAAAAACCGGCTAATAGTACCAGTTACCTGCAAACTTTCAGAATGTTAAAACCTACCCAGCGGTCGGCGGAAGCATCTGTCAACGGAAAACAGCTACAGGCCGCTGAGTTTTTTGTAATAACTGCTAAGGAAAACCTGGTGGTAACAGAAAATTCAGGATTTGAGCAGGCTGTGATCAAACCGGGTGAAATGCTGGTGCCGGAAGTATATAAAATAATTATGTCCGGTAAAAACACCGTAGTACAGATAGACCCTTCTTTTGCTCCGATGTTTCCAAGGTTATCTTATTTCAAGCGCCAGATAATGGAAGGGGGAGGCACTTTATTGTTTATTTTATCAGCCGACCCGATCACAAAGTTTTCAATTAACGCCAGCCACCAGTTTGAGGTATCGGCTCTCAGTAATGTGGTGGGTATTTTACCAGGTAAATCAAAAAAGGACGAGTATGTGATTTTTTCTGGTCATTATGACCACCTGGGCATAGGTAAACCGGTGAACGGCGATTCAATTTATAACGGTGCCAATGACGATGCTGCCGGAACAACCGCTGTAATAATGCTGGCCAAGTATTTCAAACAATTAAAATCAAATGAACGCACCATCATTTTTGCCGCCTTTACGGCAGAAGAGTCGGGTGGCTACGGGGCTAATTATTTTTCGCGGCAATTTGCCCCGGCTTCCGTTATGGCGATGTTTAATATTGAGATGATCGGCACAGAAAGTAAATGGGGTAAAAATTCAGCCTATATAACTGGCTATGAAAAATCCAGTATGGGAGCAATTATGGCAAAAAACCTGGAAGGAACGGGATTTACCTTTCATCCCGACCCATATCCGGATCAGCAATTGTTTTATCGTTCAGATAATGCCACGCTTGCCCGGTTAGGTGTACCTGCGCACACTATTTCTACTTCTAAAATGGATAGTGAGAAATACTATCACACGGTAGACGATGAATTTGAAACCCTGGATATGCAAAATATGACCCGGATTATACAGGCAATAGCACTCAGCTCACGCAGCATTGTTGCCGGTACGGATACACCGAGCCGGGTGGATACTTCGAGCCTGGATTAATGAAGAGTTTTGATAATAAAATTTTAATCGCTGTTATCTTTTTTCTGCTTGCTGCACCGGTTGCTGCACAGTCAACTAAAGATAACAGCGTTGTTTTGGAAGATATCCGTAATTGGATGTCTTACCTTACCGCCGACCGCCTTAAAGGCCGGGTAGAAGGATCTGCTGAAAACCGTGAAGTAACCGATAGCATTGCTTCCTGGTTCAGAAAATTTGGGTTGCAGCCTTTTGCATCAGAACAGTTTCTCCATACTTTTTACCGGCATCCCGATGACTCTATTATAAGCACAAGCAATGTAATCGGCTGGCTGCCGGGTAAGGAAAAAGCGGACGAGTATATTCTTATTTCAGCCCATTTTGATCATGTTCAAATTGGTTTTTATAATAAAAAGGATAAAATTTATAATGGGGCTAATGACAATGCTTCGGGCACCAGTGTTTTGCTTGCGCTGGTACGGCAGTTAACACTGGCAGCACCGCACCAACGTAGTATAATTTTCTGTGCATTTAATGCCGAAGAAGCCGGGCTGATCGGCTCCACTGATTTTTCGGAAAAAATTGACCCTGCTAAAATTATTGCAGGCATTAACCTGGAAATGATGGGGTATCCCCAGTTCGGAAAAAATACGCTTATGCTTACAGGCATGCATAAATCTGATTTATACCGGCTCTTTAAAAGCAGGTCGGCTGAGGCAGGTATACGTATTCGCCGGGAAAGAGGAGATTTATTTGAGCGTTCCGATAACTACCCGTTTGCAAAAAAAGGAGTGCCTGCACATACCCTTATGGCCAGTGATGACCGGGAGCCCTGTTATCATTCTCCCTGTGATGAGTTAAAGCGGATGAACCTGCCCAATATGGCTGCTCTGGCTGCAGGCATTCAATACCTGATAGAGGGGCTTCTGGATGGTACAGCCACGCCGGGCCGCCTGCAGAGTTCCGATTAAGGCGGGGAGCTACACAACTGGTATACTTACCGCATGAACCGCTGCACTTATTTCCCGGATTAGGCCGGGATCTTTTTCTATAGCATTCCCTACCACAATCAGATCAGCACCTGCTCGGCAGTTACGGTAAGCTTTTTCCGGGGTATTGATACCTCCGCCAATAATCAGGGGAACGGAAATTTGCTCAGCTACTGCTGCAATCATTGATTCCCGTATAGGGGTTTTGGCGCCGCTGCCCGCATCCATATAAATCAGCTTCATTCCCAGCATTTCGCCAGCCAGGGCCGTACAAAGGGCAATTTCATTTTTGTCAGAAGGAATAGGGCTGGCATTACTGATATAAGATACTGTAGTGGGCGCTCCACCATCAATTACCATATATCCTGTACTCATAATTTCCAATCCGCTCTGTTTTACAAATGGGGCACTGATAACATGCTGGCCGATCAGTAATTCCGGATTTCTCCCGGATATAAGGGAGAGGTACAACAGGGCATCTGCATACCTCGAAATCTGTGAAGGGCTTCCCGGAAATAGGATAACCGGTATATCCGAGATGGCTTTGATGGCCTGTATACATTCATCCAGATGATTGGAAATCACCAGGCTGCCGCCTACTAATAGGTAATCAACGCGGGCATCCATGGCCAGGTGTACAAGTGCCGGAATTTCAGCAGGCTGAATTTTATCCGGGTCCACGAGTACGGCAAAGGACTTCTGCTTTGCGGCTTTGCTTGTTAATATCTGTTGATAGGTGCCTGGTTGCATTCAAAAGGTAATGGCTACAGGCAAAAATGCAAAAAAATGCTGGTATGCCCAATTGTGTTATAATCGGGTGTAAACTGCCAGCTGCGCAACATGGTTGTTGGTGAAAGCCGATCCGCGGCCATTTACATACTGGTTGAGGTAACCAATTTCAAGATCAAGCGAAGGCATTACCCGGTAACCGGTACTAAGGTAGAGGCGGTTTTGATCAAAAAAATTTACCGTTTACAGGTGATTTATCACCAAAATTTACCATTACTTCATTTTGAACGCCGGCAAACCAGCCTGTTTTAAAGGGGAATTCCTGTTGGAAAGGGATTACAGAACGGAAAAAGTACCGAAACCGGTTCGCATAGCTGTTTCCGTTAGCTGAAAGCTTATAGTCGTTTATGGAAGGTTGCATCAAAAAACGCTGCTCCAGCCGGAATCGGTGAGAAACCGTGTTTTTCCCGATAACCGGATGCGTAAACAACGCCTGTTGCCAGATCCTGTGTTCGGGAATATAACCGGTCAGGTTTATGGGTTCATCGGCCGGACCCGTTACAACCAAAGTTCTGCGGTTGGATATATAGGCATAGCCGGCGGTCAGCAGCCATTGATCGGTTAACTTATAATTGATCCCCGGCCGAACCAATAAAGTAGCCATGGTGGAAAAATGATTTCCAGACCGTTCCTGTATATCCACGTGTAAACTGAATTTATCAGATAACTTGGTGGTATTCATCAGGGCGAACCAGAGAGAATTGGTGGATTGAGCAGTTATCGGATTGGACAAAACAAATAAAAGGAGCAGCGTAGTGGATAATCGAAGCATACGGCAAGGAATTTGGCCTTCAAAACTAAGGCAGATTACGCTTGTAACGTATTAAAATCCAATAACACAAAGGTTTTTGACCCGAATCACCAAATTATTTTTTTCTGAATATGTGGATTTTGTACCAAATCCAGCAGGGGAGGGAAACTTGAAACTTTCCCCATCGATTATCCACATCGGTGGATATTTCCGGGTCGGTTTTTAGGTGTGAGGCAACTATTTTCGTTATTCACGATCTCCTAACCGAGACTTCAACAATACTTAACAGAAAATCTAATAAAATATTGTATGGCCAGCAAAAAAACAGCCACAAAGGGGCTTGAATTCCCCCGTCGCTTCACCCGCGACGATCAGTCTGTATTCGACCAGTTCGAGTACGACTACCGGACGTCCATTATCCGCAACCCCAGCGGAGAAGTGGTGTTTGAAATGAATAATGTGGAAGTTCCCAAAGGCTGGAGCCAGATTGCAACCGATATCCTTGCCCAGAAATATTTCCGGAAAGCGGGTGTTCCGCAGGCAGATGGTAGCCTGGGCCGCGAAACCTCCTCTAAACAGGTAGCTCACCGTATGGCGCATTGCTGGCGCGTTTGGGGTGAACGCTACAATTATTTTGCTTCCGAAAAAGATGCACAGGTTTTCTATGAAGAACTGGTGTATTCCATACTAGACCAGGCCTGTGTTCCCAACAGCCCGCAATGGTTTAATACGGGATTATACGAATGTTATGGAATTACCGGAAAACCGCAGGGGCATTATTATGTAGACCAGGCAGATGGTCAACTAAAAAAATCTACATCGGCCTATGAGCGCCCCCAACCCCATGCCTGTTTTATCCTAAGCGTGGATGATGACCTGGTAAATGAGGGGGGCATTATGGATCTATGGGTACGGGAAGCCCGGATTTTTAAATACGGCTCCGGTGTAGGTACCAACTTTTCTAATGTGCGCGGAGAAGGGGAAAAACTCAGTGGCGGCGGAACTTCCTCCGGTTTGATGAGTTTCCTGAAAATTGGCGACCGTGCTGCCGGTGCTATCAAAAGCGGTGGTACCACCCGCCGGGCAGCAAAAATGGTCTGCCTTGACCTGGATCACCCTGAAATTGTGCAGTTTGTAGACTGGAAAGTGGAGGAAGAGAAAAAGGTAGCAGCGCTGATCGCTGCCGGTTATGCCAGTGATTATGAAGGTGAAGCCTACCGTACCGTAAGCGGGCAAAACTCTAATAACTCGGTTCGTATACCCAATAGTTTCTTTGAGAAACTGGAAAATAATGAAGACTGGGAACTGAAAGCAAGAAGTGATGGCCGGGTAATGAAAAAAGTGCCGGCTCGTGAACTCTGGAATAAAATTGCTTATGCAGCCTGGCGTTGTGCTGACCCGGGCACGCAATACGATACCACTATCAATGAGTGGCATACCTGCCCGGAAGGTGGGCCGATCAGGGCTTCCAATCCCTGCTCCGAGTACATGTTCCTGGATAATACCGCCTGTAACCTGGCTTCTGCTAACCTTATGAAGTTCTTCGATAAATCGACCAACCTGTTCGATGTGGAGGGCTATGCATACAGCTGCCGTTTATGGACCGTAGTGCTGGAAATTTCCGTGCTGATGGCACAGTTTCCTTCCAAAGAAGTTGCCCAGCTGAGTTTTGATTATCGCACGCTTGGCCTCGGGTTTGCAAACCTCGGAACCATGCTGATGGTGAGCGGTATCCCCTACGACAGTGAAGAAGCCCGTGGTATTGCAGGCGCAATTTCAGCTATTATGACGGGTGTTGCCTATAAAACATCTGCTGAACTGGCACAGATACTTGGACCTTTTGCCAAATACGAAGCCAACAAACAGCATATGTTACGGGTAATGCGCAATCATCGGGCTGCAGCTTATGATGCTGCAGAAGCCTATGAAGGCATCAGCATTAAACCCCAGGGAATCCAGGCAAAATATTGTCCCGATTACCTGCTCAAAGCGGCTACCAAAGCATGGGATGAAGCAGTGCAACTGGGAGAAAAATATGGCTATCGCAATGCGCAGACCACCGTAATTGCACCAACCGGTACCATCGGGTTGGTAATGGATTGCGATACCACCGGAGTGGAGCCGGATTTTGCGCTGGTTAAATTTAAAAAACTAAGTGGTGGTGGTTATTTCAAAATTATCAACCAGTCGGTTCCTGCTGCACTGAAAAACCTGGGTTATTCAGAGAAAGAAACAGACGCTATTGTCAAATACGCAGTAGGGTCTGCCAGCTTTTCCGGGGCGCCATTTATCAATCATCAAACCCTCAGTGAAAAAGGATTTATTGCAGAGGAAATAAAAAAACTCGACGATGCGGTAAAAGCAGCCTTTGAAATAGGCTTTGTATTTAACCGGTTCAGTTTGGGAGAAGCCTGCCTGGAGCGCCTTGGATTTACAGCCGATCAGTACAATGATTGGAATTTTAACCTGCTCGAAGCATTGGGCTTTACCGAAGAGCAAATCAGTGCAGCCAATGATTATGTATGCGGTACCATGACCGTGGAAGGTGCACCTTATTTGAAAACAGAACACCTGGCTGTTTTTGATTGTGCCAATAAATGTGGACAGAAAGGGGAACGTTATATCCATGCACACGGTCATATCCGCATGATGGGTGCTGTTCAGCCCTTTATCAGTGGTGCAATTTCTAAAACCATTAACCTGCCAAACGAAGCTAAGGTGGAAGAAATTGCGGATTGTTACCTGTTGAGCTGGAAACTGGGCTTAAAGGCGAATGCGCTGTACCGGGATGGCTCCAAACTCAGCCAGCCACTCAGCAATAAAAGCGACAAGAAAAAGAAATCGGAAGAAGAGAAGGAAGAAGCAGCGGAACTGAAAGAAGAGAAAACTGCCAGCTCTAATATGATTGACCTGGGTAAACTTACGGTAGATGAGCTGCTGGAAGAAGTGCAGAAGCGGGTTCAGGCCTCTCCGGATACCAAATTGAAGCGCCAGCTGGCACGTATCGTGGAACGTAGAACCCTGCCTGCCAAACGCCGTGGTTATACCCAGAAAGCTAAAATAAACGGACAGGCATTGTTTGTTCGTACCGGGGAATATGGAGATGGAACACTAGGTGAAATTTTCATTGATATGGCCAAAGAAGGCGCCACCATGCGGAGTATGCTGAACTGCTTTGCTATCTCTATCTCCATAGGATTACAATATGGGGTGCCCTTGGAAGAATTTGTGGAAAAATTTGTTTTCACCCGGTTTGAACCAGCCGGTATGGTAGATCACCCGAATATTAAAAGCACTACCTCCATTGTAGACTTTATTTTCCGTTCACTTGCCTACGAATACCTCAACCGGACAGACTTGGTGCATGTGCTGGATAAACCTGAAGTGATGAATACCGGCGAGGAAGATTGGGACGAACCGGTGGCCGCCCCCCGGGAATTTGAAAAAAAAACACCTGAATTAAGTGATGTGCGTATAGTAGCCGCTACCAAACCTACAGATGCTGGAAAAATGGCCAAGCAAACCGCTGTTAAAGCCAACGCCAGTGCAGGATTTGATGCCCTGAACCAGGCCAATAAATCCATGCAAAGTGATGCACCGGCCTGTAATGTTTGCGGGCACCTGACCATCCGGAGCGGAACCTGTTATAAATGCCTCAACTGCGGAAATAGCCTCGGTTGTAGTTAATACTAAATAATTTACATGGACGGTTTCTAATAGAAACAAAGCCCCTGGTTTCTACCGGGGGCTTTTCAATGCAACCATTCGTCGAAAATACATTTGTACCCGTAAAATCACATACTATTGGCATGGATTTCGCGTTCATTTATCGATATTATTAACAAAATCCATGTCTATGCAGAAACTTCTGGCTGTCCTGGCTCTGGTGGTTTTCCTTGCTTCTTGCAGGGCTGTTTCTCCGTCTGAGGCGGCGAGTGGCCGGTACAAGAATTGCAGGGCAATACGCTAGGCCCGATTGGTTAAATGAATTGACAAAACACCCCCGTTCTTTTGAGCGGGGGTGTTTTGTTTTTAATGCATTCACTACTTTGCAGCTTTAAACTTTCCAAGAATGCATAAGTTTTTAACGGTATGTGGGCTGCTCGTTCTGCTACATGCAGTTGGACAGCAAAAGTCGGCACTTGTTTCCGGTCCTATGATCGGACAAACAGATTACCGGACAGCCAAGATCTGGATGGAACCTTCTGCCACAGTTCGTACCCTGTCTGTACAATACTGGAAAAAGGGAGATCGTAAAAATGCCCGGCAAAAACAGCTGCCCTTGCAGACATATCAACCTGGCCAGCCTACAGATTTTCAACCGGTTCAGGCAGAAATAGGAGGCCTGGAGCCCGGAACAAGTTATGACTTCAGTATTTGGATAAATGGTAAAGAAACGGACTATAGAGGCGGATTCAATACCAGGGAACTATGGCAATACAGAAAACCAGCGCCGGATTTCAGCTTTATTACCGGCAGTTGTACGTATTTTAATGAACCACCCTATGATCGTCCAGGTACCCCCTATGGTAAAGATTCTTCCATATTTAACGAAATGGCCAAGGAAAAAGCCGCTTTTATGCTTTGGCTGGGCGATAACTGGTATACCCGGGAAGTAGATTATGGCAGTGAGTGGGGCCTCTGGTACAGGGCCAGCCGAGATAGGAGTATGCCCATTCTTCAGCCCTTTCTGAAAGCGATGCCCCATTATGCTATCTGGGACGATCATGATTATGGACCCAATGATCTTGGGCTCAGTTATCACCTTAAAAACACTTCTCGTGAAGTATTTAAAAATTATTGGGCCAATCCTTCTTATGGAAACGGTAAAGAAGGCATCTATACAAAACTGTCCTACAGCGATGTTGATTTTTTTCTGCTGGATGATCGTACCTGGAGAACAGAGGATGATATAGCATCTACCCTTAACGGACAACCGAATCCTGAAAAAAGAATGCTGGGTGCGGAACAGCTAAACTGGGTAAAGAATGCATTGGTTGTGAGTAGAGCCAGTTTTAAATTTATTGTAGTCGGTAGCCAGGTATTGAACCCGGTATCTCCTTTTGATAAACTATCGGATTTTCCTATAGAATATAACGAATTAATGGGTTTTATAGAAGAACAAAAAATCAGTGGAGTAGTATTTTTGACGGGTGACCGCCATCATTCTGAAATTATTCAGGTGAAACGTGTTAACAACTATCCGCTCTATGATATAACAGTATCGCCCCTAACTTCAGGAACGCATGTTTTTGGAGACGCCGAAAAAGACAATCCTTTTCGGGTATATGGGCTCGATCAACGGCAGAACTATGGAAGAATATCAATTTCAGGCGCCGCGGGTAAAAGAAAATTGACCGTTCAGTTTGTCGGCGTTCAGGGAGAGGACCTGGGAAGCTGGTCGGTATCACAACAGGATCTTAAAGCCAATTAATTCATGCAGATAGCATTTACGTATGATCGCAAACAGGTAATTCAGGCCCTGCGCTATCATTTTTTTACCAGACCTGAAATCCGACTACTCGTAATACTGGTGAATGTGTTTACCATTGCAGCGGCCATCCTGCTCTATTTTAAGAAGGTACAACCACTTTCCTTTGTATTCTTTTCTACTATCTGGATGGTGCTGATGCTGGTTATTTGGCGCTTGCTGCCTAATAGTATCTATAAAAATTCACATACGTTTAAGGATGATTTCAGGATGGAGTTTCAGGAAGAGCAGGTAACGCTCGATACAGACAGAGGCCGGCAGGTATGGCAATGGGACAGGTTCAGTAAATTCGTGGAAACACCTTATTTTTTTCACCTTTATTTTGACGGCAGGTCCTTTTTCCTGGTACCCAAAGATGCGTTTGCTTCAATTACGGATCAACAACACACCCGGGATCTGATTAAAAGAAAGCTGAAACAGGCTAAACATTAACGTTCGTATCGGAAGGGAAACCTTATCTTTCCCAATTACCAAGCAGTCTCATATGCCAAAAGTTAGTTTTAACAACAAACAGAATTCATTTGCACAAACGTTGAAACAACGGGTGGATGATTATTTCAAGAATAAACAGCTGAAAAAAACCGGTAACCTGGAGCTATACTCGAAAACCGTAGTATTGATCTCCTCTGCGCTGGTTATTTATGTGCTTTTATTAACGGTTGCTTTACCGGTTTTTATTCAAGTGTTATTATGTGCTGCACTGGGTGCCCTACTGGCAAGTATTGGATTTAATGTTATGCATGATGCCTGTCATGGAAGTTATTCTCAACGGAAATGGGTAAATGATTTATTAGGACTCAGCCTGAATGCACTGGGAGGAAACGCGTTTATCTGGAAATTCAAACATAATATCCTGCATCATACCTATACCAATGTGGATGGCATGGACGATGATATTGCCAAAAGCCCGTTGATGCGCCAATGCCGCTCGCAGAAATGGGTGCCGGCTCACCGCTTTCAGCATATTTACGTGGTACTGGTATATGCTATTTCCTCCTTTGCCTGGGTGTTTATTATGGATTTCAATAAATACCTGAAACAAAAAGTATATACTACCCCGCTTCAGAAAATGAGTACGCAGGAGCATCTTGTTTTCTGGCTCAGTAAACTTTTGTATGTGTTGTTTTATATTGCTATTCCTGTTTACCTGGTTGGCTGGGGAGCATGGGCCCTGGGCTTTGCCGTAATGCATATGGTAATGGGGCTAACGCTGGCACTGGTATTTCAATTGGCCCATGTGGTGGAGCATACCTCTTTTGAAGCAACTGCGGGCGAGCAAACACAAATTGAAAATGCCTGGGCTGAACACCAGGTCAGAACCACGGCTAATTTTGCACCGGATAACCTGTTTATTAACTGGTATGTTGGGGGATTAAATTACCAGATCGAACATCACCTGTTTCCCCGTATCAGTCATGTGCACTACCCCGCAATCAGTAAAATCGTACAGCAAACCTGTAAGGAACATGGGTTGCCCTACCACAGTTATCCTACCATGGCCGCCTCCATGGTTTCGCATTTCAAGATGATGAAAGCACTGGGCGCAAATCCCTGAAAAAAATTACCGGGGTTTGTATTTGGAACCGTCCAGGATTTCTCGGGGAGATAGTTGCATTAGTTTTCTTGGCGCAAGTGGATTTGCTTGTTCTGCTATGTATTTTTCAACAATACGCAGGCCGATCCATTGACCGATATTACCGGGTGCTGCGGGCGGCAATCCTTGTGTGCCAGGCGCTTCTCCCAGGTAAAGTTTAAGTATACCCGGCTCAGTACTATAGACATGTTCGCTTTGCAAAAGCAGGTTCCAGATAAGGCCTTCGTTCTTCTCACAAAATTCGAGTTGTGTTTCTGTGAAACCGGTAATTAAACTATCGGGTGCATCAGGCAGAATCTGCTGGCTAAGCCACCAGTATTTGCCCTGCTCAATCATTTTTTCAAGGAGCGGATAACCAGCCGATTTGTCGGGATAAAGGTCGGTAAGCACCGCTTTCACCACGTTTACAGGGATGTAATTTTTTTCAAACCTACGCGAAATATAGAGCGGAAATAATTCCTGCCCCTGTTGCGAAGTGTAAAAGGGGAAATCAGTTCCGGCATATAGTTGTAAGCCGATAGCAATGGCACTATCGGTGAGCGCTACACCCGGTGCATCAAACGGACCAAGATAGGTGACCAGCCGGGGAGTTTTATAGTCGGGGAAATAATATTTAATAGTACGAAATGCCTGGTTTAATTCCTTTTCCTCTTTGCTCAGTTGTCCCAGTTCTTTTGTTAAAAGCTGATGAACCGGGTAATAGCTGGTGAAGAAATGATGGTTAGCCGCGGGCAGTATTTTATTGGAATCATTGAGCGGGCCTGCTCCCAGTATATTAGCAGTAAAATCATTGATAAACCAGGGATATTTGCGCCCAAGTGCTTTCATACCATCCTGCAGGTTATTGGAATCGAGCGCAAAATAATCCAGGTCGAACCGTTCAATGGCAGTGCTTACAGATATTCCACTAATATCCGGACGATTCTCTTTTTTATCCTTACAGGCAGCCAGGAATATTAGTCCGGCTACCAGGAATTTGCTGCATTTCATGGCCAAAAAACGTTTGCGCAGGGGTTTTGTTGTATAACGTACATTCGTATTTCCAACGCAGGAACAAAAATATTGAATCTCATGAAGATTGCACTGGCACAGCAGAATTATCATATTGGCAATTTCAGCGCTAATACAGAAAAAATTATTTCAGCTATTAAAGAAGCTCGCAAAAAGGGTGCGGACCTGGTGGTTTTTTCCGAGTTATCTGTGTGTGGATATCCACCCCGTGATTTTCTGGAATTTGAAGATTTTATCGACCAATGTTATGCTGCCGTTGAAACCATTGCTAAAGAATCGATCGGAATCGGGGTTATAATCGGTAGTCCGGCCCGTAATCCCGTTAAAGAAGGAAAAGACCTGTTCAACGCGGCCTGGTTATTACACGAGGGAAAAATAGCGGGCGTAGCCTATAAAACCTGCTTACCCACCTATGATGTGTTTGATGAATACCGGTATTTTGAACCCGCCTATGAATGGAATGTATTAACCTTTAAAGGGAAAAAAATTGCACTGACCATTTGTGAAGATATGTGGGCACTCAGTGAAAATCCCTTGTACCGTATTTGCCCAATGGATCAATTGATGGCACAGCAGCCGGATCTGATGATTAATATTTCTGCATCACCATTTGATTATGATCATGAGGAAGACAGGAAAGAAGTGATCAAGGCAAATATCCGCCAATATAAATTGCCGATGTTTTATGTGAATTGTGTAGGCTCGCAAACGGAGATTGTATTTGATGGCGGAAGTTTGGTGTATACAGCTGCCGGAGAATTGGTGCAGGAGGCGAAGTATTTTGAAGAGGATCTGATCATCGCCGATTTGGAGCAGATGAAGGTAGGAACAGGTGCGGCTGAAGGGCCATTGCGCCCGTTGGATAAGGATATGCGGGTTTCCAAAATAAACGATCCGGAAAAAATCATTGACTACCTCACAGCCGATAATAATATCCGGCAAATTCATGCTGCGCTGGTGTTGGGAATCCGGGATTATTTCGGTAAAATGGGTTTTACAAAAGCCATCCTGGGAAGCAGTGGTGGAATTGACAGTGCCGTTACGTTGGCGCTGGCCTGCGAGGCTTTGGGCAGCGAAAATGTGCGGGCTATCTTAATGCCATCGCAGTTTTCAACCGATCATTCTGTGGCCGATGCGGTGGCCTTAAGTAAAAACCTTGGCAATCCGTATGATATTATCCCGATAAAACCGGTTTTTGATGCATTTGTAGAAAGCCTGGCCCCGGTATTTGGAAATCTACCGTTCAGTGTGGCAGAAGAAAACATTCAGAGCAGAACCAGGGGTAACCTGGTGATGGCCATCTCTAATAAGTTTGGTTATATCCTGCTGAATACGTCTAATAAAAGTGAACTGGCAACAGGCTATGGCACCTTGTATGGCGATATGGCGGGGGGATTAAGTGTACTGGGAGATGTATATAAAATGCAGGTGTTTGCCCTTGCCCGTTATATTAACCGGGAAAAAGAAATCATTCCGGTTAATATAATTACCAAACCCCCTTCTGCTGAATTAAGACCTGGTCAGAAAGACAGCGATAGCTTACCGGAATACGATGTATTGGATAAAGTATTGTACCAGTATATAGAACGGCGTTTTGGTCCGGATGATATCATTCGGTTAGGCATAGATGAAAGTTTGGTGCGGCGGGTATTGAAGCTGGTGAATACAAATGAGTATAAAAGAAACCAGTTTTGTCCTATTATACGGGTCAGTACCAAAGCTTTTGGTGTAGGGCGACGTATGCCTATTGTGGGAAAGTATTTGAGTTAAAGCCTCAAAAAATAGAGCCCCCGCATGGACATACAGGGGCTTGTTTATGAAATCAGCAGATAAAAAAATATGGAACGATGGTTCGTATTAATGAATGAGTTTGAAAACGATTCTAAGTTCGGTGCCGGTGGACGGATCCGTATAATCCAGGTACGCTTCCAATGTGGTTGAATTCAGCGTTATCAGGGTTGTTTCGCCTGAAAAGAAGGAACCAGGAATAGCAATGCTCAAAATTGTTTCATTGTTTTTTAAAGCCCAGGTAAAATTTTCGGTATCAGGATCTTCCGGATCGCATTTGGTAGCCCCTTCATAGGAAATTCCCGTACCATCCGATTTGAATTCCAGTGTATTATCTTTTTCACAATTTTCCAGGGGATAGGGGAGATCCACTGTATTATTCTTATCTAAATCCACCCCTATGGAAGAAATTTTCCATAAACCGGAGCTAAGAAGTACTGGTTTAGATTTGGGTTCGTCATTACTTTTCTTACAGGAGAAAAGTGTCATGATCATAAAACAGCCTGTTAAAAGCATGCTTGTTAACCTGCTTTTTGTCATAAGGTTGGATTTGGTATTAATAACTTTATTTTCTGACTTTTATTGCACTCGCAAAAAAATATTCGCCGTACTGCTTGATTTTCAGATATTGGCGTAGGAATTGCTAAACTTGTGGTTGTAATTTGCATACTTAAATTTACTATATGTTGCCCACATCGGAAGACATCAGGCAGTTAAATGACAGGATAACCCACCAGGCGGCCTTTATTGACCGGCTTCGGGAAGAGGTGGGCAGGGTAATTGTAGGTCAGCAAAATATGCTGGACCGCCTCCTGATCGGCTTATTAAGTAATGGCCATGTTTTGTTGGAGGGGGTGCCTGGCCTGGCTAAGACCCTGACTATAAAATCACTGGCACAGGCGGTACATGCAAAATTCAGCCGAATTCAGTTTACCCCCGACCTCTTGCCTGCTGACGTGATAGGTACTATGATTTACCACCAGCAGAAAAATGAGTTCGTGGTTCGGAAAGGACCCATTTTTGCCAATTTTGTGCTGGCGGATGAAATTAACCGGGCACCCGCCAAAGTGCAAAGTGCCTTGCTGGAAGCTATGCAGGAACGGCAGGTAACCATTGGTGACCAGACTTATAAATTAGATGAACCCTTCCTGGTACTGGCTACCCAAAACCCGCTTGAACAGGAGGGAACCTACCCCCTGCCAGAAGCACAGGTAGACCGTTTTATTATGAAAGTAGTAGTGGGGTATCCAACCCGGCAGGAAGAACAGCAGATCATACGACAACAGGTACAGGGTCTAAAAGGGCCTTCCATTCAACAGGTGGTTAGTATGAGTGAACTGGTAGAAGCCAGGGACCTTACCCGGCAGATCTATATGGATGAGAAAATCGAACAGTATATAATTGATCTTGTTTTTGCCACCCGCCGCCCTGCTGAATACGGCCTTTCCAAACTCGAACCGCTGATTTCCTATGGTGGTTCTCCGAGGGCCAGTATTAACCTGGCATTAGCGGCCAAAGCCCATGCCTATTTGTCTAAAAGAGCGTTTGTGATCCCGGAAGATATAAAGGCCATCGCTAAAGATGTGTTAAGACACCGGTTGGGACTCACCTACGAAGCTGAAGCTGAAAATGTAAACGTAGAACAGGTTATTGACGAAATATTGGGAGCAGTAAGGGTACCTTAAGACCAGCAGCATGTTAAGCACATCGGACATACTTAAAAAAGTTAAGGAACTTGAAATTAAAAGTAAGCGGCTTACCCGGCATTTATTTACCGGAGAGTATCATTCTGCTTTTAAGGGAAGGGGAATGGCGTTTAAGGAAGTCCGTGAGTACCACGCCGGCGATGATATCCGTTTTATCGACTGGAATGTGTCGGCCCGGTTCAATGCTACATTTAGTAAATTATTTGAAGAAGAACGTGAATTGACGGTAGTGTTGCTGGTGGACATCAGCGCCAGTTCCTTATTTGGTACCGTACATGCACGTAAGAAAGACCTGGTAACGGAAATTGGTGCAGTGTTGTCCTTTTCTGCTATCAGTAATAACGATAAAGTAGGGGCTATTCTTTTTACAGAAGGTATTGAATTGTATGTACCTCCGAAAAAGGGACGAGATCATGGCCTTTTTATTGTTCGGGAACTCTTAACACTGGAAGGGGAGAAAAAAGGGACCGATCTGAGCCAGGCCCTGCGTTTTCTCAATAACACAACCCGCCAGAAATGTATTGTATTTGTGCTCAGCGATTTCCTTGATCCGAATTTTGCCGACGCGCTGAGGGTAGCCGGGAAAAAACACGATGTAGTAGGTATAAAAGTGTATGATCCCATGGATATGCATCTTCCTGATATTGGCCTGCTTGACATGGAAGACGCTGAAACAGGAAATATAGTAACAATCGATACCTCTGACTACCTGGTTCGTAAAGCCCACCACGATGCTTTTTTTCAGCATACGGAATGGACCAAACAGGCTTTCACCAAAGCAGGTTGTGACTTATTGCATATTTCAACCAAGGAAGATTACGTTAAAGTATTACAGAAATTTTTTATCGGACGTGCCTGATACATGCTGAATAAAACCCTTACCATATGGCTGTTGACCGTACTAATTGGCCTTGCCGGCGTACAGGCACAGGAGGTACGGGTAACGGCATCCATTAACCGAAATAAGATCCTGATTGGTGAACCTATTTTGCTTACGCTGAATGTTGAAATTCCTCAGGCTACCCGTATGGGTTGGTTCGACCTGGATACTATTCCGCATTTCCAGTTTATTACCAGGAACAAAATCGATACGCAAAACAATGCGCGCACAGTGCTATTTCGACAGGTGCTTTCCATAACCTCTTTCGATTCTGGAAGCTGGGTGATTCCACAACTGGGGCTAACGGTTGGTAATAACCGGTATCTGACCGATTCTATACCGGTTATGGTGGATTATAGCCCTACGGATCCGAATCAACCCTATCATGACCTGAAAGATATTGTAGAACTACCCGCAGTAGATACACTTTATATCAATTATATACTGGCGGCTGTAACCCTGATTGCTATTGCTTTACTGGTTTATTTCCTGTGGGGAAGAAACAAAGCCGTGGAGGTAAAGGAAAAACCGTCTGCTATTCAACTATCTGCGCTGGAACAGGCATTGAAAGAATTGGCAGAACTGAAGGCGGCAGGACAGCCATCGGCAACAGAAGTAAAGCCCTATTTTACTCGCCTGAATGATATTACCCGCAACTATTTTAAGAACCGAGGCCTGGTTACTGCACCGGATGCTTCCAATGAAGTATTGGTTATGAGGGTACAGTCTGATCTTTCAAGAGAACAGCTTTACCAGTTGGCTCAGACCCTTCGCCTGGCGGATGCGGTTAAGTTTGCCCGCTATATACCACCGGTGAATGAACAGGAAGAAGCAGTGGATATGATCCGAAAATCACTGTCCATTATTGAGGAAGTTCATTATAAAAAACCTGGAGCGTGATTGCAGATTATTTCCATACTATAAGTTTTGCCTGGCCGTGGGTGCTTTGGTTATTGGTACTGCTTCCGGTAATAGCAATATGGTATTGGAAAAAAGGACGCCATAAAAAAGGAACACTGCTGGTGTCTACTACAGCGGGCTGGGCCAAGCGGTCAACATCTATCAAAACCAGGTTTCGGCATACCCCTTTTCTTTTGAGGTTGTTGGGACTTGGCTGCATAATTCTTGCCCTTGCCCGTCCACAATCGCATTTTGACCAGGAGCAGGTGCAGGGAGAGGGGGTAGATATTATTCTAACCCTTGATGTAAGTGGTTCCATGCTGGCCCAGGATTTTACCCCCAACCGGTTGGAAGCTGCAAAAGCCGTGGCCATTGATTTTGTTGACAGTCGAAAAACCGATCGGGTAGGTGTGGTAATTTTTTCCGGAGAAAGTTTTACCCTGGTTCCTCTGACAACAGATAAAAATGTGTTGAAAGCACAGATAGACGGAATTCAAAGCGGACTACTTGAAGATGGAACTGCTATCGGCTCGGGCTTGGCTACCAGTGCTGACCGGCTTCGGCTCAGCAAAGCCAAATCGAAAGTGGTGATATTGTTGACGGATGGAGAAAATAATGGCGGACAAATTCCTCCGGTTACCGCAAAGGAAATAGCAAAAAGCCTGGGTATAAAAGTGTATACCATTGGGGTAGGGTCTGAAGGTTATGCGCCCATACCGGTTCAGGACGGTGCTGGTCGGGTGGTTATGCAGCGGGAGAAAGTGAATATTGATGAAAAACTACTTACCCAGATTGCCACGGAAACAGGAGGTAAATACTTCCGCGTTTCCGATAATGAAGGGCTTACCAATGTATACAAGGAAATTGATACCCTGGAAAAGTCGACCATTGAAGTAACTTCCCTGCGCCAGTATACCGACCGGTACTTTCCGCTGGCTTTGGCAGCCCTCCTGTTTCTATGCCTGGAATGGCTGCTGCGCCTCACCCTTTTCCGGAAACTTCCCTAAGCGCAAATCCAGTATTTTCGCAGTATAGAAGTCAAGTATGAAGGCAAGGGTTTATAAATCGACGGGAAGCTGGTATTCGCTCAAAACAGAAAACGGGCAAGCGTTTACAGGCCGCATAAAAGGCGTGTTTAAAATTGATGGAATTACGTCTACCAATCCTATTGCCGTGGGAGACTGGGTGGAAATTGAAATGGAAAACGAACTGGAAAGAACGGTAATGATTACTGAAATTCATAGCCGTGAAAATTATATTGCCCGCACCTCTCCTCAAAAAAAAGTAGCCCATCATATTATTGCTTCCAACCTGGATCAGGCAGTGATTTTTGCAACCCTGAAAGAGCCCCGCACTTCACAAGGCTTTATAGACCGGTTTTTATGCACGGCGGAAGCCTACCATATACCAGCCATTATCGTTTTTAATAAGGCCGATATTTACCGCGATAAAGAGCTTGATAAATATGCCGAACTGGAAGATATGTATGGGTCAATTGGTTACCAGGTATTCCTGGTTAGTGTGAAAGAAAGAATGGGCCTTGACGACATAAAGCAGTTGTTGCATAATAAAACTACCCTTATAAGCGGGCACTCAGGGGTGGGGAAATCTACTTTTATAAATGCTGTTTTTCCGCAGATGGCATTAAGAACACAGGAGGTAAGTGAATGGAGTGGCAAGGGACTTCATACTACCACTTTTGCAGAAATGTTTGATTTGCCTGGTGGGGGCCAGTTGATCGATACACCCGGTATTCGTGAACTGGGAATTGTTGGCATTACCCGCCAGGAGCTTTCGCATTATTTTCCGGAAATGCGAACCCTTTTGCCTAATTGCCAGTTCAATAACTGTTTGCATATGAATGAACCCGGCTGCGCTGTAAAAGAAGCTGTACAGGCTGGAAAATTGCACCTCGACCGTTATGTGAGTTATTGCAGTATACTTGATTCTATTGAGGAAAAGAGCTATTAGAAAAGATGAATAAGGTAAATAGGCCATTCACCCTATTCATCTTTACGGTTGATATTATTTTTTTGCAATCCGGTAAAATTTTCCGCTATCACTAACGGCATAGAGGGCGCCGTCTTTTCCTTCGGCTACTGCTCTGAAACGATCTTTTTGATCGGCGGCAATGCGCTCTTCACCCACCACTTTATTGTCTTTAATTACAAGGCGGGCAATATGCATACCAC
>NZ_LUKG01000014.1:32581-42322 GCF_001601815.1 Flavihumibacter sp. CACIAM 22H1
ATATGCATACCACTGAGACCACCTATAAAAAGATTGTTTTTCCATTCAGGAATGGCATTACCGCTGTAAAAGGTCATTCCGCTGGGAGAGAGGGTAGGATCCCAATAATAAACAGGTTGTTCCATACCTTCTTTCTGCGTAAGGGCACCAGGCATCGCTTCTCCGCTATACTCAATTCCATAGGAAATTACCGGCCATCCGTAGTTTTTACCCGGTTGAATGTGATTGAGTTCGTCACCTCCACGCGGACCAAATTCTGCATCCCATAAATCGCCGGTTACCGGGTGAATGGCCAGGCTCTGCACATTTCTGTGGCCATAGCTATAGATTTCGGGGCGGGCGCCTGTTTGATTTAAAAAAGGATTTCCAGCTACCGGTTTTCCGTCTGTTGTAATATGCAGGATTTTACCCAAACCTGAATTCAGGTCCTGCGCTTCCACCCGGGTCGATTTATCGGAACGTTCGCCGGTGCTTACAAACAAATTACCGGATTTATCGAACAGGATCCTGCCGCCGTAATGGTTATTGCCTTTGTTGTGTGCGGGGGTAGCCTGATAAATTACCCGGGCATTTTCAATTTTTGTTTCGTCGTCTGCTAATCTGCCTTTTGCAACGGCAGTGAGTGACCCATTATTTTCGTGCGGTTCAGCGAAGACCCAGTACACCATCCGATTGCTGGCAAAATTTGGATCAAGGGTAATACCTAATAAACCACCCTGGCCTTTGTTATTGACAGCAGGTATGCCGGTGATGGGTTCGCTTAGTTTTCCGTCGACCGAAGCAATCCGCAGGTTTCCTGCTTTTTCGGTAATCAACCACCTGCCATCGGGTAGTTCGGTAAGGCCCCAGGGGGCTTTTAAAGCGGTGTTAACCTGTGTTACGGTATAAGGGGTTTTGGTAGTAACGCTGCCAATGCGGGTTTGACCGGCAAAAGCAGGTTTATACGTGGTATTGGCGGCTTTTGTTTCAACCGGCGCACCTGTAGTATCGGGTGCGGGTTCCGGGTTGGGCCGGGAGGAGGAGGCATGATTGGGGGTCTGCGAATTGCAGGCGGCCAATGTAAGCACGGCTCCGGAAACTACACTCAAAAAAAATTGATTCATAATGACTGATTTTATTGCTTGTCGTGGAAGCTGTAAACTTAACAATTATTCCTTTTGGGCTTGTTAATAAATACCAGTCATTGGCAATCTTCTGGCCAGTTTATTCCGTCCGGATGTTCTTAACAGGGCTCGACCAGGCTGCTTTTACGGATTCATACCCAACCGTTAACCAGGCTATAAACAGGGCGGCGAGGGGGGCGGCCACAAATATGCTCCAGCCGGGTTGTATATGATAGGCAAATCCTTCCAGCCATTTATGGATAACCAGCCATGCAAGGGGGCTGGCAACTAAAGTAGCAATCAGTATTAATCGGGTATAGCTCGATGATAAAAGCAGCAGAATTGATGAGGCAGATGCTCCTAAAACCTTGCGTACGCCAATTTCCCTGGTGCGCTGTTGTGCCATAAATGCAGATAGTCCATATAAACCAAGGCAGGAAATAAAAATGGCAAGTATTGCAAAGAGATTGAAGAGATGGCCGATCTGCTGCTCACCCTTGTATAAATTGGCCAGGTCCTGGTCTAGAAAATTAAATGAAAAAGGAAAATTGGGATTCAGCTGTTGATGAATAGCCGCCATTGCTTCAATGGTTTCGGTCGTTTTTCCCGCAGCTGAACGCAGAATAACATGTCCACCCCATTTATTTAACTCGAGAATTAGTGGTTCAATGCTGGTATGAATGGGTTTATAATTAAAATCCTTCACCACCCCAATAATTGTTCCTTTCTTTTCATTGAGTGAGAGTGCTTTGCCAATAGCGGTTTCCCTGGTAAACCCCATCACGTTCATAGCAGTTTCATTAATGATATAGTTGTTAGAATCAGCTATAAAGCCAGGAGAAAAAAATCGTCCGCTAAGTAGTTTTATCTGAAATACATCTATGAAATTTTCACTGACCCGAAGGAAAGGAAAAATAACCTGTGCGTTGGGCGATTTGCCTTCCCAAAGCACATCATTGGTACCAGCATCAATATTAACAGGTAATTCAGAGCTGATAGCAAAATTACTGGTGAGCGGATTTTTTTGCAGTTCATCTTTTAGCAGTTGTTGCTTATTCCACATGTCTCCGGTCATAGGCATGTATAAGAGATTGGCTTTGTCAAAACCAGGATTTCTCGTTTTAATGAATTGAAGCTGCTGATATACAACCAGGGTTCCGATAAGCAAAACGATGGAAACAACAAATTGAAGTATGACAAGACTGTTGCGAAGGAGCTGTGAACCTCCGGTGAATTTCAACGGTCCTTTTAGCACTTTCACTGGTTGAAATCCTGATAAATAGAGGGCAGGGTAGCTGCCGGCAAGCAGACCGGTGGCGATAGAGATTCCCAGCAGAATCAATAATAAGTTAGAATTCAATAGTTGCAGTACCAGGGAAGTGCCGGCCAGTTGATTGAAATAGGGAAGTACAGAATAAACTATTCCAATGGCAATTACCAGCGAAACAAAGGATAATACCATTGATTCGCCCATAAACTGGGCAATTAACTGCGCGCGTGATGCGCCTACAACTTTTCTCAGTCCTACTTCCTTTGCTTTTTTGGCAGAACGGGCAGTGGCAAGGTTCATAAAATTAATGCAGGCCACAACCAGGATAAAAATTGCAACGATAAAAAAAATCTTAACGTATAAAATATTGCCATGCCCTGCTACATCGATCTGGAGGTTGGAATGCAGGTGAATGGCGGTTAAGGGTTGTAATTGAAAAGCTACTTTAAGGGTGCTTTCCGGTATGTTTCGTTTGTAAACAGTATTAATCAGCGATTCTGTTTTAAGAATAGCCTGCGGGTCATTGGCAACAGTTTTATCTAATAAGAGGTAGCTATAGAAATTGAAATTTCCCCAATTGCTGTTTAATGCACGGGCACTTTCTGTTGTTATCGGTAAAATAAAATCGAACTGAAGATGCGAATTGGAAGGTGGATTGGCAAGTACACCGGTTACGGTCAGGTTGTGCTGATTGTCCAGCAGCAGTGATTTTCCCAGGGGATTTTCTGTTCCAAAATACTTGGTGGCCATGGATGCTGTAAGCAGGATGGAATTGGGCTGTTGGAGCGCTGTTTTTTTATTTCCTTTCAATAGTGGAAAGGAAAATATATCCAGGAAAGAGGGGTCTGTATAAAGGGCATTTTTCTCTTCAAATTGCTGCCTGTCTTTTTCGAGCAGCAGCTTTACTGCCTTGCTTACCCGTACATAGTTTTTAACTGCCTGTATCTCTTTTTTTAATCCAACCGGCATGCCAGGCGGATTGACAGCGGTTTTAAACTCACTGGCTTCGGCAGTTATACGGAATAACTCGTTCGCATTTTCATGAAAACGATCAAAGCTTAGTTCATGCTGCACCCAAAGCAGAATCAATATGCTGGATGCCATTCCAATGGCAAGTCCGGCAATATTTATGGCCGAGAATGCTTTGTGCTTTACAATGTTGCGAAAAGCGGTTTTAATGTAATTCCGAATCATGGCAGTTGATTAGGGAATCTAACTTCCCAAAAAAATGCCATCTTCATATCTTGTTAAAAATGAATAGATTATGTTATAATTGAAAGTGTTTTTTGTCCGATTTTGATACAGTTTCTGTTCGGTATAGGACAGCGCTATCAGGAGATATATTTTTTAACTGTATTGATCAATAACCTTGATTCGAGGAACCCGGCCAGGTCGGCAACGGCTTTGTTTTGAGGAGGCATAACCCTATTGGATTGTTGCGGGTAAAGGCATATCCCGGTATAGATATTATAGTGCAAACTCAGTGCTTGTCCGTGGTAGGTAAAATCCCAGATCAGGGAATCGAAATCATCCAGTTTATTATTGAAGGAAATCCTGAGTTCGTCTGAAAGCAGGTTGGCTACTTCGTAAAAGCGTTTTAATCCGCCATCTTCGTCAATTACAGCTTCAGTAAAGCCTTCATGGGTGTGGAGTACGGGGCACATATGATACGGTTTATGGTTCCTGCTATAAATGGCTGAGCTGGGCTCAGGCCTTAAATTTCTTTGCCTTCGGAACTTTTTCACCGCTCAGGATTCGTTCTGCACCTACGTTCTTTCCGTTCGACGGACAGCCGGATTTTTTCGATAAACTGCAGGAAACCAGCAGCATAGCAACGGCAATGGTCAGCAGAAAAGAGGTACAACGGAACAGTTTCATAAGGCTTTTTGCTTATAACGGATAAATAAAGCAATTATTATCCAAGAATCGGGCCAGCGAAACATGTAGGCAAATAGCGTCAGCTGTAATCCTGTATCAAACCTGGTCCTTAAACCAGCTTGAATAATGCAGGTAGTTGTTGGCAATCCGGTTTATTTCGCCCTGCACCAGGTCCTGGCTGATAGCTTTCACTTTTTTTGCAGGCACGCCCGCATAAATGCTGCCCGGTTCGCAAACAGTACCTTCCAGTACCACTGCGCCCGCTGCAATAATAGTATTGCTGTTCACAACCGCATTATCCATAACAATTGCTCCCATACCTATTAACACATTATCGTGCACGGTGCAGCCGTGTACAATGGCATTATGGCCAATGGAAACATTATGACCAATATGTACTTTGGTTTTCTGGTAAGTGGCGTGCAGGACGGCACCATCCTGTATATTAACTTTATTGCCGATCCGGATACTGTTTACATCACCTCTTATTACTGCATTAAACCAGATACTGCACTGATCGCCCAGTACCACATCCCCAACAATAGTTGCATTCGGTGCAATAAAACAATCTTCTCCGAACTGCGGGTAAACCCCGTTTACATGTAAAATCGTTGGCAAAATTTTAAATTAAACGTGAAGAATCAATAGTTAATGCTAAAGGTCGGAAATAAAAATTAAATACCTGGGTATTGATGGACTACCAACAGCTGCTTGCGATGTTTCAGGGCTTCATAGCAGTGTGCAAGGCAACCGGCAATTGCAATAAATCAAAGTCATTATCATAAACCAGGTATTTATTCTCCCAGAAACTCGCATATTTTTCTTTAAAATCTCTCAGTCCTTTATAATGCTGAAAGCGTTTTATTTTTTGGGCAGCTAGCTTTATAAGTTGTTCAGCCGTACTATCGGGCTGTGTAATACCTGTCATTGGCACCAGGCCAAGATTGATATATCGTTTTTTGTTATCCCTGGCGTACTCAATTAGTCGTACAATCAAGGCATCCATAGCCGCACCGGGGGCATCCGTAGTTTTTCTGATTAGGTCATAGGTACAGTCTTCTTCTGCGTAATCGGGAATTATGTTTAAAAATGCTTTTATAGCACCGTTTTCATCGGTTACGGTTATAATATCTTGTTGTTGCAATTCCAGCTCATCAAACATGCCTTGTGAAAAAACTGTCTCTTCTACCGCAAAGGTTTGGAGCCATTCGTCTGATACGCACTTTAATTTTTTTAAAAAATCAGCGGTATGCGGAAATGTATGCAGGGTAGTAGTATAGCCTTTTTTCTGTAAGCTGCTAAGCCCATTGCGCAGAGATTTTCTGTCTTTTCCTTCAAGGGAAAAACTGTTTATGTCTATTATAGCTTCCTGTCCGATCATCAGCTTACTTTTTCTTAATTGGTTAAACCAGGGAATGCTGTCTTCGTCTACCCGGTAAAAGGCTGGCTTCAAGCCCATACGACGGCAATGCTGTTCAAATTCTTGCAGAATTTCCAGTTTGTTTTCCTCAGCGCAAACAGGTTCTTCCAATACTATAGCAAACCCGCCTGCAATTCGATATGCTACAAATCCATCAGATACATCAGAGAGGAATATCAGTTTATCTTTATACACTTTAAAATAATCCATCGATGAATTCCCAAACTGCTGTACTAAAAATAGGGCTCTTTCGCGGTGGTTTTCAGGTAAATTATGCCTGCGTTGATGGGGTTTAATTATACAAAAAAGAAGGAAGCTCCATAGAAGGAAGCCAAGGCTTCTTAGAAGCCAGACAAACTCATGGCCAAATCTTGTAAACGGACGGAGCGAATGGTCTTCTACCAATAAGAAACTTTTTAAGGTATGCACCAAAGATTGCTGCCAGGTAAAATTTTCGCCAAAATGGTTGATATCAATAAAGTAAAAACTGATCGTTCCAAAAACCAGCACAGAACCAAAACCAAGTAGTGCTGTTTTCAGACCTGCTTTCATCCATTTGTTACTGCTCCGGATTCGATACTGAGTTGCTGTAAACGCAAGTATGGTAAATGTAACAGTGGCGAAGAGTGCTTCCTCATAATCAAGCGCCTTGGTTAAGTTTCCAATCACTGAAAAGGCGGAAAGAAGCAGGGCAATAATCCAGGCTGTTCGTAGGCCGCGGAACAAAAATGTAGCAGTAACCAGTAATGCCAGCCCGCAGAATAATACCAGCAGGTGAGAGGCATGAATGGCTGTTAAGGGAATGTATTCTCTTAAAAAATGAAAACGGTTTTGCAGGGGTGGTGTAACTGCAGATACGATATTGATGATACCTAAGGTAAAAATCAACACTGCCGGAAAAAGCCGCAGAAATATTTTTCTACCTCTCCATGCGAAAGAAAAAAAGCCGCTAATAAGAGGAACCCAAAACTCAAATACCCTGTAAATAATTGTTATTGAAAAGGCGGTAACAGAGCTGTACCCAAATTGTTCCAGCACATACACCATACTAAGTTCCACGGCTCCGAGGCCTCGCATAAAGGGCGAAATCAGGGTAATCAGTACACTGATTACATAGGCAGAGGCAGCGGCGCCCAGCGAAGCAGGCTGCCCGAGGGCCAGCATTGCGGTATAAACGGTGAGTATGCCGCATAGTTCAACACCCGCAGAATACAAAACGGCGCCTGAATATTTTTTTGCAGTTAGATCCGCTGTAAATAATTCCTGTAAACCGGTTATCCATTGTGGAAATTTTTTTTCAATATATTGATAAATGAATTTCTTTTTTCGAAGAGATTGTACAACTCCAACGATAATCGTCATCAATAATAAAATAATTACCAGGCCAATCCATGAATTTCCAAACTGGTTTTTAGTAATAACCGCATAACTGATAATAGGAATTGCAACAATAAAAAAAGACAATAAGCCCGCAAAAGCAAATAATCCACTGGCCTGGTGTACCTGTATTTTAGTATACCCTGCCCTTCGGATTTCCCGTGGCGCATAGGCCAGGGCGCTAACACCACCCGCTGGCAAAAAAACACTCAAAAAATTCCTTTTCAGAAATAGGCCCATTCCGTATCCAAACTTTAATAAAAGGCCGATGGCAGCAAAACTGCTCCTGTAAATGCCTCCCTGGCAGGCTACGGTGGCAATTGATAAAGCCGCCAGTAAAAAAAGCCATTCAATACTGACCTGTTTGAGCTCTGGAATAAGCTGGTGGAGTTCCCGGCGTTCATCACGAAAAAATACAATAGCCAACAGCAACATAAGCAAAGCCAGTAACTCTCTCCAGTAAATTCGGGGCGATAAATTTTTTAAAATACCTGCTATTTTATTACCAGCAGTAGGCATATTTTGAAATTTTACAGGAAGTTAAAATAAAGCCCCGTGTAATAACACAGGGCGTGGCAGTCACTGACCCGCACTATCCATGTTTCTTATTCTCTTTGAATCGTTTATCAGGACTTCCATTTGCTTTTAAATGCTTATTTGCTGTAAATCTTTTGTCGGGACTGCCATCTTTTTTAAGTGGACCGGCACCGCTGTTTTTACCGGTGCCTGTCACTGCTGGTTTTTTTGTTTCCTGCTTAGATTGAGTTGTGGAACTGGTTTTGGCAACTGTAGCCGGAGATCTGTCGGCAGGAGCTGCCTGACCAGATTTGTTGATAATAACCGGGGTAGGCGCTTTGCTATCTGCCGCTTTGTTTACAACAGGTGTTTTTGATGCAGCAACTTTATTAACCGGAACTGATTGAGCTATACTGGCAGCACTTATGCTTACCAGGGCAATGGTTGCAATGAATAATTTTTTCATTTTTTGTTATTAACTGGGTTGATAAATCTATGGTTAGTTTGAACGTCATCCAGGTGTACAGGTATGGCCGGATAAGGTGCAGCTTCTGTGCTTACCCGATCCTGATTTGGCGGAAGGGAGCTTGCAGTAGGGTAGTTATTCCCCATTATCATAAATAGCCAGCCGCTTTCCAGTTCCAGGGTGCTTTTTGCTATATCAACCGATACTATATCCAGGGGCTGGTATGCAGCAGAAAAAATAGTTGAACTGTTTTTAAACCCGGCTGGTTTAATCGTTGAGGCAAGTAAGATGATTTCAGCCGGGTGAAGTATATTTTGTTGTTTCATTTAATTTCCGGTTACCTGTTGCTGTAAAGTTGCAGTTGATTTTGCCTTGTAGAAAACGATAGTAGTTGTGCAGGTAAAAAGGATCGGCGAAAGGGCCTGTTTAATAGGTGGGGGTAAATTTTAAGGAGAGGTATCTCCCCTTAGTGTAAGGATTTTTCCTCTTTGAGAAGCAGCTTTAGTAAACCAAGGAGTTGGCTGAGTTCCTTACACGCATCCTCCGCCTGCTGCTGATTTCCGGTAGCTGACTGGGTGCATATATATTGTAGTTTAGCCTCCGCCATTTCCAGTACTTTTGAGGCATATGTTACCTTGGAACGGATGGCAATTTCGTCTTTGTGGCGGGTTTCTTCGGCTGTAAAATTATTTACGGCTATTCCGATAAATACAGAAGCCAACCCTGAAATAGAGATCTCCAGGGCGTTGTCGTTGGTAAGGAAGGTCAGGAACACCACAGCAGTTCCGATGAGCAAAAAGCTGAGTACACGAGGCCGGGTAAAGTTGTTCCAGAAATAACGAAGGTGTCGCTTAATCATACTGGTTGTCTGGATAAAAACGTAGGTGTTCAAAAATATAATTGTCGTGCTGTCTTAAGCGGTCAATCAGTTGCTTCAGTTCTGTTTCTTCCCATTTTTTCTGAAACATTTCGTCGTGAAGCAGGATTACGATATGGTTTTTTGTGAAGGTAGTGCCGTCTTCCAGTTTGGTTTCTATTTCTTTCTGGATCTGGTCCACTGTCTGTACAGGACTGCCATCTTTCGGATTGTGTTGCCATTCCAGATCCCAGCCGTAAATGTGGTAGCCATTTTTTGCAAGCAGGTCCGCCGCTGCTGATCCACTTGTTCCATCGTCTTTTCTTCGGGTTCCGATGCGCCACATATTCCTGCCTGGCAGGCGTACAATTTTATACCGCAGGTGCAGTAATTGTTCATTCTTTTGAATATCGGCTAAAACATTGGATGGGTTGCTATAAAATAAGGCATACTTATTATTTGCGTGGGTAAAACTGTGATTGTATGATTCCACAAAAGGATTTTGTTCATACATATTGTAATAGTTACCCAATTGCCTGGTTTGTTCAGCATGTTCTCCTACCAGGAAAACGTTTATTTTGAGCCGCTCTGCTAATATTACACTGTCTATATTTTCGCTTCCGTTTAATGGCCCGTCGTCAAAACTAAGATAGATGTATTTCAGTTGTGTTTGCGTAGAAAGGGGAAAGCCAGTAGGAGTCTTTTTAACGTTCGTTAAGGAAGCAACCGATATAAAAACAAAGATGGCGGCGAACACTGCTAGTAACTGATTTTTAATACTCATGCTGGGTAGTTTAACGGTAAAAAGATGAGCTACAACTCTTTTTTCAGTCGAATAATTTAAGAAGTAAGCCC
>NZ_LUKG01000014.1:42871-51232 GCF_001601815.1 Flavihumibacter sp. CACIAM 22H1
CCCCGGTTGAAACCAGGGCTTTTTAACCAAAACCAACTGCTTATGAGAAAAATATATCAGGTTTATTTTTTGTTTCTGAGACCAAGGTATTTTGTTTTTGAGCGCGTTTCCGAAAGCAATCGGCCAAAAGGCATAAAGGATCGTTGAACCGGCCTTTGAATAGCCTGCCTGGGTTGTTCTTACTGTTCAGCCAGCATCCTGCTTCGTAAACCTGACTTGGGCTTATTTTGCTTTTGACTTTTGCCGTTTTACTTTTTACTTTGCAAGGTGAATCAACGTCAATTATTTCTCCAGCATATTGCCCAGACATCGCCGGCTCCGCTTGCGCTTGAAATTATTAAAGCAAAGGGTGCCCTGCTCACTGACCGGCAGGGCAAAACCTATATTGACCTGATTGCCGGAATAAGTGTTTGTAATGTAGGCCACTGTCATCCCAAAGTGGTGAAAGCAATACGGAAGCAGGCCGGTGAATACCTGCATGTGCTCGTATACGGGGAGTTGGTTGAAACACCACAGGTAGCTTATGCCAGTTACCTGGCCGAACACCTGCCGGCCAGCCTTAATTCGGTCTATTTTACGAATTCCGGCGCGGAAGCTACCGAAGGCGCCATGAAGCTTGCCAAAAGAGTCACGGGCAGAACCCGGATAATTGCTTTTAATCAATCCTATCATGGTTCTACTCAGGGGGCATTAAGCTTGATAGGAGATGAATATTGGAGAAACGCTTACCGTCCATTACTGCCGGATATACTGCACCTCAACTATAATGATGCGGCCGTGCTGGAGGAAATCAATCACCTCACCGCCTGCGTTATCCTGGAAACGGTGCAGGCGGAAAAAGGTGTACATGCACCAGATCCGGCCTGGCTTCAGCAGGTACAGCAGCGATGCAAAGAAACCGGCACCCTCCTTATTATGGATGAAATCCAGACAGGTTTCGGCAGAACCGGTTATTTATGGGGATTTCAGGCTTATGGAGTGGTACCAGATATCCTTTTACTGGGTAAAGCACTTGGCGGGGGTATGCCATTGGGTGCTTTTGTAGCCGATAAAGCATTAATGGATCATTTTACCCTGAACCCGGTGCTGGGGCATATTACCACTTTTGGCGGCCACCCGGTAAGTTGTGCAGCCGGACTTGCAGCTATGAAGGTACTGATTAAAGAAAAATGGATTCAGCAGGTTCCGGAAAAGGAAGCCTTGTTCCGGGAATTGCTGCAACACCCTGCCATCACCAACCTGCGCGCTGCAGGTCTGCTGATAGCGGTAGAATTCGAGAGTTTTGCAGTAAATAAACA
Organism: Flavihumibacter sp. CACIAM 22H1; assembly: GCF_001601815.1. GTDB lineage: Bacteria > Bacteroidota > Bacteroidia > Chitinophagales > Chitinophagaceae > Flavihumibacter. Next base: position 44,170 of record NZ_LUKG01000014.1, read on the forward strand.
GGTAATTGATTATTGCATCGAAAAGGCCCTGCTTACTGACTGGTTTCTTTTTGGTGCTAACTGCCTGCGTATAGCCCCCCCGCTGAGTATTTCAAAGAAAGAAATCAGAAAAGCCTGCCGTATTATTTTGGATGCCATCGATGCACAAGGCTTGTAAGCACCGATTTAAGGTAGTATTTTGGTGGGCTAACAAGATTCGAATGATGCGCACCCTGATCCTCTTTATTGCGGCTTTTTCCTTTTCTCTGGTTACCCGGGCACAAGCTCCATCCAGCCTGCTTTGGAGGATCAAACATCCCAACAGCAAAGCGAACTCTTACCTCTATGGAACCATGCACCTGCAGGATAAACGGCTGTTTTATTTTACAGATTCATTGTATGCATCTCTTAAATCGGTGGAGGGGTTTGCCGGTGAGCTGGACATGAATAATATGAACGAAATAGTGAGCTCCTGGATAAAACAAACGGGTAGCTCCGATGAAGCGGTACGTTTTCTGAGAGATTATATCAGCCCTGCCCAGCGAAAAAAATACAAACAGGCACTTGAGAAAAAGTTTGGAAAAAAACTCTACGCCATTACCCTTCAGGAACTGGAAGCAGCAACTACTAACTGGTCTATGGGTTTTCGGAAAGAAGATGATATGCCCACTTTTGTAGATGCTTTTCTGTATGGCATTGCAAGGCGCGAAGGAAAATGGGTGGGCGCACTTGAAAAAATTGACGAGCAGCTCAATGCTGATCCTGCAGGGTTGGAAGAGCAGATAAAATCAGCATTGCTAACAGAGAAAGACAGGAAAAAAATGATTGATCGTTTCGTGGATATTTATCTGTCTGGCAACCTGTACCAGATGCAGGAAATTGTAAACAATGCTGGCGGCAATTACGGCGCCTGGCAGTTAAATCGGCGGAACCTTACCATGGTGCAAAGGATGGACAGTCTTACCGCTGTGCGATCTTGTTTTTATGCGGTAGGTGCGGCACATCTTTCCGGTGATTCTGGTATGCTTCAGTTACTACGTAACAGGGGGTACCAGGTAGAGCCGGTTGTATCAGCCACAAAAATTCCTCCCGATACCTACCTGGCGCATCCTACTGCATATAACTGGCAACTTATTCAATGGGGCGATGGAGATTTCAGTATCCGTATGCCCGGATCGGCTACCAGCCTTGATGGCATGGGCGGATTTCACCAGGCCAGGATGTATTTTGACCCGCTTAGTATGTCTGGTTTTATGTCGGGGTATATTCCGCTCGCGAACAAATCAGCTGCAGAAATTGATTCAGTATGCCGCCTCATGCCTTCTTATTATGCAACGGAAGGAAAATTGTTCCGTGATTCTTCCTGGCTGTTGAATGGGAAAAAAGCCTATGAAATTGAAGCCTCTACAAAAGATGGATTTGTTACAATGGCGGTGCACCCGGTGGCCGGAGGAATTGTAATGAATATGATTTTCTCTATGTCAAAAGCGGGGTTAAAAATGCATAATGCCGCAGTTTTTTTTACCTCTTTTATTGATAAGAAAAAACCATTGCCGCCGCCGGTAAAGGGATGGAGAAGAAAGATATATGCCCGCCAACAATTCAGCTTTGAAGCGCCAATAGAGCTTGATTATTCTTCGCCAAACAGCGATTCTTCCTGGTACAACCAAACGTATTCAGGAACAGATCCGCAAAGCCGTATTTTTTACTCTATTACGGCGATGGAAACGAAGAAGGGCTATTATTCCCGGTTGGACAGCCTTTATTTTCAGGACCTGGTTGACCAGTACACCACCAGTAATACCCATAAGTTACTGCAGCATTCGTTTACAAGCCTGGACGGCTTTCCGGGTATTTCCATGTTGCTGGGAACAAAAGTGGAAAAGGATTCTGTCTACGTTCGGTTTAACGTGGTAAACAGGGGAAACCGACGCTATTCCATGGTGGTTGGTTATTATCCGACCAGGGAGCAGGAGGAACAGGCAGACAGGTTTATAAAAAGCGTGCGGTTCCTGCCTTATGTAGCTTCTAAGGTAGTAGACGGACATCCTGCGTATGAAAATTTTAGTATTCAGTCGCCCGGTATCTTTACAGTAGATCAGTCGGCGGTCTTGTCTGAAGGCTTATCCCGGTTTATTCTATATGATACTACCACGGCAGTAACGCTTCAGATACAAAAAGAGCCACTTAATAAATTTTACCGAACGGCTAACGACAGCAGTTTTTTCAGGGAACAACTGAATGATTTTATTGTGGATACCGATAGTATTCTTCCCTATACCATTCATGAAGAGCAGGGACAGCGCTCTGTAGAGGTAACGGTTAAAATGGAGGGTACTCACAATATTCGCCGTATAAAACTATTGGCAAGTGGCGATACACTTTATTCGCTTTCAGGTATAATGTCTCCGGAAATAAGCCAGGCAGCAGCCTATCAAAAAACGTACAGCTCTTTTAAGTTGTTATCGCCTAATAAGAACCAATACACCAGGTCCAAAGCAAAATTGGTGTTTAATGAGTTGCTCTTGCCTGATTCACTGGCATTTGAAGAGGCGAAAGCTGCCCTGGAATGGGTATACATCGATTCTGCTGACCTTCCAATGCTTCAGGAGGCGTTGCTGCACCCGATGATCGATTTCAGCCAACGTGCTTCCTGTGCGCACGATGAGCTGATTAAACGGGTATTGGAATTTAATAATGCGCCAACCATTTCGTTTATTCAGAAAGTTTATGCAGGGTTAAGGGAACGAAATGCTGAACTGCAATACCCCCTGCTTTCGATATTGGCCAGAATGTATACCAGAGAAAGCTATGAAGTGTTGGAAGGGTTGCTGAAATCCGGGCTTCCTGTAGCCGGCAATGCCGGTATTTTATATGGATCAATGAAAGACAGTCTTGAGCTTGCAGGCACTATCATTCCATTTATATTGGACAACAAAAATGATTCGTTATTAAAAAAGATACTACCGGCATTGGTCTATGACCTGAAGCAAAGAAACGAGTTAAGTGATGAAGCGTGGAGAAATGTACAACCGGCTTTATTTTATCTGGCGGACGAATATAACCAGGAACAAAAGGCAGAAAATCTGGAGTTGCCCCTTTATTTCGACGGCCTGCTGGATCTTTTAATTAGTTATGATGATGCCGGAAGCAGGCAGCGCCTTGATAGCTTTGCTTTACACAAGAACCTGGATGTTCAGTATTCTACCTTTATTGCGTTGCTGCTTCGCAAAAAACCGGCGCCCGCGCAAACCATTCAGCGCCTTGCTGCAGATCTCTATTACAGGTCCAGGGTTTGGGAGGAGCTGGAAGATGCGGGTTTTGCCAAATCGTTTCCGACCATCTTGCGGAATCAGAAAAGTATTGCTACCTCTCATTTGTTCAGAAAGATCTGGAATGAATCGGGTGAAGCAGATCTTCAGTTTATTAAAGAACAAACAAGGAGGATAGCGGGAAAAAAACAGAAGCTATACCTATTTAAAGTAAGTTTTAAAACGGAAGACGGCCAGGAAGAATACCTTGGGGTGGCCGGACCTTATCCGCTTAAAGGTAAATTGCAGGCCACACCCGGAGCATTCAACGGTGTTTATTACGCTAAAATATTTGATGCCGCGGCTATAAACGAGTTATTGGAAGCCTTTATTCAATCTCTACAATAACTTCAACTTCCACAGCTATATTATTGGGTAAGGCATGAAAACCTACGGCTGATCTTGCATGTTTGCCTTTTTCACCAAAGATTTCAACCATGGTGTCGGAATAGCCATTCATTACTTTGGGTTGTTGAGTAAAACTGCTTTCACAATTTACCATACCCAATACTTTAATAACCCGTTTTACTTTTTTCAGATCGCCTAAATAATCTTTTAATACGGCAATATGGCTAAAGGCAACGGTTCTTGCTGCTGCATACCCTTCTTCAATACTCAGGTCTTTACCTACTTTACCGGTAATATCCTTTCCATCGGGTGTAGTGGGGCCTTTGCCGGATAAGTATACCAGTTTTCCTGTTTGAACAATATTAACGTAATTGGCCACCGGTTTTGAAACGGCGGGTAGTTTAATACCAAGCTGGGCTAATTTTTCTTCCGGACTCTGGGCGGTTGCTACTGACATAATTAGAAGGAATGATAGAAGTTGAAAAATACGAACCATGGAATTACAGTTTAGCTATATGATCGTTTGTGGTGTTTAGAACAATATTTTATACAAGGCTGCCGCCAGGAAACTGCCGGCTATGGGACCTGCAACAGGTACCCAGGCATATCCCCAATCACTGCTGCCTTTCGGTCCTAAAGGTAGGAGGAAGTGTGCAATACGCGGGCCCAAATCCCTTGCAGGATTAATGGCATAACCGGTAGGGCCGCCAAAGCATAACCCTACCCCCAATACCAATAAGGCAACAGGCAGGGCATCGAGCGATCCAAGGCTATCCGTAGGCGCTATTATAAGCAGTACCAATAATAAAAAAATACCGGTCGCAATTGCTTCCGTTAGGAAATTACTGAAAGGTTTTCTGATGGCCGGACCGGTACTGAACACCGCCAGTTTTAAGCCCTGGTCTTCAGTATCATAGAAATGATCTTTGTAACAGAGCCACATAAGTACTGCTCCGGTGAAGGCCCCTGCAAGCTGTGCCAGGATATAAAGCGGAACATCTGCCCAGGGAAATTTACCCGTTAATGCCAGGCAAATACTGACAGCAGGATTCAGGTGGGCTCCGCTGAATTTTGAAACGGCCAAAACACCCAGGAATACAGCCATAGCCCATCCAAATGTGATAACAATCCATCCGCTGTTATGGCCTTTAGATTGTTTCAATAATACATTGGCTACCACTCCATTTCCAAAAGCCAGCAGAATAGCGGTTCCAACAAATTCGGCTAAATAGGGGTTCATCATATAACAAGCGGGGTTTATTTGGCTAAGTAATTGGCGGCAATACTACAAAATGCATCGATCTGTTCCTGCTCCCATTGCCGGTCAAGATTGCGTTCTGTTGCAATGAGTTGAGCTACCGTGGTAGCGGCTGTAATTGCCGCGCCGGCATTTAGTAAAATTGCCCTTGTTCTTCTGGATAAGGCATCGTCTACGGTCATGCACATTTCTTCTCTGACGGCCCATATAATTTCTGCTTTGGTATAGGGAAGGTCTGGATGAATTTTCGTAGCCCAGTCTTTATTTTCTTTGGATAATTCCTGGATTTTTACCCAGTCTGTTCCATAATAATATCCATGATCGGTATAATTCGGCACTTTCATTGCACCGTGTATGGGCAGTTCGGCGGTAATACAGGGCCTGTCTTCGAGTTTACCCTCCTGGATAGCAACCCGAATAGCATCCTCCGCCATTTTCCGGTAGGTTGTCCATTTGCCGCCAGTAATGCTGATCAGCCCGGATTCACTAACTTCAATAAAATGATCTCTTGATAATCCGGAAGTACTGCTGGCATTCCCTTTAACGAGTGGGCGCAGTCCGGAAAAAACGGCCAGTACATCAGATCGCTGCGGGTCTTTTGCCAGGTAAAGTTTGATATTGTCGAGAATGAACTGGATCTCCTCTTCTTTTGCAATAGGTTCCATACTGGGTTGTGCTACCGGAATATCGGTAGTGCCGATAATGGTATGCTGGTGCCAGGGCACGGCAAATAAAACCCTTCCATCGGAGGTTTCCGGAATCAGAATAGCGGTATCACCGGGCAAAAATTTTCTGTCTACCACCAGGTGAGTGCCCTGGCTTAAAGATAGTACCGGCTCCTTTTTCGGATCATCTGCTTTTCTTAAATGATCTGTAAAAACCCCGGTTGCATTAAAGATGCAGGAGGCTTTGATGGTATAGTTATCACCGCTTAACTGATCAATAACTTCCAGGGCCACCAGTTGATTGTTTTCTTTTATCAGCCGGCCGGCTTTCATATAGTTGAGCAGAACGGCACCTTGTTCTGCGGCTGTCTGTGCCATATTAATGGCCAGCCGGGCATCGTCGAATTGCCCGTCATGAAAAAGCACACCGCCTTTTAATCCTTCAGGGTCCAGGGTGGGGGCTCTTTCCAGGGTTTCTTCGCGCGATAGGAAAAGAGAGGGTCCGAGGCCAAGATCACCGGCCATCCAATCGTAAATTTTTAGGCCAAGTCCATAAAATGGGCCCTGCCACCATTTGTAATTCGGGAGCAGAAAGGATTGATTTTTTACCAGGTGTGGGGCATTTTTACGAAGCCTTCCCCGTTCTTTCAAGGCTTCCATTACAAGTTTTACATTTCCCTGCTGCAGATAACGTACCCCTCCATGAACAAGTTTGGTAGATCGGGAGGAAGTTCCTTTGGCAAAATCGGCCTGCTCAACCAGGATGGTTTTAAAACCGCGGGAAGCCGCATCAATTGCAATTCCCAGTCCGGTAGCACCTCCTCCTACAATACAGATATCCCATTCAGAAGTATCAATAAGCTTGTTTATCATTCCGCTACGTACCATACAAATTATTTTTCGTTTAAATCAGCGCTATGTTTCATTGGCCCAGGCAATACTTGCCTTAATGGCTCTTTCCCAGCCTTTTTTGAAGGGAAGCATTTCTTCCGGGCTGCGTTGGGGTTGGAACTCTTTGGCAGCTTTCCATTGTTGTTGAATATCTGCTGTGCTTTCCCAGTAGCCTACCCCTAAGCCAGCCAGGTAGGCAGCCCCTAACGCAGTTGTTTCGTAGACCTCTGGCCGGATTACCGGCACCTGTAACAGATCACATTGAAACTGCATCAGCATGTTATTGATCGTGGCGCCTCCGTCCACACGTAATTGTTGAATGGGTAAACCGGCATCTGATTCCATCGCTTTCAACACATCCATGGTTTGGTAGGCAATGCTTTCCAGGCAGGCCCTTGCAATATGATTGCGGGTGGTACCGCGGGTTAAACCGAATACGGTGCCGCGGGCATGTTGGTTCCAGTGTGGCGCTCCCAAACCGGCAAAAGCAGGCACCATGTAAACGCCGTCTGTATTTTCAACCCGGTTGGCCAGTTCTTCAATTTCGGAAGAGGAGCGAATCATATGCAAGCCATCCCGGAGCCATTGAACTACAGCACCTGCTATAAAGA
>NZ_LUKG01000014.1:51701-60405 GCF_001601815.1 Flavihumibacter sp. CACIAM 22H1
CTACCGCATATTCCACCCGGTTATTAAGTTTCCAGGCAACGGTTGTAAGAAGATTATTGGTAGAATGCACAATTTTTTCACCGGTATGCATCAACATAAAACAACCGGTTCCATAGGTGTTTTTTACCATGCCCGGGGTGGTACATTGCTGCCCGAACAAAGCAGCCTGCTGGTCGCCCGCAATTCCGGCCAGCGGTATATTGGCATTCCTGACCACTGATTCTGTTACGCCGTATATGTTGCTGCTGGCAATAATTTCCGGTAATACAGCTGCCGGAATATCAAAAAGGCGCAGCAGTTCGTCGTCCCATTGACAGGTTTCCAGGTTCATGAGCATGGTACGGCTTGCATTGGAAACATCTGTTACATGTACTTTTCCGTTGGTTAGTTTCCAGTTTAACCAGGAATCGATGGTGCCAAATGCCAGCTCTCCTTTTACAGCTTTTTCCCTGGCGCCACTGACATTGTCCAGGATCCATTTAAGTTTGGTAGCAGAAAAATAGGCATCCAGTACCAGGCCGGTTTTTTTCTGAATCATAGATGCCAGGCCATCGGCCTTTAACTGATCACAATACTGGGCTGTTCTTCGATCCTGCCAAACAATAGCATTATATATGGGTTTGGAGCTGGCCCGGTCCCACACTACGGTGGTTTCACGTTGATTGGTTATGCCGATTGCCGCAATATCAGCCGTGGTAAGAGAGGCTTTTGCAATGGTTTCTGCCATAACCGCAAACTGGGTGGCCCATATTTCCTCGGCATTGTGCTCTACCCACCCCGGCTTAGGATAGTGCTGGGTAAATTCTTTCTGTGCTACATGGCAAATTTGCCCGTATTTATCGAATAAAATTGCTCTTGAACTGGTGGTGCCCTGATCGAGCGACAAAATATATTTTTCCGGCATGCATCGTAATTTTGCTTTTATAAGATAGCAAAATATACTGGTTCATCTTTAGAATGCCAAACGGAAACTGCCAAAAATTCCAAAGCGGCCAACTCTTTCTGCAGGAAGCGGGCGCGGACTAAGTCTCCATACAAAATCCAACCGGAACACTTTCAGAATATTATCGACCCCGGTACCCAGTTCGAGGTACAGCTTGCCATCTAGATTCTGGAACTGGTTGTAGGGATTATCAAAGTTCAATGCGCGGTTGGCTGCTGATAAGTCGCCGGTCAACCCTTTGGCGCTCCAGAACTGCCGGAATTTTAATTTACGGGTCAGGGGTATAAGACGGAATATTCCATTACCGATATTGTGCTCCACATTAAACCCTATATAACGGTCATGGATATACTCAAAGCGTTGCATCAGGTTAAATGCATATTTGTTGTAATAATAAATTTCATTACCTGGTGCCACGTTCAGCATCATGTAGGGCAGGGTTTTGGTGGTTCTGCCTCCAAATACGTTGTAATACAAACTGCCCAGTGGCGCAACTTTTACATAGTCAGATACGCTCAGGTAAAATTTATCATAACTATAATCACTGTTGAATATACCTGGGAAACCGCGGGCATACAGGAATTCAATAATAGGAAAGGAACTGCCCAGGCTGAAGCGGTTAAAGCTGGTTTCGAGAAATCGTTCATTGTAACCGAAGCGCAGTTTTACGGCCATTTCAAAATTGGTAAGCGGTGTTCCTTTTTGCCCGTTGGTCTGGAAAATTTCTTTTGGAGGAATATTTTTCAGCGGGTCAAAACTCTTATGTGTTCCGATAAGGGTTGCAGAAATGCCAGGCGACCATTCTTTAAATAACTCCAGCTTGGCTTCTTTGATCTGCATGAATTTTATAGGAATGCCGGGCTTACGTATGGTCAGTGCAAAGATATTATCCGTGCTTATTTCGTCGTAATAAACCTGCCCGTTATCAAGGTCTTTAGTATAACTGGCATGTATATATGCTCTTGGTGAACGGCTAAACAGGTATTTGGCTTCTGCTTTATACTTGAAGGCTTTATCGCCGAATCCATAGGCAATATAGCCGTGCAGGTACAGGTCTTTATGGAATTTAGTATTGGTTCCCAGGTCAAAGCGGGTGCGGAATCCTTCCCATTGGTTACCGGTAAACCAGTTGTACCAGGGGCCTATTTCAAAATTTCCCACATTCCTGTAACCAGTTGCCAGGAAATTAATGGTATTTACATAACGTTTGAAGATCGGCATTTTTTGCAGGGTATCAATCATTGCATAAATCGCTTTTTCATTTTTGTTGAGCGATTCGTGCCGGGAGTCGGACCAGTAGCTGTCTTGTTTTTTCATGGCGCCTTCTGCAAAAAGTATTTCCGACTGTACTTTGTTTTTTGCTATGCTGTCGCGTATAAAAGATGCATTTACGACAACATCACGATAGGTGGTGGTTTTACGTCCGATAACGCCGAACCTTGTTTTACCGATAGGTGCTACATCCGCCACAAATTTGTCTTTGGCAAGAAACCAGGTACTGTCGTCTATCAGTGCGTATTCCTGTATCAGTGATAGTTTGTCAATAAAATTGATATTTGCTTCGCGGCTTAAATTCAGGGTCATTTTCTGGATGGCCCAGGTAGGATCGTGCACCCATGCATCTCCTTCAAATGTATTTTCTCCCTTCCGCCTGGGCTGAAATACAAAGTGAATCAGTCGTTGCCCGGCTACATACTGGGTATCCAATACGGTGTATTTATAATAAGCAGGGCCGTTATCACTCAACGGACTCACAAATTGTTTGTCAAATACAGGTATATAGTTATTATATATATTAACGTTCTGTTCAGTACCGCCCAGGAGCTTTGAAATACTTTCATTTTCGACACCCATGGTTTTTACGCCCTTGATAATTTCGCGGGTTTTCCAGGGCGATTTCTGGTAATAGTAATTGGAAATGGTTTCGGTGAGGTAAACCGGTAAAAATGGCTGGCCTTCCGAGGTATCTACATTGTCGAAAATAAAATCAAAAGGTTTTAGCGGACCGAGCTCTTTCAGTTTTTCTTTATTGATCCGGTTCAGATCCAGTTCCAGCTTATTATACAATTCGTAGGTGAAACTGGTAAATCGATACCGGTCATTAAAGGGTTTACGTTTATTAATACGTTTCCACATCAGGTATCCGCGGTCAATCTTCTGCTTTACTATTACAGCCGAACTGTATTTACCCCGTTCCATGGATATAACCAGTTCCAGCAGGTTGCCGTTTTCAGAAATAGTAAGCATATCCGGATGGATGGCTACCCGGTAATCCTGGTAGCCAACATAAGTAACTTCAAGGGTATCGGTCGGCCATTCAGTAAAACGAAAAACAAAGCTCCCGGAAGAGTCGGTTAACCGACCCTGGGAGGAACCGAGGAATTTTATAGAGGCAAAGGGGATTCTTTCCTCACTTAACTTGTCCTTCACATAGCCCCGGATAGTTTTGGTCTGCGCCTGGGTAATTAGGGTAATCAATAAGGTTAGCACTAGCCCGTATGCCCGCTGGCCAAAGGGTCTTAATTTCATAGAACAGCAAAATTAACACTTAGAAAGTAGGATTAGGCGAATTTAACAGATGTGTTAAAAGGAATATTTTGCCGTTTGGATTCCGTTTGCGTACTTTGAATTACAAAGTGCTTTAGTAACTATGGACACAAGTTCGTTTCACGACCTGCGGGAAATCCGCCAGATGATGGAAAAAAGCAGCCGTTTTATCAGCCTGAGTGGCTGGAGTGGGGTAGCCGCTGGCTGTTCCGCCCTTGTCGGCGCATTTGTGGCAAATGGGGCTATCCGTTCTTATTACAAGAATGCCTATGGTACGCCAAGTGCCTGCCCCACCTGCCTGAAGCAGGACCTGCTGGTAATTGCGGCCCTGGTTTTCCTGAGTGCCCTTACACTTGCCTTCTTTTTTACGTATGCACGGTCTAAAAAGGAGGGCGTGGCGATATGGGGGCCAACTGCCCGAAAACTGATGTGGAGCACTATGGTGCCCATGGCGGTAGGAGGTTTGTTTATCTGGCGGCTAATGGAACTTCAATATTATGGCCTGGTGGCAGCGTCGTCCCTACTCTTTTACGGACTTGCCCTGATCAACGGAAGTAAGTTTACAGTGGGCGAAATACGGTTCCTGGGATATGGGCAACTGGTAACAGGGCTACTTTGTTTGTGGTTTCCCAACCATGGTTTGATTGGCTGGGCCTTTGGATTTGGTATCTTGCACATTGTATATGGGTTTACCATGTGGTGGAAATACGAACGGAAATAAGAAGTGATTGAAATGAATCCGATTGAACAGTTAAATAAAATTTTTGACAGCCGTATACGTCTCGGTATCATGAGCTCCTTGCTGGTGAATGAAAAGATCAGTTTCAATGAACTGAAAGAACTTATCGGGGTAACGGATGGAAACCTGGCTTCCCATCTTAAAACCCTGGAGGAAAGCGGTTACCTGAGAGTGCAGAAAGGTTTTATTGGCAGAAAAACCAATACCTCTTATTCGGTTACCAAAGCCGGTGAAAAAGCATTTAAACAACACCTGGATGCACTGGAAAAAATGATCCGATCCCTGCAATAAATTTTTTTATCTAATAACTTTGTAAAACAAAGTACTTTGAAATGCATTTTTTCTGCTGTTTTGTTACCAGCCGCAGCGATCTGGATAAAGACAGCCCTTCTTTTCGGAAGTTTTTTATCCCTGATTACCCTGTTTTTAAGCGGTGGTGGATTTTTTTTGCTTTTGCTCCTACCCGCCACCTTTCTTGCCAGCCTGCCTGCATTTATAGTGCTTTATATAGGGCTAAGCCTGCTGTTGCGGTTTAATCCGGCTTATTCAACCCGCCTGAAAGGGCTGGTACTGCTACTGGTAGGCATCTTACTGGTGTATTCCTTCGCCATGCCTGTACTGGCTGAAATTTTAGGAAGTAACAAGTTTAAATGGGCCTTGTTGCTGGGTATTATTGCCCTGCTTTTTTTATCGGTTATTGGAGGCTGTTATTTATCCCGTACTGCAATCAATCAAGTACTGTCTGCCGATGTTTTTCCCGTCTCTGTTTCAACCAATTACTCAACATCATACCAATCAATTATGCAACAAGAACTGAATTTACCCGATGCGGACAAACCGTTGACAAGCAATTCCCCCATTCTTTACAAAGGAATTATAACAGGCGTACTCATCCTGCTGATGATGGTACCGACTTTGTTTATTTCAAGCCTGGTGCAGGAAAGAAAAGGGCGGCAGCAGGAAATTGTACAGGAAGTGAGCCAGCGCTGGGCTGGTCCGCAAAAACTATCCGGACTTTTTCTTGTAATCCCGTATGAAATACAGCGCAAAAATGATAAAGGAAAAGAAACCACCCTGCGTAAGGAGCTTGTTCTTTTACCGGAAGATCTGCAGGTTATCAGCCAACTGAATCCGATTGTACGCAAGCGAAGTATTTATGAAGTATTATTATACCGCACGCAAACTTCCTTCAACGGTTATTTCAATTTGCAGTTGCCCAAAGATCTGCAGGAGGCCAACCTGGTTCTCAAAGATGCAAGTGTTTGTATGGGCTTGTCGGATATCAAAGGAATTGAAGAAAAGTTGGTGGTACAATTGGGAAAACAGTACCTGGAACTATCTCCTGGTTCTACGGATAAGGAACTCCTGAAAGCTTGTTTATCTGCACCCGTTGACCTGAGGAACACGGATATTTCCAAGCTGGAATTTAATACGGTGTTACAACTCAAGGGAAGTGAACAGTTACATTTTATCCCTATGGCTGGCAACAGCCGTTACCAGGTTCGTTCCGCCTGGCCTAATCCTTCGTTTGATGGAATTACCCTGCCGGCGGAACACCTGGTGAAAGACAGTGGTTTTACCGCCAGTTGGACATTCAGTAAAGCCAACCTGCCCTTTGGAACAATTCTACGGGATAAAGCATTCCCGGAAGACGATTTTTCCTTTGGTGTTTCTATGATTCAGCCGGCCGATCAATATGCAAAAACAGAACGTTGTGTTAAATATGCCCTCTTATTTATAGGTCTTACATTTTCCCTTTTCCTGGTAATGGAACTGATGCAGAAAAAACCAGTACACCCGATTCAGTATGTGCTGGTAGGAATAGCACTTTCTGTTTTTTATACCCTGCTTTTATCGTTAAGTGAGTTGGTTGCTTTCGAGTGGGCTTATGGAATGGCAGCTGCAGCAACCATTGCATTGATAACTCTTTATGTTCATACGCATTTCAGCAATTGGAAAACAGCGTCGTTATTTGGATTTGTGCTGACCTGCCTCTATGGCTTTGCCTTTATCCTGGTTCGGCTGGAAGACACAGCCCTGTTGGTAGGAAGTATCGGCCTCTTCCTTATCCTTGCCCTGGTAATGTTTGGAACCCGCAAAATCAATTGGTACCCGGAAGCCGGCCAACCTGTTCAAACCAAACCTGTCCTTTGAAAATAGTTGCATCGCAATAACCAAAAAAGCCGGCAATTGCCGGCTTTTTTATGTCTGTAAGGAGATATTAAAAATCAATTCCCATGGCAAAATGCCAGATTGGCTTGCCTTTAAATACACCGTTCATTTCCCAGCCTGTATCCAGCCGCAGGAAATAACCTAAAAGGGTGGAACGGGCACCAAATCCATACCCGCCAACAAAGGGCCCAACACCACCGGCTTTGATCTTCACCTGTACGTTACCTTCCTGGTATACTCTGGAAGGCCGCTGAATTCCGTTATAACTACCATTCCAGGCCGTTCCAAGGTCTACAAACTGGATCAACTGAAAATTGCGCAGGAAGGCATTATTGATGGGGCGTTTTAACAAGGTTGTAAATACCGGTAGGCGGAACTCACTGTTTAGAACCACGGCATTATTACCATTGGTAATATTTTGCCGATGTCCTCTCATATTAACCGCCAAAGCCTGGAAGGCATAATCGGGATCCTGCGGCTGAACTTCGTTATTGGCCTTGGGGAACAACCATCCATCCTGTCCGCCGAGGTAATACACGATTTTTTTATCGCCCCAGGAAAAATCAGCAGCAGCACGCCCTGCCCAGATGAAGTTCTGGAAAATCGGGTAGTAATACCGTGCATCCCACCCGAAGTTAAAGGTGGTACGACCCTCCACTGTTTTATTGGAATTGGCCAGTTGGGTATTATAGTCGAGGTATACTTTGTACCGTAAGCCATTCAGAATATTGGTAGTTTTCTGTATGGAATTATCGTGTACATATTCCAGGCGCAGCAAGCCATAGGTTTGCTTAGCATCCTCCAGGGTTAATGTTTCAGGAGGATCTGAAATTGCTTTCACCACCACTTTGTCGGACCGAACGCCTGCATTGATCCGCAGGCTCCTGATTTTATCAAACGGATATTTAACGCCCAATTGGTAAAGATTGGTAAACAGTTTTGCCGGCGCATACATACCACCGCCCAAACCGGCAGAGCCCACATCTGTACGCCGGTAATAGAGGGCCGAATAATCAAACCGGTGTTTTAAATAATCAACTCTTGCCAGGTACTCTGATCCTGAATTGAACAGTGACTGGGAGCCGGGGATGAATACATTCGGTTGCCCTACGTTAATCGGAAAACCCTGCCCTGCTGTATTGATCAGCGGGGACCGGAACATACCGGTAAAACGGAGGTCTTCCATGAGGTCATACACGGTTACTTTGAACATACCGTTGAAACCGTTATTGGCACTGTTATTTACGGGTAATGCACCGGTAAAGGGCTCATAACGCGTAACCAATACATCGTTATTGAAGAGCGAGCCGGTAACCTGGTCAACCGAAAACTTCCAGGTATAATTGAAACGGCCTGCTTTTTTCAATACAGAAGGTTCCTGCTCCTGCAGTTGTTTTCTTTGACGGTTTCGGGCAATGGCAGCCGAATCAACCGATTCATCCGCAAACTCCGATTCAAATTCAACCGTGGGAACAGCTTTGGCACTATCCGTTTTCTGTACCGGCTGAAACTGGGTAGCCGGCCCGGTTGTCATTCTCAGCTGATCAATATTCCGTTTACGAAAATCAGTGGGGCGCGGATTAATATTCCTTTTCCGCAATGTATTCTCATCTACTTTTAACTTATACAGGAAAAGCAGGTCTCCCTCGCGGCGCATTTCACTTACCATATCTCCATCACCAGCGGCTTTGGTTTCTTTCAGCCCACTTTGATAATTGGTGATGGGAAATACATAAGCCGAATCATTGGTAATGGAGAAGGTATAAATTGTATCTGGTTCAGTTTTATCGTAGAATCGGAGAAGCGAATCCAGGTCTCTGTAATCGGGGTTGCGTAAAATATCATCACCTACCTGGTAAATTGTATCTACACCTGCCCGGGTGGTGGAGAAAAAACCGGCAAACCGGTTATTGATGCCGTTTTCATCTGCCGTAAAAGTAAAATGGTTGGTATTGTACTGCGTTGGGTTGCGGGCATTTCCATAGCGGAGATTACTCAATTGTGAAATCTGTTTGAATTCACTCTTATTAAAATTGTCTACCAGGAAAATATTGTAGCGGTAGTTAGAAGGTATTACAGTATCAGCCGACGCTGCGGTGGCAGAGGGCCGGTTAGATGCATAAATGATACCCATTTTATTGGGGAAACTTACAAAACTGGGATCCAGATCGTCATAGATATCGTTGGTAATCTGCTCTTCTCTTTCCCGGTCGATTTTGAACGTGAAGATATCAGACTGCCCGTTTTTAACCGCACTCAGCAGCAGGGTATTGTCATCATTCATGAATTTGACATCCTGTATC
>NZ_LUKG01000014.1:60900-72840 GCF_001601815.1 Flavihumibacter sp. CACIAM 22H1
TTGACATCCTGTATCTGTTCAAACTGATCCAATACCAGTTTATCGCGCTTTATCCGAGAAAAAATATCATAGGTAAACATGCGGATTTTACCTTCTGTATTATAAACAACCAGCAGTTTATTTCCCTTGCCATTCCAGGCCAGTAGCGGATAATGTGGATCCTGTTTCGACTCGGCATTGCGGATACCATTTTTCAGCAATACTTTTTTAGTAACATAATCTTCATAGAAAAGTACACACTGCATGCCTTTTTTATATTCAACTACTGCATAAGCCTGGCTTTTTGCTACCGGGTTGGGCGTAAAATTGTAATAATCGAGGTTTTTGTTTACTTCTTCCACCACCGACATAGTGCCTTTGGGATTATTACGGCGCCCCCTGATATCTTTATAATATTTGTCCTCGTTATAGGTCATAAAATCCGCCAGTACTTCCTTGAATTTTTTCTTGGCAATCCGGTTGGAAGCGCCGTTCAGGTTTCGGTAGAGGCGGGCTAGGTACAGAAAGTATTTGGTATTATCTTTTTTATAGATTTCTTCAATATAACGCCAGAAAGCATGCCCGGCAAGCTCGGGTTGTTCGAAGGCAAACTGATAAAAATTCCGGTAGCGGCCAGACAGCATGGCTGATTTCAGCTGATCGTCTAACTGCGTGCTCCAGTTTTCCGCGGCATAGGAAACAAAACCGTCGGTTAGCCATTTCGGCAGATCGAGCAGGGCCTGGTTGGCGGCAAATTCGCCCAGGTCATCACCAAAGAGAATATTATCGAGCAGAATTTTTGCAATACCCTGCCTTACCTGGATCCGTAAATTTTCATGGTTACTGTTGTAATAAACAATCACTTTGTTATTAACCAGTTTGGTATTGCCGCCGTTCACCTGCCAATCGGTGGATAATCCAATATTGGATTGCTGCATTTCATTAAAACTGTTGTACAGCACAATATTGGCCCTGCGTTGCAGGCCATACTCCATAAAGGTTTCCATATCAGGCAGTTCCTTTTCAGCCAGCTGCGCAACGGTTTTAGCTAGCGGTTCGCCCTTCTGGCTATAATAGGTATTGAAATTTTCTGTCTGGTAGTACTGCCATTTAAACTTTTTGTATTGCACCCTGTTTTTCCCAAATTCCACCATGTTCACCTGTGCCCGGAGGGAGGTGATACCATTCCATAGGAAGAGGATTAAAATCAGCAATAGCTTGGTACAAAAACGCAAAAACAAATGATTCTTCGGAAATTGCATACCCGGTGATTGTGGTCTAAAATTATGGTTTTCAGGGGTAACCCGGAAATCCAACCCAAATAATAGAGCTATGTTAACAATCCATTTTTTTGAATTCAGTCCCATTGCAGAAAATACTTATGTGTTATACAACGAATCGGGCGATTGCCTGATTATTGACCCCGGCTGTTACCACCAGGGAGAGGAGGCGCAGCTGAAATCCTTTATTATAGCTACGAATCTTCGTCCTAAACAGTTGCTTAATACCCATTGTCATCTTGATCATGTGTTTGGTAACCGGTTTGTTCATGAAACCTGGGGTTTACCGCTATACCTTCACCCGGGTGAAAAAATTGTGCTCGATTATGCCCCCGAATCTGGGAAGCGGTGGAACCTGCCATTTCGTAATTACGAGGGGCCCCTTCACTATCTAAAGGAAGGCGATCGGGTTCTGCTTGGGCAGGATGAGCTTCAGGTTATTGAAGCACCCGGACATTCACCCGGACATATCTGCTTTTACTGCGAAAAGCAGCAATTTCTGATCGGGGGCGATGTTCTTTTTCGTCGAAGCATAGGCCGAACGGATCTTCCCGGTGGCAATCATCAGCAATTGCTCAACAGTATCCGGGAGAAATTGTTCGTGTTACCAGATGCTGTACGCGTGTACCCCGGACATGGAGAAAGCACTACCATCGGGTATGAGAAACGCTCTAATCCGTTTTTAACCTGAGGCATCAGCTGCGCGCCCTGAAACGCCGCAGCTCAAAAGCTTCTACCTTACTTACGAAAAGAGCAAAGCCAAGGAATAAAAGCAGGCCGGTGCCTATGCTGAACCAGAGCGGCGAATAAACCAGTAGAATAAAACGGTGCAGCAATACCAGCAGGCTTACCAATACCAGGTAGGAGATCAGTTTCTTTTTCGCATAGGGAATGGGGTAGTATTTTTGTCCCCAGTAATAACTTAATACCATCATTACCGTATAACAGGCAAACGTAGCAATAGCAGCCCCCAGGTAATGCAGTTTAGGGATCAGCAGTATGTTTAAAACGATGGTAACAACGGCACCGGTAATGGTAATATAGGCGCTGTAAAGATTTTTACCAGCCAGTTTGAAGCCGATATTGAGGTTATAATAAATGCCCAGGAATATATTTCCCATAGCCAGGATGGGCACTACGTAAATGCCATCACCCCAGGCGGCGGACTTGAGGGTAATGATCCATTTTAAGAGATCCAGGTTCAGGCCAATCAGCAAAAACATGAAACAACAGGCGAGAACAAAAAATTTCATCACCCGCGCATATCCTTTCTGGGCGCCCTCTTCTTTCGACTGGCTGAAAAAATAAGGTTCTGCGGCCATCCGGAACGCCTGTATAAAAATGGTGATCAATACAGAAAGCCGGTAAACATTCGCAAAAATGCCCAGTTCGTGTTTGGCTTCGGCTTCGGGCAAATCCACCACATGTTGATAAATGAGACGGCTCAGTACTTCATTGATCATTCCTCCCAGGCCAACAATGATCAGCGGATAGCTGTAGGCCATGATCTCTTTAAAGAGGGCCGGGTCAAAATTCCACCGGAACTCCCGGAGCTCAGGAATTAACAGCAGGAAGGTGAGCAGGCTGCCGATCAGGTTACCGATCAGGTACCAGCCAATTCCGATATCCAGTTGCTGAACAAGGCGAAGCGGGCTATCGGGGTTTTCGGTTACATAAGAGGGTAAGAAGCCCAGGAAAAACAAAACGATCAGCACATTCAGCAAAATGCCCAGTAAGCGGACGAAAGCATATCTTTTGGGGCGGTTTTCCTGCCGCAGTTTCGCAAAAGGAAGGGTGGATAGGGTATCGAAAAGCAGGATCCCGATCATGTAATTAATGTATTCGGGATGTTCTTCCAGGCTGGCCCATCGGGCAATTGCTGACCGGTTGAAATAGAGTACTAGTATAAATACCAGGCTGGTGGTAAACAGGGATATAGAAATGGTATTGAAGAGCTGGTTTTTGTCTTTATCCTGGCTGAATCGGAAATAGGCGGTTTCCATTCCATAGGTAAACAGGATATTAAGGAAAGGGATCATCGCATATACCTGGGTAATATCTGCAGTAACAGCCGGCTGCGCAAATAAAAAAGGCAGGGCCATGTTCATCAGGTATCCCATGAATCTTGCTACAATCGTGGGTACGCCGTACCAGAGGGTTTGTCCTGCTAACTTTTTAATACCACTCAATGCCTGTTGGTTGTTTAAAACAAAAATAAACGGAAATCAACAGGCAGCCTGCTTTTTGTACCTTTGAATAACGAAAAACTTTGTTTATGAAACAGATCTGCTTAATATTTTGCTTTTTTATGGCGGTGCTGCTGGTAAATGGGCAGGCAAAAGCTATCCAGGGAATTGCCGAATACCAGAAATCGAAGTTGCCCGCAGCTGTCATTGAATTGCCCTATGCACCTTCTACCGTTGAAACGGCCCTGGAGGAGCATTTTAGCAAAAAAGGCCATAAGTCGGCCAACTCAAAAGATTATAAAGTGTATCGAAGTGTGGAACTGGGCGATCATAATCGCTATGATGCATACCTGAAAATTGAACGTAAAAGCAGGAAAGAGAAAGAAGCCGCCGTGGTTTACATGGTGGTAACCAGGCCGAACGAAGTAATTACGGCTAAAGCTTCGGGTGACCAGGCCGGTGTAACTGAAGCCCGCGAATTCCTGAATAACCTGGTTCCGGATGTGGAAGAGCACCAATGGAAGCTCGATATCATGGCACAGGAAGAAGTAATAAAAAAAGCCGAAAAAAAATACAATTCCCTATTAAGCGACAGTACAGATCTAGCGAAGCGGAAACTACAGCTGGAAGAAAAAATTACCGAAAACTCTACGGCCCTGCAGGCACAGCAATCTGAGCTGGAAAAGGAAAGAACCGCATTGGAAGCGGTGCGGAACCGGAAAAAACCCAAGGACCAGAACTAAGGGGCCCAAAGAATTTATTGGGTAAGTGAAGGATCGGTCAGCAATTTTTCGTCGGTGAGGGTTTTAAGAAATTCGGTTAGTAATGACCGTTCAACCGGGGAAAGCGGTATCGTTTGTTGGTAATGATCATATACATCCTGCAGGCTCCAGAAGCGGCCATCGTGCATATAGGGGAAGGTGAGGGCAATATTCCGTAAACTGGGAACTTTGAACTTGAGAGAATCTGCTTTATTACCGGTAATGCTCATACGGCCCAGGTCATTTAGTGTGGGGTTAAGCGGCAGACCATTGCTTTCGAAGGCAAGATTGGTAAATAAAGGTTCGGTATGGCAGCGATTGCATTTTTTTTCCAGGAATACCGCATAGCCTGCTTCCTGGTTTACATCGAAACTTGCTTTGCCCTGTTTTACCAGGTCGTATTTTGAATTGGCAGAAACCAGCATCAGCATATATTGCGACAGGGCCTTGGTCATGTTTGCGGTATTGATGTCGGGCGTTCCAAAGACCCGGGCAAATTCCTGTTGGTAGCTGGGGTCGGCATTTAACTTATCGAGTACGCCCTGGAGCGTTTCTGCCATTTCATTAGGAGCTGTAATGGGCGCAAGCGGTTGAAGATCGAGATGGGTAATTCCTCCATCCATATGAAAACTGCTATGCCAGGCCAGGTTAAAAATACCTGGTGCATTTCGTTTGGTAAACTGGTTATTAAAACCATGGCTGAAATCATGGTCAAACGTGGCAAATGCTGCAAATGGCTGGTGACAACTGACGCAGGGGAAATTGCCATCTTTTGAAAGACGGCCATCAAAGAATAATTTTTTGCCCAATGCCACCCCTTCTTTACTCAGCGGATTGGCCGTAAAATCATAAACGGGGGCAGGCCAGCCGGGGGGTGCCGTAAACTGTAAGTAGCTGAGTTGGCCGCTATTGTCTTTTTTAGAGCAACTGATTCCCCATTGGGCTATTGCAATCAGCAGCAGCAAAACAGTACTATAACACAGTGTTTTCATTCTTCAATACTCAGGTTGGTAACGGAGAATAAGCCACTGAAATTGCGTGAAATATTCCAGGCGAGTTCGCCCGGGGTCATACATACCGGGTGATCGCTAATGCTGAAGGGGTATGGTCCGGTGAACCAGTTGTCCAGCGTAACAGCAATATCCAGTATACAGGTTTGCCCGGCTTTCAGTTCAAGCTCTCCGCTTACGGCCAGGGGCAACCGAATAGCTTGGGCCGCATTAAAGGGAACCCGAAACCCTCCCACATGGTATTCCACTTTATTTCCTTGTACAGAAGAAGACGGACTGATGCCTTCCAGTTTTGCAAATATGTAACCGCTGTTCCAGGTCCAGAACATGCCTTTAAGCGGGTCGAGTGCGCCGCTTTGTACACCACTCACATTTCTGGCACTGTCTACGCCCAGTAAAAACTCCAGGTTTGAATAGGTGCCCGGAGGAATGGTGGTGCGGATGGTGAGTTCATCTTCACTGGCTGCACCCAGTAGGTAATAGGGATCTTTTGTGGTGCTGGTTAAGGAACCGTTCCTTTGCTGAAGGCTTATTTTTCCTGCATAAAATTTGAAAACCCGGGGTTCAAAAGCTTCGCCGGTAGGCAGCTGGTAGGTGGTGCCATATTCCAGCGGAAATCCATCCAATTGCGGGTGAAACCTGATTTCCAGTACAGCGTTGGCCGGGCTTTCATTGCCCAGTTGTTTTTGGCAGGAGGGTAAAATCCCTATAATCCAACTGAGCAGGATAAGTACAGAATATTTATTTTCGGTCTTCACAGAGGAAAGGTACAAATTAATGAGAGTAGTTATACAAAGGGTTCAACGGGCTTCGGTAGAAATTGAGGGCAAAGAAAGGGCGGCAATTGGTCCGGGTTTGCTGGTACTGGTAGGCATTGAAGACCAGGATACAACGGAGGATATCCAGTGGATCAGTAGTAAAATAGTACAGTTGCGTGTATTTAATGATGCGGCCGGTATAATGAATTGTTCCCTGTTGGAATCCGGGGGCGATTTGTTACTGGTTAGCCAGTTTACCCTGCATGCCAGCACCAAAAAAGGAAACCGGCCTTCCTATATAAAGGCCAGTAAACCGCCCATAGCGATTCCCCTCTACGAAAAACTGATTGCCCGGCTGGAAGCCGATCTGGGCAAACCCATTTCAACGGGTGTGTTTGGCGCCGATATGCAGGTAGCCCTGCTGAACGATGGCCCGGTAACCATCCTTATGGACACCAAAAACAAGGAATAACCAGCTAAAAACAAAAAGTTATGCAGGAAATAACCATACGGGAGGCGCAGCAAAAGGTAGATGAATGGATACGGACAGTAGGTGTTCGGTATTTCAATGAGCTCACGAATCTGGGTATTTTGATGGAGGAAGTGGGTGAATTAAGCCGCCTGATGGTTCGGCAATACGGAGAGCAATCCAGCAAGGAATCCGATAAGGGACGCGAGCTTGGCGATGAAATGGCTGATGTATTATGGGTATTACTTTGTTTGGCTAACCAAACAGGGGTAGACCTTACAGCTGCCCTGGAAAAGAACCTGGACAAAAAAAATATCCGGGATCAGGACCGGCACCGTTCCAATCCCAAACTTCAGTAACCCAAAGATTCCCAACCTATTCCTATATTTGCGCACTTATGGCAAATGATAACAATAAGTTTCAGGCGATTATATCTCATTGCAAGGAATATGGCTTCATTTTTCAAAGCAGCGAGATTTATGACGGGCTCAGTGCAGTATATGATTACGGCCAGTACGGAAGTGAACTGAAAAAGAATATCAGGGACGACTGGTGGAAATGGATGACCCAGTTACATGAAAATATTGTAGGAATAGATGCGGCCATATTTATGCATCCTACTACCTGGAAAGCTAGCGGGCATGTGGACAGTTTCAGTGATCCGATGATCGATAATAAGGACAGCAAAAAGCGTTACCGGGTAGATCACCTGGTAGAAGCCTATGCCGAAACCCTGCCGGAAGAAGCTAAAAAAGCCCTGATGGCAAGTTTTAGCCAGTTGGAAGCCAAAGAAGATTTTGCCGGTATCAAGGCCCTGATTGAAGAAAACAAGATAAAATGCAGTGTCAGCGGTACCTGTAACTGGACGGATGTGCGGCAGTTCAACCTCATGTTTGCGACCGAATTCGGAGCAGTTACCGGGGAAACGGAGGATAATATGGTGTACCTGCGGCCCGAAACCGCGCAGGGAATTTTTGTAAATTTCCTGAATGTTCAAAAAACCGGGCGGATGAAAATCCCCTTCGGAATTGCCCAGGTGGGTAAGGCTTTTCGTAATGAAATTGTGGCCCGCCAGTTCATTTTCCGGATGCGCGAGTTTGAACAAATGGAGATGCAGTTCTTTATCCGACCTGGCACCCAGAAAGAGTGGTATGAATATTGGAAAGAGGAGCGTATGAAATGGCACCTTGGCCTGGGTATTCCGGCCGAAAGATACCGTTTTCACGACCATGTAAAATTGGCGCATTATGCCGATGCTGCCTGCGATATAGAGTATGATTTTCCTATTGGTTTCAAAGAAGTGGAGGGTATTCATTCCCGCACAGATTTTGATCTTCGCAATCATCAGGAGTACAGTAAGAAAAAAATGCAGTATTTTGACAATGATTTAGACGCGAATGGCAAACCATATGGAAACTATATTCCGTATGTAATTGAAACCTCCATCGGACTCGACCGTTCGGTGATGATGGTTCTCAGCGAAGCCTATGAAATTCAGGATCTTAGCACAGCCGACAAAGAAGATAGTCGGGTTGTATTAAAGTTTCCACCCAAGTTAAGTCCAATAAAACTGGCCATCTTACCATTGGTTAAAAAAGATGGCCTGCCTGAGATCGCCCGCCAGCTGATGGACGAATGCAAGGGATCCTTCCGTTGTTTTTACGAGGAAAAGGATGCCATTGGCAAACGTTATCGCCGCCAGGACGCCATAGGAACACCGTTTTGCGTAACCATCGATCACCAGTCAAAGGAAGATGGTACGGTTACCGTTCGATATCGGGATAGTATGACGCAGGAAAGAATACCTATGAGTGCCGTTAAAGGGATGGTAGAAAAAGCCATCGCGTCGTAACATTTTATTGACTGACACTATGATGCAAATTACTGTACACTTTGGACTGCTGGCCCTCGGACTGGGGTCGGCATTTGTAGTTGGCCTGTTATTTCGGACAATTCAGGTCAAATCTTTGCGGAAACAAATTCTGGAGCTGGAACGGGAAAAGATGCAGGACCACGCTGAAATTTTGCAGCTTCAAAAGCAACTTGCTGATATTCAACATTCTAGGTATAATCACCAGGCGTCTACACCGGTGGTTCCCCTAATGGAGAAGGAATTGTCTGCCGGCGATTTATCGAAAAACAAGCGGGCCTCGCAATAAACAGACAATAAGCCGAAATAGGGGGCGTTATAGATGGAAACCAATATCTATGATGCCATCCAGTATCAATATGGTCGTCCTATTTGGCGCTGTCGCGGTATTTACCGCCGGCGTAGTGCTTGGTTTTGTGTGCCGGTCCAGGCAATTGAAAAAATCCCAGAAAAGAATACTTGAACTAGAAACGGAGATGGTTACCAACCATGCAGAAATCCTCCGCCTACATAAACAACAGGCTGAACAGGAAGAGCCCGCTGTAGAAACCGTTCCGGTAATCAGTTTACATAAGTCCAATTCCTCCGTAGTAAGAAAGCATCTGTAAATAATTAGCCATAAAGCTCCTGGTGAATGTCTTTTTTCTCGTATCCCAGTGCGAGAATTCGTTGTTTGGCTTCGTCAATCATATTTTTCCAGCCACATAAAAAGAAATGGGCGCGATAGGCGCTTTCCCCGGATAACTCTTTTTTCTCCCGGCATAGCTCTTCATATACCTGGTGTACATACCCGGTTCTGACCAGGTGATCACCGGCTTCTTCTCTCGAAAATGTTGGAATATAATGGAAGGAAGCTACCTTGGTTTCCAATTCTTTTAATTCAGGCCCATAGAGGCAATCTCCAAATTTTCTGCACCCGAAAATCAGGTAGATATGCTGGTGTGGCACGTTGTTCTCCAATATATAATGAGCCATGGAACGGAAGGGTGCTACCCCGGTACCAGTGCAAACAAAATACAGGTCCCGGTCAATAAATTCCGGCAATACAAAAACGCCGGCCGGTCCGCGTAGGGTAAGTTCGGAACCAACCCCTACCTGGTTAAAAAGATACTCGGTACCTAGCCCGCCTTCCAATAATACAATTACCAGTTCAAACACATTACTGCCATCTGGCCAGGAAGCAATGGAATAACTTCTCCAGCGTTTGTTTTTCTGCTCATGAATCGGTAAGTCAAGGGTCACAAACTGCCCCGGTTTGAAATCAAAACGTTCCATCTCAGGAACCTGGATCCAAAATCGTTTGGTACTGGAAGTTTCATTCTCGATCCGAATGACTCTTCCTGTTTGCCAGGGCTGTAGCATAGGCAGCAATTTGTAGTAAGTTAAGGAAAAAGGGGGAAGGGAGAATAGGGAAGGGGAAGGGAGAAGGGGGGAAGGGAATTTTAGACGAACTTGGGAGCATGAAATGGTTCAACTATATTTTTATGGTGCTTTTTATACTGAGCGCCGCGCTGCAATACAATGACCCCGACCCCTATATCTGGATCCCCTTGTATTTGCTGGGAGCCTGGATCTGTTGGATGGCAATTCAAAAGAAATTTCCTCCATTGGTATACCTGCTTAGTACAATCATCTATGTAGGTTATGCCCTGTTTTTAGTGCTAGCCCCCGAAGGCGTTCTTAGCTGGATCCGCGACCATGAGGCCGAAAGCCTGGTACAATCTATGAAAGCCACCAAACCCTGGATTGAACAATCCCGCGAATTCGGCGGGTTAATGATTCTGCTGCTGGCCGTGGGCGTGAATTGGTGGACGAGGGGCATAGTGAGGCGGCCCTCCTGAAACAGGCGGTGGCGGTGGTTAGTGTATAGTGCAGGTGATTAGTTCTTAAGGAATTTTTTCACAAACTGTTGCTTGTTATCGCTGCTGGTGATTGTAAGGATATACGTGCCTTTGGAGAGGCGGCTTACATTTACAGCTCCGTTTTGATAACCACTTGTTTTCTTTAGTACCAACTGGCCATTCAGGTTGTATACCTGTAACACCAGTTCCTTTACTTCAAACATATTACCAACCTGGTATTGAAGATCGGAAGATGTGATAGTTGGGTAGGAAAAACGTATAAAGTTCTTATCATTCCGGACCGGATCATTTATACCGGTTCCTACATTTGGTTTGAAATTCGGCTGAGGTATATTGGTATAATACATGCCATTTCCATGGGTTCCTACCAATAATAAATTATCCTGCGGCCGGTATGCAAGTGACGTTATCACTGCATAGTTCAACAGGCGGCCCCCTTCGCGTTTCCAAATAATAGGGCGATTAGCTGTCAATGAATCCTGGATACTGATAGCACTGTATAAACCAACAGATGTTCCCACATAATAATCCGTAAACTCACTGCCGGTTGCGTCTTTTCTTACTACAATGGCACAACTGCGTATAGAGGGCAGGGTTAGGTTTCCTTCCGCCAGTTTCCAGGTAGGATTGGCAGCTTTTGCATTGCCCGTTACCCAAATATTGAACTCCCGTTGAATATTGCCACTTACGGTTACCTGGTAATTGGTATACACTACCATGATCTCATTATCATTGTTCGGATTCACAGCTATACCCCCAACATTTACCCGCGCTGTAGTAATAAGGGTATTGATAACGGGTGGTGTAATCTCAACTGGTTGGGTAGAGGCGGCCGCATTTTTAGGATCATTTAAACGGAATACCCGTCCTTCAGTGGTTCCTATATACATAGTACTGGCGGAGGTATAAGGGCCATAACTAAGCCGGATGGCACGAATTCCAATGTCATTTCCGCCCGGATTGGAAGGGTTTAGTTTGCTTGCCACGCCGGTTAATTCTGTCCAGCCCGATCCGCTTGTTACCGTAGTAGCGGACGTGGTTCTGAAAAGCCGGTTATAATTGGCATAATAGAGGTTTTCAGGGTTATCATTATCGAGCGAAAAATAGGTTACGAATTCACCTTTACCGCCTCCCGGGTTGTCTGTTAAACCAGTTGGTTCTATAGAGGTTGCGGCACCCGGGGTAAGCCTTGCAACCGATCCCAGCTGGCTGGATACGAACAGCGTATAGTCATTGAAGTTGGTGAATTTGCCAATAGCTGCTGCACCGCCGTCTCCGGAACCCGCAGCAATATGATCATTGGAATTATTACGGAAATAACAGCCATTGTCCTGCATACCACCAATGAAATTATTGAGTTGGGTCGCTGCCTCCCGATGTTGGATGCTTACATGATAGTACTGGGCCGTTTGGTAACCGGTGATCATATTCCAGTTTACCGGAAGGGTTTCTGTAGCTGTACCCATAATATTATCCGTGATATGCATACCCCCGTCTGTTGCGCAGATAGCCCGGTTGGGATTAGTGGGGTCAAATACCAGGTTATGTACATCGGGGTGATGGTTGTCGTAGGTTTGAATGTTAAAGGTGGTGGCACTGGCTCCCCAGTATTTATACCCGCCGATCCAACTGGTAGCAGTTGAATTGGTGAAGCCACTGGTGGATCGGTACAGGTTGGTGCCGCCTACAAATACCACATTGGGGTTATCTGGTTTTACCACCACCATCATATTATAACCGCCCTGCAAAGCAAGTGGGTCAACGC
>NZ_LUKG01000015.1:0-3562 GCF_001601815.1 Flavihumibacter sp. CACIAM 22H1
GCATTGGTAAGTCCGAGTGCCAGTATTTTATTTCGGTTGGCAGCCAGTATTACCGAACTGTTCCAGGAGAAATTGCTATTATCCACAATGGTTCCGCTTAAGGCAAGTTCCACCCCCCTGTTTTGAACACTACCGATATTGGTGGTAACAGCGCCGTAGCCCGTTACACTACTGATTGGTACATTTAATAATAAATCGGTGGTTTTTTTATTGTAATAATCAGCAGTAAGGCTGATGCGGTTATTCAACAACGATAAATCAAACCCGATATCCAGTTGCGCTGTTTGCTCCCAGCGAAGATCATTGTTAGGAACCGTACCCGGACCAATACCATTTACGATCTGGCCATTGAGTGTTATGCCGTAGTTCCGAACGGTGCCCAAAGATGCATAGGGAGAAATTTCAGAGTTACCGGTTACTCCATAACTTCCTCTGAGTTTCAGGAAGGAAACCACCGGACTGTTTTCCAGGAATTTTTCTTTCGATACAATCCAGCCAATAGCACCCGATGGGAAAAATGCATACTTGTTATTACCACCGAATTTCGAAGATCCGTCGTAGCGGCCGGTGAAGGTTAACAGGTACTTATTGTTAAATGCATAATTCAGGCGACCATAATAGGAATTCAATTTAAAATCGTAGTAATTCGATTGTGGTACCCCACGGACAGAGCCGGCCGATAAATTATTATACTGGAAATAATCGGTTGAGAAATTAGTGGCGCTGGCTTCTGAACTTTCTTCCGAAGTCTGCATCCAGGATGCACCAGCCACAGCATTTAAACTATGATGTAAGCCAAAATTGGTTGTATAGGTTAAATAATTTTCATTTTGCCAATAGATGTTCCTGCTGGTACCTACAGATGCAACTCCCCGGGAAGGAGCACCTAAATCAAGCAAATCTTTACCCACGTACAAATTGTTCTTACGGCTTAAAACCTGTGCGGCATAGGTCGACCTAAACTCCAGGCCTTTCATAAGCTTCAGGTTAACGAATGTATTGGCCAATACCTGGTCGGTATTAAAAATCCACTGCATTTCATTTAAGAGCCGTACCGGGTTTTCTGCTGCATAAATGCCGGATTTAAACGAAGTACCATCCGGATTAAAGCCATACCCAAAATCATTCAGCGTACTATATCGTCCATCCGGATACTGTATGGGAAAAATGGGCAGCATTTCCAACATCATCCGGGTTACATTTTCAGCTCCAACCCGGTAATCGTCCACCACATTGGCCTTGGTTTGGTTATATCCCAGTTCTCCGCCAACTGTAAGCCAGGAACGGATATTGATTTCACTGTTATACCTGGCGGTGAGCTTTTTAAAATAGGTGTTTTTTATAATTCCCTGGTCATCCTGGTAACCGAGGAACAAACCATTTTTGGCTTTACTGGTACCCTGGGTCATGGATATAAAATGGCGGTGCGAAAGAGAATTCCTGGTAGCAGCATCCTGCCAGTTTGTATTATACTTGGGGGTGCCATTGGCATTGAACAAATCCGGATAGTCAGCTCCCAGGTCAGGAACTGCCCCACGGGCAGGATTATACGCCCAGGCTCTTTTAAACCATTCCACGTATTCATTCGCATCCAGCATATCTACTTTTCTGGCAACCTTATTCAGGCTGAGGTTACCATCGTACTGCACTTTAAAATCGCCCGTTTTTGCCTTTTTGGTAGTTACGATAATTACGCCGTTGGCACCTCTTGATCCGTATATAGCGGTTGAAGACGCATCTTTAAGTACGTCTACCGTTTCAATATCAGAAGGATTCAGCATCTGGAAGTCGGCACCAACAATACCATCAATTACGAAGAGCGGCGAATTAGAAGCAGAAATTGAATTAAAACCCCTGAGGTTAACCGATAGGTTTCCGCCCGGACGTCCGGAGTTATTATAAATATTTAATCCCGGCACCTGCGCAGCCAGGGCATCCAAGGGGTTGGAAGTAACCCGATCGGCAAGTTTGGCTGACTTAACCGTAGAAACAGCGCCCGTTAAATCAGACTTTTTCTGGGTTCCATAACCGATTACCACCACTTCACCCAATGACCCGGCAAGTGGTTCCAATACGATATTGAGCGAAGTTTCTGAAGTAACAGTAATTTCTATAGGAGAATAACCGGTCATACTGAATACAACCACCCGCAACCCCGGTTGCAGGGTTAAAGAAAATACGCCCTGTTCATTGGAAACAGCGGCATTATTGGTGTTTTTCTGCAGTACTGTAACACCTGCTAAAGCCGCACCTGTTTTATCCTTTATGGTTCCGGTTATTTTATCGGAACCCTGTCCGTTCTGCGAAAAACTTTCTTGTTGCAATAATAATCCAAGTAAAAACAGACAAGACCTGACCAGATGCAGGGCTTTTTTAGCCATCCATTTTTTTTGTAGCATGTTAATGAAGTTTGGGAAGTTTAGGTATAGAGCAATACAAGCTTGGTGGATCTACTAGAAATCCAGATGAGGAAAGGAAAAAATGTCTTTAGTGGGAAAGCAAAAAGATGCTAATCAGAATACAGACGTATAATTTTTACTGACATGGGCAATCGTTTTGGTAATGAATAAAATTTATAGCTTATCAAAAGTAGACGGGTTAAATTGTTTAAACTACAAACGGATTAATGAATAGTTAAACTATTTTAATCAAATTCACAACAATCCATGCAAAACATAACAATAACATGTAGATTTAGCTATCTAATAAAAGCAGATGAAAGCAAAATTGATTGAACTCGGTGCGCAGCAGGCACCCCTGCTTATTGTAAAAGAGATCAGGGCCAACCATTTCACCAGCCCCTTTCATTTTCATGATTATTGTGAACTGAACTATGTAAAAAAAAGTTTCGGCAAACGGATTGTCGGTGATTCTATACAACAGTTTAAGCAGGGCGACCTGGTACTCATGAGCCCTAATCTTCCGCATATCTGGTACAACGATCCCCTGGTATTTGAAAATCCCCGCTCAAAAAATGCACAGGCCATTGTTACTTATTTTTCCATGGAGCGCATAGAGGACCTGATAGGCGATCAGATACTGATTGCCAAATTTCAGCGCCTGTTTAAGGAAGCTGGCCGGGGACTTCGTATAACCGGGAAAACAGGCGAGCTGATAAAAAAAAGATTGGAAATTTTAAAAGACAAAAAGGGGTTTCAGGAAATCATTGAATTTTTAGGCATCATTGATATACTCATACAAAGCAAAGAATTTACCCCCCTCGCTAACCCGGGTTATACCCATTCCTATAATTTCAAGGATGCTGAGCGAATGAATGTGGTATATCAATACATCATGAAAAACTTCAGAGAAGAAATTACACTAAACACGATTTCAAGTATTGCCAGCTTAACCCCGCCCGCCTTTTGTACCTTTTTTAAAAAAAGAACACAGAAATCTTTTTCCCGCTTTTTAAATGAAATACGGATTGGCCATGCCTGTCAGTTACTGGAAAACGAGGCCAACAGCATTTCCAGTATCTGTTACGAAAGCGGCTACCAGAATTTTGCCAACTTCAACAAATTCTTCAAAGAAATTACCGGGAAAACACCCAGCCAGTACA
>NZ_LUKG01000015.1:3803-9300 GCF_001601815.1 Flavihumibacter sp. CACIAM 22H1
AAATTATAGCAGTAAAGAAACCGCCTGCAGGGCCCCGAATCTGATGGCATTATTTTTTAACACCGCTTCTTATAAAAATATTCCAACATGAAAGATTGGCTCAGAACCTTACTAGCCGGGTACGGCGCTTATAAATGGGGAGGCGGTTGCCTCGGCACCATTGTTGTTTTCCTTATACTTTACTGGTTGCTGGGGGTGGTAGGATGTTAAGCCGCCGAATTATACGGATCGGCTCCGTTATAGCAGTAGTACTACTGGCAGGTTTTTTTCTGCTCCGGTATTGGCTGAGCTCCAGCGATGTATCGGATCAGCTCAAAAACGATTAACCAACTGGGTCAACGAAGAAACCGGTGGCCGCTACCAATTATCGATGGAGTCGCTTCAGCTAGACCCCGTCAAAGAAACCCTGCTGCTTACCAACCTTCTGTTTGAACCCACGCAGGCTGATACCGGCTCCAACTCCAGTTACCGCTTTCGTTTTAAAAATTTACTGGTTAAAAATGTTTCGGTAACGGCTCTGCTGGAATCCAGTATCCTTGATCTTTCCACGATCGTTATATCAGGTGGTTCCCTGGAAATTAAAGAAGGCAAGGCAACCAGTGCTGCATTAACAGAAATAGTGCCCCCCAAAAAAACTTCGCGCAGAAAAAAAGTCATTTCAGCCATACATGTAGATTCTATCCAGTTGTCGCAGTTGGATATTGCCTATATCAATCGCAAAAAAGCGACCACCAGCCTTCAATCCGTTCATCTTGATGTATACAATTTTCACTCCGACAGCCTGGAAGCTGGCACGGGCAATCCTTTACCCGTTAAAGGATTCCGCCTGTCAATTGAAAATATTGCATGGGATCTTGCCAATAAGCAATACCGTCTCAGCGCCGATCAGTTTATTTTGATCGGATCTGGTCATCTGAAAGCAATTGTCCGGAATGTACAGGTACTGCCATCCGCAGGAAAAAACCTGGAAGCCCTGGCGGCTCAAACACCCGTCCAACAGGATGTTTATTTTGGTCGCATCCCAGAAGTGCTGATCGACTCGGTAGATTATCGTTCTTTCCTCGATGATAGCATTCTAAGAACACCGCTGGTAGTATTAAAAGAACCTCATTTAAGCGTATTTAATGACCGGAGCCGCCCGCCTGCTACTGCCTCAAAAATTGGGAAAAATCCGCACCAGCTGATTCAGCAGATAAGTATCGGCCTCGATATTCCCCGCCTGCAGGTAGAAAACGGACGAATCGAATACAGCGAGAAAAATAAAGATGGTACCGATGTGGGCAAGCTGATCTTCGGGGCTATCAATGGCAATGCAGGGCCTATCCGGAAAGGATTTGACACCCTGGGCAGCCTCAACATGGACCTTGATGCCCGGCTAATGGATAAAATTCCCCTTCATGCAGGATTTTATTTTCCGCCGGGTAAAGAGGGCAGGTTTACCGTCAATGCCAGCCTGCAACCCTTTGACTTATCCCTGATCAATCCTATTGTAGAACCATTAACCAACGTAGCAATCCGTTCGGGCAGGTGTCAGCAACTGGAATGCACGCTCCGGGGAAATGATCACCAGGCCGGAGGAGCCGTAGTTTTCGTATATGAAGACCTGAAAATAGACCTGTTGAAGGATAAAAAATCCGGTGAAACCGTAAAAAGGCCCCTGCTGAGCCTACTGGCCAATCAATTACTGCTACGTACCAATAACCGCCTGACCGATCGTCACCCCCACCAATTCCAGGTAACCAACCAGCGCGACCCTACCAAATCCTTTTTTAACCTGGTCTGGAAAACCCTGTTTGAAGGCCTGAAAATGAGTACAGGAGTGAATAATAAGGGTAAAAAGCCTGCCTGATTCGGCTACAATGTTTAGACATTGTTCCAGTATGCCTATCTTTGTAGTGTATCTATTACACATTAAAAGATGAGTATGGCAGCGTTTAAATACATCGGACTGATTGCAACACAGCAGAATGAAATGCCCATTACCTTAAGTACAGGCAGTATTGAAAATGGCTATAAGCTTAAAAAAGTATTAGCACAACAAGACCTGAGCACAGGACTTGCGGAATCCTGGTATCCGGGGGTGGAAGTAGTGGGCAACCTGCGGGAAATTCTTGAAGACGACAAAATAGAATTGGTAGTGGTGGCAGGCAAATCGGAGAACCAGCTCGATATCATTCGGCAGGCAACCGAAGCCGGTAAATTTGTACGCGTTATCTAAGCTGCATTTTGTAGTTTGCTGTATGCAAATAATCGTTCGAATCGCTCTGGTACTGGCTGTTATAGGTCTGCAACCGGCAACTGCGCAGCAAGTAAAAAAATCGTCCAATTTTAGTGGCAACCCGGTTTTTCCAGGCTGGTATGCCGATCCGGAAGCCATCATTTTTGATAAAACCTATTGGATTTATCCCACCTATTCGGCGCCTTATGAAAAGCAGGTTTTTATGGATGCTTTTTCTTCCGTCGACCTGCAGACCTGGAAAAAACATGCCCGTATCCTGGATACCAGCCGGGTAAAATGGGCCAAACGGGCCATGTGGGCACCTTCCATCATTCAAAAAGACAAACGCTATTATTTATTTTTTGCCGCCAACGATATTCAAAACAACCAGGAATACGGCGGCATTGGGGTGGCGGTAGCGGATCATCCGGCAGGCCCTTTTACCGATCACCTCGGCAAGCCGCTGATTGATAAATTTTATA
Source organism: Flavihumibacter sp. CACIAM 22H1 (assembly GCF_001601815.1). Taxonomy (GTDB): domain Bacteria; phylum Bacteroidota; class Bacteroidia; order Chitinophagales; family Chitinophagaceae; genus Flavihumibacter. Next base: position 6,504 of record NZ_LUKG01000015.1, read on the forward strand.
ACGGCGCCCAACCCATTGACCAGTTTGTATTCAGAGACGATGATGGGCAGCATTATATGTACTACGGAGGTTGGAGACATTGTAATATCACCCGGTTAAACGATGATTTTTCCGGGTTCCTGCCTTTTGAAGACGGCAGCGTTTTCAAAGAAATTACCCCGGAAAATTATGTAGAAGGGCCCTTTGTTTTCAAACGAAACGGCAAATATTATTTTATGTGGTCAGAGGGCGGCTGGACGGGCCCTGACTACAGCGTTGCCTACGCCATTGCCGACTCCCCAACAGGTCCTTTTAAACGGATTGGTAAAATTCTGCAACAGGACCCTGCTATTGCAACCGGTGCCGGCCACCATTCCGTTATCCATCATCCCGGAACGGATACTTATTACATCGTATATCACCGCCGGCCGCTTACAGAAACCGACGGTAATTCAAGAGAGACTTGTATAGACCTTATGCGTTTTGACAAGGAAGGACGGATCCTTCCCGTCAAAATAACAACCGGGGGAGTAAAAAAATCCCGCTTATAAATTTTTCCAGGTAAACTGATGGGTACCTGATCCCAACTCTATAAAACTATTGCCCGCATTTCCGGATGCTGGCACCCGCAACCGGGCGATAGCGCCTGGCGGAACCTTGACACTATATTGCAGGCTACTACCCTTTCTTTCCCAAGCCGATTCAATGCTACCCATAACCGATTCATGGCTGCAGGAAAACCTGTTTAGCTTTTTAGGAAAGCAAGGTTCAAGCGTAATAACCTGGAACCCCGGCGCAGCTTCGGTTGTTTTGATGCCACCCAATGCTTTAAACATCCAGGCACCTATTTCCCCAAACATAATATGGTTCATGGAAATATCGGATTTTGCATTAATGGGCCAGTTTTCGAACAGCGTGGTAGCACCATTTTTAATCCACCATCCCCAGGAAGGAAAGGTTTCGCGGGTAGCCAGCTCATATGCCAGGTCTATGTAACCATTATCGCTTAGCGCATTCAGGATTGTTTTGGTACCAAGCAATCCCACATCAATTTGCCTGCCATCTGCAATTACCCGGTTAGCCAGCGCTTTTGCCACCACCGGAACTAAACTATCAGGCACTAATTTCCAATGCAGCGCTACGCTTAACTCCGTTTGTAAACCGGTTCCATAAGTGCCGGCAGCAGCATTCCAAAACCTGGCATTAAAAGCGGAATAAATTTTTTGGGCCAGCGCTGCATAACGTTCATGGTCTTCCGATTTTCCCAGTAATAAGGCTGCTTTTGAAAGAATTAAGGCATCTGTGTAATAATAGGCAGTGGAGGTAAACGGTACCGGTGTCTGTGATTTAACGGGCACCCAGTCGCCCAGTCCCCAGGAACAAATTCCATCCGGACTGATCCTTTCAATATAATTCACGTATCGTTTTAACGCATCGTAGGTCTTAGCCAACAAACTGGTATCGCCATAATGCAGGTAAATATTCCAGGGAATAATAGCAATGGTGCTGGTCCAGTCGGGGCCGTTTCCCCACTCATACCCCCATCCATTACTGGGAATAATGGAAGGAAATACGCCATTGGGTTGTTGTTCATCGAGGTGATCCTGCAGCCATTTTTCATACACCGTGATACCGTCAAAATTAAAGAGGCCGGTTTCACTGGCAATATGGGCATCGCCTGTCCAGCCGTTTTTTTCCCGTTGCGGGCAATCTGTCGGGTACCCAAACATGTTCGACAAATAAGAATTATTGGTTGCCCACCAGATCTTATCCAGCAATGGGTTAGCGCTGTTCAGCTTACTTACCGCTGGTAAATCAGAATGCATAAAGTAGCCGGTTACCGATTCTTTGGTGATGCTGATCGGCTGGCTGGCGCTTACCTCAATATATTGAAAGCCTTTGTAATTAAAACGGGGAGAAAATTCCTCCAGTCCTTTTCCGGAAAGAATAAAAATATCCGTTTGAAAAGGATCCGCGTCTCCTACCGGCCGATAGTGGACGTCAATATTGGATAGATCCGTACGACCGGATTCATAGAGTCGTTCAGAATGCCTTAATTTAACCACCGTTCCTGCAGCACCGCTCAGTTTTATTTTTGCTACTCCGGCAATATTTCTACCCAAATCAACCACGTATACGGTATCGTTAAATTTCCGGACCGATACAGGTTTTATTTCTTCGACCCTTCGTATCGGATGCAGGTTTTGGGCTGTTATAAGAGCAGCGGGAGCAGAACGCAAAAGCGCTTGTTGCCAGGCGGTATCGGGGTAGCCCGTTTGATCCCAGCCGGTTAAAGCCAGGCGGGCATCATAGTGTTCGGCAGTATAAATACTGGAAAAAATAACCGGGCCGGTACTGGTTTTCCAATCCCGGTTTGATGAAATGGTTTCGATGCTGCCATCGGTATACTCCACCCGGATGTCCAGGATAAAACAAGGCCGGTTGCGCCAGGGCGCTTTATCAAAATCCCATACTGCAGTCGATTGGTGATTGTACCAGCCATTTCCTACTAATACACCGGCGGCATTGCCCCCGTTCGAAACTGCATTTGTAATATCATAAGTACAATACAATAACCGACGGTCGTACCTGGTATAATTCGGCTCCAGCCAGGCATCGCTGATCCGTTGCCCGTTTATGCTCAGTTCAAATAAACCGCCGGCGGCTATATATGCACGCGCCGATTTTATTTTTTTATCCAGTCTGAACTCTTTCCTGAAATAAGGAAGCGCTTTTTCATGCATGGATTTTCCATCGCTGATCCAGGCGCCTTTCCAATTGGAACTATTCATCAGCCCCATTTCAAAAGAAGCCCAGG
>NZ_LUKG01000015.1:9941-13326 GCF_001601815.1 Flavihumibacter sp. CACIAM 22H1
TATCAAAGCCTGTTGAACGAATCCCTTGTCCGGCTGCCTGAAGCTTCCACCTGAATCGTGGAAATGGATTGTCAATACCAATCGGATCCCGAAGGTATTCAACTTCCATTGAACTAACGTCAACGCTTAAACGATTTAAACCATCCTGTACTGTGCTGGTTTGGGCAAAAATTTGCTCATCCTGGAGCAAAATGCAAAGGCTTACTACTAAAAAAATACGGTTTATATGGCTCATCTGATAAATTTAAGGAAACCTTCAGGTTTTAATGATTTCCTTTGCAGCATGACACGTAGAAAAACTGGAAAGCCAACCCCTTTTTACCAGTATAGCTTCCTATTGCTATGCACATTATTGATCGTTTTGACGGGCGCTTCACAAAGCCCGGATGGTGACAGAATTAAAATTTCAGGAATCATTAAAGATGCAAAAGGAAGCCCTGTTAGCGCAGCTTCCGTAACAGCCCTTACAGCAATCCGGAAAGAGGGCGCAGCCCCCGATACTATTTCCAATATTTCCATGACAGACCAGGATGGCCGTTTTGTAATTACGGTTCCAAGAGGCATCCGCACTATTGTGCAGATCAGCGCAGTAGGATTTGGAATTGAAGAAAGACCGGTAAATATTTTAAATAACCTGAATGAATATGCGCTGGGTGATATCAGCTTATCAACCGAAGCGTCTAACCTGGCAACGGTAGTTGTTACAGCGCGGAAGCCGCTTATGACCATGGGGGTAGATCGGCGTATCTTCAATGCAGATGCAGCCATCACCAGTAAAGGAGGTAATGCGGTAGACCTTATGCGCCAGATCCCTTCTCTTTCGGTAGATGTGAACGGAAGCATTTCACTTCGAAACAGTTCTCCCCAGATATTTGTAAACGGGCGGCCAACGATTCTGACGCTTGAACAGATACCTTCCGATGATATTGACCGGGTAGAAGTAATTACCAATCCTTCTGCCAAATATGATGCGGGCAGTACCGGCGGTATCATAAATATTATCCTCAAGAAAAATCGTAAAGGAGGTTTAAACGGGGTGGCTACTATTGGTGCAGGTACGCCGGAGCTATTGAACGGCGGACTCAGCTTAAACTACCGCAAAAACAAAGTGAACCTGTTTGCCAGCGGAAACTACAATCAATCGGGAGGCGTTGCGGAAGGAGAAGCCTATCGCGAAAATAAAAGCCAGGGAATCATCACCGATTATTTTAACCAACGCACAGACAGGGATAGAAAACGTCGCTTCTCCTCGGTTCGCTTTGGAATGGATTATGACTGGAATGATTTTAACAGCATTTCATTTTCACAGGGTTTTGTAAAAGGTGAATTCGACAACGATGAAATTCAGAAGCAGCGTTACTTTAATGCTTCGGGGCAGCCGACGCAAACCGGCGATCGTTTCTCTACCGATAATTTTGGATTTAACCGGGCCAATACACAGTTGAACTATCGCCGTACCTATGCGAAACCCGAAAAAGAATGGACCGCTGATATAACATTTAATACGGGCACCAACAGCGGCAATGGTACTATTGAGAACTATTTCTACAATACCAACGGCCAATTGATCGGCACCCCCAATACGGTGCTGAATACATCCAGCGGCAATGGTACCCAGCTAACCATTCAAACAGATTATGTAAACCCGCTTTCAGAAAACAGTAAGCTGGAATTTGGCGCCAGGTCCTATCATAATTATTCAAAGGATAAACTGGATGTGTTTTCACTGCAAAACGGCACTACCAGCAAACTACCGCTTAGCAATAATTACAGTTTCCAGGAAATGGTGAACGCCGTCTACGGGAACTATTCCAACAAAATCGGTAAGCTCTTGTACCAAGCCGGCCTGCGTGTAGAGCAATCGAGCTTTAAAGGCGAATTAATTGACAGCGCCCGGAAATTCGGGTACGATTATCCTTCCAAAGGGGCTGACCTGATGAATGCGTTTTTTCCCAGCTTATACCTGACCTATTCGGTAAAAGACGGCAGTGATATACAGCTGAATTTTTCCCGGAGAATTCGTCGTCCTAATTTTTGGCAGATCAACCCTTATGTAGATATTACCGACCCCCTGAATATCCGGAAAGGTAACCCCGAACTGCGGCCAGAGTTTACCAATTCCTTTGAACTGAATTTCAATAGAACCTATAGTTCAGGAAATGTGTTGGTATCCAGTTATTTCAGGAATAATACGGAAGATATCACCATGTACAGTGATACGCTCACTACCGCTGAATACCAAGCGCTTGGAAATGCGGCTATCGATCCGAATGCAATATTAAATACCTTCATTAATGCCGACCGAACCAATCGGATGGGCCTGGAAGTTACCTGGCAACAAAGGGTCGGAAAAAACTTTGATTTTACACCCAATTTCAATGCACAGTACCGCGATGTAAAAGCCGCCGTAAACGGCCTGAACCTTAATAATACCGGGTTTAACTGGAGTTCTAAACTAATGATGAACTATAAAATCATTAACCCGGATAAAAAATTCCTGAATAATTTTTCTTTCCAGTTATCGGGCGAATACGAATCTCCCCGGGTAATGCCACAGGGTAAAACCAATGAGCAGTATTATATGGATTTTGCGATCCGGAAGGATTTTTTGAAAAACAATGCAGGCACCCTTACATTCAATGTAAACGATGTGTTTAACAGCCGCCGCTTTGGCAGTATCACAGATACGGAAAATTTTTACCAGGATTCTTACCGGCGCTGGAATGTTCGGACCCTGCGTTTAACCTTCAGTTATCGATTTGGAAGAACAGAGCTGGATTTGTTCAAACGCAAGTCGGGCGACCGTTCCGGGGGAAATGAGGTGGGAGAAGGATAAAATGTTGAAAACTTTGTTTTCTGGTTCCGACTTATCAACTTATTTTGGGATATATATGGATCATCCCTATTCCACTCTCCAAACCATTTATTCGATCGTAAAGGACGACCCCGATCCTACGAGTTATCCCTGTAAACCTGCGCAAATTATTGTGCGTCAGTTTCTTCCGTGGGATACAATCCTGGAGCATATTCACCAATTAGCCAAACAGGGGCTGGTGGATCTGCACCAGCAGGAACGCTTTACCCTGGTTAAAATTACCGCAGCTGGTTTTGCGCTCTGTAAATCCGGAGGTACTGCAGCATCGGTTAATTTCAGTCTTTAATTCAGAATACATTTTCCAGGGTTAGCCCATAATTAAACAGCAGGTTTTCCGACTGAATAAAATTGAGTTTATTATAGGTTAACCCTACGGTAAGGCTCAGCCATTTTTTCAGGTGAAAAGATACTGTATTGGTAGTACGTATGATATAGTCTTCTTTATCCGATAAGGAATGCTGCAGAAAATGTAACACCATCAATCGTTATCAATTCATGTAGTTTAAAACC
>NZ_LUKG01000015.1:14070-58360 GCF_001601815.1 Flavihumibacter sp. CACIAM 22H1
ATGTAGTTTAAACCGGTTTTTCAGGCGGAATGAATTTCGGACGGTTTCATAGCTGGTCCGGCCGTATTTATCCATCTCCCGCAATGCCGATTTCTCGTACAGCAATCCATCGGAAACAACCAGGTTCAGCCGCTTATTGTTTACAATGGTATAGCCCAATCCCCCACCTAACTGGTACCGGTCAAAAATTTTCAGCGACAGGCTTTTTTCATAACCGGCCAGTCCCCAGTAATAAAGTTTACGGGTATTTTTAAACAGGTCTGCATCTACTATAAACAGGTAGTCATTATTGGTTTTCCGTTGTGGACTTTCTCCATAAATCCAGTTGGCAAAAGCATTTACCGTCAGCACTTTTTTTTCAATAGAAAACCGCACCGCATTATTAAAAATATAGGACGTACCATTGGCAGCGGTTTTATTAATATTACCCGTGCCCGTAAAGCCTACCCGGTAAATAGTAGTATCTGGCTCCTTACTGTAAACTGAATCGATTGGCTGAGCAAAAACCTGTTGAAGAGAACTAAGAACAATAAAAACTACGCCTATCCACTTTATCATGCCGGATTGATTGTTTGCGGCAAAAATAAGCCTTATTGCCTAGCTTCAACCCGCCTGCAAGCAACTAACCGGTTTATTGAACAGAGGCTCGTTCTATTAATTGCGTATGCAGTACCACGTGTGAAAGAGGGCTATCGGCCTGCTCAATTTGTTTCACCAGTACCTCCACGGCTTTTTTGGCCATCTGTTTAATCGGCTGGCTCATTACCGTAATGCCGGGTTTGCCCAGGCGAAACAAATCATTGTCATCAAAACAAAGTACGGAAACCTGGTCGGGTACTGTTAAGCCAAGTAGATTAAAAGCTTCCAGACCTGCCACCCCCAGGTTATTGGAAGTAAAAAAAACAGCGTCAAATTTTCCTTTCATCCTGGAAAAAAACTGCACCAGGTCTTTAACCTGTTTTGCTTCCGGCCGGCCGAAAGGGATTTTTTTAACCAGGGATGGATCCAGCGGAAGTTTATTCTTTTTCAATCCCGATACATACCCGTCGATCCGCTGTTGCATTTGTAACTGATCGGTATCGTTAGTGACAAGGGCAATTTTTTTTACGGCCTTCGAGGCCAGGTGATTGATGGCTTCCAGGCTGCCGGTAAAATTATCGACGGTTACAAAATTTGAGTTGAGTGATGGGAAATAGCGGTCAATCAAAACCGTTGGCCGCTTTTCCGCAATCAGCTTTTCCAGTTCAGGCAACATAAAGGTGGTGGGGGCAATGATATATCCATCCATGTGTTTATCCACCAGCATGTTCAGGATATTCCTCGATTTTCCCTCATTGTTTTCGCTGCTGCAAAACATGACGGTATATCCTTTTTTATCGGCCTCTTCTTCCACCACTTTTGCCAGGTGCCCGAAAAAATAATTCGAAATATCATCCACAATCAGGCCAATGGTATGGGTTTTACCCGTCCTTAATCCTTTGGCAAAAAGATTGGGGCGATAGTTTAGTTTTTCCGCCAGCTTTTCCACTTTTTTTGCCATGGCCTCACTGATTTTCATTTCCCTTGCCCGCCCATTTAATACAATGGAAACGGTAGTGGCAGAAACCCCGGCTGCCGAGGCAATATCTTTGATCGACACTTTTTTGGCCATAGTGGAAAAGCTAATGCGGCATAGTTACAAAATTGCTTTTACTTCTGCGATGCTAACCGGTCTTTTTTTCTCTACCGACCATTTTGCAGCCGTTGCAATTACTACGGCTTCCAGTCCATCCTGTCCGCTTACCGGTATAGGCTGCCCATTCAGCAGGGCATTTATAAAAAACTTCATCTCATTCAGGTAAGAAGCCGCATAGCGATCCATAAAGAAATCAAGGGGTTGTGAATGGTGTATACCTGCCTGATCGTACACGATATTTTTATTATGAAGATTATTCTCGACCTGTAGCATTCCTTTATTCCCAAAAATTTCCAGGCGTTGATCATACCCGTAAATTGCTTCCCGGCTGTTATCAATAACCGCATAGGAATCGTCTTCAAAAATAAGGGTGGTTAATGCGGTATCAATATCCCCTGCCTCCCCTACTTTCGGATCTACCAATACCCTGCCCTGCGCATACACTTCCCGCACTTCTTTTCCCATCAGGTAGCGGGCCATATCAAAATCATGAATAACCATATCCATAAAAAGTCCACCGGAGTTTTTGATATAATCAATCGGTGGTAATCCCGGATCACGGCTGGTAATTTTTACGATTTGTACTTCTCCGATACGACCATTCGTAAGTTGGCGGTGGGCATGCAGGAAATCAGGATCGAAACGCCTGTTGAAGCCAAGCATCAATTTTATACCGGCGGCTGTTACCTGGTCAACCAGTTCCTTGGTTGTTTCCAGCGAAAGATCCACGGGCTTTTCGCAGAAAATATGCTTCTCATATTTTAAGGCCAGTCTTATCATGGCAGCATGCGTACTGGTAGGTGTGCAGATCAGCACGGCATCCACGCCGGGTTGCGCAATCAGTTCTTCTGCATCCTGTGAAAAGGGAATAGCGCCGTACTCCTGTGCAAATTTATCTGCCGGGTAATCTTTATCGGCCACGCCCGAAATAGTAACTTCCGGAAACTGGCGTAAAATATTATTGAGATGAATACGGCCAATCCGGCCCATTCCTATTAAAACAAGGGATAACTTTTTCATACCGATCTATTGGTTGGTTTGCGTTTAATTAAAGTTGAATAGAAGCCAAAAATTGCCGGTTCTTTTGTGCACATTGAAAAGGATTGCCCATACCGGGTAATACGTCCTGTTCTACTACAATCCAGTCTTTATACCCTTCTTCCTGCAACAGGGTTTTAACGGCATCGAAAGGAACGGCTCCTTTTCCGAGCTCACAGAAAACACCATTTTGAACCGACTGGAAATAATCCCAGTTTTCCCGGGTTGCCTGGTCGCGTACTGCCGGATCAAAATCTTTGAAATGAACATGCCAGATCCGTTCAAAATGTTTTTTCATAAAACCAACCGGGTCGGTACCCCCACCCAGCATATAATGCCCGGTATCAAAACAGAGGCCCAGTAATCCGGGATCGCTTCCTTCCAGCAACCAGTCAATTTCCTGGGGAGTTTCCACATAACCCGCACCGTGGTGATGGAATACGGTGCGCATGCCAAATTTTTCCTTTACTGCCAGGGCAAGACGGGTGGCATTGGTGGCAATCCGCTTATATGCAACCTGGTCGAGCAGGTCTGCCGCCCCTACCCGCCCGGCTTTCCGGGTTCTTTCCGGAACCGATCCATTTTCATCTGCCAATACAATAAAAGCACCCGGGTAACCGGCCGCATGCAGGAGGCCGGCTGTACGTAGCGCCCGCTCTATTCCTTCTTCAAGCGCTTCATCTTTTACCAATGCAACCGGAACAAAAGCGCCCAGTAATTCCAGGTTTCTTGTTTGCAAAGCGCTGCGCAATGCTGCCGGGTCGGTAGGCATGAATCCCCAATCGCCCAATTCAGTACCGGCATAACCGGCTGCTTTCATTTCGTTGAGCACTTCTTCATAGCCCTTTTTATCGCCTTCCAGTTCAAATTCAAGTACTCCCCAACTGCAGGGAGCATTGGCAATTTTTATGGTGGTATCGTTTGTTGTTTGGTTCATAACACTACTGCTTATGCGTTAAAATTTACGGCTCCATTCTTTGGGCCATCTTTCCACGACCACTTTTGTTTGTGTAAAAAATTCGATGGCATGTTTGCCTTGTCCATGCAGGTCACCAAAAAAGCTGTCTTTCCAGCCACTGAAAGGAAACTGTGCCATTGGTGCGGCAATACCGATATTGATGCCGATATTGCCCGCCATTGCTTCGCTTCTGAATTTACGGGCACTGTTTCCATTACTGGTAAACAGGCAGGCCATATTGCCGTAGGTACCCCGGTTAATAAACTCAATGGCATCGTCTACATTTTTCATATGTACCAGGGTCATAACGGGTCCGAAAATCTCTGTCTTGATCAATTCGCCATCCAGGGGCAATCCTTCCAGGATGGTAGGCCGGATAAAATTCCCTTTTTCAAAACCTGAAACGGCTTTATTTCTCCCATCCAGTAGTACTTTACCGCCTTCATCCAGCCCTTTCCCAATCAGGGTTTCGATACGTGATTTACTTTCGGGGCTGATAACCGGCCCCATTTCCACAGAGCTATCCAGTCCGTAACCTACCGATCTTTTCTGGGCAGACTCGTACAGGGCTTCCTTGATTTGCGCATCGTTCTCGACTGTAATTACTACGGAAGCAGCCAGGCAACGCTGCCCGGCACAGCCGTATACGCTATCGGTAATGATCTGGGATGTAATTTCAATATCGGCATCCGGCAATACAACCACCGGGTTTTTTGCACCCCCCTGAGCCTGTACTCTTTTACCATTGGCGGTACCGCGTGAATATATATACCGGGCCACGGGTGTACTGCCCACGAAGCTGATCGATTTCACCAATGGATGATCGAGCAGTGCATCAACCGTTTCCTTGCCCCCGTGTACCATGTTCAGCAAACCGGGCGGCAGATCCAACTGGTCTATCAACTCAAATATCTTCATCATGGTCAGCGGCACTTTTTCCGACGGTTTAATGATCATACTGTTTCCTGTTGCAATAGCATACGGAAGAAACCAGAAGCTGATCATTGCCGGGAAATTAAACGGTGCAATACAAGCTGTTACCCCCAATGGCTGACGGATCATAAACTCATCAATGCCGGTAGCCACATTCTCCAGGAATTCACTTTGCAGCAGCATCGGAGCGCCGCAGGCAACTTCTACATTTTCGATGGCCCGCTGTATTTCACCGGCTGATTCAGCCAGTGTTTTACCGCATTCAAGGGTTATCAGCCGGGTTATCTCTTCCTTGTTTGCTTCCAGTAATTGCTTTAGTTTGAAGAGAGGTTGAATCCGTTTCAGTACAGAAACCCCTTTCCAACCCAGGTAAGCAGTTTGTGCTGCGTCAACTGCCAGGTCCAGGTCTTTTGCCGTGGCTGCGCCATACGGAACTTTGGCCAGTACTTCCTGCGTAGCCGGGTTTAACACATCTCTTGTTTCACTGCATTTACTCGGCACCCATTTGCCATTGATATAGTTTTGAAGAACATTCATATAAACTCGTTTATCAGCTTAATAAATAATAGACTAGAATAGTGGTCAATACCAGGAAAACGGCTACCGGTTTGGTGTATTTCCAGGGCTCGATATCTACTTCACCTGTATGCACCGGCTTATACGGATTGGTATTGGGGTAAAACTTTGAAATGAGCAGCATTACCAGGATGTTCAATACAAATTCAATTCCCCATACATGAATGAAATGAATATCCACTTTCAGGATAAATGTGGTAAGCAGGTAAAAAGCAAGCCCGGTAAAAATGGCCACTTTTGCACCTGCGGCAGAAATAGATGGAATAAAAAAACCACCCAATAATACCGAGGCTATAGGAATAAAAAAGATGCCATTCAGTTCCTGTAATAACTGGTAAAGTCCCTGGGGTGCTTTCGCCACCATTGGTGCCACGCAAATGGCAAAAACGGCCAGGAAAATCGAGGCCCACTTACCTGTTTTAACCAATTTTTTCTCATCGGCATCGGGTTTGAGCTGGCGTTTGTAAACGCCCAGCGTAAAGAGGGTTACCGCACTGTTCAGCACGGCATTTACGGTACTCAAAACGGTTCCCATTACAATGGCCGCAAAAATCCCGATCAATCCAACCGGCAATACTTTTTTCACCAGCTCCGGGTAAATAGTATCCTGGTTGGCATAGAGCGAATCACTGAAATAATAAAAACCAATAACACCGGGCAGTACTATAATCAGCGGCATCAGTATCTTGAACAAACCCATGATCAGAAATCCTTTCTGTGCTTCTTTAAGGTTGGCCGCCCCCAATGCCCGTTGTACAATTACCTGGTTCATACACCAGAAATAAATCTGGTTAATCACCAAGCCTGTAAACAGGGTACCGAAGGGCAATACCGAATCAGATGCACCGATTGAATTGAATTTTTCCGGCGCGTTCTCATAAACTTTCTGTAAGCCTGCTGCAATATCCGTATTACCGATATCGTACAATGCAAAAAACGGCACGGCTAATCCGCCAATAAAAAGACCAATTCCATAAATCAGGTCTGAATAGGCAATTGCTTTCAGTCCACCGAAAATAGCATAGATAGATCCGAGGATGCCGGTTAATACAATGATCCACCAGATAGATTGTTCCCTGGTAATACCAAACTTGGCGGATATATCAAACAGGGTTTCAAAATTGATAGCCCCGGTGTACAACACAATTGGCAACAGGGTTATGATAAATGAAAATATCAGTAATAGGTTAACGATGGTATGGGTTGATTTATCAAAGCGCAGTTCAAGGTATTGCGGAATGGTAGTTAAACCCATTTTCAAATACCGGGGAATAAAATACACGGCCCCAATTACCAGGGCAATTGCGCTGGTAACTTCCCAGGCCATTACTATAAATCCGTTTTTATACGCTGATCCATTCATCCCGATCAGGTGTTCGGTAGAAATATTGGTGAGCAGCATGGAGATGGCAATCAACCAGGCACCGAGGGATCTTCCTCCCAAAAAATAACTGGAGGCTGTCTCAAATGTTGAGTTACGCATTTTGTACCAGCAATAGAGGCCGACAAACAGCGTAAATAAAGCAAACGTTACAATGGCAAGATTCATTCGTTGGGTTTATAGGGAGTTAATAAGTACGTTGCCTGGCTTTGTTTTTCTTCAGTTTCTCGTATGCTGTTTTAACCTGTGCATGGGTCGACACTTCTGCTACCGGCACTTCCCACCAGGCATAACCACCGACCCGTTGTTCCCGATCGGTTTCAATGTACACCACGGTGGTATTTTTATTCTTTTTTGCCTGTACCAGGGCCGCTTTCAGCTCCGCTGCGGTTTCTGCCTTCAGTACTGTTGCCCCCATACTGGCTGCATTAGCGGCCAGGTCTACCGGCAGAATGCCCCCGTTTAACTGGCCGGTTTTTTTATTCCGGTATTCATAACGTGTACCAAAGCCCTTGGTGCCGAGCGACTCAGACAGGCCGCCGATACTGGCATAGCCATTGTTATTGAGTAATACAATTATGAGCTTTACATCTTCCTGTACAGCGGTAATAATTTCCTGGCTCATCATGAGGTAACTGCCGTCTCCTACCATCACATATACCTCCCGCGAGGGATCGGCCATTTTAATACCAAGGCCGCCCGCAATTTCATACCCCATACAGGAATAACCGTATTCGAGATGAAAGCCCTTGGGGTTCCTGGTTCTCCAGAGCTTATGCAAATCACCTGGCAAACTGCCTGCGGCACATACTACAATATCTTTGTCCGCAGAAAGGGTATTTACTGCGCCAATTACTTCGCCCTGGCTGATGGGTACCGGGTGTTCTAGGTTATACACTGCACTCACTACTTTATCCCATTGCCGGGCAGCTCTTTCCTGTTTGGTCCTGTATGCATCCGATACTTTATACCGTTTCAGCAAAGGCAATAATTCCTGCAGAATAATTTTTGCATCACCTACCAGCGGAATAGCGGCGTGTTTAAATGCATCAAATTCTGCTACGTTAATATTAATGAACCGAACTTCCGGATGCTGGAAAGCTGATTCCGAAATCGTGGTAAAATCGCTGTAGCGGGTACCGATGCCGATCACCAGGTCTGCTTCCGCAGCTGCGGTAATGGCACCCGGGGTTCCGGTAACACCGCAGGCACCCAGATTTAGCGGTTCTTTATAATGAACTGAACCTTTACCGGCAAAAGTTTCCATTACAGGAATGCCGGTTCGGTTAATCAGTTCCGTTAGTTCTTTGCTGGCTTCGCTGTACAAAACGCCGCCGCCGGCTATAATAACAGGTTTTCGGGCGGCTCTGATAGCGTCTACCGCTTTTGCCAGGGCACGCTGGTCGGGGCGGTTACGCTGCACCGGCCAAACTCTTTTTGCAAAAAACTCCACCGGAAAATCAAATGCTTCCGCCTGTACATCCTGCGGCATACAGAGGGTAACAGCGCCGGTTTCAGCAGGTGATGTAAGTACCCGCATTGCTTCGGGCAAACTGGTGAGCAATTGCTCCGGACGATTGATCCGATCCCAATATTTAGAAACTGGTTTGAAGCAATCATTTACGGAAATATCCTGGCTATAACTGGCTTCCAGTTGCTGCAGTACGGGCGCCACGTCTCGTTTAGCAAAAATATCGCCGGGCAACAGCAATACCGGAATTCGGTTAATGGTAGCCGTTGCTGCACCGGTAACCATATTGGTAGCACCCGGACCAATAGAAGTGGTACACACCAAGGCACCCAGCCTGTTCTTCATCTTTGCATAAGCAACGGCGGTATGCACCATCGCCTGCTCATTCCTGCTCTGGAAATAGGGGAAAGACGGGTATTGTAACAAAGCCTGCCCGATGCCGGCCACATTGCCATGCCCAAATATTCCGAAACAGCCGCCAAAGAAAGCCGTTTCTTTTCCATCTCTTTCCACGAATTGATTTTGCAGGAATAAGATCGTGGCCTGCGCCGTGGTTAATCGTTTAGTTTTTCTTGCCATATCAGGAGCAATTAATAGGTTTAATCAGTTAATCCGCCTCTTTCTTCCATCAGTTGCAGTACTTCTGCCAGGCGGGGCATATCATTGGCACAGCCGGGCCGTTGCACTACCAGTGCACCACAGGCATTTCCCAGGCGGCAGGCTTTGGGTATACTCCATCCCTGCACAAATCCATAAATAAATCCACCTGCAAACGCATCGCCGGCACCCAGCACATTCAGCACTTCTACCGGGTAACCCGGAACATCCTGCGGTTCCTGTTCAGCCCTATAGATGGTAACGCCTTTAGCGCCTTTTTTTACAATCAATACTTTTACACCGGCTGCCAGGATCTGTTTAACGGAGTTTTCAAGGTTGCCCTTTACTTTAGGCGCCGATATCTGCTGGTGTTCGATCACTACATCACTGATATCCTGTAATGTGGCGGCCAGTACTTCTTCTTCGGTACCGATAGCAATCCTGACTTTCGGCAGAATAGCCCGGATCATCAGCCCGAACGACCGGATATCCGACCACTGATCGGCCCGGAAGTCGATGTCGAGGATTACCGGAACACCCTTATCGTATCCTTGTTCAACCGCATAAAATATTGCGCTGCGCGATGGCTCTTTACTCATGGCATTCCCCGAAACCTGAACTACGCTAAACTGGCCAATATCGGCAGCCGCTACATGATCCATCGATACCTGTATATCCGCGCAGTTATCGCGGTAAAAAACCAGGGGAAAACGATCGGGTGGTTCTATGCCCAGGATTACTGCACTGGTGCGGGCTCCGGGAATACGCGGAATATACTCGGTTACGATATTTTCTTTCTTCAAAAAATTCAGGATAAAATCACCGGTTTTATCTTCTCCTACACCGGTTAATAAGGCTACTTTCAGGCCCAGCCTTCCTGCACATACGGCAATATTGAGCGGAGAACCGCCCACAAACGCGTTGAAGCCCCTGATGTCTATAAAATCGGCCCCTATATCCTGCGAATACAGGTCAATAGAAGATCGTCCGATGGTGAGCAAATCCAGTTTTTTCATATTCGGCAATTACTAAAGTTGATGATTCATGGTGGCAGTAACCATCGGTATCCGGGGATCCCGGAATTTCCAGGTATCGAATAACCAGCTATGGTCGGGGTCGGGGGTATTGGCGAGCGACTGATCACTGCCTGCCAGGAAATTGAGGTAATAACAATGGTAACCGTGCAGGGCAACTACCGGGTGATAGCCCCTGGGAACCAGCACCGCATCATTGTTGCCCGCCCGAAGAATTTCGTCGAGTGAGCGGTCGGAGGTGTACACCTGCTGCAACGCAAAACCTCCGGGTTTATCAATTTTATAAAAATAAATTTCTTCCAGGTTGGCTTCCTTCAAAACCCCGTTTTCGTCTACAATGCGTTCATCGTGTTTATGGGCCGGGAAGGAACTCCAGTTGCCGGAAGGCGTATATACTTCCACTGCTACCAGGCTGGAACAACCGAAACCCGGTTCAATTAAACTGTTTATCTGGCGGGTAGCATTTTCTCCTCCCCTGATCTCTATTGCCGCTTCTTCCGGTGTTTTAAAGCGGGCGGGGAAATCTTCCTTGGCCAGCACCCAGCCTGCCGCCAGGTCTAGTTGCTCACTGGTGGCAGTAATGGTAAATTCGGTATGGCGGGGCAGGTACAAACTATGTGCAATACCGCTGAAAACATTTTTCCGGCCATGCACCGTGCTCCAGTTTCCTTTGCTGGTTGTAGCGGTATAATTACCGCTTAACAGGATAAACCCGTATTCAAATTCCCCGGTATAGCCCGTCCATTGCTCTCCTGCTTTCAGCAGGCGCGCTTCCATATTGAGGTGGGTCCAGCCGGCATCAGCAGCGGTTATGCGCTGGTAAACGGTCGCATCCTGCCTTGGATGTACTAATAAATTATTCATTCGGCTCCTATTATTACCTGTTGTAAATCAGTTACGAGGGGCTGCAACTCCTTCGATTGCCCGGCGGCACCCATTACCGCAAACCTGTTCAGCATAAATTCGCGGTACGATTGCATGTATATTTTGCCCGGAACTACCGGATCAATTAAATCGGGCTGGTTGCTGAAAAATTGCCGGTGATCGCGGGTCCAGAGCAGCCGGAGGTCGGTTGCAATATTCACTTTGCAGATACCCAGGCGGATCGCTTTCTGCAATTCTTCATCCCGTACCCCCGATGCATCGGGCTTTAATTTTCCGCCGTGGGCATTGATCGCCGCTACTACTGCCGGGTCCACGCAGGAACTGCCGTGCAATACCAGGGGGAAACCTGGTAAAGCTGCCTGAATTTTTTCGAGTATGGAAAACTGGATGCCTTTACCACCACTGAATTTGTAGGCACCGTGGCTGGTACCCACGGCAATGGCCAGGGAATCACATCCGGTTCGGGCAACAAAAAGCGCTGCCTGCTCCGGATTGGTATAAAGCGCATCTTTTTCTTCCACCGACAGATCGTCTTCCACTCCACTTAATACGCCCAGTTCCGCCTCTACCACAATTCCATGCGGATGCGCTTTTTCCACCACCGATCTGGTGCGTTCACAATTTATGTCAAAGGGGTCGTGCGAGGCGTCTATCATTACAGAAGTATATCCCTGCTCTATTGCCGCCAATGCATGTGCTTCATTGCCATGATCCAGGTGAATGGCATAGAGTACCTCGGGATACAGTTTGGCCGCTCCCTGGAGCATCGCCTGCAACATTAATGGACTTGCGTAGTTTCTTGCGGCGGGGGTAAGCTGTACCAGGATGGGGGCTGCAGCTTCCTGCGCTGCGGCAAATAAGGCCAGCACCTGTTCCATGGTAAACACATTCACAGCCGGGATAGCATAACGGCCATAACAATGCTTGTACAAAAGGCGGGGCGAAACCAGCATAAACAATCGTTGTATAAAACAGGTTACTAAATCGTTTTAGTAAAACGTTAAATTAGTGTTTATAGAAGGAACTACAAAATTAATTTTGGACTACGCAGCGCGTTACTGTCGAGCAATGCCGGGTTAATTTTGGTATCCCAGAGATAGATCTTTTTAAGGGCCGGCATTTTTTCCAGTATAGGAAGTGCTGCGGGTGTAATAGCCGTTCCATACAAGTTCAGGTATTCCAGTTTTTTCAGCGCATCGAGTGCAGCAATACCCTGGTCGGTTACCGGGTTCCGGTTTATATTCAGTTTATACAAATTGGGCAGCGCTGCCAAAACAGGCAGCGAGGCATCTTTCAACTGGCAGTTTTCGAGTTGCAGCCATACCAACTGGTCTTGTATACCGGCTAAAGCTCCGAGGTCGGGGTGTTCATTTCCATTGCCATTGAATTTCACTTCCAGCAAATGCGCAGTTTTAGTGAGCAGGTTTACCTGGAACCCTTTTTCCAGCAATTTCCGGATTGCTGCAGGGTCTGCCGGAGCAGCTGCATAGCCGGCAACCGATTCCCGATCGAGTTGAAAAAAGCTGGTTAACTGCTCTTTTATCCGAGGGCCGGGTGCCAGTGCACTGATCCGCTGTTGCTGGTGAGCACCCGTTTCTATCCACCATTCGAGAATAGCTTTCTGTTCTTCGGACAGCGGCGTTTTACCATCGGTAGGCATAAATTCCTTATGCTCTTTCGGCAAGCTGATGCGCCGGTACAACTCACTGGTGGCCAGGTTGCCCGGCACTACCCCTGTGCCGGTTTTTCCACCTGCTAAAATTGCAGCATGGCTGGTAAGCAGGTAATCGCCTTTTTTCTTTTCTGCATTATGGCAGCTTACACATTTGGCCTGCAGAATCGGCACCACGGCATCTTCAAAAAGATAGGCCGAATCCAGGCTGCGAACCACCTGGTTTACCGTAGCTGCCTGGCTACCGGTATCTTTTTTTCCCAAGGGAGCGTATTCAGTTAAATAGCTTGCTCCATGCGTCAGGGACCCACCCCAATGCCCGGTCAGTACCATTGCTGCCACGGCACTAACTATCAGCAGTAACCGAAATGGGATTCCGGCATACACACCGGTTTTTTTTCGCCCTTGAAAACTGAGAAAAACCAGGAATGAAAGCAGGGCTACGGCAATACCACCGAGCTTATGGTTTCGCAGGGTTGTTGGTTCGTAATCGCCGCCATCCGAAAGCAACCAGCCGGTCAGCACAGAAAGGCCTCCACTAAGGGCAGCCAGCAGCCAGAGCAGGGAAGCTATTCCCTGAATTCGGTCAGCAGGCCGCTTCCATTGTACCAGTTGCAGCACCAGCGCAAAGGTCAGTAATCCAATCGGAAGGTGTACGAATAAGGGATGAAATCGCCCTATAAATAAAGAGAGCTCGGGGTTTAGTTGCATTCCATAAAATTATCAGGCCAGAATTTCTTTCACTACATTTCCATGTACGTCGGTCAGGCGAAAATCCCGTCCGCCAAACCGGAAGGTCAGTTGTTTATGATCCATTCCCATCAGGTGCAGCATGGTAGCATGCAGGTCATGTATAGTAACCGGCTTATCTACTACCCGGTATCCATAATCATCGGTAGCGCCGTAAATGGTGCCGCCTTTTATGCCGGCGCCAGCCATCCACATACTGAAGGCCGAGGGATTATGATCACGCCCATCAGTACCCTGGGCAAAGGGAGTACGTCCGAATTCACCCGACCAAACCACCAGGGTTTCATCCAGCAGACCACGCATTTTCAGGTCTTTCAATAAACCGGCAATGGGCTGGTCCACGGCATGGGCATTTCTTTCATGCCCCGCTTTCAGGTTGGAATGCTGGTCCCACCGATCGGCACCGCCGCCAATATCGGGGCAGGTCAGTTCAATAAAACGAACCCCTCTTTCTACTAACCTGCGGGCCAGTAAACACTGGGCTGCATAATTGCGGGTGTTGGGATCGGAGGAATCCAATCCGTATAATTTTTTCGTGGCTTCTGATTCCGTTTTAAATTCCGTTAATTCAGGAATAGAGGACTGCATTTTATAGGCCAGTTCGTAATTGGAGATAGCCGCTTCGATTGCATCGGCCCCATCCAGGGTTTTCAGCAAATGACCATCGCGCTCTCGCAAAAAAGCCAGTTTCTCTTCCTGGATGCCGGCGAGGGAATCAGCGGGACGAATATTGGCCAGTGGTTCGGCGCCAGCTCTTAACAGGGAAGCCTGGTAAGCTGCCGGCAAAAACCCATTTTTGAAATTATCCAGTCCACCGGGCGGAATCAGTCCACCGTCCAGCACTACGTAACCGGGCAGGTTACTGTTTTCGCTGCCCAACCCATAATTTACCCAGGCGCCCATACTCGGCCGCCCTTGTAAACCACTGCCTGTGTGAAGAAAATAATTGGCATTGGTATGTTCCGGAAAATTAGATACCATTGAACGGATTAAAGCCAGGTCATCTGCACAACTGGCAATATGCGGAAAAAGTGTACTGATCTCCATGCCCGATTCGCCATAGCGATGAAATTCCCAGGGGCTTTTCAGAATCTTTCCGACATCCCCAAACTGGGTAGCATCCATTTTAAATTTCCTGGCCGGGTCTTCGCCATTTTCCCGGGCCAGCCTTGGCTTTGGATCAAAGGAATCTACCTGAGATACCCCGCCGTCCATATACAGGAAAATAATGTTTTTGGCTTTGGGTACAAATCCAGGCGGAATAGCGCCGCCGCCCAATTCTCGCAGAAGTTGGTCTTTTCCATCCGCTACGCCAGCGCAGGACGGAAGCAAACTACCAAACAAACTAACCATTGCCAGGGAGCCAAAACCGCATTTGCAGATTCCCAGCATTTCCCGGCGGGAAAGCGGACGATGTACCGGATGTACGGGTTGTTTACTCATATCAATTGAGGTAGATAAATTCTTTCAGGTTAAAAAGAGAATGTATATAATCTTTCCAGGCCAGTGCAACCGCATTACCCGAAACACTTGTTCGTTTGTACGTAGTAGTTAGCTGGTTCACAAAGGCTGTTCCTTTTTCCACTTCATCGGTGGTTGCAGCCCGGGCAAAACAGGTCGTATAAAGCCATTGTATTTTTTCGGCAGCAGAACCAGGCATAGCTTTCTGCATTCTTGCCTGCAAACGGGCTGCCTCCTGCACCACAAAGGGATCGTTTAGTAAGATCAGCGATTGGGAGGGCACATTGGTTACATCTCTTTTACCAAAACTGGTAAACGGCAATGGACGATCAAAACTAGACAACATCGGGTCGAGAAAATTCCGACGTACTTCCAGGTAAATAGAACGCCTTCCTGCGCCGTCCAACGGACCAGATTGCGCCGGCTTACCGCGGCCATTCATAAAGGAGGTAATATGTTGCAATACCGGTGGCCCGTACATGGTAGTATCGAGCCGGCCCGAAACCGCCAGCAGGGCATCGCGTATTGCTTCTCCTTCCAGGCGAAGCAGGGGAAAATGCGATAACCAGGTATTAGAAGGATCTTTCTCACGGGCAGCTGCTTCCGGTTTTACCGCCCGCTGAAAAGTTTCCGACAGCATTATTTTCCGAACCATGTATTTGATTGAATAGCCGTTTTTCTGAAACTCAAGAGCCAGGTGATCGAGCAGGGCCGGGTGAGTGGGAAGTTTGCCCTGCAGACCGAAATTATCGACAGTTTCAACGATGCCTTTTCCAAATAAATAGTGCCAGATCCGGTTCACCATTACCCGTGCAGCAAGGGGATTGTTTTTTTCCAGTATGGCATTGGCCAGTTCAAGACGGCCGCTTCCCGGCACATCAAGCCGGACATTTGTTTTTGAAACAGCGGGAAGAAATTGCCGGGTTGCCGGCTCTTTGGATAAATCGAGGTGATTTCCCCGAACAAATACCGGGCTGTTTTTGCCGAAACCATCTGTCACCCCATATATAAACTGGATGGAATCCTTTACTTGTGCGCGCAGGGCCAGTTCTTCATCCAGCAACTGGCTTAGCCGGGCATTGGGTGTACTACCCAATTGGCTTTTGATCCGTTTATTCAGTTCCTGCACAATACGACGGTTCTTTTCAGGAACCGTTTTGGTTGTATTAAATGCAATAGCATAACGCAGATCAACATACGAATCAGGGCGCTGGATAAATACATGGTTTTCATAGGTACCCGGCAGCACTTCGATATAGGCTTTATGCCCCTTCCAAGCCGACACATCAAATAAGTAAGGCGTAAAATCGGTTGAGCTTACCTGTTGTTCCAGGTTGCCGTAAATCGGCTGTTGGATCAGTTGGAAATTATCAATCACAATCCGGATGGAGCTCTGCCGCCCTGCCGCTTCCACCTGAATAAAATTGGTAGACACTATAAAATCCGGCGAGCGCAATGCCCCATATAAACCCACTGCAATTTTCCTGCTGCTGGCCATACCTTCCCGGATACCGATCCATTTTTTAGCCGCTGAAAAAACCGGATCACCGAGGGTAGTGCTTTGTCCGAAGGCCTGTCCATCTGATTTCCAGCCATCCAGGTCAGCGCGGGAAAAATCACCTAATACCAGGGTTCCCTCCTCTCCCGCAACCGGATCAGTGTTCGTTTTTGCAGGTATAATTTCCGAATAGGCGGGCTGCTGTTTTAATTGAACAAGGGCCCATTGCCGAATACTGTCCTGCACCTGTACCAACCGGTCGAGGGCTGCTTTTTTGGCTTCCTGGTTCACTGCATGGTGCGCAAAACGGGTACCTTCCATTACGCCATAAAAGGAATAATAATCTTTGGCACTGATAGGATCAAATTTATGATCATGGCAGCGGGCACAACTGATGGTGAGTCCTAAAAATGCCTTCCCGGTAACATCAATCATATTATCGATCCGGTCGGCTTCATCCTTTCGGATATCCACCGGGCTATGGGTGCCTTCCGTCATCGTAAGAAAAACCGTACCTACTATTGATTCGTTCTGGTTACCCGGTCCTTTTCTTGGCTCAGGCAGCAAGTCGCCTGCCAGCTGTTCTTTCAACAACTGATCATAGGGTATATCCTGGTTAAAAGCACGTACCAGGTAATCGCGGTAGCGCCAGGCTCCCTGGATGGTATAATCGAATTCATGCCCGCGGGTTTCTGCATAGCGCGCAATATCCATCCAATGCCGGGCCCAGCGTTCTCCAAAACGCGGAGAAGCCAGGTAAGCATCTACCATTTTCGGGTAGGCATCATCGTTGGTAGCTGCCAAAAAAGCCGCCTGTTCTTCCTGCGTGGGAGGCAATCCCGTTAATAAAAATGCGGCTCTGCGAAGCAATGATTCCCTGGATGCTTTGGGCGCTGCAGGTAGCTTTTCCCGTTCTAATTCTTTATTGATAAAATAATCGATGGTATTACCGTTAAACCCGGCCAGTTCGGGGGTGGCAACCGGCGGAAGAAATGCCCAGTGCGGATCGTATTTAGCGCCCTGGTCGATCCATTTTTCCAACAAGGCCATTTCCCGTTCCGTAAGCCGGAGATTGGATTCGGGAGTAGGCATTACCATGTCCGGGTCCTTATGATAGATGCGCTCCACCAGTAAAGACGAAGCGGCATGACCGGGATCAATGGCTTTTCCGCCATCTTTTAATAAAGCGGTAGCGCCTTCATACGTATCGAGTCGAAGATTTGCTTTCCGGCTGCTTTCATCCGGCCCATGGCAGAGATAACATTTCTGTACCAGTATCGGACGTACATGGTAATTAAAATCGACCGTATCGGGCAGGTCGGCTAGGCTGTCGGTTCCGCATCGGCTGAATACAAACAAGCCCAACACCAGAGACCCAAAAACAACCCCCATTTTAGCTGGCAAAATGCGTAGGCTCATGACTGCAATTCATTAGGTCTCTAATTTAATGCTATATTCCCAGAGAGGAAATGCCCAGCGTCAGGAATGCGGTCCTTTTGCGCATTCTGTTGTAAAATTTCCGCGATTATACCCTCAGCGTCCTGGCCCTGGCCGTTGTTTCCCAGCTTCCTGCCACTTGCTGATCAATAATAGTAATGGCTTTTTCATACAAGGCTACTGTTGGACAAATATGATAAGGAAGTCCTACCAAGAGGTCGGCGATCTGCAGTGATGCACAGGCTTCGCCGGTAAAGAAGAAATGCTCCTCACTATGCCCGGCGGGTAATAAGCCGGCTGCATTTAACCATTCTACCCGTTTATCCAACCCGTTTTCGGAGGCAATAGATTTATGCCCCAGATCCAGGGTAACCCGGTTGGGGGCGGGTTTAGATACTACGCGGCTTAGTACCAGTGCTGCCGGTACAAAAGGAGTATCCGCCAATTTTGTAGAATAAGATGCATCCCAGTACACAAAAGTACCCGGACTGCAAACCAGCGCTGGATGTTTAGCCAGGAAGGGAAAACTGGGCATTCCGCCGGCAATTATCTCTACCGCCGCGCAACCCCTTGCCAGCAGGGTTTCACGCATTGCCAATACCGGGGCAAAAGCAGCTTCCACCCGTTGTTGCCGCAGGATGGGGTCGGCATCCGCAATATGCCCGTCATAGGCATGCAAGCCCTTTAGGGCCAGCCCTGGTTGCTGGTACAGTTCCAGGTAAAATTCCAGTGCTTCCTGGTCGGGTCGAATCCCGGTTCTGTGCATGCCTACATCCAGATCGAGGTACACACCGAGCGAAATGCCGCGTTCCCTGGCCTGCTGAAGCAGTGCCCCGGCAGCCTCCCGGTTATCAACCAGGCAGGAAAATTCCGTGGCCGGATAATTTTCAAGGAGTTGCAGCAGGCGATCTGTTTTAGGCCCCACGGGCTGATAGGCCAGTAATACATCCGGTGCGCCTTCTTGGGCCAGCATTTCTGCTTCGGCAATGGTGGAGCATTTAAACTGCCGGATCCCCGACGCCAGCAGCAACCGGGTTAAGTCGGCCGATTTATGGGTTTTGACATGGGGACGGAGCCGTTCGGGCCTGCCTACCAGGGCCAGGGCTGTGTCAATATTTTGCTGAACCCGTTGGGGGTAAACCAGCAGCGCCGGGGTATCCAGCAAGTCCATTCCTTCAAATACAAACCAGTCGGGGGAATTTTTCATACCAGCCTAAGTTACATCATGGGTCTATTGCTGCGGAACCTCATTCGTCGAAATCCAGAAAAAATTAAGTCTACAAATTTGGTAGAATAAAATTTATGATTAGTTTTGTATTGTCTATAGGTTTTATAGACATTATAATTCCAAACCAGATATATTAGTCTATCTAATTGATAGTGTATTTATTATACATTATCAAAAGGGGAAAAGTATGTCACCCATAAACCATCGCAAACCACTGATATGAAGCGTATTATTCCAATTGTAGTTTTTGTATTGCTGGCTGGTATCAGCCAGGCGCAAACCAGCCTAACTGGTTTTATTAAGGACGATAAAGGACAGGCAGTGGAAGCTGCCACCATTAAGGTAAAAGGCAGTGTGGGAAGCACTGTGGCGGATTCCAAAGGAAAATTTCAGTTAACCACCCCCAGGAATCTTCCCTTCACCTTGCAGATCAGTTCTGCCGGTTACACACCGAGTGAAATTGAACTAACCCAGTTAAGAGATTCGGTCTTAACGATCATACTGGTTGAAAGCACGCAGTTATCCGAGGTGGTTATTACCTCACGTCGCCGGGTAGAAACGGCGCAGGATGTACCCATTCCTATTTCGGTATTGGGAGGAGCACAGGTAGAGGATGCCGGTGCCTTCAACGTAAATCGCCTTAAGGAGTTGGTTCCGACGGTACAGTTATATTCATCTAACCCGCGGAACACCACCTTAAATATCCGGGGTATTGGCTCCACCTTTGGATTAACCAACGATGGTATTGATCCGGGCGTAGGTTTTTATGTAGACGGTGTGTATTATGCCCGCCCGGCAGCCACCACCCTTGATTTCATTGATATTGAACAGGTGGAAGTACTGAGAGGCCCACAGGGAACCCTGTTTGGCAAAAACACCACCGCCGGTGCCTTTAACATTACCACCCGGGCACCCAAGTTTAAGCCAGGCGCCAACTTTGAGGTGAGTTATGGCAATTACGGTTTTGTACAGGCAAAAGCGTCCATTACCGGGGGTATTACAAAAAAGCTAGCTGGTCGTATTTCCTTTTCCGGAACACAGCGGAATGGTTTACTGGAGAATGTGGCAACCGGAAAATCAGTGAATGATCTGAATAATATAGGCGTACGCGGACAATTGCTTTACACCCCTACCGATAAAGTTAAAATAACATTTATAGGGGACATAACCGATCAAAAGCCAGACGGCTACGCCCAGGTTATTGCCGGGGTAGTACAAACCCAACGGCCAGGATACCGCCAGTTTGACTCCATTATTGCAGACCTGGGTTACCAATTACCATCGCGGAATCCCTTTGATCGCAAAATTGATCACAATACCACCTGGAAATCAGGCAACCAACTGGGCGGCGCTTCCGTAAATATTGATGCCAAAATTGGCGGGGGTACCCTTACCTCTACTACGGCCTGGAGGTACTGGAACTGGGATCCCTCCAACGACCGCGACTTTACAGGCCTGCCTGTATTAACCTTATCGCAGGCCACTTCCAAACACCAGCAATGGACGCAGGAGATCAGGTATGCAGGTGATTTTTCAAGCCGGCTTAGCGGGGTTGCAGGGGTCTTCCTGATTGGGCAGGATCTTAAAACAGATCCTTATCATATTGAAGAATCAGGCGCTGCTCAGTGGCGTTTTTCGAAAAGCAGCACCAGTTCCTTATGGGAAACACCGGGCCTGTTTGAAGGGTATGGTATCCGTACCAAATCAAGGCTGAAAACCTTTGGCGCAGCCGTCTTTGGCCAGTTAGACTGGGCAATCACTGATAAACTGCATGTATTACCAGGTATCCGTTATAACTATGACAAGAAGCAGGTAGATTTTGACCGGAAGACCTACGGAGGACTGCAAACTGAAGACCCGGCGCTGCTGGCTCTTAAAAGAGCAGTTTACACCGACCAGGCATTTAGTGCCGATGTAGACGAAAGTAATTTTTCGGGGCAACTAACGGTTTCGTATAAGGTACGGAAGGATATTAATGCCTTTGCCACCTATTCACTCAGTTATAAACCCGTTGGCGTAAACCTGGGAGGATTACCCACGGCTAACGGCGAAGTACTGACAGACCTGGCACGTATCAAACCAGAAGGGGTTACCCATTATGAAATCGGCGTTAAAACCACTCCCAGCAGAAACTTCATTTTTAACCTGGTACTTCACCAAACCGACATAAAAGACTACCAAACCCAGGTTCAAACAGCCGAAGTGGGCGTAAACCGGGGTTACCTGGCCAATGCGGAAAAAGTTCGGGTAAAAGGCATTGAGTCAGATGCCAATTATAAAATAAACGATCATATTACGTTATACGGTAACCTGGCATATACTGAAGGAAAATACCTTTCTTTCACCAATGCCCCGGTACCCCTTGAAGAAACAGGCGCAAGCACTTCGTTTAAAGACGTATCAAAAGGAGACCTGCCGGGCATTTCCAAATGGGCGGGTTCTATCGGGGGAGAAATTCAGTCAAAACTGAAAAAGGCCTTTACCAAGGAAGGTCGCTATTTCCTGGCCCTGGATAATTATTTCAGATCCGGATTTTCTTCCAGTCCCTCTCCTTCCAAATACCTGAATGTACCGGGTTATGCACTGTTCAATGGCCGGGTGGGCTTTCGTTCAAAAGAAGGCATCAGTGTATTCCTCTGGGGACGTAACCTGCTGAATAAAAATTACTTTGAGCAACTACTACCTGCCGCCGGAAATGCCGGACAGTATGCCGCAGTATTGGGCGACCAGCGCACCTATGGAATAACGCTGCGTTATAACCTGTAAAAAATTTATTCTTTAAACAAAAAAACTACCGGTGCTACCGGTAGTTTTTTTATTTCCTCTTATGAAACAGCAATCGTTCATATTGCTCTTGCAGCGTACCATAAAAGCGGATAAGGAGAAAGCAATTTCCAATAAGTAAAAGAAAAACTAAGAACGAGTTGTAAATAAAAAACAGCCAACCTGCAAGTATAACAATTCGTACAGCTTCCAGATGAAAAATCCAGGTCTTCTTCTCAAGTATTGCTCCGGATATAATCAAACTTACCAATAGTGCTATCCCTGCAAACCAAAAACTAAGGTGGTTAAAATGGCGGTGAAATCCGGCTAATATGAAAACGAGCAATACTGATACAAGTGTTTGAAAAACTACATATCTTTTTAAAAAATAAGAAGCCTTGAATTGTTGGTTCCTTTTTAATAAACGTCTTTCCAATATTGTCCTGTTTACAGGATCAAGCATGGCTGGCGTACCAAATAGTATTCGTATTTTTTCACGGCCATTGTTTGCTCGTTTCCAGGCCAACGCAATTTCCAGAAAATAATGAAAATGTTGCCATAAAAAACTGTGGCTATTCAACGGTTTTGTTAAGCCATAAACCGGCTTCTCTCCTTCTTTTGCAAACGTGCCAAACAGTTTATCCCAGATGATGAAAATATCACTGTAATTTTTATCAAGGTAACAGGGATTGCTGCTGTGGTGTACCCGGTGATGGGAAGGCGTTACCAATATATGTTCCAACCAACCTAAGTTGCCGATCGTTTCCGTATGCGTAAAAAACGGATAAGCACCGTGCACCAGAAGAATTGTTGTTACCATCTCCGGAGGAAAGCCCAGTACCGGCAAAAAAGACCAGAATATAGAGCGAAAACCCGCCTGCAATACAGTAATCCTGGCGGCTACTGAAAAGTTAAATTCATCACTCTGGTGATGTACAACATGCGCTGCCCAGAAAATGTTAACAGTATGGCCTAACCGATGATACCAGTACCACAGCAAATCGGTAAGCAGTAATAAACCAATCCACCAATACCAGGTAGACGTAATTGTAAACAAGGCAAAATTTTCATATAACCATACAAACAGGCCATGGAACAAACCCGTGGTGCAGATATCAAAAAACCGTTCTGCGATGCCCACATTGACATTTGCAACAGCCTCTTCAAATGCTGGTTTTATGCCAGCAGATTGCTTTTTTAAATACCAGCCTTCGATTATAATAAATGCTCCAAATATTGGAATAGCTAAAGCAATAAGATCCATGAATTTTATTTATTCTTTTTTTAATTTATTTAGTCTACTTAATAAGTAGACTTATTATCTTTGATAAAACAATTCCATGAAATATATTAATGTACCCGGCCTTTACAACTCAGGGCCAGAGCACTGGCAAACAAAATGGGAAGAAACCTATCCAACTGATTTTATTAGAGTTCAACAAGACAACTGGAATTCCGCGACCAAAGAAAAATGGGTACATAATCTTCAAGCAGCAATTGCAACTGTTAAAGAGCCCATGATACTTATTGGGCATAGTCTTGGAGCTATTACCATTCGTCATTGGCTGGAAGAATTTAAAAATCCATTGATAAGAGCCGTTTTACTGGTAGCTCCTGCTGATGTAGAATGTACGGCTTTAAAAGCTGTGTCCTCCTTCGCACCTATTCCCAAATCCACTATTCAGGTAAGAGGGTTTGTGGTGGCAAGTACTAATGACCCCTACGTAGCAATCGAAAGAACAGCCACCTGGGCAGCTTATTGGGGCAGCCGATTCATCAGCGTTGGAAACAAAGGACATATTAATGCATTATCCGGCATAGGTTATTGGGAAGAGGGATGGAACCTGTTGCAGGAATTAAAAAAACCAGAACTGATCAGCGCTGGCTGATCAGTTTAAAAAGCGCATCCTGCAGCCAATCAATTTCCTCCTTTGTATTGTAAAAAGCAAGCGATGGACGTACAGTTGTTTCCTGTCCAAAACGTCGAAGAATAGGTTGTGCGCAATGGTGCCCGGTTCTTACTGCAATTCCATGCTCATCAAGGTGTTTGCCAACTGATTCATTGCTGAAATCTGCAAGTGTGAAAGAAAGTACGCTGGCTTTATCTGCAGCTTTTCCAATTATTTCTAACCCAGGCACCTGTTTCAACTTTTCTGTGGCGTAGAGCAACAGTTGATGTTCATAAGCTGCAATGGAATGCATTCCAATAGTACGCAAAAATTCGAGCGCCGCACCAAGCCCTACAGCATCTGCAATATTTCCGGTACCAGCCTCAAATCGGGCATGTCCATTCTGATAGGTTGTATTATCAAAACGTACATCCCGGATCATGTTACCTCCCCCCTGCCAGGCAGGTAATTCGTCTAGAGTATCATTTTGGATATACAATACCCCGATCCCTGTTGGACCAAATACTTTATGCCCGGAGAAAACAAAAAAATCAGGCTTCAATTCCTGCAAATCTATTGGCATATGTGATACCGACTGCGCACCATCCAACAACACTTTTGCACCAGCTGCATGAGCCCATTGAATCATCTTTTTTGCAGGTGTAATAGTACCCAAAGCATTGCTAACCTGAACAAAACTAACAAGCTTTACTTTCGAAGTGAGCAAATTTTTATAGGCCTCCATATCTATTTGCCCAGAATCATCCACCGGAATCACCACCAACTCAATGCCGATTCGTTCCCTGAGTTGTTGCCATGGAACAATATTTGCATGATGCTCAAGGTTACTGATCAATACCTGGTCTCCACTTTTAAGATAACCTGCACCAAGTGTATATGCTACCAGATTGATGCCCTCTGTAGTTCCACGAACAAAAACAATTTCATTTGATGATCCGGCATTTATAAAGGAACGAACAGATTCCCTTGCAGATTCATAGGCATCCGTTGCCCTTGCGGCGAGCTGATGGGCGGCACGATGAATATTGGAGTTTTCCTTTCTGTAAAACTGACTAATCCTTTCAATTACACAACTCGGCTTTTGGGTAGTAGCTGCATTATCCAGCCAAACCAGGGGTCTTCCGTTTACATATTCCTGTAAAATCGGAAATTCTTTTCTTAGAACGTCAACGGGAAAATTTCCCATTTCCGGAAGCTGCGCAACAGGTCGGTCCTTTAAAAAATAATAGTCCTGGTGATATTGCATATAATCAAATATGGGCAACTGACTTAACGTACTAAGTTTAGCAAGATCAGTTGCTCCACTGCCTCCAGACGGAAAATGCGGATCGGGTAAAGCTGTTTGAGGTGCTTTCATGTTAACCACATTACCCGTATCCGGTAAGCGAATTCCACTGGGTGATGTTCCCACTGAGGCTCTTGATTGGCCAAATAAATAATTAGCCAGTTGTTGCAGGCGAAATTCTTCCGCTTGCAGGTTATCAATGTTTATATTCATGGTATTTTCCTATTTCAACATTATCTAGTACAGCAATTGCATCATCAACCAATACAGCAAGTGAGCAGTAAAGCGATATCAGATAAGAAGCAATGGCTCTGTCATTAATACCCATAAACCGTACACTTAAGCCGGGTGATTGTTCCCCTGGAAGACCGGGCTGATACAAGCCTACCACACCCTGACGGCTTTCCCCGGTACGTATCAAAATGATTTTTGACGTACCATTTACTATGGGTAATTTATCCGACGGAATTAAAGGAATTCCACGCCATGTTAAAAAAGGAGAGCCAAAAAGCTGGATGGTTGGAGGTGGAACACCCCGTCTCGTACATTCCCGTCCAAATGCAGCAATTGCCAAAGGATGAAGAAGAAAAAAACCCGGCTCTTTCCATACCCTGGTAATTAGTTCATCCAAATCATCGGGAGTAGGCGCTCCTGTTCGCGTAGAAATTATCTGCGAAGGTGCTACGCTATTCAGCAAACCATACTCTTTATTATTAATGAGTTCACTTTCCTGCCGTTCTTTAATTGTCTCAATCGTTAGACGTAATTGTTCCCCTATCTGATTATAAGGCTTACTATAAAGATCAGAAACTCTGGTATGGACCTCAACAACTGTAGTTACAGCGCTAAGGTTATACTCTCTTGGATTCTCTACATAATCAACAAAAGTCTGGGGAAGCACCCGTTCATCCCGTGAAGAGCAATCAACCCGAACTGAGTTGGCATCTTTCACTTTATTGAGTCGGTATACACCAGATTCCACGGGAACCCATTGTAGTAACTGGGTTAACCAACGAGGACTTATTGTTATCATTTGGGGAACGGTTCTTGTTGCAATTGCCAATTGTCTGGCGGCAACATCTCCTAACGAAGTTTGTTGAAGAATGGGATCGGTGGCTGACATAAATTATACTTTACAATTAAAAAGGGAAGCAACGAGCGGATTCGAACCGCTGTAAAAGGTTTTGCAGACCTCCACCTAACCACTCGGCCACGTTGCTTTACATATGTGTGTTCTACTGTTTTAGTTGAGCAAAAAATGAAGAATACCGATTAATCCTAACAACACCATCAGCCAGGAAGGAAATAACCTGAGGCGGTCAGACTGAAGCCAGGCTTTCCGCTGAATTCGTTCCGCGGTGTTCGCTACCACCAATAGAAGGCTGATAACTCCCAATGACACACCGATCAGAAAAAATTGTACCTCTATCCAGGTATCCAGGTGAATCCAACCCATCGATTTCAGGTAGGCAATTATCCCTATCCAGAAAGGCATTGCCAGGGGATTCAGAAATCCTAATACCAGGCCTTTCCGAAAGCCCCCGGTTTTAACTACTGCAGTTTTTTCAGCTTTTTTTGCGGGCAACAAAGCCGCCAATCCCAATACCAGCAATACAATAGCCGCCAATAGTTTAAACCAGCTGAATAAACCGATTTGCCGGTTGATCAAGGCTTCAAAATAAATGGCCAGCCCGGCATAAAAATACTCCACCAAGCCTGCTGCCAGGGCCATTCGCCGGCCTTTACTAGCGGCACCTTCCAATCCGGCCTGCAGTACCGACAAATTGATGGTACCCGGTGTCAGCGAACCCGCAACACTGCAGAAAAATGATAGTATAAAATTCATTTTGTCAGAATAGGTAATCCGGATGAACGCCAGCTTTCAATACCTCCTTTCAGTTCAACCACCTCTTTAAATCCCTGTTTCAGGAACCAGTCGGCTGCTTTGGCACTGCGGCCGCCCGATTTACAATACAGGTATACTGGTTTATTTTGTTGCAGTTGCTGCGCACCCGCTTTAAAAGCCACCGAATCTTTCCAATTTAGTAGCAAGGCCCCTTCGATATACCCCGTCTTAAATTCTTCCGGCGTTCGCAGATCCACCAGCTGTACCTGCGGCTCCTTAGCCTGCTTTTCAAATGCTGCTGGCGCCAACTGCAGGGGCTTTTTTTCAACCTGCCTGCAACCAATAAATACCAGCATTGAACAGAGTGTTAGTATTTTTTTCATAGTACGTATTATTGAGTGAATGATTGAAGCGCAAACGCATCCTTGGTTCTGTCTAATACTACATAAATCGAATCCCTGGTTCCATATGAACCACGAAGCAGGAGCCGGTCAGCCGTAGGCCGCTCATAATGCCAGGTGTATAACGGTTTGTCCTTTTTTTCCGTTTCCTGTTTTTTGGCAGCAGCAGCGCCCCGCGAGCGGTTTCTACCATCGCGCTGCTTGTTCTTATCAAAAAGGGTGAGGGTTTGGTGCACCGAGTCAATTGTATAATACAGGAATCGTTTACCTCCGCCAATGCCCGCTAATTCATAGGTACGATCAATATCCTTTTCATTAGGCGTACCATTGGCCAGCGAAATTGGAAAAGGTTTATTGACTTTATAAACAAGCGTACTCCAGTTCTCCAGCATTACCTGTTGCCAGCGAACAGAATCCTGCGGATCATACGGTAAGAGCTGGTTATTTAACCGGAATTCGGTTACCGTGTACAGGCCTTTGGCATTGGCCAGTCCGGGACTTATCGGCTCCTTCAGATACCCCTCTTTATAATGCACCTGGTAACGCAAGGCCCCATATACCACGGTAAACAATAACACGATCCCTACTTTTACCGTCAGCAGTATCTTTTTTACAGGGGGAGAATAAACCGGCAGATAATCGGCAGGCGTTACCTCCTGCTTCAAGACATATAATTTCCACAGTTCAACCAGGTAGGGAATTAGCAGGATCAATGCAAATAATACAAAAAAAGAACTGTAAACATGTACTCCTCCGTCATACGCAAAATTTGCATGGGCTATATTAAACAGTACACCTGCATTGAGCAATGCGCCCAAAAAAACAGTAGGTCGGAAAAACAGCAATACACCTGCTATTACTTCCACCCAGCCTAATAAAACCTGGTACCAGGTTGAAATACCAATATGCTGCCAGTAAATTTTATAGGTATTGTATTCGCCGAAATCGGTCGCCAGGTTAGATATTCCGGGAAACGGCATTTGCATCGGGTATACTTTCAAAAAACCAAATGCTATAATACCCAACGCTATTCGGTAGCGGATCAATACTTTGGTCCAGTAATAAATAGCGGCATAATTTATTTTGGGCAACCAGCGTGCAACCAGGGTCCAGATAAGTGCTCCGCCCAGGGCAATCAATGCCACTATGCCCCAACTGGCATAGCCCGCTAATCCCCAGCGTCCGCTTTCGGATTGAATCTCTACCAGGTTGGGCCTGTATCCGGCAATTGCCGACAGGTACCAAAAAAAGGAGCGTGATTCTGTAAGCCGCTGGTACCACTCCCATTCAAAGGGCACCACAAATAGTAACACAAACAGGAAAAGCCAGCGGATCCCAAATTTCTTAAATACAGTAGCTGGCTGATCTACCAGCTTGGATGGGTCATATTTGCCATAACCGGGTAAACTAAGAGAATTCAACAACATAGAATGGTCGTTTATCAGTTGATTACAATAGGTTTTCTTCTCCCTTTGTACAAGAGGTATTGCTTGTTAATTTTTTCAAGTGTAATAGCCAGGGGGTTTCCATCGGGTCCCGATCCGTTCAAAACCACTTTACCAGCATCCGGCCGTGATAATTTAAACGTATAGGCCGGTTCCCGCGTAACCAGGTCCAGCAAGCGGATAGAATCCTCGGCAACGGTGTAAGAATAAAAACGACGGTCGGCATTGCCGGCTGCGAGGTAGAGATCGGGCTGCCTTTTTTCCCAAACTGCTGCTGGCGTATTTTCATAAAAAGTTTCGGGATGGTTTTTTCGAATACTCAGTAATGGACCCTGCTCAAACACCAGGTCTTTCCAACGGGTACTATCGGTGAGGGAAGGCGGATAATCCTTTCCAGCCAATTGAAATGTGCTGACCTGGTAATATCCTGCGATGCCGTTAAAATATTCAAACCGGGTATACGGCCAATAGGCTGCGTCGGTTCCAAATGCAGCCAGGGAAACAAATACCAGGGCCGTTAGAACATACAACACGATACCTGTTTTCCGGATAGATTCCAGCACCGGACTGCTTTGCTTTTCCGGTACAGCTGCAATGGTTTTTCTGCGAAGAACTAATAAGGAATAAAGCCTGGGTAGTTCAGGTAGTAATAGTGTCAGTGCCAGCAAAAAAAGAAAACTGGCCTGCAAATGATCTCCAATCGAATAGGCAAAATTTGCCAACACCACATTGCTTAAGATAAACAGGAGAAGAATTAAGCCCGCTACCATAGTGCGTTTCCATAGCAATAACAGGGCACCCAAAACCAGCAAAAAACCAATGGTTTGGCTATACCCGGCAGCAGCAACAGCCGACGAGAGAAAGTAAATTTTCCAGGGCGCCAACTGACCGTATTGGGAATGCAGATCACTTAGTGCAGGTTGCGGAAAATATAAGGACAACAATAAAAGCACACCATAAAACAAGCCGCCAATGGATAAACGGATCCGCAAAAAATCGTACAACAGTTGATAAAAGGAGGCAGCAGTTGCTGCCCCTTTTTCCCGTTTTTGCCACAAATAGGCAATTAAAAATGCAACCAGCAGGGTAAGGATCCAACCTATATAAGTTTCCTTTCCGGCAGTACCGAATGATACAATGCCCGGACGATGATGCAGGAGTTGAAACAGATCCATAAAATTCAGTTGACTGAATTTTATGGAAAACAAATACCTGTAATACGATTCGTTGAAAGGAAGCGATAACAGGGTACCGAAAATAAGCAAGGTCCTGAAATACAAAGAGGTGAAAGTAGCTGACATAGCTGTTTATTGATACGTTAGGGATTATTCGCCGTACCCGGGATTTTGTACTAACTGCGGATCAACCAGTAATTCCCGGAAAGGAAGGGGCAGCACTAATTTATTGGGATCCGTTATACCCAATACTGCAGCCGCGCGGTTCGTACGTACCAGGTCATACCAACGGTGGTTTTCAAGTGCAAACTCCAGCCTGCGTTCCTGTTCAATAGCCAGTAACAACTCGTTCTTATCAGCGGTTTCTTCCAGGAGCGGAATACCTGCACGGGACCTTATTTTATTGAGATCGGTAAGTGCTGTTTCGAGTTTATCCTGGTTAGCCCTGGCTTCTGCCCGATTCAACAGTACTTCCGCAACCCGAATCAGGAAAGCCGGATCTGTACGATCTGCCCGGTAGTATAGGTTCCCGAACCAGTTATCAACGCCGCTTATTACCTGTTTTTGCAAAAGGCTGCTCCGGTTGCCTCCGCGACCAGGGTCATTGAGTAATTGCACTAGTTGGTCGGTAGGGCGGATCCAACCTACTCCTCCCTTGGTGGTGGGTAACCACTGAGAAGCCTGGTTATTCGTAACTGCGGTGCTGTAATACAATTCCAAAACAGACTCACTGGTATTGGAACTATTATTGGCGAAAAAATTCTGGTAAGGTTGCACCAGTGCATAATTGGCAACATCGTCCAATAATTGGGAGGCATAGGTTTCTGCCAATGCCCATTCCTGCCGGTACAGATGAACCCGGGAACGAAGGGCCCACACCGTTTTACGGGTAGCACGTATCCGGTTGGTTGTGGCCGGCAAAAGACCTTCCGCCGTTTCCAGGTCACTTATTACCTGTTGATAGGTTTCTTCCAATGTACTCCGAGACAGGCTGGGGCGTTCACTGGCCGATTTGGTAGGCTCCAGTACTAATTGCACACCGCCCCAGGTTCTTGCCAGGTCAAAATAACTGATTGCCCGGATAAAATAGGCCTCTCCCACCAACTGGTCTTTTACCGCTTGCGTAAGGGTTGAAGTACTAGTAAGAGCTGGCACTTTTTCAATTACATGATTGGCCCGGTTAATTGTATTATAAATCGCCGACCAGGCCGTGGATAAAGCAGATAAATCCGCTTTTACATCATGGTTCGTAAGTTGGTTGTTGACGGTTTGCGAACCGGTATACTGTATATTATCGCCCGAGAAAAAACCCAGGGTTTGAAACGTGTAACCATAATAACCGTTGGAGGCAAGCTGGTTATACACCCCTCTTACTGCCGTTCGGGCCGAATTTTCATCAACAATGGTAATATCATCCGACGTAAATTCAACCGGATCAACTTCCAGGATTTTTTTGCAGGAGCTGAATTGAACTACTGCCAGTATACTTATAGGTACAATAATTTTTTTCATAATGTTCAAAACTTAAAATGATTATAGGGTAAGGTTGAGGCCGAATTGAAAGCCACGTGGTTGCGGGGGCGTTCCAAATGATCCGATACCCTGGGCGGTAGGATCAGAGGTCACATTCGATTCCGGGTCGCCGGTATACTTGGTCAGGAGGAATAAATTGGTAGCTACGGCATAAACACGGGCCGATTTCAGCAAAGCCCTATGTGCCCATTTTGCCGGAAGATTATAACCCAGTGACAGCTGCCTTAACCGGAGAAAGGAAGCATCTTCGAGGTAACGACTGTTCTGATCGAGTGAATAATTATTGCCCACGGAAGTTAATCTCGGCATATCTGTCTGGTCCCCTTCTTTCTGCCAGCGGTTGGAAAGATTGGTTAATACTCCTCCGCTCAGCGGATTCCTTTCCCGGAAATAACGTTGCAGGTTGAGCGAATAATTTCCATATTGAAAACTGAAAAGAAAACTCAGGTCAAATTGGCGATACGTGAAAGAATTTGTTATGCCTCCATAAAATTTCGGATAAAAACTGTTCATTATTTTCCTGTCTTCTACTGTTAACCCATCTTCCTGTCCTTCAAATACAGC
This sequence comes from Flavihumibacter sp. CACIAM 22H1, assembly GCF_001601815.1. GTDB lineage: Bacteria > Bacteroidota > Bacteroidia > Chitinophagales > Chitinophagaceae > Flavihumibacter. Next base: position 45,587 of record NZ_LUKG01000015.1, read on the forward strand.
ATCGCCTGTTTTAGGATCAACATACAGCTGCTGGTACAGCCAGAAAGAGTTCATCGAATAACCTTCCTGCAGTATCACCCAATCGCGGGTATAGCGGGTAATGGGTGTGGGCAGGCGCTCGATCTTATTACGGTTACCGGAAATATTCAGGCTGGTGCGCCAGCTGAAATTCCGTTCGTTCAGGTTAACATGCTGAATGGTCAGTTCCCAACCGGTATTGCTTAACTCCCCCACATTTTCCCAGTAAGAACTAAAGCCACTGGAAGAGGGAAGTGGTTGTTGCAAAAGAATTCCCGATGTATATTTCCTGTACCAGTCGGCTGTTATGGACAGCCGGTTATTATTGAGGGAGAGGTCTATACCGATATCGGTTTGAGCGGTTTTTTCCCAACTCAGGTTCTGGTTGCCCAATTGCCGGGGACCAATACCTGGCAGTGGCGTACCCGCCACATCAGCATACCCCGAACCGCCTGACCACAACCCCCGCGAAGCAAAATTATCGATGCCCGACTGGTTACCCGTTATACCATAAGAGGCACGTAGTTTCAATTCATTTAACCAGCTAAGATTTTTTAGAAAAGATTCTTCTTTCATTCTCCAGCCTACGGAAAAAGCGGGGAAATAGCCCCAGCGTTTGTTGGCGCCGAATTTGGAAGAACCATCTGCCCGAACAGTAGCTTCCGCAAAATACCGGGAGGCATAGTTATACCCGATTCTTCCAAATAATGAAGAGAGGGTAAACTTTGTATAGGACTCAGACGATGTTTGAATGGAAGCAGCAGAAATCAACCTGTAATTATCATTCGCAAAGCCGCGCCCTTCTGCATAGGTATAGGCAAGGTCACTGCTTTGAATGGTATTGCCTGCCAGAGCAGTAAGTCCATGTAACCCCCATTTGGTCTGGTAAGTAAGGGTTTGCTCATTGATCCAGGTATTGTTTTGCGAAATGGCTGAAATAGCCTGCCCGTTGGCTGCCCGACCTATACTTGTTTTGGAATTCCAGTATTGTGCTTCGTCATAGGTATTATAGTCAAGGCTGAAACTGCTTCTGAACTTTAGTCCCTTGGCAAGCTGAGCATCGAGGTATGCACTACCTACGTAGCGGATACTTTTAGTATTAACCGCATAGTTCTCCATTAATACATAGGTATTATCGGATCCAACCGACGTACCATCTTCGGCAAACTTGGGCGAATAGGTTGCGGCAGAAACCGCAGAATTCCATAAGCTAACCTGTGGGCCATCGCCTGTGCGGGCCTGGTTGCGATAGCTGCGCGAAAAATTATTGGTTAATCCGAAACTGATCCGGTCGGTTAGTTTCTGGTCAAAATTGAATTTTACACCCACCCGGTTAAAACCTATTACTTTAAAAAACGCGTCCTGATCTGTATAACCTGCACCCAGGTAATAGCGCGAGCCATTGGTACCTCCTTCCAGAGAAAGATTATAATCCTGCACCCTACCTTTTCTTAAAAGATCGCCCAGGCGGTCATAGGTTTCCTGTTCTTCCGGTAAGCCGGCGCCGCCTTCTGCCTTCGGACGAAATGGACGATTGGCAAAGGTTCTGTTCAAAGCAGGGTTATCAATGCCTGAGTTAATCCAGTATTCATTGGCAAGGCGCGCCGTTTCCGGACCCGATGCCAGTTTAGGCAAAGTAGTTTTATCCGCTTCTACCCAACCATTAGATATAGCCAGTGAAAGTTTGGGCTTGGCATTGTATTGTCCTTTTTTAGTGGTTACAATTATTACTCCGTTGGCTCCGCGTGAACCGTAAATGGCCGTAGCCGACGCGTCTTTCAGCACTTCAATGCTTTCAATATCAGCAGGATTAATATCGGCCAGCGGAGAGGTGGTTCTACCCCCCAGGTTGGTGGTTTGAAGGCTGTTATTATTCAGGAAAACCCCGTCAATAATATAAAGGGGATCGCTGCTGGAGTTGATAGATGTAGTACCACGTACCCGTACAAACGCAGCTTCGCCCGGCACCCCTGAATTTGAGATTACCTGCAACCCCGGAGAAGCGCCCTGCAATTGCGCATCAAAACTTGCCACCGGTATGCGTTTCAACTCAGCGGGATTGATCTTTGCTACAGAACCAGTAATATCTGAACGCTTTTGGGTGCCGTATCCAACCACCACCACTTCATTCAGATCGCCGGGTTTAGGTTGTAACTGAAATTGATTGACCCGGCTCGATACCGTTTGTTCCAATCGCTCATAACCAACATAGGTTATCAGTAGCACCACGGGCAGTTGCCTGATGCCTTTTAACAGGAACCGGCCATTTTTATCGGTTATTACTTCCAATGGCAGATCCTTTGCCTGCACCACTGCACCAGCCAGTGGTTGTTGTGACTTACTATCTATAACAATGCCGGTGAGGGCATTTTCCGGAATAGAATCTTTGTTGGTTTGTGCAATTACCTGGTTGGCCAATAATACCAACACAAAAAAATAGAAATGCTTTACAGCATACTTGCTATACATGGGGAATATTTGTGAAAAGTAAGGGAATAGAAGTCCTGTGCCAGTTATAAACCGACAGATCAAAGCAGTGTGCAACAGTATTAACCACCAGCCATGAAACAGCCGGCTGGCAATTACCGCACTAAATTTGTTTTAATAAATTGGGGAGAAAGCGCTATCAGCAACAACAATACTGCGAAGAAAAATAATGCGCCTGAACAACCACCCTACTCCTGGAAGGAGCAGCTTTTGATACCTGTATCATAACAATAATTTTTTAAGCAGACCGATTTTTCCTGCTGGTGGTTAACAGCGAAAAATCTTTCTATTTATTAGTCTACCGATTAGATAGACAAAATAACTACATAATTCCCATCTCTCCAAATTCATTGATTTTTTTAGGGGAAATTTTCCGGGCGGATTTTTTTTAATAAGTTTCGTCTAGTACTGAAGTGGATTAACACCTGTTACCTTTTTAAAAATACGCGTAAAATGACTTTGGTCTGAAAAGCCGGTAAGGTAGGTTATATCCGTTAGTGAATAGGCTTGCTCTAACATTAGTTCTTTAGCCTTTTCAATACGTTGTTGGCGAAGGTAGTCGCCAAAACTCAGGTTATTAAAGTATGCTGGAAATTCCCTTGAAATATAAGACGGATGGAGATCAAGTGATTGTGAAACTTCTTTCAGACTAAGGGCTGTATCGATATGATCCTGCAAAATGGTTCTCAGCTCCTGCACCCATTGGGGAGTATGTTTTTTCTTTCGGTTATTTTTTTCCAGCAAGCTGCTGTATAGTTTCCAGAGCATAGATTCATTGGGTTGTTGTAAATGAGTTTCATGCTGCAGAAACCGGGCCCAGTTATACAAGGCGTCGTATAGTATTAGTCCCACAGACAATAGTTCCTGATCATCTTTTATCGTATAGGAAAGGCCCGAAGACAGGGCCCACCATCCCGCCACTTCCGGAGCAAGTTGGTGTTGATCAGTATCAGCGCCTCGCACGATAACAGCCATTCTACGTAAAGCCGGTTCGTCCAGTTTATATTCTTTCAAAAAAGCATCAAAGCTGCAATATGGACCATCATGGGAAAATTTTACACCCGGCACATCAAAAGGGATGGCCGATTCTGTAACTGCCAATGTGTGCACCTGGTCGAAAGGAACAAAAAGAAAAACAGCTTCGGGATCAATAAAACGGCGGATCAGCCAGGGACAGGCTATTCTGTCAACCTTTGGTCGTTCGCGTGTAATCCATTTCATGCGGAATAATTATAGATCGGGAAATAGTAATTTAAGTACAAGTCCAACGCCCGCTCCCAACAGGATCAATACAGGTTCCGGGATTTTTTTAAACCGGATGAGTATGATCAACACCAGTAGCGCGAGCACAATCGAAGGAAAATCCGTAAACTGCCTTTTTCCTAAAACCACTACTGCACCAATAATTGCACCAATTGCTCCGGCTGTGACACCTTCCACAAATTCTTTGATTCCGGCTTTTTTCCCATATTTCTTGAAATAGGGAGCAGGTAATACTGTAAACAGGTAACAGGGTAAAAAAGTTGCCAGGGATGCAACTACAGCGCCCATCCAACCAGCAGTAAGGTAACCTATAAATCCGACGGTGATAACAACTGGTCCGGGCGTAATCATTGCCACCGCCACTGCATCAAGAAATTGCTGATCATTTAACCAATGGTATTCATTTACCACCGACCCGTATAAAAATGGCACTATTGCCAGGCCACTGCCAAAAACAAAAGCTCCTGCCTTTAAGAAAAAAAGCCCAATAGTAGTGAGTTTTTCGTTCTCCTGAACTTGTACGGTTTGTTGCCAGAATAAAAACAGTGTTTGTATTCCGTTCAATACCTGAGTATGCCCGCGTTTTTTTGATAACCACCAACTGAGCCCTCCTGCCGCCAATAGTAACCAACTACTTTCCTTTTCTGTAATAAACGTGTTGATTGCCAGTAGGAATGCGATGATCCAGTAGATCTTATTTTTTCCCAGGCTTTTTATTGAAAGTTTATAGGCAGATACGGCTATTATAGCCATTACTGTTGCACCAACTCCATAGAAGACCGCCTGGATCCAGCCAATTCCATCGTATACTACATATAAATAACCAAGGGCCAGCACCATTAAAAAGGACGGCATTATAAATGCAAAACCCACCAGCGTTGCGCCGATTAAGCCAAAATGAATAAACCCTATATAAATTGCCAACTGTGCTGCAAGAGGACCCGGTGCAAGTTGCGCAAGCGAAAGTCCTTCTTTATATTCTTCTTCAGAAATCCAGTTTCTTTGTTCTACAAGATCTCTGTGCATATGGGCCACCAACGCTACCGGGCCTCCAAAACCAATTGCTCCCAGTTTAAGAAAATATTTTACCAAATCAAAAAGCCGGTAGCGGATTGACAGTTCCATTTTTGCTGCTTGTTATTATTTACAAGTTTAGCTATGCAAAAAGGGAAAAAATAGCACACTATTTACTTTTGGAAGAACGATGACAGTTCCAACACAATCTCTTTAATAACGTTATTAAATCCCTCTTCATATGCAGGAAGACAACCGTTGCTGATCACAACAATTCCATATTTTTCTTTGGGATCAAAAAACATTGCGCTGTGTAATCCATAAGCCGAACCGGTATGTCCCACCAGGGTTTTGCCAGGAAGCAGGGTTTTGGTAACATGCAATGCCAGGCCATAGCCCGATTGTTCAGACAAAGGGGTTTGCATGCGGCGGCTATGCTTTCTGGAAATAATCCGCTGACCATTGGTTTTCCCGTAATTCATGTGCAGGAGCATATAACGGGCCAGGTCAGTGGCAGATATTTTCATACCACCGGTAGGAGAAAAAACAGGGGTACTATAACCCATAGTGTACTGGCTGATTTCTTCTCTCCTGGGTGCATAAGCGGCGGGAGAAGCCAGGAAACCCAGGGTATCGTTCCGGTATTCATAGAGGGTAGCAAACCGACCTGCATCAAGCGAGTCTACACAATACCCGCCATACAGGTTAAGTGGGTCCAGGATATGGTGTTTGATGTATTGATCAAACCGCTCTCCGCTGAACTTTTCAATAATGGTTCCGACCATATTAAAATTAAGGTTGCAATACTGGTAACCGTCACCAGGTGCATACTGGTTGTAACAACTGTCGGCATGGGGGTTTTTAGCTGGGTTAATAGCATCCAGGGTAAAATAGCCCTGGCTGTCATTGATGCCGGAGCGATGTGATAAGAGGTGTTCCAGTGTAATGGCTTTATCCGGGAAACGCGGATTTCTTACGGTAAATCCAACCAGCTCACTGACATCGTCCTGCAGGTTCAGTTTTCCCGCTTCCACCAACTGTAAAACTGCGGTTGCAGAAAAGGATTTGGAAATAGAAGCAATACGGAAAATATCCGTATTGCTTAAAGGAATCCGGGCAGCAAGCTCTTTGTATCCGAAGGATTGCGTATAAACCAGTTTATTTTTTTTCACAACGGCCACCGAAAACCCCACGGCTTTTCCTGCATCAACGATTGCCTGTAAAGATTGCTCCACCGTTGACACCTGCGCCTGCGCTGCGTAAGTAACCAGTACTAACAGCCAAGAAAAACTTCGCATAATTCTCCTGTACATAGGTTAAATTTTAACTGTTCAGTATACGCTTTCCGTTTTTTAACAAGCTTCACTAATTCCCAGTCCTGTTCGCCTTTCTTTGCGCCGGCCATTCGGCTTGTTTGCCGCTACGGGAGTTGATCGGCAATACTGCTTTTTCGCGCGATGTTTTTTCCGGATCCTCGCAAGCCATATATACCAGGATTGCGGTAAGAATGGCATTGTTCCGGACGTCATCAAACACTATTTTATCATAAGTATCGCGGTTGGTATGCCAGGTGTAATTGCCATAAGACCAGCTTTTGGAACTCAGGGAAAAAGCTGGTGCACCTACCGCTACAAAGGAGGCATAATCGGATCCACCACCACTGGGCGATCCAGGGAAACTGGTTTCAATTTCTCCCCGGATCTCCTGGGGTACTTTCGACAACCAACGACCGATATAGGAGTATGCATGCAAAAAACCCTGTCCGGAGATATTGGCCACCCGGCCCGTACCATTATCCTGGTTGAACAGGGCCTGCAGGTTGTCTACAATTTCGGCATGGTCTTCTACAAAAGCGCGGGAACCATTCAAGCCCTGCTCTTCACTACCCCAATGGCCAACCAGGATGGTTCGTTTGGGATTGGGATAAATTTTCCTGAGTATGCGCATGGCTTCCATCATTACAATGGTGCCGGTAGCGTTGTCTGTAGCACCGGTACCGCCGTCCCAGGAATCGAAATGGGCGGACAGCATTACATATTCGTTGGGTTTCTCGGTTCCTTTGATCTCCGCGAGGGTGTTAAAAGTTGGAACTTTACCCAGTTCTTTGGAATCCGCCCGAACACTGATAACGGGTTTTACCCCCGATTCTGTGAGGCGGTATAACATTCCATAATCTTCCAGGGCCACATCTATGGTTGGAATTTTAGTGGTATTGGCACCAAAGATCTTATTAACACCGAATCCGGAAGACCAATTGCAGATAACTACGCCCGCAGCGCCTGCATTTTCGAGTGCCAGCGCCAGTGCTTTTGCATTGAGACCGGTATTGCTGATACGTTTTCTCCAGGCAGTGGTTTGGGCATCGCGTTCTTTTTTCATTTTCTCAAAAGAAGCGGTGGTGGCCCATTCCTGCCAGTTATAATCTGGCCGGCCAGTGGGTTGGTTCTGGAAATAAGCACAAATTTTCCCTTAACAGCTGGCAGCCATTTCTGAAAAGATAGAGAATCGGGCTGGTCGGCCAGGATAATGGTTTCACCCGTAACAGTTTTTCCTTTGGTACTGGGGCTCCAGGCAAGCTGCATGCCTTCCAGTGATTTTACGCGGGGCGATACCAGGTCAATATGGGTGATGCCTCTCTCCCAGCCTCTCCATTCGCCCCAGTTTTCGATCCTGGCCTGGATGCCCCATTCCTTGTATTTGGCTATAGCCCAATCGGCGGCTTTTTTCATTTGCGGGGTGCCAACCAGGCGGGGACCAATACCATCGGTTAGCTGATGGGCAATGGTTTCCAATTCTGAGTGCTCATTGGCTTCTTTAACAATTGCGGCTATAATCAGCGAATCGTTGTTTTGGGCGAATCCTGCAGTACTAATCAGGAAACAGCCTGCAAGCAGGGTTTGCTGGAAAAATCTCATGTTCGGTTAAGTATTGTTGTTAGGGTTACAATTTACGGAATTCAGATCAACGGACATTTACTGCTTTAAAGCAGCAAGCTACCGGGAAGGCGCTCCGTGACAGCTGCCTTCCGGGCTGTTTTAAGAGGTTTGCCGGGTCATTAAAAAGAGCATGTTGATAGGGTATTACTAGGGTTTTGATAGGGTTTTGATAGGGTATTTACTGAAGCTATACCCAATCTAAAGTATTTAAAGATTCTATAATATTTGTACAACCCTAGCGCTGTTACACCTATATTATTTATATTTAATACATCACCAACCCCCTCATCCATGGCAAGTAGTACAACTTCTATTCTGAAGGAATACAGCGGCAAATTGGGAGACCTGTTTGTATTGAAGCGCTATGGCAACAAATCAGTGATCTGTATGCTGCCACAAAAGAATAAGCAAAAAAAGCGAACAGAGAAGCAGTTACAGAACAACCAATTGATGGCAATGGCAAATACTTTTGCTAAGGAAATAATGGAAGATCCGGCAAGAAGAGATGCGGCCCAGGTTTATTTAAATGTAACCCGTAACAAATTATATACAAGCCTGGTGCAGTTCTATTTTCAGCAGGCAAAAAAAGCAAAGGAAAATGGCTTGCCTATTCCGGGCACCATAATCATACCTGCTGCAACCAGGTAAGCGGGCGGCAGGTATGAAAAAACACCATCACTTTAACGCCACGACCGGCTTCACACATCTGCTGCACCCGACCTTGGCAATTGCCCGCTCTTTTTTTAAACTACTCATTCAGCAGGAGCACTACATTCCCTTTCTTTTTTCCGCTATCAACATACCGGTTAGCCGCAACGATTTCGTTAAACGGATAGACTTTATCAATAACAGCCTGGCATTTCCCTTTTTCAAATAATTCCCTGATAAGTTGTAGATGGGAAAGTTTTTGACCAGCCATATCCAAACCGCCTACGGTTACAAACCGACCGCCCTGGTTAAGCAGGTGTTTACAGGATTGCCTGGAAATTTTACCCACGGCATCAAAAACGAGATCGAATTTTTTTTGGCATTGGGTAAAATCCTCCTGATCGTAACAAATAATGGAAGTAGCGCCCAGGCCTTGTAGCAGATCTTTACCAGCGCTGCTGCAAACGGACGTGAGCTCCGCATTAAAATAGTGAGCCAACTGAACAGCAGCTGTACCTACCGACCCACTGGCGCCGTAAACCAGTATCGAAGCTCTTTTGCTTGCATTGATACCAGCTTTTTCAAAAAAATATATTGCAGTATGCCAGCCAAATGGCAAGGCTGCGGCTTGCTCAAAACCAGCATTAGCGGGCATTGTAAGCACGATGCTATTTTCTTTTACGTTGATGTATTCTGCATAGGCACCGAAGCTAAACCCTGTCATACCAAAAACCCTATCGCCTACTTTAAACCTGCTTACCTTTTTTCCGGTATCAACCACCATACCAGCGTACACCATACCCAATACCGATCTTCTTGGCCGGGAAAAACCAAGCACCATTTGCATTACTATTTTCTGAAGGCCGCTAACGGCAAGACTACGAAGTTTTACATCGCCTGAATTAACGGAACTGGCCATTATTCTAACCAAAATCTCGTCATTTCTGCAAACAGGCTTCTTTACTTCCTGAATTTGCAAAACCTCGGGGGCACCGTATTGCCTGCATACGGCAGCTTTCATTTTCTGCATGTAATACTGGTTAGAAGTTAATACCAAAATGAAATCCAGGTTCGCCGTAAACAAATTTGGACCATTTATCATCCAACTGCTTAAATCCATCCGGCAATTTGGTATGATAAGCACGGTGCGTAATTGCAAGAGATGGCTGAATAAAAAACCGGTCCTTAAAAAGTTTAATATGGTACCCTATGCGGTAGGTATTAAAAAGCTGGAAACCCCTGTCCATCTTTTTGCCATTATTGTTCACAAAATCCTGTAACGTAGGCATTAGATTGAGTTCGGCATACAGGCCATTCCATACAAACCGTTGGTAAGCCACCGATAAGCCATATTCACGAACATAGCCAGGAAATTTTTCCTCCGGCTTGCCGTAAGCCTTGTTCAAAAAAGGGTGAATGCCATTTGGCCAGGCGTATTTCCAGGTTTTTGGTTCCAGTGTAATGACATCATTTCCTGAAATCCGGTAGCCAATATTTAGCTGTACAAAGTCGGGGGGATTGGTAGAAGACAGGTTACCGAGTAAAAACAAGGTGCTGCCAATGAACCATTTTTTATAGGTACTGTCTGTTTGGGCATATTGTGCATTGAGTTGTGACCCGGAAGACAGCATAAAGGCAAGGCTAAGGAGTAAAAATTTATTTTGCATATCATTTTTTAAGGTAAATGATCCTACAAAATTAGACGGGGTACCTACCGTAACCCGTACACTTAAGTTAAGAAAATCTCTTGCCAACCTACGCTTAGTGCGGCCTATTTTTTGACGAGTCTGCCCCGTAGTCTGCTGAGCGATTGTGGTGTAATTCCCAAATAACTTGCCAATTGATGTTGAGGTATTCTTTGAAAAAGATCCGGGCGTTCCTGCAAGAGTCGCAAATATCGTTGTTCCGGACTGGATGTTTTAAAGTTATCCAGTTCCTTTTTAGTTTTAGCAGCTACATTTTCCGAAATTACCCTGCACAGCATTTCAAATCGTGGAAACCGGGCAAATGATTCTTGTTCTATTTGCGGGTTAGACACTAAAAGTACCGTGTCTTCTACACAGGAAATATAGTAGTCAGAATAGGTACCGTCTTTAACGCAAGGAGGAGATAATACATCCAATTCGGTATAAAACTCGGTCGTTTTTTCTTCACCATCTATTAAATAGTAACAGCGTAAACAACCTTTCAGCACAAAATAATTATCCTGTGATTTCTTTCCCGCCTCTAGCACGCAGGTTCCTTTTTTGCAATATTTAGTCAGGCTCAGTTCTCTGATAATCTGCTTTTCCTCATCGGAAAGGTTGATATAACGCGCCACATAATCAAAAAGTATATTCTCCATTTTTCAACAATAAAACCGGCATTCTAAAAAATAAAGGTATTAAAAAAACGCTTACCCGCTGCTGCTGTGCATTGCTCGTGAGCTCCTCCCATATTTCGAAGCACCCTATATTATAGTAACGAGGCGGTTGACCTCCGTAGACGTTGCCGTGGAGTTAAAACAAAATTACCATTTATTATTATTATTGTTTCGTTTTCTCAGAATACCAATACTGATATATTGACAATTTGAGACTTCAAACCCTGACGCATTAATTACAACTTTGTCTTTCGTTTTCATTGCAATTCGTATTGCTAAAACTTTTTCACCCTTTTCATATAAATATTCTATTGAAGGATAACCGAATCCTTCTTCATCATTATCCAGTTCAGGATCACTATCTGGGTGTTTGTTAAGAGCTACACCTTGAATTGTATCTACACATTGTTTGATGTTATTTTTTGTGACATATTTAAAATCAATTCTATTGTTATCTAGAAAATCGATTTTTATTTCTTGAAAAACTGTATCATTTTGAAACTGATAATAGTATTCTTTTTCCTGATAATATATTTTATTCGTTGGCATTTCGGATTTTTCACTATTACTATCAATAATTATTTTTTCCATTTCCCTAGTAGTGATATTTCCACAACCTGACAATGATAAAAACAAGATTAACCTAATCATATTTACCTATTTTATCTAGTGCTTTTTTGGGTTTCTTTATTGCCTTTAATGCTTTTCTTTTTAAGTTGCCTATCTGAAGAAGGTATTGTGTATTTGGATGGAACTCTATAGTCTATAATATCTTTTCGCTTAAATTTCGACTCTTTTACTTGATCTCCTTGATTTCCCCCAAGCAAAATTGTTATATTATCTCCATCAATAGCAGTTACGAATCCTACATGCCCTTTGCCGCCGCCATAGTCAATAACCGCAATTGCACCAAAAACTGGTTCTCCTCCTGTGCTTTTGCCCCAGTCTTTCCATGAAAGGGCTCTAGCACTTCCAGTACCGCTGTATCCAGCTTTTTCCATCGTCCAGTTAACAAATGAAGAGCACCATGCAGTTTCATCATCTTGAAATTTACCTGAAGTAGTTGAATGATACTCTATTATTCGTTCATTGTGCTTGTTTTTTTCTTTTATTTCAACTTGTCCAATTTCTTTTTCCGCTATTGTCATCCATGGCGCTGAAATTGTCGATATTGAAGTTTTGCTAAGTCTAAATCCAAATGGAGAAGAATGTGCTTTTTCTGCTGAAGCCAATCCTCCAAATAAAAACACCTTTTTCCCTGTGTTGTCATCTACAATATAATTGTATGTACTTGTATTTAAAACCTTCCCATTATTAAACGTTTTATACTGATGAACTTCATAATGAAACCCATCTTGTATTGGAATATTATTGTCTTCTTTTTCTATTGTCAAAATTGGCTTTGACTGGCTGGTACCGAAAATATGAACAACTACTTTTGATTCTTCGCCATCAAGATCAATTGACCCAATTGGGCTATTGCTTGAGTATTGATATGGCGTTAGCATTGTATATGACTTAAAAAGTGGATCCACACTTAAGAACCGTCCCAACCTTGGATCATGGATCCTCATTCCATAATCCTGCTGATTGCCCGTTCCTTTTACCTCATTGTCATTCTCTTTTCCATTAAATCCATACCTGTATACGCCCGCTGTCCCATACATTCCGCCGCCGGTGTATTGGTTACCTGTTCCGGCATAGCTTTCGTCGGCAATATATGCATCGAATTCGTCGGTTGCACCACTTTCAAACTCTCCGGAAAGCTCTATGCTGTTACTGGCTACGTATTCGCTCGGCTCAATACCGCTGCGACTCGATAACACCAGGTCTACCGGCAACTGGTAACCGTTCACCTCGGTAGTCCCAGACACTTCGCCTCCCGGAATATTGATTCCCATACCTACCTGCCGACCCGGCATCAACATACCGAATGGATAATAATCACTGGCACTAACCACTTCCGCCTGGAAATAATCATAGATTCCATCTGAATCGGTGTCTATCCCGACTTTCTTATCCGATACCGTAGCCAGCACATTGCCC
>NZ_LUKG01000015.1:58581-67267 GCF_001601815.1 Flavihumibacter sp. CACIAM 22H1
ACTTCGCCTCCCGGAATATTGATTCCCATACCTACCTGCCGACCCGGCATCAACATACCGAATGGATAATAATCACTGGCACTAACCACTTCCGCCTGGAAATAATCATAGATTCCATCTGAATCGGTGTCTATCCCGACTTTCTTATCCGATACCGTAGCCAGCACATTGCCCAAATGATTGCTTAATTCAAAGAACTTCTGCCCTCTTTCAAAGATACCATTCGTACTGGTTCCCAACAAATTGATGGAAGTGCCTGCTGAAACCGGTAAGTCCATATTGATCCGGCGGTTCCAGATGCCCATGCGGCTGCTTCCATACAAATGATGTTCTCGCAGCCACAGCGTATCCGCAGCCAGGTTAGTACCGGTGTATTCATACACCGCCATTACGTTCCCCGAGGCATCCCGGCTATACCAGGTGTACTGATCCGGTTTACCCTGGTATTGAATTCTCTTGCCGATCCGGTTACCCGTCGCATCGTAGGTATAAGATATTTTTGTAATATCCACAGGATTCACAGCTGCTTTTTCGATGGCCAGGATCTTCCCATACACACTCCATTGAATATTGGTGATGTTCTCCGTTTTATCCTGGATCATATTTCCAATGGCATCATACACATAATTACTGTCCGCTCCATTTGCCAGGCGACTTACCTGATCATCCAGGTCCACTGAATAATTGGAGGAACCAACCCCATCGGCCACTACGCGCAGGCGGTTATTTCGCTTATTACCATTTACATCGATGAAATAATGATAACTCAGGCTATCCATTTGTAAGGTTCCACCATCAACCGTGGTTCCCTGACGGAGATACCCCAATATATTCCCATTTCCATCGTAGCGGATACGTTCTTTATAGTCTTCCGTACCCGTTAACGAAGTCCAGTTATTAGACCCGGTGGAATAACCCCGATAGGTATCCATCCTTGTCAACCGGTTTAACTGGTCGTACTTATAGGTATAGAGCTGGGGCTGATTCAGGCGCCCGATATTCACCCCCATGCTGCTGATATTCCCATTGTACAATGGTCGATACTCGCCATTCGGAAGAAATGCAGAATGGCCGGGGAAGGGATTCCTGTCGCTGATAGCCGCATAATCACCGCTGAAATAATTCAACTGGAAACTAATTGCATCGCGGGCAACAAGGCTGGAACTGGCACCATCTGCCCCCATATCCAAGCCAGGAGCCAGCCCCATACTATTTACCCCTTTCAGCCAACCCTGCAGGGTATAGGCATAGTCGAGTGCCTGTACCTGCTGCTGCCCCAATATGGTGCGGGCAAGGGGTCCGTGCTGGTAATAATCATAGTGCGCATCATGTTCTTCCAGGTCCCGGTCGCCAATAAGAATTTTTGAATCCGTGGTATATACATCGGTTAACCGATTATCGGCATCGTATTCATAGCGGTGATAAAGCTGATCTAACTGGCCGGGTTGGTAATGTACCTGATTCACTTTGCCACTGATCAGGTCATATTTATACGCAAGCACCTTAAACCGGTTATCGCCATGAACCCCCATTATACCAGAGCGATATTGCTGAAGAAGCGTATCAACATTTCCATGAATATCGTAACTATAAGTAGTAGAATAGTCAAACAGACTGGCTCTTGGTAGTCCTTCCCCATCGGCCAACAGGAAATCATAGGTCCTTGAATAACTAACCCGGTTTCGAAGCGTATAAGTTTTCTGATTTACCGGAACCGTTTCCACCAGTGAAAGCGTTGGATCTGGTGCATCATATACCGTACTGGTAACCTGCTCCGCTAACGTCAAATCACTGTTCGCATTCGTATACGTAGATTTAACCCAGGCATTAAGTAACCCGGGATTGCGGGAAAGCTCGTTGGTCATTTGGTTAGCCTGAGGTTTTTGCCCTACTTCTGTAATACGCCCTATGAAATCGTAGGCGGTGTAACTGTATTTCTCTTCCAATGCCTGCTGCGCATTCTGACTTACCGATAAGCGGCCCAACCGATCATACCAGAACGAACTTTTTCCACCATCCGGCGTGTATTGACTTACAACCTGGTTGAGACTATTATACCGGTAAACAGTAGCTAACCGGTGTTCAGGAACCTGGTATTCGCCCAAGGATTTTTTAAGTGCCACTTCGTCTAGCCAGGCTTTATTTCTATTAGGTTGTACTCCTTCCGGCGGCACTGTTTTGACAAGATTACCGGCCAGGTCATAATAATAGAGGGTATAATGATATTCACTAACCGGGTGGCTGACGGTAAACTCTTCTAAATGAACAGCCGACAAACATTTTTGCAGGTAATCGGATTCAAACTGTCCGAGCAGGGAGTCGCGTTTAATCCGGAATAACTCAGTTGCCAGCATGGTGGCAATACTGGTACTGTCTGAACAGGGATCTTCCTGGGCAAACTCCATCGGATCATTTAATGCTTCGGCTCTTCCACAAAGCAGGATACCGCGCGGGGCTTCACAGGGTATAGGTTTGCACTTTTGCTCAGCGGCTATTCCAAAATCTTCGCCATTGCCAAAAATTGAAGCAACACCTGTTATTGCAATCGTATCTCTGGTTATGGGCAATTTAAGAACAGTTAGGCTATATGAGCCCGTATCTGGCGTAAAGGGGGCCCATCCGCAAGTCAGTTTCCCCTTTTCGGACAACACCTGGTAGGTATATCCCTGGTATTGATTATTACTGAATGCATCAAGCAACAATCCCTTTCCATTTGTTTTTTTCTTTATACCATCAAAAGTATAGCCAGGACCAACCACCGCAAACGGGGTAAACATACCAGAATCATTGGAAGCTACCGGAGCGGCTGCTATTGTTCGCATATCGAGCACAGAACTCCAACCAGTAAGTGTATCATGCTTTCTGATAAATATACTGGAATCGATTAAATAGGCAGAATAAAGCGTGCTGTCCTCATCGCTGGTAATATAATGAACACCTGCCGTTGAGCTATCTTTAAAATATATTTTTTGCGTTCCAAGAATCGAACCATTTTCAGCAATATTGGTGACCCCCATATAGTTCGCTAAAGGAGACGACGGATTACCTGTCACCTGATTCTGAAAATAGGTAGCCACATTAAACCCATTTTTAGCAGGCACTATTTCAGTGAAAGCAGTTTGGTCACGAGGTCCTCTATATTCAGCCAATTGCGAACTCTGACCTGTTTTTTTGGCAATCGAAAATTTAAAGCCTACACCGTCATCAATAATCACGCCACCTTGCAAGGGGAAAGAACTTATAGAACCCACCAACAGAATAGAGTCTTTAGTTTCAACAGCATCCATATGATTTAACCCATACCCTTCGGTATAAGTGGATTTTGGTAATGCATACCGGAATTGCTGCAATATGACGCCCGCTTTATTTAAATGAAAAAACCGAATCGCCGGCCTGCCGTAAACAGAATCTTCATGACCCAGCAGCACAAATTTTCCAGTTCGGGTCTCCAATAATTTAAAATTAGTATTCATTACTCCACCCATGTTCCTAGACCAGTTGATCTGGCCAGACTTATCAAACTTGGTCAGATAGTAAGCACTGTGTCCACCTTGCCCGTTTACAGCCAGAAAACCGCCATCTTTTGTTTGAATAATTTTGATAAAATCGGGTAGTGTATCCGTATAATTTTTTCTCCATACGGCAACTCCTTTTGCATTCTTTTTCAGCAGGAAGCGACTGGTACTGGAAGTTTCAGGTTTATTAATATTCGCTTTGCCTCCAAAAATATAACCTCCTTCCAGCGTAGTTGTTGACACCTGAACCTGCAAATTTCCTGAAATATCCAATGCACTATCTGTTAACAGTTTCAATGTTTCACTAAACCCTAATGCGCAATCAGCACTATCACAATAACTTGGAATTCTTCCGAATTTTGCCGAATAAATAGAATCAATCTGGCTAATGGTGAAAGAAGTTCCGTTCGAAGAATTATAGAAACCGGTAAATTCTTCGCGGCAATCAAGCGGAACAAAGAATCCAGGGTCGGGAACTTTTATAGTCGGATAATCATTAAATGTTTCCTCGTGCACCAAGGTGTCATTTCCCCTATATAAGCGCATCCAATCCATTTCAAAAGTTCTACCCTCAGAAGCAGTAAAATGACAGGTAGACAAATGAGTTATATAACTTTTGTTATCCCGCACATATGATTTTACCTGAACGCTGTCTACATACACTTTAAAAGAATCTATTGTAACCTGAATTTTTATTACACGCCAATCTGCAAAGGAAACCCTCTTTCCAAATGCGCTATCATAGATACGGGTACCTCTATAACCAATATACCCTAAATCCTGTGTGAGCGAAAATGAAACCCCATAGTCCTCATCCAAACTAACTGTTGAATCGTTGATACTTTTATTTCCAACAAAAAATGAAAGACCGCCACCGCCGGGATTTTTCACCCTGGCTTCTAGAGCATATTCATTAAAAACCTTTGTATATCTTACATTATTAAATACAGCCCCACCCCACCTGATTGAACTGTCGCGGTATGCAGCATGAAGCCTACCCGAATCAATAATATTCAAAATACCGCGATCGGTAGCATCCACGATTGGCCTCAAATTATTAACTAAGCCGCCAGCACTCCACAAATATTGACCATTATTACCCCTGTTGGCAAACTTATCAGATTTTGCACTATAATAATATTGAAAATCATCTAGCAATTTATGGAGCTTAATAGCAGTTGTATCTGTCCAGCTAAAGGAACCTGGCATTCCTGCAGAATCAAGCGCACAGCTATCCATAAAGGACAAATATTCGAGATGGCTGAATGAAAAACCCAGCTGGTTATTCATATAACTACTAAAAACGCGATTTACCTTTTGTTGGGTGGTGTCAGTTTCTTCATATACTGGAATCTGTCCGGGAAATTTGCTTTTAAATCCAGCATATACCTGGTCAATACGTTCACAAGGCACACAAGCTTCGCCGGTTGTGCACCGAAATATAGGTGGCAGGGATACCGGTTTTGGCAGGTACTTACAACTCAAACCAATATCATTACACAACATTCGAAGTGTATCAAGACTACCCTGACTTATATCCGTATTATACTTCAGCTTCAAAAACTGGCTAAAACTGGCATATTCACTATAAACAGACTGGTATTGATTGTAATAGGTACTGATCTGTTCGCAGGCACAATCATCCGGTTTAGAATAAAGCGGCTCATTTACTACTGGTGCACTATGTGAATACGGCAAAGGCCTGTCCAGTAAAAATGCATTGCAATCAATATTTGTTGTTCTTCCTGTTGAATCATTGTAAAATTGAATAACCGCCTCAAAATCTTTGAATCTATAGCTGCTGCCGGGTCTCACAGAGGATGAGCCATATGGATGGTCCAAATCAGCCCCTTCCTTACAAACCTGTACCAAATAACCGATTAACACCGCTGAATCAGCTGCTGTGTAATAATCACAAGGCCGCTGAAGTTTCCTCCACCAGGTCGATGCAAATGCCAAACAGTTATCCTCAAATAACTGGGCGGTTCTTTCGGAAGCCATTGCCCGGTAAACCGAGGTATCTGATCCAAACCCCTCTTTCGCCATTAAATCAGAGGCCGATGCAAAATGAGCAACACATGGTTCACTTATCTTTATATAGGAGGGATGGCTTTTTATCTGAGCAACGATCCAATCCTTCTTTAGTGTACTGTATTGCGACCTGAAAGCCCGCCATGCCATATCCAATTCACCTTCACACAAAGCTGACTCACTAAAGAAATTATCTACTTGATTCCATTCCTGTACGCAGGAAGGATCGGCCGTATAATAATCCGGGCATTTGCTCATTGCAGTAGCGAGCCCCCATAAATGAATGGCGGTACCATTAACAGATGTATAGAGAAACATCTTGTTTTCAATCTGAAATTTAGCAACTGCACCTATAGAATAGTCAATAAACAAAGGATCTACATTCTCAACGGGAAATCTAGCGGTGACAGACGCAGCAGTAGAGCCAGTAGGGTTTAAATAACCTTTTGATTTTGCTTCTGCATAGGTTTCCGTTTTAGAAAATTCTTCTTCCCATATATGACTTGCTGAAAAACTTTCGTACAATTCTAGCCCGGCTCTTTCGGGATGAATTTTTAACAATTCTTCTGCCCAACTGATTTGGAAATTTTCAATAAACTCTTCAACCGTCAAGCTATTGGGTGAAACCAAAACACCTTCCCTATTTATAACTTTCGCCGGCGCTCCATTTTCATCCAGATAAACAAGGGACGGATTTCTATAGCTATTAAAACCATTATTAAAAATGGAAAAACAGCGATCTAAAATTGGATTACCCAATTCATCAACTGTTGCAGTGTCCGCATACTGACCAATTAACGGATACATATCAAACAACATATCTTTCCGGTAACTCTGGTACTCCGTTACCGGTTCGGGCTCGATAGCACAATTCATATCAGACCGAACAACAGCCATTTGCTCAACAAGTAATGAATCATAATTAATACAGGTATTGGCTACCAGATAAACACTGTCTCTATAAAAACCAATAGCAGCTTCACTTACGCTAAGCTTCTTCGTAATGTTATAAACCCCAGGCTGTAAACTAACAGTAAAACTGGTATCCAATGGATGTACCAGTCCGCAAATCGTATCAATTTCAAATAGTTTAAAATTTGATTTATTGATTACAATCGGGCTACCGCCCAGCAACTGGTTATTACAATCGTCGGTTATGGTAATCGTAAGGTCATACAAGCAATCATAACAAATATTTCTTTCCTCACAATCTGCCAGTGTTAACGTATCAGCACCCATTGTATAGCTAAAAGAATGGGTACCTTCCCTGGTAACAATAAGGGACTTAGTTGCCTGTACGGTGGTTCCACTTAAAATATTATTCGTAGCCGTTACAATACTTTCTGTTTGAACAGAATCACGATAGGATGAAAGTGTATCCAAATTTGACGGAGGTATACCAGCTAATGCAGTGGCAACTGTTCTTCCATGCATATCCATGTAACTAACGCTGTATTGGCCATTGGCATCCCGTACCATATTCTTTTGGTAATGAGTTGCATCGCCGGCTTCAGTACCAAATAAAGCATCCAGGTCGGTTTGCTCCGGATTAGCGTAGTAATACCTGGTTTCATGGCCGCTGCCAATCTGGAAATCCTTACCAACGCCCCCCTGCCTGTTGATCCGGCCGGTATTATCCTGTGAATATTGGGTTTCCGTAAAAGCATACCCTTTTGCATTCGGAATAAACTGGTTGTACAAATGCTCTTTTGACGGATTATTATCTGAATAATACCTGGCGGCACCACTTGACACCCCCATGCTATCCGTAAAAGGAGCACAATAATCGGAAGCAGATAATAAGGTATCATAAATTCGCTTGTCGTATTCACTGCTATTTATATGATGTACATTAAAGCCAGGTGTATACCCTATAAGCCGCGATAAAGACGGAGCCGGCAACACCTGTATTACAGGCCTCCCTTGTTTATCATAGAATGTTTCTGCTACAATGGTAGAATCGGTGGTATTATCCCTTGTTATTGTCTGGCGATTCCGTAAACTGCCATCAAAATATTGAACCACCGACTTTCGTTTAGCCTCTTCGGCAAAAGAGGTAGTGGATTGCCAGTTCAGTTTTCGCTCATGCCCCAGAAAATCGTGTTGCCCCAAGCCCCCTTCACTAATAAAATCAGAGCTCCAACTGGTAGACAATAATTCACCACCAGGGCTAACCTGCACCCCTCTGACCCGGTAAAACAAGGTACCTTTTCCATCGTACAATAACGGTATCATACAAGTATCGGCCGAAGTACGAATTCTGGTAGCATTATTGCGGAATAACAAGGTTGGATTAAGCTGCCCTCCAACCTCGTATTTTCCGCTTGCCAGTGAGGATGAATCTATATACGTCCACTCTACGTCATATGATTCTATAACAGGGTTAGGCGTCCACGAAATTTTAAGTTCCCCATATTCCTCTATAGTGGAAATATCTTTCGATACAAGTCGTATGGCATTCTCAGCACAATCCATCGTTTCGCCTGTAATCGGGTTCATGGTATAGTCCCGATTAATTATCATTTTATTCTCTAATAAAAGTGAAGGCCGAATAATATCCAGAACACCTGCGCTAGCAGTAACTTCCAGGACTTTAACCTGCAATTCATAAGCCCCCTGTAGTATAACATAATCACGAGCCTTATAAGGCTGTTCTTTTGAATAGCTAATTTTTAACGTTTTTTCAGATATAGAATCCTGCAATTCATCCACATTCTTATAGATCAGCCTAATTTTAACCTCGGCACTAAATGTATCGGGCAATACAGGATTTGCGTACTCATTTAAACGTAAACTAACAATATTGTAAAGCGAATTTGTTTGAAGTATGGTAGGTTTCAACGACGGATTAAAAAAAACAGTATCCTGGATGCTTATCAACTTTCCTTCGAGAATGGAATCACCCAAAAGTAAATTTGTATAAACAGGCTCCTGTTGTGCCTTAGCATCCGGCACAATTAATACACTTCCGAATAAAAAGGCAACTCGAAGTATTCTTGTAATAAACATTTTCATAATCCTGTCAGGTTTAATGCTTCAAATAATCAGCTCTACTAATTAATTGTGTTCTATTCCTGTGCCACGCCATTTATATAAAGATCAAAATTATCATACGGTGCTTTAGAATACAGTTTTGCACC
>NZ_LUKG01000016.1:0-17343 GCF_001601815.1 Flavihumibacter sp. CACIAM 22H1
AGACCGATTATTTAATAAAGGCGGAAGTTTATACGGCCATTTAAAATAGCCCGATATGATTCAGACAAGCACCTTATCCTTTCTGAAAGGATTGAAAAAAAATAACGATAAAACCTGGTTTGATGCCAATCGGAAAGCCTATGACGCTGCCAGGAAAGATGTAGAGGCTTTTGTACAATCAATAATTGACGCGCATGCAAAAAAGGATCCTGGCATCGCAGATCTGCAGGCAAAACAATGTATGTTCCGTATTAACCGCGATGTCCGCTTCAGTAAAGACAAATCACCCTATAAAACAAATTTTGGTGCCAGTATAAATGAAGGGGGCAAAAAAGCACTTGCCGGCGGTTATTATATCCACATAGAACCAGGCGCCAGTTTTGCAGGAGGCGGTATTTATATGCCCATGCCCCCGGAACTAAAGAAAGTACGGCAGGAAATTGATTATAATACCGAAGAGTTTGAAGGAATTCTGCAATCAAAAGCCTTTACCTCCATATACGGCGGACTATCAGACGGGGAAGGTATGAAATTATTACGGG
This sequence comes from Flavihumibacter sp. CACIAM 22H1, assembly GCF_001601815.1. GTDB lineage: Bacteria > Bacteroidota > Bacteroidia > Chitinophagales > Chitinophagaceae > Flavihumibacter. The sequence continues at coordinate 543 of NZ_LUKG01000016.1, forward strand.
TGCCACAGGGTTTTGATAAGGAATCACCTGCGGCAGAATACCTGGTATACAAAAGTTATATAGCAATGGTTAAGTTAACCGACAAGGAATTAACAGATCCTGCCATCGGTAAAAAAATTCTGAAAGCATTTGACGCATTGCAACCCCTGCTTGCTTTTATTAAACGTAGCCTGGAGTAATAAGTAGTAAACAGCCGAACCCGCGCAGAAAGGTTCGGCTGTTGTTTTTTTATAATAAGCCTTTTTGTAGCAGGTATTCTGCTATCTGTACAGCATTGGTGGCTGCACCTTTGCGAAGGTTATCACTTACGATCCACATATTGAGGGTATTCGGCAAGGACTCATCGCGGCGCAGACGCCCTACAAATACCTCGTCTTTTTCATGTGCATCTTTTGGCATGGGGTATTGAGCATTAGCCGGATCATCCACGAGCACAACACCTGGTGCAGCTGCCAGCAGAGAGCGAACCTCAGTAAGTTCAAAATCCTTCTCGAACTCCACGTTCACACTTTCAGAATGGCCGCCCATAACAGGAATTCTTACCGTAGTGGCAGTAACCCGGATAGCATCATCGCGCATGATCTTTTTGGTTTCATTCACCATTTTCATTTCTTCTTTGGTATAGCCATTTTCAAGAAACACATCGATCTGCGGAATTACGTTTAGGTCGATCGGGTACTTATAGGCCATTTCTCCTTCTACTCCCTTCCGTTCATTCATTAATTGGGTAACCGCTTTTACGCCTGTTCCAGTAACGCTTTGGTAGGTAGATACCACCAGTCTTTTGATACCGTACTTTTTATGCAAGGGGTTTAGCGCAACCACCATTTGTATAGTAGAACAATTGGGATTAGCAATAATTTTATCCTTGGCAGTTAATATATCTGCATTCAATTCTGGTACTACCAGCGGTTTGGTAGGGTCCATTCTCCAGGCAGAGGAATTGTCAATAACAGTAATACCTGCTTCGGCAAATTTGGGAGCCCATTCAAGGGAAGTACTTCCCCCGGCAGAAAATATTGCTACCGCGGGTTTGGCCGCAATGGCATCCGTCATGCTAACTACTTTGAATTTTTTTCCCTGGTATTCAACTTCCTTACCTACGGATTTTTCGGAGGCTACGGGAATCAATTCAGTGAGCGGAAATTTCCGCTCAGCTAACACCTGTAACATTTTGGTACCCACCAATCCGGTGGCACCCACTACTGCGACTTTCATTGCGTTTTTGCTTGCATTTGGTTATAAAAAAAAGCCTCCCCGTTCTGGGAAGGCCTGTGTTATTTTGTGAACATATACGAGATCACACACCTTCCATCTGTGGGAGCTGTTTTTTGGTCTTCGTTGTATGTTTCATGTTATTCATGGAGCACGAAATTAATGCGTGGGGTTTTTTCACCCAAAAAAATATTTCCGGTTGACTTTACCAGAGCAGCTTATTAGTTTTGAAACATGTGGAAATGGATGCTGTGCTGGATGAGTTTACTGAATGCGGAAAACCTTGCTGCACAAGGCTTTCCGGTGGCTATATCGGAGCTTATGGGAGATCCTCTTCCCAGTATTGGATTACCCTCCGAAGAATATATTGAGCTAACAAATGTTAGCGATAAACCGATAAATATCAGCGGATGGATGATCTCCAACCACCTTACACAAAGCAGGCTGCCGGACAGTTTAGTTATTGCACCCGGTGAATACCTGTTGCTCTGTCCAGGCCGGGCAATTGATTTATTCCAGGAATTTGGCCGTTGCATTGGTCTTCGCCCCTTTCCTGTTATATCAAATGCTGGCGATACCATTTTGCTTTATGATAATGCAGCAAAACTTATGCATGCAGTTGCGTATACACCCGCTCTTTTTACTACCGATCAGGCAACCGGTGGCTGGTCGCTCGAACTGGTAAATACAGCCTATGCCTGCCAGCAGACCGGTAATTGGGCACCCAGCAGCAATAGCAGGGGAGGCAGCCCCGGTATGCCCAATGCGCAGGATACAGAATGGTTTGAAGCAGTGCAGCCCCAAGCTATAAATGCCTGGGGTTCTAGCGACAGTACTGTTCGTATCTTGTTTTCAGCTGCTGTTAACCAGGCTGCAGCTGAAAGGCCCGGGAACTACCGATTTAAAGAAGATCTTAAAGCGATAAAGGCAAGAATAGTTGCCCCGTTTGGCAGGGAGGTAGAGCTATTGCTCAATAAAGAAATGAAGAAGGAACAGATATACAGCCTAACGGTAACCGGTATGGGAGCCTGTGCTGAGCAGCCGGCAACAACCGGTATTGAATATACTTTATCGGTTGGGCTGGCCGATGCCGGAGAAAAAACGGTTCGGATCAACGAAATTCTTTTTGATCCTGCACCGGGGGGTAAAACCTATGTAGAACTGCTGCATGCGGGAAACGGGCCGGTTAATCTGGCGAGGCTGCAGGTAGGTAGCCGTGGCAGTAACGGGCGCTTATCGAGGCTGCGCAGCTTAGTGCCCTCCACAAGGTTTTTATACCCCGGGGAATACCTTGTAGTATCAGAAAGTGTAGGCTGGGTAAAACAGCAGTTCCATGTAAAATTTCCAGCCCGTTTAGTTGAATCGAAGGCGCTTCCTCCCCTTTCCATCACCTCTGGACAGCTGGTATTGGTGGAGGAAGACAGCAGCTTGCTGGATGAGCTCCATTATTCTGCCGACTGGCACCATCCTCAGCTGCGTAACAAGAAAAACATTGCCCTTGAGCGAAAAGAAATTACGCAGGAAACACAGCAACCCGATAACTGGAGTTCGGCGGCTATGCATGCAGGTTATGGAACGCCCGGTTACCAAAATTCACAAAGCGGGGAACTGGCAGGGGCGGATAATTTTTTCCTGGAAACAGAAGGCTTTAGTCCGGATGGCGATGGCATACAGGATATTTGTACCATTTTTTACCGGTTCAGGCAGGCGGGTAGTTTAACCAGTATCCGGATCTATGACCGCCGGGGAATATTAAAAAGGGTATTGGTAAATAATGTGATTAGCGCAGCAGCGGGAAAATTTTTATGGGATGGAACGGATGCGCATGGTCATAAGCTGCCAAGCGGCCTGTACCTGTTGATTGCCGACACCTGGCATCGTTCGGGAAAAACAAAACGTTACCGGATGGCGGTAACGTTGGGGAGGAAATATTGATAACAGGATAATTTATTCTGCCAGCTTAATTTCAAAATTTACCAGGTTTACAAATTGCTGGATGCGATCATCAATCTGCTCTGCAGAAATTTCTTTCATGCGGGTTGTTCCGAATTTCTCCACGCAGAAAGAAGCAAGGGCAGAACCTTTGATGATGGCAGTTTTCATATTATTGAAGGAAATATCGCGGGTAGCGGCAAGGTGTCCAACAAAGCCACCGGCAAAGGTATCGCCGGCACCAGTGGGGTCAAATACTTCTTCCAAAGGCAGGGCAGGAGCAAAAAACACGTCTTTTTCGTGGAAAAGCAAGGCACCGTGTTCGCCTTTTTTGATGACCAGAAAGCGGGGGCCCATTTTCAGGATTTCTTTGGCCGCTTTTACCAGGGAGAACTGGCCACTTAACTGGCGCGCTTCGCTGTCATTTACCATTAGTACGTCCACTTCTTTCAGCACAATTTCCAGGTCTTGCATAGCAGAATCCATCCAGAAATTCATGGTATCCATCACAATTAGTTTGGGACGGGTCTTCATTTGGCGGATAACGCTCAGTTGAAGGCTTGGCATCAGGTTGCCCAGCATCAGAAACTCCGAACCCTGGTAGGAATCGGGCACTTTAGGGTTAAACCCGGCCAGCACATTCAGCTGGGTATCCAGGGTGTCGCGGGTATTCATATCCATATGGTATTTGCCCGCCCAGAAAAACGATTTTTCATCCTGTTTTATTTCCACCCCATCCAGCTGTACACCCCTTGCCTGAAGTGCTTCCAGTTCCTCTTTTGGAAAATCATACCCGATTACGGAAATCTGGTTAACAGGCTGTACAAAATTAGAAGCAGCGTACGCTACATAGGTTGCGGATCCACCAATGATCTGACCACTTTTTCCGAAAGGTGTTTCAATAGCATCAAATGCCATTGTTCCTACTACAATTAAAGACATACTAGTTTTTGAAGAGTTGAGAGTTTTGCGGCACCGCCCGGGTGGCACCCGGGCGGTGCCGCAAAAGTACCCGTTTTTTTGAATTGATGCGCTAACGCTTGTTCGTATGTATATTTGGGGTCATATGGCGAAGATTAAAAGCAAAAACAATGGCACCAAAAAGGAAGTAATCGTAGAAGCGGCCACCCGCCTCTTTCGGGAAAAAGGCTTTAAAGCCGCTTCTATGCGAGATCTTGCAGAAGCTGTAGGTGTGGAAGCTGCCAGCCTTTACAACCATATACAGTCGAAAGAAGAGCTGTTGCAGGAAATCTGCTTCAAGGTAGCCAATACCTTTACGCACCATATTGATACAATTGAAGCAGGTAACCTGCCCGTTATACGGAAAGTGGAAGCCCTGCTCCGGTTCCATATCCGGCAAATGATTGAACAATACGAATTGGTGCTGGTAGCTGATCGCGACTGGAAACACCTCTCCGACCCGTATTTATCGAATTTCCATAACCAACGCAGAACCTATCGGAAACGGCTTGCCGGTATTATCGAAGCAGGCATCGAAACCGGAGAAATAAAGCAGGTAGATGCACCCACTGTTGTGCTGATTATGCTGCATGCTGTCAATGGTATTGAAAGCTGGCATCGCAGTAAAGAAAAAATTTCAGCCAAACAACTGGAAGAAAATATGGTGCTGATTATGATTGAAGGCCTGAAAGCCTGACCAGTAAACGATTTGAACGCTTGTTATGTCTATCCATTTCCACCCGCTGACCATCAGCGATATCCGTGCTGAAACCAGCCATTGTATTTCCATCGCCTTTGCCGTTCCGGATGAATTAAAGGAGCAGTTTCAATTTCGGGAGGGGCAATCGCTCACCCTTCGCAGTTTTATTAATGGAGAAGAGGTACGACGCTCCTACAGTATATGCAGCTCTCCCCTGGAAAAGGAATGGAGAATAGCCGTGAAATTGATCCCAAACGGCAAATTCTCCAGCTTTGCCCACACCATATTGAAAAAAGGTGATCAACTGGAGGTATTGCCGCCCACCGGAAAATTTTATACCCCACTTAATCCGGCAGCAAAAAAAGAATATGTTGCCTTTGCAGCGGGCAGCGGCATCACCCCTATTCTTTCGATCATAAAAACGGTATTGGCAACAGAGCCCGATAGCGGGTTTACGCTGATCTACGGAAACCGTAACCGGGCATCCATTATCTTCCGCGAGCAACTGGAAGCCCTCAAAAACCAATACATGAACCGCTTCCGGCTCATTCATATCCTGAGCCGCGAAAAAACCGACGCGCCAATCCATACGGGGCGGATCGATGCGGAAAAATGTGAAGCGCTCGGAAATGGCCTGCTTAACTGGAACCAGATTAACAGCTATTTTCTCTGCGGGCCGGAAGACATGATCTTTACTGTCCGCAATTTTCTGCAGTCCAAAGGTGTTTCCCCGGCATCCATTCATTTTGAACTCTTTGCCTCACCCGGACAAAAAGCAACGCCCGGCCCCGGGCAGGATACCGCCGCTGCGAATGCTGGCCCAATGGCCGCTGTTACGCTGAAAGTAGATGGCCGCTCCATAGAATTAACCGTACCATATGAAGGTACTGCCATCCTGGATGCTGCATTACAAGCCGGTGCGGATTTACCCTATGCCTGCAAAGGCGGAGTGTGCGCTACCTGCCGGGCGAAACTGGTGGAAGGAGAAGTAACCATGGATACAAATTACGCCCTGGAGCCGGAAGAAGTCCGCGCCGGGTTTATTTTAACCTGCCAAAGTCATCCCAGAACCCCCAACCTGTTGATAGATTTCGATCAGAAATAAAGCATACGCTAACGTTTGTTAGTTTTTTAGGTTTAATTCGCTAATTTTAACTATGGAAAAAAATGGTACCATCCAGCTGGAAACGATTTTCCAGGATCGGATTGATCAGGAAATCCGCATAGAGCCGAAGGATTGGATGCCGGACAAATACCGGCAAACGCTGATCCGGCAGATTTCACAGCATGCCCATAGTGAAATAGTAGGAATGCTGCCCGAAGGAAACTGGATAACAAGAGCTCCTTCCCTGAAGCGAAAAGCAACCCTTATTGCAAAAGTACAGGACGAAGCCGGTCATGGCCTCTACCTCTACAGTGCTGCAGAAACCCTGGGTATTAGCCGGGCAGAAATGATTAACCAGCTACATAGTGGAAAAGCCAAGTATTCCAGCATTTTCAACTATCCAACTCTCACCTGGGCCGATATTGGTGCCATCGGATGGCTGGTAGATGGCGCAGCTATTATGAACCAGGTTCCCCTGTGTCGTACCTCTTACGGGCCTTATGCAAGGGCCATGGTGCGTATATGTAAAGAAGAAAGCTTCCATCAGCGCCAGGGTTTTGAAATTCTACTGACCCTAAGCAGAGGTACGGACGCTCAAAAAGCTATGTGCCAGGATGCCATAAACAGGTGGTGGTGGCCAAGCGTAATGATGTTTGGCCCCTCCGATGAGGCATCTCCTCATACTGCGCAGAGTATGCGCTGGAAAATTAAGCGATTTACCAATGATGAGCTCCGCCAGAAATTCGTGGATATCTGTGCAGAACAGGTAAAAATATTGGAGATGCACTTACCAGATCCGGATTTAAAATGGAATGAAAAAAGGGGGCACTATGATTTTGGCCCCATAAACTGGGATGAATTCTGGCAGGTTATCGGAGGTAATGGCCCTTGTAACAAAGAACGCCTGGCAGCAAGAATAAAAGCACATGAAGACGGCGCCTGGGTAAGAGAAGCCGCCAGCGCTTTTGCAGCAAAACAACAACAGAAACAAAAGGCAGCAGTAGCATGAAGACTTATTTAACTAAACAGTTCTACGGCGATTACGGCGATCGGGAATCGGTTAAAGAAAGCTCGGGAATAGCAGCCGATTCCGCCCGCGACTGGCCATTATGGGAAGTATTCGTCAGGAGTAAAATGGGCTTAGACCATAAACACGTAGGCAGTTTACACGCAGCCGATGCCAGGATGGCTATTGAAAATGCCCGCGATGTTTATACACGCCGGCAGGAAGGAATCAGTATATGGGTAGTAGAAAGCAGGCATATTCATGCATCCAATCCGGATGACGCAGCCAGCTTTTATGACCCCGCAGACGATAAAGTTTACCGCCATCCAACATTTTATGAGTTACCCGATGAGCTGAAAGCCATGTGAGGAAACAAATTAACCAGTCCGTTTTCACCTTTTATTTTTTCCATGTTTCTACTTTCCCTTCATATGGCTGATGACGCATTGCTGCTGGGACATCGCAACAGCGAATGGACCGGTCATGGGCCAAATCTTGAACAGGATATTGCCATTTCCAATATTGCACTTGACCAGATCGGCCAAGCCAGGAATTTTTATCAATATGCCGCCCTGCAGTTCAATGAGAACAGAAACGCCTACGCACCCTTGCTACAATCGCCGGCATTCAGGCAGGTTTCCGGCAGCATAGACGAAGACAACCTGGCTTACCTGCGCAATGCCAATGAATTCAAGAACCACCTGCTGGTTGAATTGAACAGGGGAGATTGGGCATTTACCATTGTACGGCAATTTTTTATCAGCGCCTATCAACAGCTGCTTTATACCGATCTTCAAAAAGGCACCAATAAACAATTGGCTGCCATTGCGGAAAAATCACTCAAAGAACTCAGTTATCATGTACGTTGGAGTGGAGAGTGGGTGATTCGCCTGGGAGATGGTACAGAAGAAAGTAATCGCCGGATAATAAATGCGGTTGACCAACTGTGGCCATATACCGGCGAACTGTTTTTACCGGCCGATTTTCAACAAATGGCCGCAGAGCAAGGCATCCTTACCGACCCGGCTTCTTACCGGCAAAACTGGCTGGAAAAAATTCAGGAGGCATTTGCGCAGGCAGGCTTACCTATACCTTCGAACAACTGGTGGCAAAAAGGAGGAAAACAGGGCATACATACCGAACACCTGGGTTACCTGCTGGCCGAAATGCAATACCTTCAGCGCAGTTATCCCGGTTCAGTATGGTAGTAACAAATACTATATGGAAATTATTGGAAGAAATAACAGACCCGGAAGTACCGGTTCTTTCCATAGTAGACCTGGGTATTGTACGTGCCGTAAATGAAAAAGATAATGGCATAGAAGTAACGATTACGCCAACTTATTCCGGCTGTCCGGCTATGGACCTCATTGCTCAACAAATCAGGCTGCAATTAAGCAGCCATGGATTTGCGCCGGTATCTGTTAAAACAATCCTTTCGCCTGCATGGACAACCGAATGGATGACAGAAGCAGGAAAAGAAAAATTACGGGCATACGGAATAGCGCCGCCCAACCCCAAACAGCAGGTATGTACACCGGATTTTTTTCAGCAGGAAGAGGCCGTACAATGCCCGCATTGCCGATCGCACCGAACACATCGAATCAGCGAGTTTGGTTCCACTGCCTGTAAAGCTCTTTACCGATGTGATGATTGCCAGGAACCATTTGATTATTTCAAATGTCATTAACTCAGCCAAGTACTATAATTTAATAGGTTTGTACCAGAATTAAACACTATGGCTGAATCTATCCTTTTTGCAATAGAGTCCGGAATTGGCAGTATTACCTTAAATCGACCGGATAAACTCAATGCCTTTAACCGTGAAATGGCCCTTGCACTGCAGGCCGTGCTGAAGGAATGCGAATCAGAAACGGTTCGTTGCGTTTACATTACGGGGGCAGGAAAAGCATTTTCAGCGGGCCAGGACCTGTCGGAAGTAACCGATCCGGATGGGCCGGGTATGGCAAGGATCCTGTCTGAACATTATAACCCGATAGTAATGGCTATCCGCCACCTGAAAAAACCGGTAGTGGCTGCAGTAAATGGAGTAGCTGCCGGTGCGGGTGCTAATCTTGCCCTGGGTTGCGATATTGTGGTAGCCACCCGGTCTGCCAGTTTTATTCAGGCTTTTTCCAAAATCGGGCTGATACCCGACAGCGGGGGAACCTTTTATTTACCCAGGCTCATCGGCCACCAGAAAGCCAGTGCTTTAATGTTACTCGGAGATAAGGTTCCTGCCGAAGAAGCTGAACGCCTGGGTATGATTTATAAATATTTTGAGGACGATAGTTTTCAAAAAGAGGCTCGGCAAATTGCCACTACTCTTGCCGCTATGCCTACCATTGCATTAGCATACACCAAGAAAGCCCTGCAATGGTCCTTTACACATACCTTAATTGAACAGTTGGCAAATGAAGACAAATTACAACAACGTGCAGCCAAAACGATAGATTTTAAGGAAGGGGTGCAGGCATTCCTGGAAAAAAGACAACCGGACTTTAAAGGCAGATAATATGGAAAAATCGTCCTTTCAAATAATAACCGAGCAGCTGTTGAAGCAGGATGCATTCAGCCAGTGGTTAGGAATTGAATTGCTTGAGATAAGGGAAGGTTACAGCCGCATAAAAATGACGGTGCGTAAAGAAATGGTAAACGGATTTGGTATAGCACATGGAGGAATTGCTTTTTCGCTGGCCGACAGTGCATTTGCCTTCGCCTGCAATAACCGCAATAATTTATCGGTAGCGTTAGATACTTCCATAACCTTTACCAAAGCGGTGCAGGTGGCAGATGTGCTTACGGCAGAAGCCACTGAAATTCATAACGGCAGAAGCACGGGCGTTTATTCAATTAGTGTATACAACCAGCAACAGGTTCTGGTGGCAGCATTCAGAGGAACCTGTTTTCGGACTGGGAAAAAACATGTTTAAACCAGCGTATGTTTTACTCATTTAAAGGATTTAAACCAGTGGTGGATCCGGGGTCTTTTGTGCACCCCCAGGCTTGTATAACCGGAAACGTACTGATTGGAAAGAATTGTTATATCGGGCCGGGGGCTGCAATTCGTGGAGATTGGGGCGGTATTATCCTGGAAGATGGTTGCAATGTGCAGGAAAACTGCACCATTCACATGTTTCCGGGTTATACTGTAGTATTAAAGGCTGGTGCACATATCGGGCATGGCGCTATTATTCATGGAGCAACCATTGGCAAAAACTGCCTGGTTGGTATGAATGCAGTAATAATGGACAGGGTTGTTTTGGGCGATGAATCCATCGTGGGCGCCCTTAGTTTTGTAAAAGAAGGCATGATTATACCGCCCAGAAGCCTGTTGGTTGGAAATCCGGCCAAACGAATTAAAGAGGTTACGGATGAAATGCTGAACTGGAAAACCAGGGGTACCGCCCTCTACCAGGCATTACCCAAGGAGTTGCTGGAAGAAAGTGAACCCTGTGACCCGCTGCAAGAACTGCCCGCCGACCGCCCCGATCAGGCTGTTCTTTTAGAAACCTGGAAGCGATTTCAGCCAGAATAAGCCCATAAAACTGCCTTAGCCCAAATAGGATTACCTTCGCGTTTTTAATATCGAATAACGTGTCAGAGAAATCGAATTTTGTAGACCAGATCAAGATCTTTTGCCGCAGTGGGCATGGCGGGGCCGGAAGCAAACACTTCATGCGCACCAAATTCAATCCCAAAGCCGGACCCGATGGCGGTGACGGCGGGCGTGGAGCGCATATTATTCTGAGAGGGAATAAAAATCTGTGGACCCTGTTGCACCTGCGTTACCATAAAAACATATTGGCAGAAAATGGCGAAAGCGGAAGTGGGAATAACTCCTCCGGCCGTAGCGGTAAGGATATCTATATCGACGTTCCGCTCGGAACCATTGCATTTGATGAAGAAACAGGTGAAAAAGAGGCCGAGATCCTGGAAGACGGACAGGAAATTATTCTTATGAAAGGCGGACGTGGTGGACTGGGTAATGCCCGATTTGCCACCCCTACCAACCAGGCACCTGAACATGCCCAACCCGGCGAACCCGGTGAGGAAGGGTTTAAAATACTGGAACTAAAGGTACTGGCTGATGTAGGACTGGTTGGTTTTCCGAATGCGGGTAAATCAACCCTGTTAAGTGTGCTGACGGCTGCCAAACCTAAAATCGCCGATTATGCATTTACCACTATCAATCCGCAGCTGGGTATGGTGGAATACCGCGACGGGAGATCGTTCTGCATTGCCGACCTACCCGGAATAATTGAGGGTGCCGCCGAAGGAAGAGGATTGGGCCACCGTTTTCTGCGTCATATAGAGCGCAACTCTGCACTCCTGTTCCTGCTGCCGGCCGATAGCAAAGATCACCGGAAAGAATTTGACATTCTGCTAAATGAACTGAGCGAATACAATCCGGAAATGCTCGAAAAGGATATGGTAATCGCCATCAGTAAAAGTGATATGCTCGACGATGAACTCAAAGCAGCCATCAGCAAAGAATTACCAACAGACATACCACATCTTTTCATATCTTCTGTGGCCCAACAGGGGTTACGCGAATTGAAAGACCTGCTTTGGCAAATTCTGAACAGGCCGGTTGATTAAACCTTCACCTATGCGAAAAGGAAGCATTTTTCTGACCATACGCAGTAGAAAATACCCGGCACTTCGCTTCCTTTCCAACCTGATGCGCTGCTGCTGGCTTTTTTTTCCCTCATTGGTCTTTATTATGCTGGCCATGCTGGTATTTTCGCAACTGAGCCAGGGGCGCGACATATTGATATCGTTCACCGAAACAGCCGGCAGTTTTGGACATGTGCTCTTCGCAAAGCTCATATTTTTAATTGCAATCTTTTTTTGGGTATATGTAAGCTGGTATTCTTCCAGGATGGTTGGTTATATTAAAGAATACCAGCACCGCGAAGCGGTTCGTATTATTGATCCGGTACTAAGTGATGAAAAATATGAATCGCTGTACGCCATGGAACTCCGCTTCCTGGAACGTTTTCCCCGGATAATCGGTTATAGCTGCTTGTTAGTTGTAATGGTTGTTATCAGCTTACTGCTATACCCCGATAGCTGGATCAACCAACAACCCTTTTTATTACTGATAGGACTTGCAGTATTGGTATGGCTTACGGACAGATGGCTGATCCGAAAAACAGCCCGGCCGGGCATATCAGCTACACTCAGGAATATTGCCTGGGTATTATTTGCCCTGGTTATATTACTTACTATTCTCTTTGTTAAGCTAGAACTGTTCCGGCAGTTCCCGTATATATTATTATTGCTTTTTTTATTGCTGGTACTCTATATGCTGTATATAAATGTGCGGCGCCAGCACATGAACCGGCTCGAGAAAGAAGCGCAGCGTTCTACCAGGATCCACCCGGTAAAACCATGGGAAAAACTGGTAGAGGCTGGCATGAACTACCTGCGCCTTCCCAGAGAAGAAAAAAACTATTTTGCCATTTTTAACCTGGTAGGTATTATTGGCTTGTTCTTTTATTTACTGGCAATAAATTCTTTATCCGCCAGTGTGCAAATGGGGCCCTTTGCTGTTGTTTTACTGGCTTTTGCCGTTTTACTTGGGTTTGGTAATTTACTTTCTGCCCTGTCCTGCAAATACCAGTTAAATGTACATTTCATAATTTTTCTGCTGGCCGCTTTTTTACCTACACCAGATCATCATATTGTACGCACCGCTTCATTGTCTGAACGAACCATTGATCCAACCATTTATGCGAAGCGCCAGCATTTATCCGAATATTTTTACCACTGGTTGAAGAACCGGCCTGAAATAGATAACATGGCAACCTATGACCTGAACCTGGTATTGGCTAACGGGGGTGCATCAAGGTCTGCTTATTGGGTAGCCACTGTTCTGGGAAAACTGGAAGATGCATCCCTGACTGATCCGCGGGGACGATTCTCCCGCCACTTATTTTGTTTATCCGGTACTTCCGGCGGAGCATTGGGTATCTCAAATTTTTACGCTACGCTTTTACACCAGCAGGAAAAACAAGCCGTACGTGGATTCGAAGAATCTGGTCGTAATTTTTTGCGCCAGGACTTCCTGAGTTTTACACTTGCCAGGATGATGGGCCCTGATTTTTTCAACTATATTCCCTTATTAAATAAGATTGTACCAAATGAAGATCGGGCAGAGGCACTGGAACTGGCTATTGAACGGGCTACGGACGATTCCTATTACCGGGTAGGGTTTGATAGTACCTGGTTTGATCAATGTCTTACACAAAGCGGCAAATCACATAACCTGCCCATTTTGTTTATTAATACTACCCGCGTAAAAGATGGAAGTCCGGGAATAGTTTCTAATATTCATATCTCTCCCAATATTTTTAACCGGCGGGTGGATGTTGCAGGGTTGTTATCCACGGATCAAACCATGCGCTTAAGCACGGCCGCAATCCTGGGTGCCCGGTTTCCTTATATAAGTCCGGCTGGCCGTATAAATCAGCCAAAAAAACCTTCTCCTGAAAATGGCGCCGATACAATTAGGGCTCATTATTTTGTAGATGGAGGGTATTTCGATAACTCCGGCGCCGGTGCTGTACAGGAAATGATCCGCACTCTCTTGATGCTTGCCGGCAATAGTAAAGATCCGCTTATCCGCCAGCGGGCTGCCAAACTAAAAATTCGCGTCCTGCATATTACCAACAGTCCACAGGGTACTGTTCCGCTAAAGCCGATCGGCCCCTTCGTAAACGATGTCTTATCACCCTTATTAACCATAACCGGTGCCTTTGATATGCAAACAACGGTGAATGATCAGCGGTTTATCACCTATATGAATGACTTAAAAAGCCTGCCCGGGTCGGGGCCATTTCATTCATTTGATTATATCCCTCTTCATCTTTATAATGATCCGGCGATACCTGCCGATACCCTTTCGAAAGGACCTTATGTAATGAACTGGTTTATTTCTGACAGTGTTCGAAATCAGATGGACCGACGTTTATTGAAACAACCCCGGCTGGATTTATTAATAAAAGAGTATTCAGCCCAAAACAGGTGAGGATTTGATAATATTGAATTAATTTACCAGTAACCTGCGGCTGCTAGCTTAGTGGTATGAAAAGATCTGGGGCTATACAAAAATTGGGGCTGTTAGCAATAACTTGTATTGTACTGTCCTGCATTTCTCCGCACGGAAGCCATGCGCAGGAAAAGAAATCCATGCGTAATAAAGATTCGGTGATTGCCGCAATCGACTACCTCTATTCAGAGGATGGAAAACTCCATTTCAAAGCGCATTATAGCAGCACTAAAAAGGAGAAAACTACTTTGTACGTCCGCGACAAAGAAGGGGAGTTGGTATACCAGGATAGATTAACCGGAATGAAGGCGCAAAAAATCTATATAATTCCGTCCGATTGTTCCAGTGAACTGGTATTTGAATGGGTTAAACCACAACGAATTCTATTGAAGAAATTTATTGTTTCGCGTGCCGAAACAACAGAAATAACCGTACAAAAATTGAATTAAACAGCCGGGCCGTTATCCTTCCATTTCCACAAATGGATGCAGGCATATGTTCGATAAGGCGACCATTTTTTAGCTATTTTCTGCATTTTCTCCTTAAATGCTTTTTTATCCGTATCGTCCAGCTTGTATAATTTTTTCATGGCCATCTGAATACCCAGGTCATCTACGGCAAATACATCTTCCCTACCCATCGCAAACATCAGCAACATTTCTACGGTCCACCTGCCAACTCCTTTTATCTGGGTCAGGTAGCTGATGATCTCTTCGTTCGACAACTTATCCAGTTTCTTCCATTCCATACCCTGTTCAAGGGCAAACCGGGCAACATTTTGAATATAATTTACCTTGGCGTTCGACAGCCCGATGCCCCTTAGTGTTTCGAAGGGGGTATCAAGAATTTGCTGGGGTACCGGCAGGGCTCCTTCATAAAGCGCCAAAAATCGCTGTTTAATAACAGCTGCTACTTTTACGGAAAGCTGCTGGCTCATTATAGAGCTGCAGAGATAAAAATCAATTCGTTTTTGTTTTTTCAATTCATACGGGTTGCCATCCAGGATAGATGCCATCTTCTTATCAAGGGAAAGTTGCGTTAAATAGGCCATACCCGAATGTAGTAATTAACTTTACTGCATGGAAAGATTAATTCAGGTTACCGCAGATGGCAGCCCTACCATTGCCATTCCTGACATGCAGGTTACCTATCACTCCAAACATGGAGCTGTGCAGGAATCCATGCATGTATTTATTGAAGCCGGTTTACGCTATCAGCAAAAAAGGAAAGATGGTGCTTTGCATATTTTGGAAATGGGTTTTGGTACCGGCCTGAATGCCTTACTGACATTGGTGGAGAACCGCCCTTGGCCTGTCTATTACGAAAGCCTCGAAACCTTTCCACTGGAACCTGAACTGGTTAATGCATTGGATTACGGCGACGTACTTCAAGAGCCTGCTGCCACCCGATTATTACAGCAATTACATGATGCCAGCTGGCAGGAATGGGTACCCATTTCACCCAGTTTTCAGCTTTATAAACGTAAAGAAGACCTGCTTGATTTTCAGCCGGCAGGGTTCTACGATATCATCTATTTTGATGCCTTTGCACCCACGGCGCAGCCGGCCTTATGGACAGCACCCGTTTTTAAAAAACTGGAGCAATGCATGCATACCGATGCTGTGCTGGTTACCTATTGCAGCAAAGGTGAGGTAAGGCGGGCAATGACAGCCGCCGGACTTCAGGTAGAAAAAATTCCTGGCCCCCCGGGCAAACGGGAAATGGTTCGGGCATTCAAAACCAATTGATGTCAAAGGAAAAAACCGGCACGGATGGCAAGGCGGCGATAGGTTGTTTCAAACTTATCCAGCCCCCTTTCAGAGCTTGTTTTCTGGTAACGGTAGCCCATGCTAAGTAAGAAACCCGCAGACCGGTTAAAGGGAATTTTTACGCCTAGTCCGGCAGCGTATAACAGGCCGCCTTTAAAATCTTCGCCATTAGGTGCGTTTTGGGTAATATTGGCACCATACCCTGCATCGATAAAATAAAAAGGAAGCACTGTTCCTTTGGAACTGAGATCACCCCGGAAGCTGGCAAATAATGGAACAACAGTTTGGGTAGCATACAGATCTACTCCCGTTCCAAAACCTACCATGGCTGCCTGACTGAATTTATAGCCATTAATGGTTTGAAAAGAAAAGGCGGCGGTGGTTACACCAGCTACCGTAGTTTTTCCGGCAACGAGGGGTCCGAGTTCTGTAAAATGTGCAAACCCTTTTGATTTATAATGAAGGTTACGGAATCGATTCTCCGATTTAATTTCCAGGATCTCTGCTTTGCTGAATTTCCAAACTGTGCCATCCTGCACCTGTATACCTGCCTGCTGATCGTTGTTTTCCAGGATTTTTCCCCGAATGATGCTACCATTTTTCAAATACAGAACATCCTCTTTTTTCCCCTGGCCAAACGAACTAAAACAAAATAGAGAGAAGAAAAAAATCGGTAAAAATTTCATAGATCAAAATTTAGCTTTCTGCCCACTCCCTGAATGCCGGCACCCGTTCTCTGCTAACGATGAGTTCATCTAAACTGGAACCTGCTTTTACATTTAGTTTCAGGCGGCTGTTGATATAAGGTTTTATGTGTTGAATAGCAGATGCCTGTACAATAATGCTTCTGTTGAGCCGGAAAAACTGCCGGGGATCCAGCATTTGTTCCAGCGTTTCAAGTCGATGATCTACCAGATAACGTGTACCGTCATGCGCATTTAAATATACTATTTTATTGTCAGCTGAAAAGTAGGCTATATCAGCAGTATCTACAAAAAAACTTCGGTTTCCGATCCTGGCCAGGAACCTCGATTTATAGGATCGGGTGGCAGGAATG
>NZ_LUKG01000016.1:17856-43103 GCF_001601815.1 Flavihumibacter sp. CACIAM 22H1
GGACCGGGTGGCAGGAATGGTTTTTCCGTTGAACCAGTCGAGCTTATCGAGCGCCTGTTTCAGCGCCGATTTTGAAACCGGCTTCAATAAATAATCGATACTCAGCAATTTAAATGCTTCCAGTGCATGCGATTCCAGGGCTGTTATAAAAATAATGGGGGCCTGGGTTTTGATTTTTCTGAAAATTTCGAAGGAGTTGCCGTCTGAAAGTTGAATATCCAGCAGAATCAGGTCGGGAGCCTGGTTGCCATGCAGCCAGCTTACCGTTTCGGAAATACTGTCTAATACAGCTAATACCTGAACAGACGGCCGTAGCTGTTGAAGCAATACTATCAGCCTTTCTGCGGCAAGTGGTTCATCTTCAACAATTAGTGTTCGCATAAACGGTAATAGTCAGGTTATCAATGGTAAGTAAACACTGAAAATCTTGTCATCCCTTTTAATGCTTATTGTCTTATCCGTGCTTAGCTCATACCGTTGTTTGATATTATTTAAGCCAATACGGGTAGACGGTTCAACAGGCGATTTGATTTGCAGGTTATTACTAACAACCAAACTGTTGTTTCCGTTCACCGAAATATCAATTACGAGCGGAAACTGCCTGGAAACGATATTATGTTTGATAGCGTTCTCGATAAGCATTTGGAGCGCACCGGGAATAATCAGCTTATTAAGGTCTTCCTCCGGGATATAAAAGGAAACCGATAAACTCTCCGGAAATCTTTTTTGTAGCAGGAAAATATAGGGCTGAATAAAAGCAGCTTCTGAGCGCACCGTAACCAACTCCTTGTCCTGGTTGCTTAATAAATACCGGTAAACCGATGCAAAAGATTCTACAAACTCGTTGGCCTCGGGGTTATCTTTAACCAGTAAACCAGACAGAACATTGAGGTTATTAAAGAGGAAATGAGGGTTGATCTGGTTGCGTATGGCCTGCAACTGGGCCTGAACAGAGCTTCTTTTAAGTGCTTCCGTCTCTATTTCCTTCTGCTGTAAACTGCTTATAAAAACAAACAGAGCGTTGATGATATGCAGGAAAAGATTAATGCGGGTAGCAAACATAGTTGTTAGCTTGGCAGCCAGCAGAAATTCACTGCCGGGTAATGCTGCCAGGTATTTTCCGGTTAGTACAACCAGCAATAAACCAAGTACTATCGAACAAAGTGTACCTGCCAGAAAGAAAACACCTAAGCGGCTCCACCGGGGCTTTGCTGCAAGCAGTTTGTTGAATTTAACTTCCAACAGGCGGTTTGTTTCCCAGATTGCCATGGTTAACAATACCATGGTTAACAGGCAAAGATACCAGGGCGCGCTGATCTTATAGTATATATAGACCTCTGCAAAAAGCGTATTCAGGTAAGAATAGCTTCCCAGCAGCAACATTATCCAATATCGGTGTCTATAGGCAAACATAGGAGGAAGTTAATGAAGTGGATAGTTCCGGCAATAATTTCCGGAACTATCCTGCTTTCCCTTCAGTATCAAACTTCAACAATCTTTCTATAGGATAACACGATCTATTACGTGTACCACGCCATTGGTAGTGGTAATATTAAAGGTAGCACCGGGCGTTGTGGTAACTACATTACTTACCGGGTTGGTTCCGCCGGTTACTTTAACACTGGGAGGTGTGGTTCCAATTGTTAAAGAGGTACCTGTTCTCAGGGTAGGTGCAGTGGCGTTGTTGATCAGATCACTTGAATATACATTGGTACCGATTACATGCTGAGCCACAATGGCTGTTACCTCTTCAGGTGATAATTCATCAATAGTGGCTTGTGTTACACCAGCTGCCTGGAACGCTGCATTGGTTGGAGCAAATACGGTGTATTTACCAGGATTACTGATAGCAGTCAGCAATCCCGCTTTTTGAACAGCAGATACCAGTATAGAAAAGTTTTCGGAAGATGTGGCTACTCCGGCAATGGTAAGGGTGGGTGGAATCAATACATTACTGATTACATGTATTACCCCGTTGCTGGCGGCCACATCGGCAGTTTTAACCGCCACGCCGTTTACAAACACGCCGTTGGCATTTTTTGATGCGAAAATCAATTTTTGTGCGAGGGTGCGTACACTATCGCTGGCTGGCACACTAGCTGAACCTACTCTTGCGCCTACTACATGGTACAAAAGAATATTTGCCAATGCCTCTTTAGAGGCGCTACTAATATACTCCTGGTTAATTCCTGCTGCTGCAAAAGCCTGGTTATCTGGCGCAAACACCGTCAGATTACCGGGTGCACTCAATTCATCGGCCAGCTCAGCCTTTGATACAGCGGCCAAAAGCAGCGAGAAATTTGGGTTATTGGCAACCACATCTGTAATAGTGGGTACCGGCTCCGGGTCGTCATCATCCGAACAGGCGGAAAAACTTACCAAACTAACTAATGTCACCGCCAGCATAAAAAAGCGGGATGTCATAAATTTTTTCATAATGCTAGATTTTCCTTTTGTAACAGAATTGCAGTTCAAAAGATGAACAGAATAGAGTGAACTGTAGAATAGAAGGAGTGAATTGTAGATTTTCACCAGTCTGGTGCCGCCGGCTAAAAGGGGTATATTTACATATGTTTGGACTTATATTTTTTGGAATAGTATTAGTGGCGCTCTATGTCTGGAAGCAGGGGGAAAAGAGAAAAATTGCCGCCATCGAGATACCGGTTGATAGTGCCGGCATACTGGAAAAAGAAGTAAGTTATTTCAGGTCGCTGCCAGAAGCGGATAAGCCCCGCTTTTTAGAGGAAGTAAAGCAGTTTCTTTCAGTAACCAGGATTACGCCAATCGGAACTACCATTGATGATACAGACAGGCTACTGGTAGCTGCCAGTGCAGTTATCCCGATTTTTGGTTTCCCGGAATGGCATTACACGAATTTAACCGATGTACTTATTTACAACGATCGTTTTGATGAGGAATTTGATACCAAATCAAGAGACGGAAATATATTAGGCATGGTAGGTTCGGGTGTCATGAACCACAAAATGATTCTCAGCAAAGCCGCCCTGAGAGAAGGTTTCTCCAACAAAACAGATAAACAGAACACTGCTATTCATGAATTTGTACATCTGCTTGATAAAGCGGATGGGGCAGTTGACGGAATACCGGAAGCATTGTTGTCGAAACAATATACGCTCCCCTGGCTGAATCTTATCCACAAAAAAATTCAGGAGATCAAAGCCGACGATTCAGATATTAATCCATACGGAGCCAGCAGCCAAACAGAATTTTTTGCCGTTGCAGCAGAATATTTTTTTGAGCGGCCAGACTTATTACGCTCCAAACATCCCCGGCTCTATGAAATGATGGAAAAAATATTTCATCAAACGCCACCTACCCGTGTGTCAAAAGCACAACCCTGAGGGCAACGGGGCCATGTGCGCCTATAACCAGGGATTGCTCAATATCAGCCGTTTTCGAGGGACCAGCAATAAAAACGCCAAAACCATTTTTATTGATCTGGATGTACTGATAGGCATCATGCATGGTAGCAACCAATTCTTCCTTCTTAATAACCAATACCAGTTCCTGGCAGATAAAGGGAAGCAAGCGGTTTCCCATAGCCGATTCTTCCACCCATATTGCGCCATTTTCAGCCACACCTAGCCTTCCCCGGATATAGGCCCGCTGTAGTTTTTCAAGCGCCTCTTTAGAGCCGGGCAGCTCATCCAGTGCCGCTATCTCTTCCAGCCTGTTTGCAATGAAATGACCCGCTGAACGCATGGTTACTATTTCATCTTCCAGTTGTTGCATATCGTGCAATCGTTGCACTACCCCGCCCACCGCAAGTACAAATTGCTCAAACGAGTCTGCCAAATTTCCATTTTTGGCTACCACCGAATAATCCAATACCGGAATTGGCTTTAATGCTGGCTGGGCTTCCTTAATAGCGGCCAGGATCGTATCGCGGTTATTCATGACTGCTGCTTTTTATACCATTCCATAAAACTTTCTTTCGGCGCTTCCGGTAGCTCCCGTTGTTTATACCAGGGGTTGAGTTTCCTGTTTTTCGCCAGAAAAGGAAGCGTTCGCAATATCCACCGCGCAGCTGCGCCGGAAAACCGGTAAACAGCTGGTTTTGATAATACCCAGGCCATTAACTGCATGCCCATTTTTTTGGAGGGCGCTGTAAGTCCTTCTGCACTTATTACCTGGCGCCATTTCCACAGCTGTTCGTGAATATTAATTTTAACCGGGCACACATTGGAGCATGAACCACAGAGGGTGGATGCAAAGGGCAGGTCGGCATTTGCTTTCATATCCAGGTTCGGATTCAGGATAGAACCGATAGGACCCGCTACCGCGGTATGATAACTATGTCCCCCGCTTCTTCTGTAAACAGGACAGGTATTAAAACAAGCTGCACAGCGAATGCATTTGAGCGAATTCCGAAAATCATCCCTGCCCAATTGCCGCGAACGGCCATTATCAACTAATATAATATGCATTTCCTGACCGGGGGCCGGGCGATGGAAATGACTGGTATACGTGGTAATCGGCTGCCCCGTGGCGCTTCTTGCCAGTAAACGGGTAAATACCCCCAGGTGTTCTGCTTTGGGAATTATTTTTTCGAAACCCATACAGGCAATATGAATTTTTGCGGCATGCGCACCCATATCTGCATTTCCTTCGTTGGTGCAAACCACAATTCCACCGGTTTCTGCCACTGCAAAATTTACCCCGGTAATAGCAAGATCTGATTGTACAAATTTTTCACGCAGATGAAGGCGTGCAGCATGGGTAAGGTATTGCGGATCATTATTCCCTTTTTCCGTTCCAAGATGTTGGTGAAAGGTATTACTTACGTCTTCTTTTTTAAGATGTATTGCAGGTAATACTATATGGCTGGGAGCTTCCTCTCTGAATTGCACAATCCGCTCACCCAGGTCGGTATCAACCACCTCAATGCCCTTATGCTGCAGGTAAGGATTAAGGTGGCATTCCTCTGTAAGCATGCTTTTGCTTTTCACAATTTTTTTAATGCCCGCAGCCTGTATAATTTCATAAATGATCCGATTATGTTCTTCCCCATCCCTGGCCCAATGAACTTTTATGCCGTTATCCTGTGCATTTTTTTCAAACTCCAACAGGTAATTATGCAAATTTGATAAGGTATGATCCTTAATATCAGATGCCCATTGGCGCAATTGCTCCCATTCAACAAGCATATTAGCCGCCCTGTCTCTTTTCTGACGAACCCACCAAAGGGTTTGATCATGCCAGTTGGTGCGCGCTTCATCCGCATTGAATTTTTCCGCTAAGGAGGCATGTAAACTACTCATAGCAGGCATTTAATAGTTCAGCAATATGCAGCACCTGTACCACGCTGTTTTTCCTTTTTAAAATACCCTGCAGATGCATCAGGCAACTCATATCACCGCCGGTAATATAATCTACCTCATTTCTTTCATGTTCCTGTATGCGGTCTTTTCCCATTTTTACACTAACCGCTTCTTCGAAAACACAAAATGTACCCCCAAATCCGCAGCATTCGTCGGATCGTTCGGGTAATAGCAGGTGCAGGCCACTAATTTGCCGGAGTAGTTGTACCGGTTTTGAAAAAGCGGGAGCTACCAGTTCCGACATAGATGAAAGCTGAAGACCGCGCTGGCCATGGCAGGAGTTATGTAAACCAACCCGGTGCGGAAACCTGCCTTTCCACTCTGTTACGTTTAATACATCGGTAAGAAATTCAGTCAGCTCGTAAACCGAACTTCTGATCTTATTGGCAGTTCCTGGTTCTTCCGTCGATTCCAAATGTTCTTTAACATGCAGTGCACAACTCCCAGATGGACAAACGATATAATCAAACCCTGTAAAATTCCGAACAAAATTCTTATCACAGCCAGCAGACAAACGGGCAAAACCACTATTGGCCATTGGCTGGCCACAGCAGGTCTGGTTCAGCGGAACCACTACTTTACAGCCCAGTTTCTCCAGCAATTGAAGGCTGGCAATTGCCACCTGCGGATAAAACTGATCAACATAACAGGGAACGAATAAACCCACCGTATACATGCACTCCTTATTTTATACGAAATTCAACATATAGCTGTTTCGCGCTTATTTAAATATTATCCGATGTTAAAGGTAAATTATCTGCGTAAGTATCTTAAAATCCGACAACATCAGCTAGCTTGTTTAAGCCTGGATAAGAAACCGGCAATCATCCTTCCACCTTTAGCCGGGTCAATTTCCCGATTATTGTATCCTTTTTTAAATTTCCGAACTCCATTTTATACGCGCCCTTTTCCGGTAGGGTAAAATCAATGGTTGAGCCATTTACCGAATGCACTTCCAGGTGAATCGGCTGTTTATCCGCACGCTGTAACAATAAATAAGAGCTGTCCTGGTCGCCTGGAAAAAAATACAATTCGCCTGCTTTAGCTGCCACCCCAAAACTTCGATTTGTCCGAATACTAAAATCATGGGTCGATAACCGGTACATAGCTGTATCCAGCTGAACCTTATACCAGGTGCCGCGCAGCCAGTAATCAAAATTGGTTCCATTCAATTCAGGAACAAGTTTCGGGTTCAATACAAACCGGTTCCACCGGGGTTGAACTCCATAGATTTCCGGGTACAAAGCAACCACCCCGGTACTGATGCCGGCCAGAATATCTGAACCCAGCCCTTTCTGGGTGGTTCGGCTATACCGTTGGGAGGATAGTCCATCTAGCTGGTATTGCTGTAACAGGTTTTTTATGTATTTCAAAGCAAGTTTTCTGTCGTACTGAACATAGGAACGGATGCCGATGCCTCCCCAGGAAGGAAAAATATCTCCATTTTCATAGGTAGGGAAGGGCCAGTTATTGGCATGTACCTCCGTTCGTTCAAAGGAGTCAAAGCACAATGGCCAGTGAAAGAGCTGTTCTGCGCTCGTACGACGTTCAATCTGGTCCAGGATTAACCCGATCCGGGCCGGGTCATCGCAAATACCCGAGGCTATTGCCATAAAATTAACCGGGGTTACCAGGTTATCGCCATGAATGGATCCATCCGCATCGCGCCAGTATATATACTGCTGCTTCTCCTCTAACCAGAAACCACCCTGCTTTGTGGAACGATTAAAAGCATTTTTTAAATCTGCCGCCAGTTGTTTATACCTGGCAGCCATAGACGGGTTATTCAGTACCTGTTCGCAATTGGCCCATTTCAAGAGTGCGCTGTATAATTGTGCATTCACAAATGCATTTTCATAACTTGCCCAAACAATATCTATCCAGTCGCTCGCCTTGGCTTCTTTGGTAGTTCTGTTTACCATTTCATAGAGCTTGTTATTATTTTCATCGCGCTTTAACAACCAGTCCAATGCCTTCTCGCAACTCTGCTGGTGGCCTTTTAACCAATTCAAATCGCCCGTTAGGTCAAATAGTTCACTAACATTCAACACATAGCCTGTTTGGGAATCAATGGTATAGCCCCACATAGCTTCGTAATATCCGGTAGAATCATTGTAGGTTCCCGGAATTTCATCCCCTTTTTCGTTGTGCCAGCGCGATAATACCCGCCCGTCCGGAAGCATGGCCAGATCCCGTTCTCGGTTCAGCGTAGCAGCAAGATTACGGGTGTAATTACTGTCCATAATACCCAGTGCCAATTGGGCAAAAAATGGCTCATGCAGGCATTTCCAATTGGTAAGCCATCCATTTGCCCCTACAATTTCATTGTCTACTACACCATAGCGGGCGGTAGTATTCATCAGCTCCCGAACCGCTTCGGCAGAGATTGATTTTAAATCGCCCCTGCTGTAGGTATCTGCATACCTGATGTATTCAATTTTATACGTAGCCGTTAGTTCTCCGGCATTAACCTGGAAAGGAGCAAATACATCAAACCGACCGTGTACCATCCGGCTTAGCTGGTGGCGGGGTTTTACGGCCTGTTCCGTAAACAGCTGTGTTGCCGAAAAAACACCCTCTTTACCGTGAGAAAATTTTGTGGCCATATGCGCCGGCGCGATTGCTTTCCCCTGTATCGATAATCCATCGCCAGTTACTTCATTCCAATAGGTTGTGCCACCGGTATGTACCCCATAGGTATCATCGGCGGAGGCAAGATATTTACACCATATAACGCCCCCGTTATCCAGTATGCCGCCCTTCCAGGTAGAGAGCCCGGCAAAATTCCATTGCGGCATAAACGCATCTTCAGCAATAAAAGACGTATGGTATGTTCGGTTAATGGTCCAGGTTACTGCACCTGAATCTATCAAAAAAAACCAGCTTTCTTCAATACGTGAAGGAGCTGTTCCGTACCGGATGCCTGCAATCAAAACACTACTGTCCGTTACAGTTACCTGGGGGTCCTGCGTCAATTGTAGCGAACTGACGGTTTCTGTTGAAGTAACAATACCGGTAAAAACGCCAGCCGGTGCCAGCACATTGCTCCCATGATACCCATAACTGTTTTATGCTACAACCCGAATCATAGGAAATTTCCAGTTTCACAGCACCAGCTGATGGAGTAAGCAGGATCTTTTTCAAAGAGGCGTTATGCTGTACCTGATTAACCAGTGCCTGGCTGCCGCACGCCATCAGAAATGGCAGGAAATATAGCAGGAATTTATCTGTCCGAAATATCCAGTTCATTTAGTTGTTTCTTGTATTGAGCCGGTAATAAAATGTTTTTGAATAACCAATCCATTTTCATCAGGCGGCTTACCCGGTAAACCGGAACCAGTGGCGTTAACAAGGAAAAATCTGCAAACGCCAACAACTGCTTCACCTGCTGAGGAAGAACCAGTTTTTGTGCTTCTACCAATACCTTAAAACGCATTGATCCAAGGTGTTTTTTGTATTGAAGGAACAGATCGGTCGTATAATCGGATTTTTTTAGGTCTTGCTCCAGGTGGCTTTCCCTAACGGGCAACCACTGCGCATAGGAATCCGGTAATTCTTTTAAACCCATCCGGGAACCAACGCGGTAGAAGACATCATAGACTTCCTGCTTTTCATCGGCCGTTAATTTCCTTTCCAGCAGTTCATAAGATGCAATGGAATAATAAATCAGCATAAACAAAACATCTCTGTACGCCCAATCTGGAATAACCGCGGCTCTCTTTTTTTCAACCGCTCCATGAATTAGGCGCATGGTATCGATGGCCTTATTGGCTTCCTCGCTTGTAGTAAATACAATTCGGCGGGCATATTCAACCGTTGAAAAAAGCCGGCCGATAGGGTCTGCTGGTAATTTACCCGTGAAATACAACCAATCGACCGCCTTATTCAGGGCAAATTCAGCAGATGCCCCTGCAAAAATGAAGAGGATGGTATCTGTTTTTCCCCAGATCTTCCGGACAATTGAATTTTCCTGCACAAAATACATGGCAAACCAGGTGATTTCTACTAAGTTAAGCCAGATATTGGAAACCAGGCTTATCTTAAAGAGCTTGTATGTTAACGTCAACAGTTAACTTAGCAACAAAGCAGTTGTTTCATGAAAACTTTTGTTACCGGTATTGTTCTAGTTGTTTTTTTTGGAACAATTCAGGCTCAGTCTGAATTGGGTCCGTTAACCGTGGAAAAAATAATGAAAGACCCTTCCTGGATCGGATCCTCCCCTTCCAATCTTCAGTGGGGTGCAGATGGCACCACCCTCTATTTTGACTGGAACCCTGATAATGCCCCGGCCGACTCTCTGTATTTTATACGAAAAGGAACTACTGATCCGCAAAAACTACCCGCTGCACAAAGAAAAGACCTTCTCTTTGCAAGAAACCTTGTCTACAATCAGGCAGGCACACAATACCTCTATACCAAAGATGGAGACATTTATTGGGTTGATCTAAAATCAGGAAAAACCCGCCGAATTACAGAAACGGTCACTACTGAAATCAACCCGGTGTTTTCTTTTCAGGATAAAAAAATTGTGTATCAGCAAAACCAGGACCTGTTTGCCTGGGACCCCTCAGACGGAACAACGCAACAATTGATCAGCTTCCAAAAAACCGCACCCGCGGCTGCATACACCGGAAAAGATAAAAATAGCCAGGAGGAATGGCTGAAAAAAGACCAACTGCAATGGTTGCAGGTGATTAGGGAAAGGAAAGAAAAAAGAGACGCTTCAGATGCGTACAATAAATCTATCCCTAAAGCAAAAGAAATTCCGGCTGTTTATTATGGCGACAAATTGGTTCGATCTGTATTAATAAGTGCCGACGGCCGCTTTATCAGCTATAGTTTGTTTAAACCGGATCAAAGCCCCAAAAGAACCATTGTTCCAAACTATGTAACAGAATCGGGATTCACAGAAGATATTCCGGCAAGAACAAAAGTTGGTACCCCTACTGGAAGCAGCGAGCTCTATGTATACGATCGAAAAATGGACACCCTTTTCCAGGTAAAAACAGATTCATTACCAGGTTTAACTGATTTGCCCGATTATCTGAAAGATTATCCGGCCAGAACAGATAAAGCCACCAAAACTGGCAGAACAGTATCTATAGGAAGACTTAGCTGGTCTCCTACAGGGGCTAATGCTGTAGTAGAAGTTTTTTCCAATGACAACAAAGACAGATGGATTCTGCAGCTCATTCCCGCAGAAGGCAGGTTAAAACTGATTGACCGGCAACGCGATGAAGCCTGGATCGGCGGGCCTGGTATCGGCTTTTCAGGCGGATGGATCAATGAAACCAATTATTGGTTCCAGTCGGAAGCAACAGGCTATTCTCATCTTTACCGGTTTGATCTTAGTACCTATCAAAAAACAGCCCTTAGTTCCGGCAACTATGAGGTGCAAACCGTACAGTTATCTAACGATAAAAAGCATTTTTATATTACTACAAATGAAGTTGATGCAGGCGAAAAACAGTTTTACCGTTTACCTGTGGGGGGTGGAAAAGCAACCCGTCTTACCACGGGAACAGGCGCTAACCAGGTGGTAGTATCGCCCAACGAGAAACAACTTGCTATACTTTACTCCTATACCAATAAACCCTGGGAATTATTTCTGCAGGAAAACAAGGCCATGGCTAAGGCAGTACAGGTTACCAGCAAAGCTGCATCGCCCTTGTTTAAATCCTATCCCTGGCGAGATCCTGAAATAGTGCAGGTTCCGGCAGCCGATGGCAAACTTGTTCGGGCGCGTTTGTACCGGCCCGCTAGTCCTGATCCGAAGAAACCTGCAGTTATTTTTGTGCACGGTGCAGGTTATCTCCAGAACGCACACAAATGGTGGAGTAGTTATTTCCGCGAATATATGTTTCATAATATGCTGGCTGATCAGGGATACTATGTGCTGGATATGGATTACCGGGGAAGCGCGGGATATGGCCGCGATTGGCGTACTGGAATTTACCGCCATATGGGTGGCAAGGATTTGTCTGATCATATAGACGGCGCCAAGTGGCTGGTAAGTACATATGGAATTAATCCGAAACGGATCGGCATTTATGGTGGCTCCTACGGAGGATTTATTACCCTTATGGGATTATTTACCGCACCCGGAACTTTTGCAGCTGGTGCAGCATTAAGACCTGTTACAGACTGGGCACATTATAACCATGGCTATACCTCCAATATTTTAAATACCCCTGCAGAAGATAGTATTGCCTATCGCAAAAGTTCTCCAATATATTTTGCAGAAGGACTTAGCGATCATTTACTGATTTGCCATGGCGTAGTGGATGTAAATGTTCACTTCCAGGATGTTGTTCGGCTAAATCAGCGATTAATTGAATTGGGCAAGGATAACTGGGAACTAGCCCTCTATCCTGTAGAAGATCATGGATTTGTAGAACCCTCGAGTTGGACAGACGAATACAAGCGAATTTTTAAACTATTTGAAGAAGTGCTGAAAAAGCAATAGCTGCTGCAAACAAGGCCTGCATGAAACTTCACCAACATATTCAAAAATTCACCGCCTCAGGGGATGAAATAGTTCAATCCATTATTCAGAAATTCACTTGCATCCATACCCGAAAAAAAGAGCTTTTACTGGGGGAAGGAGAGCGCTGTACTGATTATTTTTATGTTGAAACCGGATGTTTGCGCTTGTATTTTGTGGACGAGAAGGGGGCAGAACAAACCATTCAGTTTGCATTGGAAGGCTGGTGGTTAACCGACCTTGATGCCTTCCATAAAAACGCAGCGGCTGCTTACTCCATACAGGTGCTTGAAGGGGGAACGGTGATGAAAATAAACAAACCAGCCCTGGATGAGCTTATGAAAAAATACCCGGTTCTTGAAAACTATTTCAGGCAAGTATACCAACGCTCCTATTCGGCTGCCTTATACAGATTTAAGACCTTACGCATGTCAAAAGAAAGCTCTTATGACTTATTTGAGTCCAATTATCCCGATTTCATACAACGGATACCACAAAAAATGCTGGCTTCATTTTTAGGATTTACGCCGGAATACCTGAGTGAATTAAGAAAAAGAAAAGCCGGTAAAAAATGAACAGGTGGTCATTTCTTAAACCAGCTTAAGTTTTTTTACAGGATTGTTTTCCAATTTTGACAGACAAAATAAGTAATATGGAAAACAGAATGAACATGCAGGAAATTCAACCGGCTGCTTATAAAGCAATGTTAGGTCTGGAACAGTTCCTGGCCACCACCAAACTTAGTAAAACACTCAAAGAGCTTATAAAAATCAGGGCTTCGCAGATCAATGGCTGTGCGTTCTGTATTGATATGCATACCAGGGATGCCCTGGCTCATGGAGAAACTACCCAGCGGATTTTTCTTTTAAACGCATGGAAGGAAACCAGTTTTTTTACAGAGGAAGAAAAAACAGTATTGGCCATTACAGAAGAGGTAACACTTATCAATCAACAGGGGTTAACAAACACTACCTATGAAAAAGCTTTGAGATTTTTTACCCGTGAAATAATTGCTGAAATAATTATGGCTATTGTAACAATCAATTCCTGGAATAGAATTGTAGTTAGCACAAGGCTCCCAGTGCCAGGGCAGCCCCAATAGCAGAAGCCTGTGAAAAGGGAGCTATTTCAACCCTGGTATCGGGCAGTTGCGTCTGCAAAAAATGGAGGAAGAGTTTATTATGTACAAAGCCGCCATCTAAATACAAGAGGTTGGTTTCTGCTCCGCAAACCAATTGAAGAGAACGTATTTGAACGTATACCAGGTCATAGATTAACTGATGGTATGCTTGTTTGGCGTGCATAAACGAGGCCGGGTTTCTATAGCGGAAACTGATTGAATCAATTAATGCTGCGCTGGCGGGCAGGTCAATACCTGTTACCGGACCGGCAGGTTCAAAATGGGGGTCAATACTGGTATTGATCAGTTCTTCTGCAGTAGTTCCAAAGCAGGAAGCTATACGGGCTACCTGGTTCTCATGTTCCTGCCCACCAAATAAACGGGCAGCTTTAATCTGGTTTCCCTTATAACTTAGGTAGGAAAGGCAGTCGGCTGCTAATTCTTCTCTGGTTAATGGTTGGCTATTGTATGGATTTAAGGTTATACACCAGGTTCCGGTAGACAATAAAGCAAAGGGCTGCGATGCGGCTTCCATATAGGGTACAAGTGCTGCCGAACTATCGTGCAGGCCAACCCCGCACCAGAAATTCCTGCCCTTATAGTTTACCTGCTCTTTATGAGAGGAGGGCACTATAGGGGCCAGTTTTTCTGTCAATCCTTCTTTCAGCACCCATTCATGATAGTTATGTTTCTTATAATTCCATAGGCCTGTATGGCAGCCTATGCTGGTGAACTCGGAAAAAGCTTTTCCGGTTAACAAATAGGAAAGGTACTGCGGCAGGTGCAGGGCATAGCTGGTACAACGGTACAGGTCAGGTGCCTCTGTTTTAAACCGGTACAATTGCAAACCCGAGTTTAAACTTCCCAAAAAGGGTGAAGCTGTTTCTGCCGACCATTCTTCAAGACCTCCATACCTGTTTAACAGGGTTTCTGCCAGGGAATCGGGATAAGGCTTCAGATAATTGTACAGGGGGGTAAGCGCTTTGCCCGAAGCATCAATATATACCAGGCTTGCTCCATAAGCAGAAAAATTTACCCCTGTTAATTCCCAGGCTTCCTGTTCAAGGATAAAATCCAGCCCGGAAAATACAAAGGACTCAATTGCCGCTAAATCATCGCAGGGAAATCCATCCTTATCGGCCGTTTCCTCTACCCGTTGGGTACGCTGTTCCACCAATTGATAATTACTGTCAAAAATCAACAGTTTTTTATTGGTTTTACCGATATCAAAAATTGCAAGTATGGGCAGAACAGCCATGGTTATGTTTTATAATCCTGTAGCTACTGATTTTTCACCTCTCGTTTTAATAAGGCCAGCGCGTAGGTTATTTTCACGGAATAATTTCAGGGGTTCCAGGGCTCCGCCATTACGTAGTCTGGCTTCAGCTACCAGAGGTCGAACATCTGTTCGATAAGCCGTTTGTAAAATTTCCTGGCAGACTACCACATCGTTGTGCTGCTGTGCTTTTTTCAAAGCATCTGTATCTACCAGTAAAGCCTGGGCATAGGCAATCAGGATAGCTTCTACTGATTGCAGGAGATCTTCTAACGGGTCCTTTACGTTATGCGATGCATCAATCATCCAGGCAAGGTCTTTCGTATGGTTCATTTCTTTTGCATTCATCCCTTCTACCAATTCATTAAAGATCAGGAAAAGCTGGTAGGGGTTAATGCTTCCTACGGTAAGGTCATCATCGCCATATTTGGAATCATTAAAATGGAATCCGGCCAGTTTGCCTTCCATTAGCAGGAGGGCAACTATTTGTTCAATATTTGCGTTGGGCAGATGATGTCCGAGGTCTACCAAAGTATAGGCCTGTGGGCCAAGTTTATTGGCAAACAGGAGCGATTGCCCCCAATCTCCTACGGTCATGCTGTAAAAATTGGGTTCAAACGCTTTGTATTCAACAAAAAGTTTCCAGTTTGATGGCAAGGCTGCATATATCTCCTGCAAAGATTCCAGGGTTCGCTGGAAAGCCTGGCGGAAATTAAGCTGCCCGGGGAAGCAGGAACCATCCGAAAGCCATACGGTAAGTGAGGTTGACCCCAATGCAATACCGTGTTGTATAACGTCAATATTATGATCGATTGCCTGTTTACGCACGGCTTTGTCAGCATGCTGAAGCGAGCCAAATTTATAACTATGAAGCTGTCCGGGTTGGTCCTGAAATGTATTGGAATTCATTGCATCAAAGCGCAATCCGTAGTCGGCAGCTAGTGCTTTTGTTGCAGCAGGGTCCTGGGGAATATCCCAGGGTATATGAAGAGATATAGCGCCACTGGCCCGATTCAACTGATGCAGCAGAGCAATATCAGCCATTTTTTCTTCAAGGTTTCGGGGTTCTCCACCGCCAGAAAAACGACCAAACCTGGTTCCGCCGGTTCCCAATGCCCAACTGGGAATAGCCACCTGAAATGCCGCAATTCTGTTGATCAGCGCATCTGCCTGGGGCAGCTCATTCAAGAGGGGCGCAAGTTTTAATGCATGCAGTTTTGCGCCCCGGTTATTATGTTGTTCTATATGGTTTTTATCAAGCAGCATAACAAATGTTTTAATAAGGTCAGGTAAAATATGCTTATACAGGCTTAGCGCAGGAAAGCCATTGCTACTCCCCCGTCCACATTTAAGGAATTGCCGGTTGATTTATGCAGTAGTCCGCCAACCAGGGCAAAACAGGCATTGGCAATATCTTCCGGTAAAATTACTTCATTCAGCAGTGTGCGTTTTGCATAATAGGCGGGTAATTCCTCCACTTTTATGCCATAGGCTTTTGCTCTTCCTTCTGCCCATCCGCCCGACCAGATGTTACTGTCGGCTATAACGGCATCCGGGTTTACAGCGTTCACTCTTATTTTGTCTGCGCCAAGCTCTGCAGCCATTAAGCGGGTAAGATGTGCCTGTGCGGCTTTGGCAGAACCATATCCCGGATTATTGGGTCCGGCCACCACTGCATTTTTAGAAACAATATTGACAATATCGCCTCCCATTTGTTGTTTTCTCAGCAATGCAATGCCTGCCTTGGATACCATAAACTGGCCTTTGACCAGGATATCGTACAGCCGGTCCCATTCCTCCATACTATGGTCGGTAATCGATTTTGAAATGCTTATACCTGCATTATTTACGATAATATCTACCCCGCCAAATTGCAGGGCAGTTTCTTCAAATGCAGCTATTGTACTTGCCTCGTCTGTTACGTCCAACAAAACCGACCCAATATTATCTGCACCAAAATTTTTGGTAAACTCGATTATAGCCGTGCCTAATCGTTCTTTATTGATATCGTTTACTACAACACAGGCTCCTTCTGCCGCCATTTTTTTAGCGATAGCTTTCCCGATTCCGCCTGCACTGCCGGTAATGAAAGCTATTTTTCCGCTAAGTGCTTTGGGCTTTGGCATACGTTGTAATTTTGCCTCTTCCAAAAGCCAGTACTCAATATTAAAGGCCTCCTGCCGGGGTAAAGAAGTATATGCGCTGATTGCTTCAGCCCCCCGCATTACATTAATAGCATTGATGTAAAATTCAGCTGCCACACGGGCAGTTTGCTTATCTTTTGCAAAAGTGAATAAGCCAATACCAGGATATAGTAAAACAACGGGATTGGGATCGCGCATAGCCGGACTATCCGGCTGTTTGCACGCTGCATAATAGGCTGCATACATATCCCGGTATTGTGCAAATGCAGGCTGCAATTTGGCTTGTAGGGTCTCCAGGTTCTGAAGATCTTCATACGGATCAAGCGCCAGTACCAGAGGGCTTATTTTTGTACGGAGGAAATGATCCGGGCAACTGGTTCCCATTGGTGCCAGCCGGTCAAGATCTGTTGAATTGATAAACTCCAATACACGCTCATCGTCGGTAAAATGTCCGATCATAGACTGCTGACTACTGCAAAAACCGCGCAATACCGGGGCCAGTGCCGCCGCTTGCTTTAAACGATGTTGCCTGGGTGCCGCGCTGATTTTTTCGCCCCCAAAAACCTTCCCCTTTAAAGCAATAGCAGCGGCAATATAAGTTGCACATTGCTCCACCACTTCAAGCGTATTCAGGTAACATTCATAGGCGGTATCACCCCAGGTAAACAGTCCATGAGAGCCCAGCATTATTCCCCTGATTCCCGGATTATTGGCCAGGCATTGTTGTAGTTTCAGGCCAAGATCAAAGCCGGGTCTTTGCCAGTCGACCCAGCCAATTTTTCCCTGAAACAATTGTTCGGTGATTGCCTTACCATCTTTTGATGCGGCAATGGCAATGGCGGCATCTGGATGTAAATGATCAATATGTTTGAAAGGAAGAAAAGCATGTAAAGGTGTATCAATGGAAGGCGCTTTGCTATTCAGATCAAAAATGCAATGATTGAATAATTCCACCATCTGATCCTCCATGTCAATTCCCGTATAGATCGATTGAAGCTGATGCAACCGGTTCAGGTATAAGGCTGCCAGTCCAGACTTCTTAAGCGTTCCGATATCACCGCCGGAACCTTTTACCCACATTACTTCGGTGGATAGTCCGGTAAGCGGATCGGGTTGCTGAACTTTACAGGAAGTATTACCGCCCCCGTAATTCGTCAGGCGCAGGTCTGCACCCAGCAAGTTGGAACGATAGATAAGCAAGGCCACTTCGTCGTTGTGCAGGGAAGCAGCTTTTTCCTCGTTCCACAAGTACGATACGTGTTTAAATTCTTTAGCAGTTGTAGACATAAAAAAGGTTTCAGGTAGATAATCAGTTTCGAAGGGAGTTTCCGTATCCCACTGTTAATACAGATAGTATAATCAAGCAGATGCCGAGTACCACATTTCTTTTGGTGGAAGGGGTAACTCCTTTCCATTCTCTGAGTAACAATCCCCATGCATTTGCCACCAATATAATAAATGCCATATGAAGGATCCAGGAACTGGGGCCATTTCCCAGTTTACTTTCACCCATACCATAAAAGAAAAACTGCAGAAACCAGGTAGTGCCTGCAAGTGCACAAAAAAGGGTATTTTTTGCCACTGGAGCCACTGTGCTGGTATAATCGCCAAACGTTTTATTGCGATAGTTGAGGTATATACACCAAATCAGGTTAGTAGTTAATCCACCCCATAATACCACCACATAAGTAACATTGTTCTGAAACAAAAATTCACCTTCTCCCGGGTGAAGGTTTTTCCAGAGTTCGTTTGCTTCTGCTGCCAGGGGTTTTCCGGCCTCCAGGCCAAAATTAAAGCAGGCGCTCAGAATGCCGCTGATTATGGAAACAAGCAGGCCGATTCCAAAGCGAAATTCCTGGCTGGCAGAATCGGAGGCGCTTAGTTGCTTTTCTTTTTGCATACCCGCTTTACCACACCAGATAATACCCAGTATACAAATAAATAAGCCGACAAGAATGGTTTTTCCCCAAGCTGTTCCGATAAGCATGCCAACGGTATCCTTACCCTGCCCCGGATAGTACTGGTAATAGATGGCGGGGATCAATGCCCCGAAAACCATACATAATCCAAGGATTATACTACTTCCTAATGAAACCCCCAGGTAACGAACACCGAGGCCATAGGTGAGTCCACCGATTCCCCAGAGCAGACCAAAAAAATAGGTAATTGTTAAGGTGGAGGCATCGGCATCTCTAATAATTCTGGTAAAATCCGGGATGGTTAGCCAGGCTGCCAATGGCGGAATGATCAACCAGGAAAACAATCCACCAATTAACCAATAGGTTTCCCAGGACCAGCCCTTTACCTTTTTGTATGGTATATAAAAACTTCCCGACGCAAATCCTCCGATAAAATGAAACAGTACTCCTAAAATGGCTTGCATGGCATTTTTATTCAGTTAGCAAAAGCAATCTGCAATAAAACTACAGGCAAGGCACTGTTTAACTGTCCTGTCGTCACCGGTCGGGTGTTACCCGACCGGTGGTACCAACCCCTTATTGAATGGTATAGCGGTAGGTGAGGCCATAGGTGGCGGGAGGAGCAATATGCACTGCCCCGAAGTCATAGGCATAGGAAACATACTGCTTATCGGTAATATTACGGCTCCAAAAGAAAAATTCCGAGCGCCTGGAATAAATACCCGCCCTGGCATTTAATAGCTGGTACGGAGATTGCCGGATGCTGTTCGATAAATTAAAATACTGTTCTCCAAGATAAAGCCATTCTCCCCGAACCATTATGCCAAGATGAGCTTTGGGAAACACTATCCTGCGGTATTGAACAGCCAGCATGGAGGTAACTGAAGGGGTAAACAGTTGTCTTTTTCCACTTAAGTCCAGTTCTTCTCCATTACTCGATACTTTTAGGATACTGTATTTAGCACGGGTGGTACCGAAATTATAATCCAGTTCCAGTCCTTTAAAGGGTTTGGCAGCTACTTCAAATTCAATGCCCCTGCTCAACAACTTCCCTGTATTCCGGATAACGGTAATGGCATCCGGCAATACCAGCGTGGGTACCTGTGCATCGGTCAGCTCTGTATAAAATACCGTTACGCCTAACCGAAGGGCCCGATCGAACAGTTCCTGCCGAAATCCCAGTTCAAGGTTTGAGCTGTATTCAGGTTTATAGGAAAACAGGGGGGGCTGTGAAGGATCCGATCCGAGGCTGGTTAATCCACCGGTTCTGAAACCACGGGTAAAATTGGCAAAAATGCGCCCTTGAGCTGTAGGTGCATAACTTATTCCCAGCTTGGGCGAAAATGCAGAAAACCCAGCACTTGCCGAGGTATCTGGTCGGGTCACTATCGGGTCTGCACCATCTGGCTGGAATTCTCCCAAAACATTCAGTCTCCTTGATTCATAATCATACCGCGCCCCTGCCAGAACAGTCCACTTAGGACTGATAGCATATTCAACCTGCCCGAAAAATGCAAGTCCCCGGTTCCGCGCATTGGACGTAGTTATGGAGGAAAAATTGGTCATAGGTGCGCCGATCATTTCCGCATCTTCTCCAAAATGAGTAGCCTGCTTTACGGGCGCTTCCTGCGCAAAAAAATAAGCCCCCGCCGTCCAGTTAACTGCAGAAGCGGATGGTGTATTATTAAGTCGGAATTCCTGGGTCCAAACATTCACTTTATTAAACTTTTTACCATAATCATTGATAATGGTAACGGCATCAAGCGGTGAAAAATCACCATCCAGGGGAGAGCGGTAATAGCGATAGTTTCGTTGAAAAGCTGTTTGAGAACTAAACAAAATTTTATTGGAGCGATGTTGTACGGATATGCTGGCATTACTTGTGTTGTCTACCATTTTACCAACGGCATTTTGGTTCAGTACATAAGGTTCCGATAAAGCGGTTTCCAGCCCGTTTACCAAGGGAAAAGCACCCCAGTTCCGGTTATTCTGGTGTTTGAAATTAGCCGTTATCGTCCATTTTGGCGAAAGCAGGTATTTTAAGAAATAGTTGCCGCTGACACCTTGCTGCTCGTCGAAGCTTTTGTTGTTGAACTGATTTTTATAATACCCATCGCGGCCCTGCACCATAGCTGTAGCGCCTAAATAGAACCTGTTTTTCACCAAGGGGGTTTGTAAACCGGCCGTATACCGGTATTGATCAAAATTACCATTGGTCAGTTCCACAAAGGCCTTGGTTTTATTCGAGGGCTGCCGGGTAATGATATTGATTACTCCGCCCATTGCATTGCGTCCATACATAGTACCCTGGGGGCCACGCAATACTTCAATGCGTTCCACATCATTCAGCTGTGGAATATAGGTATCGAGACTGAACTGGTTAACGCCATCCACATAAACGGCAACAGCAGGGTCGTAGGAAGTGGTGGTAATACCCCGGATACTGATTACATTTCGGTCATCGCCAGAATGTCCGGCAAAAAAATTCGGCACAATACCTGTCAGCTCCCTGGTATTCCACAACCGGTATTGATTGATCTGTTTCTCAGATAAGGCAGAAACGCTGTAGGGTAAGTTTACCAACCTGCTTTCTTTTTTCTCTGCACTTACTATTACCTCATCCAGTTGCCGATCTGCTTCTGCCAGGCGAATTACCAGGTCTGTTGTTGCCTTTTGTAATTGTATTTCTTCAATGCTGGTAGCAAAACCTGCCGCTGTTACCTCAAGTATATAATTTCCTGCAGCCAGGTCTGTGAATAAAAAATTCCCGGAAGCATCACAGGTAACTGAACGATCCGTATTTAATATCCGAACAAATCCATTCTCTATTTTTCGGTTATCTGTTCCTGTGATACGACCTCCTAAACTTAATCCTGCCTGGGCTTGTACAGAAAGCTGCACCAGCAAAGCTACCATGCACATCAGAAGACCCTCAAATTTTTTCATATTGTACGAAGCTTAAATTTATTTTCCCGTCAGCATTATTGCTTGTAAAGCAACCGTTGTAAAACTACCTGTTCCGACTGGTTTACTAACGATATAAACGGTATGAATTTTACCATCGGTTACAGGTTCAAGCGGTCCGCTGATGGTAGCCGTTCCAACCGATCCCTGTTTAACAGGTGCTTGGCCGGTATTCAGCGTAAGCGAACCCAGCAGTTTTCCATTTGGCGCATCCAATCGAACTTCGAAGCTGATAGCCTGTTTGGGCGATTCCTGCCACCCCGCTGTCAGTGTTATTCCATGCACATCTGTAAGGTCTATTTCTGGAATACCAAATTGCCCTTGCCCGTTCGGAACTACCAGCAAGCTCATTCCATTATAATCCATTGCCGAATACTCTTTCACATCAATTGCGTCTTCAAACGAAAGCGACGGATGCCTTAACGAAAAAGCCGTTGAAGATGCAAGTGATTTAAGTCCCGGGCCGCCTTTGTCGCTATAGGTAGCAGAAATTACAAGGGCTCCATTCAGCTTAACCTGTTTGCCAAGTGTAGGTTGCAGGCTTCCGGATGCCGGCAGTGATTTTATTTTAGTGGCCGCATTAAGCGACTGTATCCAGTTTACAATTTTCCTGGCTTCTTCCATTTTTAAATCAGGATGTGCAGGCATAGCTACTTCACCCCAAACACCGGAACCACCCTTGATCATTTTATTGGTCAGATAACCGATGGCATCGGAGCGACCTGCATATTTTTTAGCAACTTCCGTATAAGCAGGACCGATAGATTTTTCATTTTCCTTATGACAGGATTTACAATCGAGCGATTGGATAAGGCTTTTTCCGATAATAACATCCGATACAACCTGGTGACCAAGATTGGCGCCTGCCTTATCAAAACCTTCCACATAATCTGCGGAAACAAACAGATCGGTAAGGTCTTTTCCCGCTTCAGCATCATCTGCATCTTTTATGGAAACAGCATATTCCACTGGTTTTCCAGGGAAATAAAACCGCTGATTTCCTTTTACACCAATACTGATTTCCGGCGCTATATTGCCGGCATACAGGGTGGCGGATTCAGATTTCGCACTTGCACCGGATGGGTCCGCTACTACTACCGAAATAGAGTAATCGCCGGCTTTGTCATAACTGTACGTGAGAGAGGGTTCCTTGGTTTCTTTGATAACCCCATTACCCAGCTCCCATTTGTAGGTCATTTTATCTTTTTCCGGATCCTTTGCATCTACTGTTGCCGTTACTGTCATAGGTAATTTACCAGAGGTTTTATCCAGTTTAACTGCACCCACTTTCGGAGCCCGGTTACCGCCGTTATAATCGATCCTTCCCAAGCCTGCATCAGCATTCTTGCTAAACCATCCGCTGCCATATTCAATAAAATACAGCTTACCATCCGGGCCCACTTCCATATCAATCATACTATTGAATTTGATATGGTCAAGGAAAGGTTCCATTTTATCAAAATCACCATTCGGTAACATGGTCACTGCTTTAACCCAGCCCCTGATCCAGTCATAAATGATTAATTTACCATTATAATACTCCGGCAGTCTTGTTGCTGCTGGGAAACGATCGGTATAATACACGGGCCCAGCCATTGCATTCCTTCCACCGGTTTTAACCTGTGGAAATTCGGCGGAGGCACCGTAAGGATACCAGATAAAAGCAGATTGGGGAGCAGGTAGTTCCTGGATACCCGTATTATTCCTTGAATTATTTATGGGTTTATTTATATCAAACAAGGGGCCTGTAGTACCAGTTGCATAATCGTAGAGGTGATAGGGTTTGTTATCTGCTATAAAATAAGGCCAGCCGAAATGCCCTGCTTTGCGTGCCTGGTTAACTTCATCATAACCGCGGGGTCCGCGTGTGCCGAAACTATCCACACCGGCATCCGGACCAACTTCTCCCCAATACAGGTAGCCCGTTTTCTGATCAACAGAAATCCGGTAAGGATTACGATTTCCCTGAACATAAATTTCAGGCCTGGTACCAGCAGTTCCTTTCGGGTATAAATTACCTTCTGGGATTTCGTAACTGCCATCTTCCTTTACTTTGATCCGCAGTATTTTGCCCCGCAGGTCATTCGCATTTCCTGAGGTACGTCTTGCATCATATTGCTGGTGCCCCGGCCGGTCATCGAGCGGCGCATAACCATGGCTAACATATGCCTGTTTGGGTTCATCAAAAGGAGTGGCATTATCTCCGGTGGAAACATACAATAAACCATCCTTATCAAATGCAATGGATCCGCCAGTATGGCAACAAATATTCCTGTCGGAATAAAATTCCAGGATCACTTTTTCATTGATCAGCGTATCCTTTTC
Source organism: Flavihumibacter sp. CACIAM 22H1 (assembly GCF_001601815.1). Lineage (GTDB taxonomy): Bacteria > Bacteroidota > Bacteroidia > Chitinophagales > Chitinophagaceae > Flavihumibacter. Next base: position 41,431 of record NZ_LUKG01000016.1, read on the forward strand.
AAACGTGAAACGCGACAGGCGGTTTACCGACGCTTCTGCCGGACTATAGAAAATAAAGACCTGTTTATTTTTGGCAAAATCAGGATCGGCCTGAATGCCTAAAACACCTTCTTCGGCATTTACACCGGGGGTATCTGTTTTCCAATACGCATTTAAAAACAATGCCTGTTTTACCGTAGAATCACCATTTTTATAATACAGAATTTCCCCCCTGCGCTGCGAAATAAGAATGTCGAGGTTTGGCAATACGGTTAGCTCGGTGGGTTCGAAAAAAGTAGCATTAACCAGCATAGTTTTGGTGAAGCGGTCTTCGTCCGGTACCAATGCGGTTTTTGCTTTCGAATAATCGAGTTTTTTATTTTTTCCAATTGCATACTGGATACCCCCCAGCAGGTGTTGCAGGAAATTTGCTTCTGAATAAGATTCTTTTGTATGCCCTAATGCAGTATAGAATGCCCGGCCACCATCGTATTCATGGTACCATGACATAGGATGATTATCCCCGTTTTTACCACCATTATAACTTTTTTCATCAATGGTCATTAAAACCGATACAGCTGGATTCAATTTTTTATAACTGTAAAATTCATCGGTTCTTTTCCAGTCTGCCGGCAACTGTTTGGTTGCAGGATGCTGGTTATCCTTAATTTTAAGCACCCCTTCCTGAACATTGGGAAAGCTGTCTGTTATACCCGGATGATCGAGGAAATAACCACCAACCATCCTGCCATACCAGCCCCAATCGTATTCCGTATCTGCAGCCGCATGAACTCCCACAAAACCGCCACCGGCCTGTATATACCGCTCAAACGCTGCTTCCTGGTAATGGTTCAGTACATCCCCCGTGGTACTTAAAAATACCACAGCTGCATATTTGTCGAGCGAGTCCTGAGTAAAATAGGCAGCATCACGGGTGGTATCCACGTCAAACCCATTTTCTTTACCCAACTGCTGAATAGCAGCCATACCATCCGGTATGGAATTATGATAAAATCCGGTTGTTTTGCTAAACACCAGGATTTTAGGTTTCCCCGACCTGTTACCACAGGAAGAAAAAAGAATTGTACTAAAAAATACCAAAACCAATAGGCAGCAATTGAATCGTTGCATGTTAAACAATTAAATTTGTTAAAGCTACCGAATAGATGGTTTATTTGGTTACACTATCTAATAGAAAAAAGCTACTTTTTTGACTCATTTTCCGCAAATTGTATGATCAGTAATTGTAACCATGCAAACAGATAATATTTATCGTTATATCAGAATCGATGACCGGTCTGTAACGCCCAAGTATCAGCAGTTAATCAGCTCCGTTGTGAAGGCGGTAGAATCCGGAGGCATTACTACAGATTATCCGTTGCCTTCCATCAATGAACTCAGCTATGAACTGGATATATCGCGCGATACGGCAGAAAAGGCCTACCGGCACCTGAAGCAACTGGGAATAATCGGCTCGGTACCTGGCAAGGGATATTTTGTTATCAAAACTGATTTCCGCCAGTCCATCCGTGTTTTCCTGCTTTTCAACAAATTAAGCGCACATAAAAAAATCATTTACGATTCGCTGGTAGCTATACTGGGAGAAAATGCCGCCATCGATTTTTATATCTATAACAATGATTACGGTCTGTTCAAGCAACTTTTACAAAACTGTAAGAACGATTATACACATT
>NZ_LUKG01000016.1:43234-44658 GCF_001601815.1 Flavihumibacter sp. CACIAM 22H1
CATTATGTAATTATTCCTCATTTCCTGGAGGGAGGGGAACTGGCTTACCAGGAAATCAATGCAATAGAAAATGCTCAACTCATCCTGCTCGATAAAAAAATTGTTGGTATCAACCGGCCCTTTGGCGCGGTTTATGAAAATTTTGAACGGGATATTTTTTCAGCGCTGGCCAATGCACTACCTGCGCTGCAACGTTACCATACACTGAAAATAATTTTTCCCTCCTACACCTATTTCCCGGATGAAATCTTAAAAGGTTTTCATTCCTTTTGCCGGGAATATGCCTTTCAATACAAAGTGGTTCAGCAGATCCAGGATGAACCGATCGGCGAAGGCGAGGTTTTTATTAACCTCATGGAAGAAGACCTGGTATTGTTGCTGGACAAAATTCAGTCTATGAATTATCAGCCCGGTAAGGAAGTAGGCATCATCTCATATAATGAAACGCCATTAAAACGATTTATTCTGAACGGCATTACAACCATATCAACCAATTTTAAAGAAATGGGAGAAGCAACTGCAAAAATGATTCTTGAGAACGAGTTAAAGGAAATTGAAGTCCCTTTTACGTTAACGCTTCGCCCATCACTGTAATTGTTATTTTTTTAACGCTTCCGCAATACCCTTTTCCACCAACGGCTCCATTAGTTTATACCCCGCTTCGGTGGGGTGAATTCCATCATTTGCCAAATGGGCTGGCAGGCCTTTGCGTTCATCTGCCATCGCTGAAAAATAGTCTACATACACCAGTTTATTTTGCAGTGCGTACTTTTTAAGCAGTGCGTTTAATGCCACAATTTTTCCTGCCGGTTCCATGCCAGGGCGCCAGGGAAAATCAAAAGCTGGCAGAACCGAACAAAGCACTACTTTAATATTATTGGCTCTTGCAATTTCGGCCATGGAAACAATGTTGTCAAAGGTCTGTTCTATGGTCATGGGGCCGGTATTACCAGCTATGTCATTGATGCCTGCCAGTATAACCACCACAGCGGGTTTTAATTGTACTACATCCTGCTTAAAGCGTACTACCATCTGCGGCGTTGTTTGGCCGCTGATACCGCGATTGATGTAGGGCCTGCCGGTAAAAAAAGCCGGGCGACTGTTTTTCCATCCTTCCGTTATGGAGTTACCCATAAAAACCACCCGTTTTTCGCCGGGTTTTAAGATGCCGAGGGCTGCATTATCTTCCGCATATCTTCTTAGGTTAGCCCAATCTTTGCGGTTTAATTCTTCCTGTTCCATGCTGTGTTTTTTCCAGCCTTTATAATCTGTTGATGCTTTCCAGCCGGTTGGATTTGCAGGCCATAACCAGCCATGTTCTGCCATCCAATCGCCCAGCCGTTCAATCCAGCTATCAGCAGGCAGCCCCTGCTTTCGCATTCCAAAACCATGTCCGCCTGCTTCGTACATATGTAATTCAGCAG
>NZ_LUKG01000016.1:45169-66045 GCF_001601815.1 Flavihumibacter sp. CACIAM 22H1
AGGTTGCTTAGCGGCCATCCATTTGGTATAAATCTCCACGCTATGGGGGGCCAGGTTCAGGTTATCGTTGGTGGCGGCAACAATAAAAGCGGGCATGGGAGCCGTTGGTACCGCTGTGCTTCCAACCATATTTCCAGTATAGGCATAAACGGGCACAATAAAATCGGGTCGATTGATGGCCGTTGAATTATAGGCAACCGACATGGTTACATGCCCCCCTGCAGAAAACCCCATAAAACCAATCCGGTTTTTGGCAACATTAAATTCATCAGCATGCTGGCGAACGTATTCCACTGCTTTCAATCCATCCTGCATGGTCATCGGCACCACGGTTTTATAATCGTATTTTTCAGCTCCATTCCCCGATATGGCCTGGCCCATTTCGATGGTTGGCTGTTCCGTTAAACTTTTAACCAGGCGATACTTTAATACAAATGCAGTAACACCTTTGCTATTGAGCCATTTCGCCACATCAATACCTTCACTGTTTATCGACAGTGCATGAAATCCACCACCTGGTGCAATAATTACTGCAGTATTGGTTGAATTATCTGCCGGTGCAGGATATACCGTTAAAGTTGGTTCGGTCACATTGTACACAATCGGTGTTTGCCAGCTCGTTTTCTCCAGGTATTTTTCATCCCAGTTCCAGTTTTCAGAACCCGGAGCTTTGCCCTGGTATAATTTGAGTACCTTTTGTTGCGAATAGGCTAAACCGTTAGCGACTGTAAATATCAGCAGGGTTAAAATCAATCGTTGCATAGTAGACCTGAAGTTTAATAGTTAAATATACTTCAAGTTCAGAAGCTTTGTTCTATCAATTCCGGCACTCAAACCGGTACTTGCCTGATCCGATCCGAAGGGGAATATAGCCCTGATCGGGCTTGCCCGGTTCAAACCCGTTTTTTCCCAACACCGGTTGCCCGTTTTCGCGAATGTTTTCGGCATTGCTGGTTTTAAAATATACGGTGGCACTGGTATTGGCAGGAATTGTCAGTTCCAGCACCATCCCATCTCCTTCTTTTTTCCATCCCGATTCCAGCCTGCCGTAAGCGGTCAGCAAACTTGCTTTTGCATAAGTAAGACCACCGCCTGGTGAAGGCCGGATGATGACCGATTTAAAACCGGGATGTGCAGGATCGGCCTGGATTCCGGCAATATGCTGGTACATCCATTCACCAATTGCACCATACGCATAATGATTAAAGGAATTCATGCCCGCGTTCTGAAAACTACTATCCGGCTTTTGGCCATCCCAACGCTCCCAAATGGTGGTAGCCCCCATTTTTACCGGGTAGAGCCAGGAAGGATAGGTTTCCTGCAAAAGCAGCGCGTAGGCCAACTCTTCCTGCCCGAATTTTGATAATACTTTACAGAGATACGGTGCGCCGATAAAACCGGTGGTCAGGTGCGTATCGTAACTTTTTACATTGGCTGCCAGGCGATCGGCTGCCGACAAACGCATTGACTCCGGCAGCATATCAAACTGCAGGGCCAGTACATAAGCGGTTTGAGAAGAAGAAACCAACCTTCCACCCGGTGTTACATATTCTTTCAAAAATGCTTTTTTAATGTCGGCCAACAAGGCACTGTACCTGGCAACATCATCGGTTTTACCGAGTACTTCGGCCGCCTGCATGGCAAGCTGTGTACTATACGCAAAAAAGCATTGGGCAATCAGGTATTTATCGGTAATTGCTGCACGGCCATCGGTATCATCGTCGGGCCGGTAAAATAACCAGTCGCCAAAATGAAACCCGGTATTCCACAAATACTCTTTGCTATTACGCAGCATGTATCCTATCCAGCCCTGCATACTTGGGTATTGTTCTGAAAGGGTGCGTTTATCTCCATAAACGATCCATTGCTGCCAGGGAATAATAGTAGCTGCGTCGGCCCAGCCGGTGGATGCCACGGCTCCATCACCCAACACATTGGGTACTACAAAAGGAACGGCTCCGTTTGCTTGTTGATCCAGTGCCAGGTCTTTCAGCCATTTTGAAAAAAAGCTACGTACTCCGAAATTAAAAGTTGCAGTACGGTAAAATGCCTGCGCATCGCCTGTCCAGCCCAGCCGCTCATCGCGTTGCGGACAGTCAGTGGGTACATCCAGGAAATTACCTCTTTGCCCCCATTGAATATTCTTTTGCAATTGATTGATTAACGGATTCGAGGTTTCAAATTCGCCGGTTTTTTCCATATCGGAATAAAGCACATAGGCTGTATAGTCAGCCGGATCCGGGTCCGTTTTTAAGCCATCAATTTTTATATACCGAAACCCCTGAAAGGTAAAATGAGGTTCAAAAACTTCATCGCCTTTACCCGAAAGTATAAATTGATCTTGTTGTTTGGCAGAGCGTAGGTTTTCGGTATAAAAATTTCCAAACTTATCCAACACTTCCGCATGTGACAGGGTAACCGTATCGCCCTTATTGCCATGGAGGGTAACTTTTACCCAACCCACCATATTTTGTCCAAAATCCAGCACTTTTTCTCCTTTGGGGGTAGTAATAAATTTTACCGGCTTCAATACTTCTCTTTTGCGGATGGGTTCATTCTGTGTAGCCACCAGTGATTTGGCATAGGCAGGCATCCGTTTCACCGCCTTCCAGTCCTGTGCATTATAACCGGGGCTTGCCCAACCCGGTTTCATTTTATTGGCATCAATGGTTTCTCCGTGATAAATTTCGGACGACCGTATTTCCGCGGTAGAACTTTTCCAGTTTTCATCTGACACAATAAGGTCAGTGCTGCCATCTGTATAAGTAATTTTTAACTGGAATAATAATGCCAATTCTTTTCCATAGAAATCTTTCTGCCCGGCAAATCCTATATAACTCCTATACCACCCGTTGCCTAAACTAACACCTGCCACGTTTTCACCGGCTTTGAGCAATGTACTCACTTCATATACCTGGTATTGTAATCGTTTATCGTAACTCGTCCAGCCAGGCGTTAAAAAAGCATCTCCGATTTTACGGCCATTTAATTGTGCTTCGTACATACCCAGTGAGGTGATATATGCGTAGGCCGATTTGATTTTTTTCTTACCCAGCGAAAAGGGGCGGCGCAAAACGGGGCTGGGCCTGCTTTCCTCTTCGGTTTGCACGCCAATCCAGCTAGCTTTCCAGAAATCCTGCTGAAAAGCTCCTGTGTGCCAAAATGCCCAATTACTCCAGCTACCGGCTTTTTGTTGCTGATCCCAGACACGCACGCGCCAGAAATAATCCTGGCCCGACTCCAGTGGCAGGCCTTTATACGCCACCAATACAGAACTATCGGACAACTGTTTTCCCGACTGCCATACGGTTTTGCCTTTAGGTGAGGAGCTTCTTACTTCGATTTCATAGGCAGTTTGAACTACTCCTCGTTTCGGGCTATTCAATTGCCAGCTAAACCGGGGCTGGGGATGATCAATACCCAGGGGGTTGATCAATCCTTCTGTTTGTAATCCTGCGGGGGAAATCTGGGAAAACACAATATAACTGCTGAATAGCAGCAATAGACTACAATAAATTCTGGCAATCATACGCAACCGTTGGCATTTAGTTGCCCTAAATAACAGGGATTAGATGGTTTGACTATCCTGAACCATCCTGAAACCTCTATTTAGCCGACCAGTAATCAATTACCAGTACTTTTTCCAGGTGAGGTTTCAATACCTCTACAAAAGCTTTGTGAGCGGGATGCGGCAGATAACTATCCCTGGCTTTCTCTGATGCAAAACTTACCAGAAAACAATGGGTAAACTCCTGGTTCAGATTTTCAGGACTATTGTTTATGCCCCATTCAAAATCCTGTATTTCTTTGATTTGCGCGGGCAGGACGCGAAACGCATCTTCCACTTTTTTTATATCCGCAGCTGTGCTGGCAGCTTTAAACGAAAACAGCACCACATGCCGCAACTGCTTGTGGTGCTGTTTATTTTTTTGTGCCTGTATAGTTGTACTCATCAGCATACTGATGAACGTCCAGAGAAAAAATTTATGCATGACCGGTTAATTAGGCAAAACTGATACTTACGCCTCCGTCCTTCTCATCTTTCAGTAAGATACCTAATTCCTGCAACTGATTCCTGATTTTATCGGAAGTAGCAAAGTCCTTTTTGGATTTGGCTTCCTTCCGGATATCGATCAGTAATTGCAGTACGCCATCCAGCTTTCCGTTATCAGCTCCTGCAGCCTGTTCGTCCTGTAGACCAAAAATATCTTCCAGGTACACTTTAAATGCCTGCTGCATTTTTTCAATCGTTGCTTTTGAAACTGCGTTTGCTGCAATATGGTTGTCTTTTATACCATTGATGACCGGCACCAGTTCAAACATATTAGCCAGTACTTTAGCCGTATTAATATCGTCGTTCATGAACTCGTCGAATTCCTCTACCAGCTTAATACAGCGGGCATCCAGCTCTGTATCGGCGGCGGCTTCACCTCCTATTTTAAAGGCAGTTAATACCTGGTAAGCCTCCCATAACCGGCGCATCCCTTTTTGGGCAGCCTGTAAGGCTTCATTCCCAAAATCAAGGGTACTACGGTAATGTGTTTGCAGAATGAAGAAGCGCACGGTCATAGGGTGGTAGGCCTGTTCCAATAATGGATGCGAACCACTGAACAACTCGGTTAGTTTGATTACATTATTATAGCTCTTACCCATTTTCCGACCGTTAATGGTAATCATATTATTATGCATCCAATAACGGGCAGGTACATGTTTATTGCAGATAGTGCTTTGGGCTATTTCACTTTCATGATGCGGAAACTGCAGGTCCATTCCACCGCCATGTATATCGAATTCCTTACCCAGGTATTTGGTAGCCATGGCAGAGCATTCGATATGCCACCCCGGAAAACCTTCTCCCCAGGGACTAGCCCACCGCATAATATGTTCAGGCGGGGCGGCTTTCCAGAGGGCAAAATCCTGCTTGTTCTTTTTTTCGTCCTGCCCCTCCAGCTCCCGGGTGGTTTCCAGCAGATCTTCCATTACCCGTCCGCTTAATTTGCCGTAGGGGTAGTGCTCAGCATATTTTTTTACATCAAAATAAACCGAGCCATTTTTTTCGTAGGCATATCCTTCCTCAATAATCTTTTTGATCATTTCAATCTGCTCAACAATATGGCCGGTTGCTGTCGGTTCAATGGAGGGGTCCAGGGTATTGAACTGTTTCATTGCCCAATGGAAGAGATTGGTGTATTTGGTTACCAGTTCCATGGGCTCCAATTTTTCGATCTGGGCCTTGGTAGAAATTTTGTCCTCCGCTTCCCTCCCTTCCTCCTCGAAATGACCGGCATCCGTAATATTTCGAACATACCGAACCTTATACCCGAGGTGAACCAGGTAGCGGTTCAGTACATCGAAGGTAATATAAGGACGGGCATGGCCAAGATGGCTTTCGCCGCTTACAGTAGGGCCGCAAACATACATACCGGCATAACCGGGCACAAGCGATTTAAATACTTCTTTCTGTCTTGTGTAAGAGTTAAAAACTTTAAGTTCAGCCATGATTTATTGGATTGCTTGCAAAAATAAAGGGATAACGTCCTTTTATAGGGAAAGATTATATATTGGGAATTATTTTACTTTGATGCCTCCGCAGGGTCGGGCAGTCGCAGGTCGGTGATTACAGGGAAATGGTCGGATAACTGCGGATGCGGATTTCGGCATTGTACCACCTCAAACATCGGATCAACCAGCGTATAATCGATCCGAAGGGTAGGTGAAATGGAAGAAAAAGTTCTGCCCACACCGAAGCCTTTCCGGGTAAAAACATCCTGGAGATTGCCTTTTACCGTTCGGTACACGTAGGAATTGGGTATATCATTGAAATCGCCGCATATTATTACGGGGTAGGGACTTTTGTTTAGTTCATCTCTTACCTTATGCGCCTGGTCTTTCCGGAATGCGTAGGCCTGCCTGAATTTCCGGAAAATACTAACCGATTTGGTCAGGGTTTTTTCATCTCCTTTTTTGATATCTTCCAGGTTCTTGAATTCTGTTCCGGTAAACAAGAGCGATTGGAGGTGGGTAGTAAATACCCTAATCATTTTTCCGTTGATTTCCAGATCAATATATATATAACTTTCATTAGCTTTCATTTCTTTTGGCCCATCATAGCGGCCCCGGAAGGTTTTTTTAATGGGGTATTTCGAAAAAATGGCGATTCCGTGTTCATAGGCCGTATCAGGCCGCCGGTGGTCCATGGCGTAATAGAAATACCGAAAACCCAGGCTATCGCGAAAAAAAGGAATATTCTCGGCGAAACGTTCCGGGTCATTCGACTCAAAAAACTCCTGCATACAGAGTATATCCGGGTCCTGGATACGGATATAAGACAGGATTTGCTTTCTTTTATTCCGGTTAGCCCGGGAGGAAGGCCTCATTTGCGCAAAGCGTTCTACATTCCATTGCATAACCCGAAAACTGTTTTCAGGTTTGGTGATGGTGGTTCTTGCCATGGGCTGAAAGGCAAAAAAAGCCCCTATGGACTGCCAGCTCAGCAACAGTGTCAATAAAGGCAGAAAAATCCATTTACTACGGGCCAGGATCCAGAACAGGAGTAGCCCAAGCATGGCAACTAACAGAAATGCATAACCGACACCCAGGATGGCAATATACCAGTATTTTCCCGGTGGAAAATACCAGGCCAGGCATGCCATACCATAGAGCAGGCATACTCCGATGGTTAGCAGAATGCCAATTTTTTTTGAAAAACTGCGCAGGGTGAAAGGCATTTCCGAAATTACAATTCCTCTTCGTTAGCTGCCCTTTTCAGAATATCTTTTTCTTCATCGGTGAGCATATGATACCCTTCCTGATTTATTTTATCAAGAATCTGATCAATACGGCTTTGTGTAATATGCGGGTATTTCTTGAAAGGTGCCTGTCCGCTTACTTTATAGAAAAAATTATCTTTCTTTTTCTTTTTCAACGCTGGTTTATCCGGATTGAACAGGTTTTCGACCCAATCAAAGAAACGGTTAATTCCGCTACTCCAATCGCGGCCCCTGCGCATCTGATAAATAAAGAGGAAGCCGGTGGCCCCTCCCGAAATCTGCGCCAGGTAATATTGAGGAAGTGAAACCGGCATGCCGGCAAAATTGACAATGATATAAATGGCCGTAATTATCCAGAGCGGAATGCCACCATTGATCATGGGGAAAATCCTGTAATCGGGTGCAACGGCTGTGGTTGCGATGGCAACCGCCAGTATGGAGGCATTGGCCCCGACCAGGGGCACAGGGGCAGCCATTGCATTGTTTTGCGGAGCCAAGAAATAACCAGCCAGGAAAACCAATGCCCCGGCAAAGCCACCCAGCAGGTAAATGGGAACAAGTTTCCGATTGCCGGTCAGGTCCTGAAGAATATAGCCGAACATCCAAAGCCACAGCATATTAGCCAGTATATGCATCACCTCTAAATGGGTAAACATATAGGTAACCAGGGTCCAGGGCCTGGTAGCAAGTTTTTCCAGGCTTGCAGGCAGGGTAAACCAGTCTGTTACGGTTGGCCCGTAGGAGGCCATATTCATATGACTCAGCTGGTAGATTACGTAAATAAACTTGAGTAACACAAACAGGACGGCGTTCACCACTACCAGGTTTACGAGGGCATTTCCGTCTGCACCCAGCAGAATCTTCCTGCTGCTTCTTTGTTCCTGCAAATTCATAGGTTTAAACTACTTAATAAAACGTATTACGATTGGTTTTGTTCCAGAACAGTACCAGAATAAATCCGGCCAGGGCGCCACCCAGGTGCGCCCAGTGCGCAATATTGTCGCCATCTAGCCGTGCAAAAGCGCCAAAAAGATCCAATGCCATAAAGCCTGGGATCAGGTATTTTGCCTTAATGGGTACCGGAATAAACATTAACATAAGCTCCGTATTGGGAAAAAGATAGGCAAAAGCTGCCATCACTCCCATAATTGCACCCGACGCCCCCACTGCCATTGGGAAATTTGGATCAATAAACAACTGTGCTACCCCGGCAGCTATACCGCAGATAATGTAAAAGTTAAAGAAGCGTTTGGCCCCCCAGAGATTCTCCAAAATAGGTCCGAATATGAACAAGGTGAACATATTGAAAAAAATATGCATTATACCCCCATGCAAAAACATATAGGTTACCAACTGCCATATTTTAAACAAAGGAGAATGCAGGGGAAAAAGAGCCCCCCAGGCTTCAATAAACAATCCCTGGCGCTGAAATATATATTGGGCAAAATAGACCAGTGCGTTCGCAATAATTAAATTCTTTACAATCGGGGTGAGTTGCCTCATACGTAATTTCTCTTTTTTAGTTGTACAACATTTTCAATATGATGGGTATGCGGAAACATATCCACCGGTTGTACTTTAGTTACCATATATCCTGCATCCAGCAGGCCCAGGTCACGTGCCTGAGTGGAGGGGTTACAGCTTACATAAACCACTGTAGGTGCGCCTATCTCCAGAATTTTTTGAACCAGTTTTTCATGCATTCCGGCGCGCGGAGGATCTGTGATAATTACATCCGGCCGGCCATGCGTGGAAAAAAATGAATTATCGCAAATATCAATAACATCTCCGGCAAAAAACGCAGCATGTTTGATGTTATTTAACGCAGCATTTTCTTTAGCATCTGCAATGGCGTCTTCAATAACTTCCACGCCAATGACTTTAGCGGCCTTTCTGCTGACAAAGATGCCGATACTTCCTGTGCCACAATACAGGTCATAAACAGTTTCTTTCCCGGTTAGTTCGGCAAAATCACGGGTAATCTGGTACAAGCGCTCTCCCTGCCGGGTATTTGTCTGAAAAAATGACTTCGGGCTTATCTTGAACTGAAAATCTTCCAACTGCTCTACCGCATAACCTTTCCCAAAATAAACAATCGGTTCCTGGTCGTGCAGGCTATCGTTGAATTTGGCGTTGATGGTATACAGCAGGGTGGTAATGCCTGGTACCCGGGCCAGCAGGTGATCTAATAAAGCAATCCTTGCCTTCTTATCTTCCCTGCCAAAAACCAGGTTTACCATCACTTCGCCGGTAGTAAGTACCCTGATCAGGAGGGTTCGTAAAAAACCCCGGTGTTCACGGATATCGTAATACTCCAGTTGGTTAGCTGCCGCATAGGCCCGGATGGTATTTTTTATAAGATTGGTGGGCTCTGCCATGAGGTGACAATTCTGGATATCGATCACCTTATCAAAGAGTCGGGGTACATGGAAGCCAAGCGCATTTTCCGGAAGAATTTCTGCACCGGACTTAATTTCGGCTGCACTCAGGTATCGCCGGTTACTGGCCGTAAATTCCAGCTTATTCCGGTAATACCGGGTGTCTTTACAACCAATTATGGGTAAAACTGCGGGAATTTCTACTTTTCCGATACGCCGAAGCTGCTGTTCAACCTCCTGTTGCTTATATTCTAATTGTTTCTCATAGGGCAGCATCTGCCATTTGCAACCGCCACAGGTTCCGAAATGCTCGCAAAACGGGTCTACCCGGTCTTTAGAGTAACTGTGGAACCGCTCTACCCTTCCTTCGGCCCAGTCTTTTTTATTTTTTCCCAGCTGCACATCTACCACATCGCCCGGTACGGCTCCTTCAATAAAAACCACTTTCCCCTCTACTCTGCCCAGAGATTTTCCCCCGGCTGCATAGTCTTCAACTGTTAATTTTTCAAGGCGAACCTTCTTTTTACGCATGCGGCAAAAGTAAACACAATATTATTGTGGGCAATTCGTGAAATTAGCAGTCAATGAAACCAATGAAAAACTGGATCCTACGCATTTTTATAGGGATGAACTGCCTTTTTATGGGTGGTTCCTTTAGTTCCCAGGCACAATCCGCCGGTTCGGGATATGAAATCAGGGTAACCCTGAACGCCTATCAAAACCAGTATCTTTACCTGGCCTATCATTACGGAAAAACCAAGGCGCTGGCCGATTCTGCGCTGGTACAGGCAAATGGTACAGCCATATTTAAGGGTAGTAAAGCCCTGCCAGGAGGTATTTACATAATGGTTTCTCCCAAAAAAGAATTTCTTTTCGAACTGCTGGTGGATAAAGAGCAGCGCTTTGCTGTACAAGCAGATACCGCCCGTTTACACGATGTTAAATTTACAGGCAGCCAGGATAATACCGCCTTTCTGAATTATACCGCTTTTATTCAAACCAGGGGAAAGGAGATTTTTGCCTTGCAGAAACAACTGTCGGCTGCGCCCAATAAAAAAGATTCGATTGCTTTACAGGAACAGATCGGGCAACTTAATGCTGCCATCCAGCAATACCGGGCAGATTATATTAAAAAAGCACCGGATAATTTTTTAAGCGCCTTGTTTGCCGCCTTACAGGAGCCGGTTATTCCACCCGCCAGCCAACATCCTAAAGGAAGATATGATACGGCCTGGGCCTATAGTTATTTCAAGGATCATTACTGGGATAATATCAGTTTCAGCGATGAACGGCTGGTTCGAACACCTTTTTTTGAAGGACGACTGGACCGTTACTTCAAAAGCCTGGTATCGCCAGAAGCCGATTCCATTAAAAAGGAAATTGACCATATGCTGCTGTATGCAAGAAGCAGCAAGGATATGTACCGTTTTCTGCTTACACATTTTGTACAAAAATATATTCAGCCCGAGTACATGGGCCAGGATGCAGTTTTTGTGCACCTGTTTGAAAAATATATCAATGAAAAACCGGAAGTAGACTGGTTTACCGAGAAATACCGGAAACATATGACCGATAGGGCCTATTCTTTGATGGCTAACCTTATCGGCAACCCCGCCTGGGATCTTCCCCTGGTTGATTCCAACGGCAAAATGCGGCCTCTTTATGAAGTGAAAGCCAATTATACGGTTATCTGCTTCTGGGATCCTACCTGTGGCCATTGCAAAGAACTGGTACCCAAACTTGATTCTATGTACCAGGCAAAATGGAAAAACCAGGGAATCCGGATCTATGGCGTAATGACAGAAGGGGGCAAAGAGAACTGGACTAAATTCATTAAAGAACATAAACTGACCGACTGGATCCACGTATACCAGACCGAAGAGCAGAAAAAAGAAGAGCGCGATGCCGGCAAGCCCAATTTTCGGCAGCTTTACGATGTTTACCAGACCCCGGTATTGTACCTGCTTGATGAGCAGAAAAGAATCATTGCCAAAAAACTCACCTACCAGCAAATGGATGAGGTCATCTCCATGAAACAACAAAAGCAAGTGTCCAAATGAGATTGAAAAAATGGCTGCCTCTGGTAACAGGCCTACTCCTTTGGCTACCCGTGTTTACGACTGCCCAGACGCTTTTTAGCTATGGTAAACACAAAGTATCGAAAGAAGAATTTCTGAAGGCTTATACCAAAAATAACCCGGAGGGAAAAGCTACCCGGTCCGAGTTGGAGGAATACCTGGAGCTTTATGTACGGTACCGGTTAAAAATACAATGGGCGCTTGACCAACAACTAGATACGCTGCCCTCGGTGAAAATGGATGGGGAAAGTTTTCGTAACCAGATTGCAGGCCATTACCTGTCCGATGACAGCACACTGCAGGTTTTGGTAAAACAGGCTATTAGCCGGGCAACCACCGATCGTAAAATTGCCCATATCTATGTGGCTAAAGGAACGGATTCCGCCCAGGCTTTAAAAAAGATATCCGCTGCAAAAACGGCACTGGAATCGGGTGCTTCCTTTGAACAGGTAGCCCTTCAATTTAGCGAAGACCCGGCTGTTGTTCAGAATAAGGGAACCATTGGCTGGATAACCGTTTTTGGGCTTCCTTATGCGTTGGAGAACCTGGCCTATGAAACCCCGGTAAACGGCATCAGCCCCTTGCTGTCTGCCGGGCAGGCTTTCCATCTCTTTAAAATATTAGACAGCCGGCCGGCGCAGGGTAAAACCAGCATAGCACATATTTTTCTGGAACTGGGAAAAAAAGAAGAAGCGGCTGTTCGTAAAAGAGCCGATTCAATTTATCAGGCAATCCGGGCAGGAGCGGCGTTTTCAAAGCTGGCGCAAGCGTTTAGTGAGGATGATGGCAGCTATCTGAATGGTGGAGAACTCCCCCCCTTTACAGTGGGCACCTATGATGCGGGTTTTGAAGACCTGATTTCAAAACTGGAAAAACCAGGCGATGTGAGCCCGCCTTATAAAAGCAGCCAGGGCTATCATATCATCCAACTCCTCTCCAAACAGGGTGTTACCGATGCCCCAGGTGAAGAATACCAGGAGGAAATGCGGAATAAAGTGCTGGCATCTGACAGGAGCCAGCTCACTACTGATATGGCCTATCGCAAAGCAGCCAGGCTAACGGGCTTGAAATTGATACCGGTTACGGACAACCGAAATGCTGCCTCGCTGATAGCTACTATTGGAAAACGCGAAATTACCGAAGGCGGGTTTCAGTTATACCGGCAGGAACAGGCCGGTTTAAGGAGAGAAAAGGAACAAGCTCCCTCTGAAGAACAGGAGCGTATGAATTATATCCGACAACAGGTAATGCAGCACTACCTGCAAAACCTGGAAGCATACAATCCCTTATTTGCCGCGCAATTGAAAGAGTACAGGGAAGGCACCCTAATTTTTGAAGCAATGCAGCAACAGGTTTGGGATAAGGCCGCAAGTGATGAAGCCGGGTTAGAAAATTATTACCGGCAGCATAAACAGCGATATACCTGGAAAGAAAGCTTCCGGGGGGTACTATTTACCTGTTCCGATGAGGCCACGGCAGCGGCCTTATACCAGCAACTGGAAAAACAACCGGCTAACTGGTCTGCAATTGCAACAGGTTTCCGTAACACCGTGGTGGTAGATTCGGGCCGTTATGAATACGAGCAATTGCCTTTTCCGGCAGAAGCTGCCAAAATTGTAGCAGGGTCTCTTTCCCGCCCCTTACCCATACCGGAATCAGACCAGGTTGGTTTTATCTATTGCTGGGAGAAACTCGCCGCAGGACTTCCCCGCTCCTTCCAGGAAGCAAGAGGTTATATCCTGAATGATTATCAAACCCAATTGGAAGAAAACTGGATCCTGGACTTGAAAAAAACCTTTCCCGTAAAAGTCAATAAGGCAGTTTTAAACAGCTTTAACAGGTAATGGCATGGTTTCTGCGTTTAGCCCTGAACGTTAACTTAAACCCTCAAAAACAACAATTCATGAAGAAAATGATGTTGATGATGGCAATTGGAGCCATTACTACCGCAGTAAAAGCACAGGACAATAAATTCTATTTAAAAGGTGGGTATAACCTGGCCAATGTATCGGTTTCCGGAAATGGTGCCGTTGATGATGCCAGAGCTTTATCCAGTTTCCATGCAGGATTGATGGCAGACCTTCCTATCGGAGCCGGTTTATTATCTCTCCAACCAGGAGTTTTATATACCGGGAAAGGAACAAAAGTGGAAAACGGGAAAAGCACGGATGCCAGTTATTTCAAGTCCACTACCAATCCGCAATACATTGAAATTCCCCTGAACCTTGTTGTAAACCTGCCATTAGCAGACAAAGAATCTAAGTTTTTTGTAGGTGCCGGCCCCTATGCAGCTATGGGAATTGGCGGAAAAAACAAGGTAGAAGGAAAAATATTTGGTGTTGGATTTAAATCTGAAGAAAAAATTGAATTCAGCAATGATGATCCTACCACCACCGGAACAGAAGAAGGCGCAGGAATTGGTTATATGAAGCGTTTTGATTTCGGGGTAAACGGAACCGCTGGTTTTGCATTTAAAAATCTTTTATTGTCTATCAATTATGGCCATGGTTTGACCAAATTGAATTCCGGAGGCGATAACCAGGCAGATGACAAATTCAAAAACAGGGTTTGGAGTCTTTCTGTGGGTGTAAGCCTTTAAGCTAAAAAGGAAAAGGGCCGAAGCATTCATAAATGCTTCGGCCCTTTTCTTATATACTATTCTGCTAAACGAGCTCTTTCACCACGTTCCAGATTACCTTGGGTTTACCCAGGGTATAATAATGCAGCACGGGAACACCGGCTTTTTTAAGTTCCCGGCTCTGTTGAAGTAACCAGGCCGTACCTACCTGCTCTACCTCCACATCGGTTTTACACTTCATTATTTCAGTAGCCAGCTGATCCGGCAGATCTACATTAAAAATCCGGGGCAGGATGGTCATCTGTTTTTTATTGGTAATAGGTTTCAACCCCGGTATTATCGGAACCTGGATGCCAGCCATCCGGCAGTTCTGCACAAATTCAAAATATTTCTGGTTATCGAAGAACATTTGGGTAACCACATACTCAGCACCCGCATCTACTTTGGCTTTCAGATAAGCGATATCGGTGGCTTTATTTGGCGCTTCAAAATGTTTTTCAGGATATCCTGCCACACCAATACAAAAGGTTGCTTTACCCGGATCTTTCACTTCTTCCTCCAGGTAAATGCCATGGTTTAAATCCATCACCTGCTTTAATAGGTCGATCGCATATCGGTTACCACCCGGTTCAGGCTCAAAAAAAGTTTCATTTTTGGCAGCATCTCCCCTTAATACCAACACATTATCGATTCCCAGGAAAGCCAGGTCAATAAGGGCGTTCTCTGTTTCTTCCTTGGTAAATCCGCCACAAATCAGGTGCGGAACAGGGTCAACATTGTAATGCTGCATAATAGCGGCACATATGCCTACCGTACCGGGGCGCTTTCTTACTTCAATTTTATTAAATGTACCATCGGCCTGTTTTTTAAACATGGTTTCACTACGGTGATAGGTAACATTGATAAACGCAGGTTTAAACTCCATCAGAGGATCCAGGTGGTTATAAATAGCACTGATTCCCTTCCCCTTCAGCGGCGGAAGTATTTCAAAAGATATTAATGTGTCTTTCGCCTGATTAATATGATCAATGACCTTCATGTTTGTTTGCTGATTGATAAACTATCTGCAAACTTAGGACGCTGTTAGGATATAACAAGGTATTTTTGTCAAAAGCAAGATCTCTTGAGTTTAGTCATTTCCACCAACGAACTGGTAAAACGCTATGGAAGCAGAACCGTTGTGAACCATGTATCGGTTACTGTTAAACAGGGCGAAATAGTTGGTTTACTCGGACCCAACGGCGCCGGAAAAACCACTACATTTTATATGGTTGTAGGCTTAATTAAGCCAGATGAAGGACGGGTTTTCCTGAATGAACAGGATATTACCGAACTGCCGATGTATAAAAGAGCCCAGTTAGGAATCGGTTATCTGCCGCAGGAAGCCTCTGTTTTCAGGTCGCTTTCCGTGGAAGACAATATCCGGTCTGTACTGGAAATGACCCGGCTAACTAAGCAGGAACAGCGTACCAAACTGGAAGAACTGCTGGATGAATTCCGCTTGCATCATGTGCGGAAAAACAATGGTGACAGCCTAAGCGGTGGAGAGCGAAGGAGAACAGAAATAGCCCGGGCACTGGCTGTAAATCCAAAATTTATATTGCTGGATGAGCCATTTGCCGGGGTAGACCCTATTGCCGTTGAAGATATTCAAACGGTTGTAGCCCGGCTCAAATACAAGAATATTGGCATCCTGATTACCGACCACAATGTAAATGAAACCCTTTCCATCTGTGACCGAGCCTACCTGTTGATTGATGGAAAAATTTTCAAACACGGTACCGCGGAAGAGCTTTCGGCAGATGAACAGGTTCGTCGCCTGTACCTGGGCCGGAATTTTGAATTGAAGCGAAAGGATTACCTGCACGAAGAAGTAATGAAAGGGATCAGTGATTTGCCCCGCTTTGAAGAGTAATTTTCGTATTTTGCCCCTGCTGAATGAAATTAATCTCGCCAGCCATATCGAGACTGGCCCGGCTAAGGCTGTGGCAAATTGAGCAATGGGTAACCAATCCGGTAGCTGCTCAGCGCGAGGTATTGCAGGAACTGGTTACCTCTGCCCAGTATACAGAAATTGGCCGTCAGTACGGGTTTAACCGCCTGTTTACCGTGCGCGATTTTAAGCGTACCGTACCCGTTCACGAATACGACGACCTGAAACCCTATATCGAACGCATGATGACCGGGGAAGAAAACCTGCTTTGGAATACCCCCATCCGCTGGTTCGCAAAAAGCAGCGGAACCACCAGCGAGCGTAGCAAGTTTATACCCGTAAGTGACGAAAGCCTGGAAGAAAATCATTTTCAGGGCGCCAAGGATGTTTTGACCCTGTACTACGGATGTAACCCTGAATCAGAACTTTTGGGGGGGAAGGGATTGGTTATTGGGGGCTCTCATCAGCTAAGCCAGGCCACTGAAGATATTAGTTTCGGCGATCTGAGTGCCGTGCTTTTACAAAATACCCCCTTCTGGGGGCATTGGATCCGTACTCCGGAATTATCCATTGCCCTGCTCGACGAATGGGAACATAAAATAGAACAACTGGCGCTAACCACTATACCGGAAAATGTAACCTCCATTTCCGGGGTTCCGACCTGGACCCTTGTGCTGATGAAACGTATTCTGGAAATGACCGGCAAGTCCTGTATAGCCGAAGTATGGCCCAACCTGGAACTGTATATGCATGGCGGTGTTTCCTTTGTGCCTTACCGCGAACAGTTCAGACAACTGATCGGAAAAGACATTCACTACCTGGAAATGTACAATGCCAGTGAAGGATTTTTTGCTGCCCAGGACAGTCCCCATTCAGATGGTATGCTGCTCTTCACCAGGCATGGCATTTTTTATGAATTCATGCCAATTGAAGAATACGGGAAAAAATTTCCTGCCACCGTTGGCTTAAACAAAGTGCAACTCGGAAAACAGTATGCCCCCGTTATCAGTACAACCGGCGGACTATGGCGGTATATTATTGGCGATACCATTCAATTCAGTTCGCTGGCCCCCTACCGCATTAAGGTAAGCGGACGGCTTAAACATTATATAAATGCTTTTGGAGAAGAAGTGATTGTCGATAATTCAGACAAAGCAATTTCCATCGCCTGCGAAAAAACCGGGGCTACTGTAAACGATTATACAGCCGCACCTGTTTATTTCAGCCAACATGGAAATGGAGCCCATGAATGGATACTGGAATTTGAAAAAGAACCTGCAGATCTGGCATTGTTTGCGTATGAGCTGGATACGGCACTTAAAAATATCAACAGCGATTATGAAGCCAAACGCCAGAAAGATATTGCCTTAAGAATGCCCTTGGTACATGCAGTAAAAAAAGGACTGTTTAATAACTGGCTGCGATCAAAAGGCAAGCTGGGCGGCCAGCATAAAGTACCCCGCTTAAGCAATGACCGCGAAATACTGGAATCGATTCTTAGTTTTTTGTAGTTCCCAACATTATATACAGGCTCCTCAACAGATAATAAGGCAAGGTGAAATAGTTTGCCGACACTTTTTTTACACCCCCAAAATCGAGCTTGAATTGCAGTAAGCTATCAATCACTTCTTTGCTGTTCACCGGTGTATAGCCCCCGAAATCATACGCTTCAATGCCTTCTTCTTTGAAAGCCAGCATATCGCGGTAATGCAGGTATTTATTAGCTCTGCCTATTTTATTCCGATCGAATTTTTCGTCAAAGCGTTTGGAAGCAGAATGCATCTGACGTACAATTTTTTGTACGGGGTCAAACACGTAAGTATGTGCGGCAAGAATTTGTCCATCCAGTTCTGCATAGCTTATCCGCAACGAGCTGCCAAAACTTGCAACGCGTTCATCCGTTTCAGGAGCCAATCCTTTGCTGGCAGCAAACTCGTTGAAGAATTGAACAAATTTGGAGATATTAGTATCAAAGTAGCAGATAACCCCCTCCTCTTCTGATTTTCGAACCTGCGCTTTCACCGTTCTTGAAAAATCTTCCAGGATCTTTTCCCTGGGTTTGGTCAGATCCAGTTCAACGGTGTAATTGGGTTCTTTGATTAAAAGCGGTGAATTATAGTTTTCCCGAATATGGTTGAACGAATGGATGGAGAGCTTGTTTAATAAACCTGGGCGAACGGAAAACCAATTGTCATGGACATTTAATCCATAGAATTTTCGAGAGTACCAGATCATAGGGCAACGACTAGTTTAAGGGGTTAATCGATTTAAAAATAGACAAATTCCTAAAACTGCCTAAATTCACAGCTAATTTTTAGACGAATGAAACTTCTAGAGAATAAAATAGCCATTGTAACCGGAGCGGCCAGGGGAATAGGGGAAGGAATTGCCCTCAAACTTGCAGAACAGGGCGCCCATATAGCCTTTACGTATGTGAGCGAAAGCAGTGCTGAAAAAGCAGCAGCTTTGGAGAAGAAACTCATGGATTTAGGGGTTAAAGCAAAGGCTTACCGGAGCAATGCCGCTGTTTTTGAACAATGTGAAACATTGGTAAATGATGTTATAGCCCATTTTGGCGGAGTAGACATCTGTGTTAACAATGCAGGAATTTCTAAAGATAACCTGCTGCTGAGAATGACGCCCGAGCAATGGAACGACGTCATCAATACCAATTTAACCTCTGTTTATAACATGACCAAACAGGTGATCCGTCCTATGATGAAGGCAAAATCGGGCACCATTATCAATATGAGCTCCATTATTGGTATAAAAGGGAATCCAGGCCAAAGCAGTTATGCTGCTTCAAAAGCGGGTATCATTGCATTTACTAAGTCCATTGCTCAGGAGCTTGGCAGCCGGAACATTCGCTGCAATGCGATTGCACCCGGTTTTATTGAAACAGATATGACCCATTATTTGAAAGAAAGCAGTGGGGCAGATGAATACCTGAAAAAAATTCCACTGGGGCGGTTTGGAACGGCGGAAGAAATTGCGAATGTTACCCTGTTTCTGGCCAGTCCGCTTAGCTCTTATGTAACCGGGCAGGTAATTAGTGCCTGCGGCGGTTTAAATCAATAAGTTATTCACCGGTCGGGTGCCCCCCGACCGGTGAACAATAATTCCGGAACCGTTTTTAGCTGGTAGCCCTGTTCCTGCAGCCAGCTTATAAGTTGATCCAACTCCTTCCAGAAGGGATCCGGACGACCAGGGCCAGTGCCAATATGCAGCAACAATAAAAAGCCATTCAGTTTATCCTGCGCTTCTTTTTGGTGAATGGATTCCAGGATACGGGCTGAGCTACGGTAATTTTTATCCTTTAACCGCGTATAATCGGCATGGCTAAGCGTACCGGGCGTATAGTTTACCAAATGCCTGCCCAATTGGTTGGTCCACCATACAATACTGTCGTTATACCATTCATAAGAGGGCAAAAAATACAGGGCTTCAGACGGATCAATTCCTGCTTTTTTCATGGCCGCCTCATTATCACGCAGGTCTTTGATAAAGGCCTCCTTCGTCACCAATAAACTATCCTTTTTTTGCCAGTCATTATAAAGCAGGTGTTTATCGCCATGTGTGCCCAGGTAATTACCAGCTGCCTTCAATTCCCGGATAATGGACCGAAAGCGCCGGTTCCGATAAAAATCACCGGTAAGAAAAAAAGAAGCTTTCACCCCCCGTTTTTTGAGTACGGTAGCAATTTCCTTGCCTCCCTCTCCAAATGAATGGCCCGTAAAAACCAGCGCTATGTTTTTCCTGCTTCTGTCTCCCCGGATAATTGCCCCATCGGTGGGGTGGCTCTCGATCGGCAAAACCCTGCCGCTGGGGGTGGCATCGAGCAGGATTTCACCTATTTCCCGGAAAAAGGGATAACCGATCGAATCGTATTCATAGTTATTGTCGTTGAGAATACCATCCTGGTTCACATAGATAACACCACTTAGCATCAACTCCTTTTTACGGGGAAAATCCTGGATATACGCTACATCAATCAGGTAGCCGTACGACCAGCCGGTTTTATTATAAATCCGTACTCCCGAAGGCACAGGACGTTTCCCATCCCGGTAAAGAAAAAATTTGGAGTAACTGTCAAAATATTCCGTTGTATCAAATACCGGAAACCTGGATGCTGCGGGTAAAGAAGAAATTGCATCCAACATCAGTTGCCGCGAATTTTCTGAAAGGCGAAAACGCTGCCGTTCGGGTACGCTGGAAGGAAACAAAAAGGATTGCATAAGCTGTTGTAAATCGCGTAATGGCATCCAGTTATGCGTAGTAAAATCCATCGGCTGCCGGATCAGGGAATCAGACCAGTTATAATGTGCATTTCCGACGCTTATTTTTTTACTGAAATCAAAGGGGAATACACTTTTTTGTGCCGGCTGATCTATCAATACCCGGCCATCAATGGTCAGCAATTGTACCGGGGGTGTAACCCGGTGCTGTTCTGGTGTAAGCGCCAGGAACCGCCGCGTAATACGGCTTCCGTTATAGCCCATTTCCTGTAAACGACGGTTAATGTACTCCTGCCCAAGAAATTCAAACAACCTGTTATAGGCTTCATTATCGCTCACAATCATGGCTTTTCGAACCAGTTCAAGAAGAGATGCCGGTGCATGCCCATCGGTTTTTAAAAGGGTGTGAGGATTTACGCCAGAAGCGGAAAGCTGTTCCATTTTTTCCAATGCCATCAGCGCAGAGGGAAATTTTACCATGGAAGCAGGATTAAAATATACCGAATCGTTCACCTGCAGGTATCGATGTTTAAAAGCGGGGCGATCATCCGCATCGCGGGTAATTTCTGTATAAATCAACTGGTATTGAAATACCTCAGGATGATCGAGGATAAAACGCAGCTTCGGACTGGCAGAAGCCCGAATTGTCTGTTCCAGGTCAATATCCTGCAAAGTTTTCTGCGCCATTACTGAAACAGCTGCTCCTATACACAGAAAAAAATAAATGGCTATTCTACGAAAAATCACTACCATAGCATTTCTCCATATGATTCAACAGGAAGATAATTATTCCTGTTATTTTTGACACTTACAAAGCTTGCTAAAAATTCATAGTATGAAATTGGTTTCTTATTTAGTGGAAGGACATGATCAATTGGGAATTTATGTAGATGATTTTATCTAT
>NZ_LUKG01000017.1:0-33262 GCF_001601815.1 Flavihumibacter sp. CACIAM 22H1
CGCCTGAAAAATTTCCCCCGGCTATAAGGTCTGGCCGGCCATCCTTATCCAGGTCCACCACACCGAATGAAAACACCGTTGACCACTGTACTTCTTCCGGCAATACGATTTTTTTAAACTGCCTTCCGCTCTGATTCATAAAAATACAGGACGACAATTCATGAATTTCCAGTTTTTTGAGCTTGGTTAGTTGCTCTCCAAAAACCTGCTCAACAGACTGTCCGGCAAAAGAACTATAGTCGGCGTATTTTTTTCGAATCAATGCTGGCAGTCTTCTCTCCAATTCTTCTTTACCAAGGAAACTCCTATACCGACCTTCTTTATACACTGCCAACACCTGCTCATAGCTCTGCGCATGCGCAAGCGGTCCGTGGTAAAGTTTTAAAGGAAATTGCGCCGATGCTTTTAACTTAGTATTGGTACCAAGGTTACCCGCAATTAATTCCGGAAATCCATCTTCGTTCATATCCTGCACCACAATGGTTTTCCAGTAACCTGCCGTGTTTTCCAGGCCACCAAACCGGGTGCTTTTTTCCAACAGGTTATTGTTGAATTCGAAGATGCCGGGCTCCATCCAGTCTCCAACTACTACCAATTCTAGTTGACCATCTTTATCCAGGTCGGCTATTACGGCATCTGTAACCATCCCTATCGAATCAGATACGCCGGCAAAACTCCGCTGGGGCTGAAGGAAATTACCTTTGCCATCATTGATCAACAGATAAGAAGGCGGCGCCTGGCCATAACGACCGGTAATGGCCCGCCCCCCAATGAATAAATCAATATCTCCATCCCTATCCAAATCGCCCGCCGCTACGCAGGATTTATTTATGGCTAACCCGGGTAGGGCAGGATTTATTTCAAAATTTCCTTTGCCGTCGTTCAGGTATAAACGATCGCGTAGGGGAATAGCGCCTTCAAAAAATTCATTTCCGCCGGTAACTGTATACAGATCCAGGTCTTTATCATTATCTGCATCAAAAAAAACAGCATCTACTTCTTCTGCTGCAGCATATGGTTCAAAGCTTTGTTTAGTAAGCGGAAGAAAGCTACCATCGGGTAGTTGCCGGTACATGCAGCCAGCCTGTCCTTTTGCGCCGCCTAGGTATATATCCTCCAGTCCATCTGAGTTAATATCACCTACTGCCATGGCGGGCCCTTCCGTGCTTAATTTCTGTGGAATCAGTTCCTGGTTATTGAAATCCGAAAACTCATCTTCCCGGTGGTTAAAATCAATAGAAGCGGGCTTTTTTTCCGTAAACAGTCTTCTCTTGTTGCTATCTGCTGCCAACAGCTTTTCGGTATTGGTTTTTCCCGTGCCTTTTCTGATCGTTCGTTGTCCATTTTTGAAAGGTCCCGTAAAGGTTTCGGTGGGGCCGCCCGGCCATTGCACAATAATCTGCTCGGTGAGCGAGTCCTTTCCCAAACCAAAATGCAACTGGATGGTAGACGCACTTTGAAACCCCCTTGAACCGGTCAGTTCGCCGTAAAGTTTTTGATGTTGGGTGCTTACTTCTACAGCAGCACCAAAAGCAAACGGGTTCAGGCTATCCCCGATTAAACGCAGTTGTAATGAGTTGTTTCCGGTAACCTGCAGGTTTTCATAAATACCTGCCGGTTCATTTGTATTGTTAACAATGATATCAAGGTCACCGTCTCCATCTAAATCTGCATAACAGGCACCCGTAGAAATGGTTGCTGCAGAAAAGCCGGCTTCTTTCGCAGCTGCAGCAAACCGGTAGCCGTTTATATTTTTAAAAAATGCATTGGGCACTGCACCGGTTGGCATTTTTTCCAACTTATCCCGATCATGCTGGCGCATTTCTTCGGGTTTATGCAGGCTTGCCTGGTGGGCAGCGTATTTCAGAAAGTCGATATTATTGGGCCTTTTTACAATTCCATTTGAAACAAACAGATCACGCCAGCCATCATTATTGAAATCAGCAAGTAGGGGAGACCAGCTCCAATCTGTTGCAGCTACGCCCGCGTATAAGCCAATATCTGCAAATAAATTGCCTTCTCCGATATTCAATTGTAGGGCATTCCTCGAAAACTGTGGATGATACCCCCACTGCCGTTGTTTGTGTTCATAAATCGAAAGGGGATCATCAGCGAGCGATTCTTTTAGAATTTTTTCTTCTCCTGGAAGCATGTCAGCAGTGAAGAGATCTGTCCAGCCATCGTTATTCAGGTCAGCTGCGTCACTGCCCATAGAAAACCGGCTTTCATGTGTAAAAGCGGCCTTATTCGACTCGCGAAATTTCCCGTTTCCAAGATTCAGGTAATAATAATCTTCTTCATGAAAATCGTTGCTGACATAGATATCGGGCCATCCATCACGGTTAAAATCGGCTGTAATTGCGTTTAGGCCGTATCCCAGTGTGCTGCTGAAAATACCCGACTGGGCGGTTACATCAATGAAGCTGGACTTGCCGTTCTGGCGGTCGTTTCTTAATAATTTATCGCCGGAGGCAGCATCTGTCCGGTAGCGCATGGAAGAGTCCTGCATGCTGGCTACTGAATGGATGGAATGATTTACGATAAAACAATCCAGGTCTCCATCCAGGTCATAATCAAAAAAAACAGCTTGTGTGTTAAAACCCTCGATATCCAGTCCATAGCTTTTTGCCTGTTCTGTAAACTGGTTATTTCCCTGATTTATAAATAACTGGTTTCGTCCTTCGAAGTTGAGGTAGTTGCCCACTGCGCTCAAATAGATATCAAGCAATCCATCGTTGTTCAGATCGGCCATGGTGATGCCTGTGTTCCAGTTTCCCGATCCGGTTACGCCGGCTGCTTCGGTAATGTCTTCAAATACGAACCCTCCTTTATTGAGGTATAATTTATTAGGCCCCTGATTCGACACAAAATACAGATCATCGAGCCCGTCGTTGTTTATATCACCTGCGGCAACGCCACCTCCGTTATAGTAGTAGAGATAATCAAAAATATTGGGTTTTGAATAAGGATCGATAGCGTTCACAAAATCTATCCCGGTATAACTAGCTTCCCGCAGCCTAAATAGGGTAGGTGCCGGTTTGGTCTGGCAACCAAAACAGTGCAGTAAGAAGCCGAGATAAATAAGTTGTCTGATTTTCATAAAATAAAAAAGTCGGCTGCAAATGCAGCCGACGGTACCAAACCAACTGCTAATTGGTATATTAAGAAAGCGTCTTGGTTATTTGATCAATTGATTAATCCGAACGGTCCATACTCTTACCGAGCCATCGGCTGCCTTCACCTGATACTTTCTGGGTTGAGAGAAATCACCCGGTATTCCAGGGCGAGGCGCGCCTTCCATGGCCGTCATAGTGGCGGCTGTTGAAATATTGGACATAAACACCAGGTTAGTAAGATTGACCTTATCCCGCTCTGCTGCTGTAAAGCTTCCAGAAGCACCAGGTACCTGCACATCAAAGATGGCAGAATCGGTAGCAGCACCCGGCGTATCTTCCAGGCGTTTAAATTGCTTGGCAGAAACATTCAGGTTAACAATCCGAACCACGGGGCTACCCCCGGAGCTGGCCGTAGGATCTTCAAAACGATACTCCATAAACACATCTGTTATGAAAGCGTCTTTAAATTTCGGCAAATTATCATCCAGTCCTGATTTGAGGCAGGAGCTCATGGATAAAACCAGTATGGCTAAAACAACACTATACAGTCTTTTCATAATTTCTTAGTTTTCTGATTACCAATTGGGGTTCTGTTCTAAACTGCCGTGCCGTACGATCTGGGAATTCTGTATGGGAAGCAGATAGCGACGGGTTTCATCAAAGACCCGAATATCATTCTGATTAAAGTTGATCACTTCTACCCGGTATCCATTCCTGTTGGCATTAATTTCCATAAACGTAGGAGCTTCTTCCAGTTCAGGAATCGTTCCATTTGCTGCAATACCGTGGTTGGCATCGCCGCCGTATTTACCCCATCTCAGCAAACTCCAGTAGTAGTCTTTTTCCTTGAATAACTCAACCCTTCTTTCTCTTTTGTAATCCGTCCATGCATCAGCTGCGCTTACTGCTGTAGAGGCCGGCAGCCCGCCATGAAACTCCCTGGTAATATTGAAGGTTTGAACGGCTTCCGGAATTTTACCCTGGCGCAGCAATGCTTCTGCTTTATTCAGGTACACTCTTCCAAGACGGAAAATAACCCAATGATAATCGGTGTTCACATTAAAGAACGGCCGGGGGGCAATATTACTGTAAATGCCTTTGCGGAAAAACGCATTCGTAATTTGGGTACAGCAGTCGGAGTTCAGTGATCCTTTAATAAGGCGGTGCAGGTTTCCGTTACGATTGGTGGTAACCAGTTCACCATACCAGGCTGTAGAATCATACACGATACTGGCAGCCAAGCGCTTATCGCGATTGTTATAGATAACGCTGTTGATAGATCCTTGCCCTGTAATTACAGCACTATCTGCATAGGTAGAGCTGCGTTTGGTAATATTTGCCTGATACTGCGATGTTTGATCCCATTTTACAGCCTTGGTCGGATCTGCCTGGTCAATGGCCAGGTAATCATCCATCAGGTTTTGGGTAGGAGAATAACGACCCCAGTTTTCAAATACTTTATCCTGTTTGAACAGGGGAGTACCGCCTCTTAGATTTAAGTCATCATTGTTAACGTTCGGAATGGCGCGTTGCATATCCCAGTCGATGCTGGAAACAACGGTATTCGACTTGTCGCGGTAGTAGCCTAAAATAACTTCTGAGGAGAAGCGCTGTTTTTCATTGAAGATACCCTCATAATCTGCCTGCAGTGCATGTTTACCACTACCAATTATGGCATCAGCTGCATCAATTGATTGCTGGTAATACGATGCTTCGCCTGTATAAGCAGCTGCCTGTAAAGCAACTTCCGATTTCAGTGCATAGGCAGCCGCTTTGGAAGCCAGCCCGGAAGGAGCTGTTTCAGGCAAACCGGCAATTGCATCATTGATATCTTTCATCAGGAGCGTATACGTTTCTGCAATGCTGGCTGTTTGCGGAAGAGAGAAGTTTTCTTCTGATTCAGTCAACAAGCGATCAACATACACCACTCTGCCAAACCGGCGGGCTAACCAATAATAGGTCATAGCACGCAAAAATTTACCATGTCCTACCAGTTCGGTTTTTTCCGCTTCGGTTAGATTAGACGTCTGTGCTTTTTCAATGATCAGGTTACAACGGCGGATTCTGGAAAACTGGTTAAAGCCGTAGTCATCATCTCTGGTAATCTGATCGCGCGTAAAGGCGTCTCCGTTACTGGCAATTATATTATTGGTCCTTACTTCATCTTCTACATAATTGGTGTAGAGGTTGAGCACTTCTGCATAAGCACCGTTTACGAATACCATGGCATTGTTCTTGGAACTCCAAACAGCCAGTTCATCAAATTTGTCGAAAGGTCTGGTTTCATCCAGTTTTTTACAGGAAATACCAAGCAGGGCGAGCAGGAAAAAAACCGCGCCTATTTTTATAAATAATTTTTTCATACGTTCAATTTGTTGATTCACTAAAAACCAATATTCACATTGAGAGAATATACCCGCTGAGAGGGGTAATCGTAGTTATTGCTGCTTCCAGTTTCCGGATCAAGTCCATACTTCTTAATTTCAGAGAAGGTCAGCAGGTTGGTGCCGCTCAGTGTTACTCTAAAATCCTGTACAAAGCTGAAGCGGTTAACCAGGAGCTTCTTAAAGTCGTAACCAATTTGCAGGGCCTTTAAACGTACATAACCTGCATTGATAATCCACCAGTCTGAGGTAACAGAGTTATGGTTTCCGTTTACACCGCTTCCAGAAATCAGCCTTGGGAATCTTGCATCTTCATTCCCTGCTTTTCCGGCTTCCCAACGATCTTCGGTCTGGAATGCATACCGGATACTGGTAGAATAATTGCTCTGGAATACATCTCCCAGGTAAATGCTTCTTTTTCCGCTTCCCTGCCACAACATATTCAGGAACCAGCCATTGTATTTCAGGTCGGCAGTAAAACCAAAATTGGTACGGGGGAATGTATTTTTACCAACTCGTCTAAAATCATCCCCATCAATTTTACCATCGCCATTGGCATCTTCATAAATTATATCACCAGGCGCAATATTGGAAGATCTTCTTCTGGGGTTGTTGATAATGTCAGCCGAATTTTGATACAGTCCATTGGTTAGGTAAGCAGTTTGCAGAAAGCCGGGTTGATAATAAGATGTTGTATATGGATTTTTAAGTGTTGCACTATCCTCGAAAGGATTCACTTCCCATAACTGATCAAATTTCACAAAGTTTGCACCCAGATTATACTGCAGTTTCCCTATGCTATTGCTGTATTTTACTGCAAAATCAAAACCAGCTCTACGGAATGCACCATTCGAACGAACGAAAGGCAGTGCTGTTCCGAGTGGATCAGTATACCCTTGTCCGGATGGAGACGCCAGGTAACCCGTGGTACGGATATAGAAATAATCTAACGAACCGCTCAGCCGGTTATTCAATGTGGCAAAATCAAAACCAGTATTAAAGGACTGTTGATCATACCAACTAATATCCGGGCTAGGAATGGTGGGTGGGTTTAAGCTGGGTTGTAACACGCCTCCAACAACGTAGCCACCGCCCTGTGCATAACCAGGAATATAGGCGAAATAACCAATAGAGGGGCTACCATCAGAATTCCGTTGAATTTGCCCCACACTACCATAGGAAATCCGGTACCGTAAATAGTTGAGGATATTTAACTCATTCAGCTTGTCCATGAATCTTTCCTCGCTGATATTCCAACCCAATGCTGCGCCTGGGAAAAATCCTCTTCTTTTTCCCGCAGGAAACAAATCATTTCCGTCATTTCTGAAGCTGGCTTCAACTGTGTATTTGTCCTTAAACTTATAGAAGACCCTTCCCAGCCAGGCGTTTCTCACTTCCTCCCGTGCAGAACCACCATTGGTAGCAGATGCCTGAGGGCCAGCAAACAATTGATCAATATTGAATACATATGCATTTCGTCCGGCATTGAAGTTTTCGCCATAGCCATAAGCTTCCTCATAACCGAGCATACCCGAAACTTCATGCTCACCGAAAGTGCGGTTGTATTCACCGAATCCCTGTAACACATAATTATAGCCGGTGGAGGTGGAATTGCGCAGGTTGGGCGCATTTGCATAATTGGGCACATCAGATCCTACGGCATACTGAGGGGCGGTTGCATTCCATGATCGTCCATAATATTGCGACTGGCGGAAGTTGCCATTTGCGCGAAACGACAATCCTTTTACACCAGGAACCGTCCAATTCAAAATTACATTGGCATTATTATCACGATCTTCATCCTTTATGTAACCGCTTCTCGGATCAGTTTCAACAATGGGGTGATCTCCTTTATTGGCATATTTGGTTCTTGCCAGGTCAGCATACGCCCGTTCCATAGGAGAAGCATTCTGGATATGGCTCCAAATAGCAAAGTATCCACTGCCGTAAGCGCTCTGATTGTCTCGGCGAATTTCAGTAGTTCCGTAGAGAGCCACCGTTGCTTTCAATCCTATTTTTTCAAACTCACTGGTAACACTAAGGCGATAGTTATACCGCTTCATCCAGTTCGTATTAAACTTATACAATGCGCCCTGATTCTGGTATCCCAGGGAAGCATAATACTGCAATTGCTTGGTTCCACCAGTTACGGACAAATTGTGTCGGCTAGTAGGCGCATAATTGTTTAATACTAGTTTCTGCCAGTCATTATTCGGAAAATTAAGTGGATCAGATTGGTCGCGGTATTTCTGAACATCCTCCGGACTGTACCTTCCGGGATTACCTTCGAGCTCATCTACCTGGTTTATCAGGCTTACGAGTTCTATTGAACTGACTTTACGGGGTAAGTAGGTCGGTTGAGAAAGGTCATGGCCAAATGAATAGTTTGCACTCATTTTTCCTTT
Source organism: Flavihumibacter sp. CACIAM 22H1 (assembly GCF_001601815.1). Lineage (GTDB taxonomy): Bacteria > Bacteroidota > Bacteroidia > Chitinophagales > Chitinophagaceae > Flavihumibacter. The sequence goes on from NZ_LUKG01000017.1 coordinate 7,906, forward strand.
AGTTCCTCTTTTTGTTGTAACCAGAACAACGCCATTACCTGCAGCAACTCCATAAATCGCAGTTGCCGGACCATCTTTCAGGAAAGAAATGTTTTCAATGTCATTGATATTCAGTGTCTGGAACTGGAATTCAGTGGATATAATATCATCAATTACAAATACTGGTGTTCCTCCACCACGGATGGATACCGCCGGGCGTTTACCAATACCACCGCCGCTTGCTGTAACTATTAAACCAGGTACCCTACCTGCCAATGCTTCACCAACAGATGTAGCACCCAGGTTCTGGATTTTATCTGATTTCATAGTGGTAACTGAGGTGATGTTTTTACCTCGTGTTGAAGTTCCATACCCTACCACTATTACCTCATCCATATCATTAGGCAGTTTTACCATAGTGATATTGAAGGAAGTAAGTTTGCCTACTTTAATCGTTTGCTTTTCATAGCCAACATATGAAATCTCAATAGTAGAATTTTCATCCACTTCCAGGGAAAAATTACCGTTTTCATCGGTAGCTGTACCTTTTGATTTTCCCAGCTGAACAATACTTACACCTGCCAGGGGAGCACCTGCTGCATCGGTAATTTTTCCGGTTACAGGTACGGGTGCCAATTCAAAAGGGTCTTTTTCGGCAGGCAGGTCACTTACTTCACTGGCTGGCCGCAGAATGATGGTTTTATCAACTATTTTAAAGGTAAGTCCCTGCTTTTCAAGTACCATTTCAAGTGTTTCCCGAAGAGGGAGCTTCTCAACATGAATAGAAAAACTGCGGGATTTTTTCAGTAAAGCATCATTGTAAATGAAATTATAGCCGGTTTGTCTGTTTACTTCGGTGAACAGTTTCTCCAGGCTGATCTTTCGTTTCGACAGTGAAATGGATTGCCCGAATCCATTCGCCGAAACCTGTAATGCCGTTGCCAGCAATACAATAGCAGTAGTTCTCATATACAATAGCAGTTTTGGGGGTGCCTTCGGCAGTTGCCGCAACAGGCCGGCTGTAGCTTTAAATTGCATACATTTGTGTTGTTTTGGTTAATAAATAATTCCTCGAACGTGTTATTAAACGCCAAACAAATCCGGCAGGGTCGTGGTACCAACACGCCCTGCTTTTTTTATGGCTTTCAATTTATCCTGCTTATATTTTTTCCCTGAATTTTAAACTGAAGTCCGCTGCTCATTGAAATCAGTTCCAGAATTTTGGAAACCGGCAAATCCCTGCTGATGATCCCTGAAAGCTTCATTTCCGGCAATGATTCTATATCCATTACCACTACATCATACCATTCAGAAATCTGCAGCAAAATTTCCTTCAATTCCATTCCTTTAAAATTGAAGAGATCATTGGTCCAGGCAATTGCCTGCGTAGTGTCCGCCTCCCGAACGATATCAATATCAGTTGCGATTATTGCTTTCTGGCCCGGATAAAGTATGTTATCATCTGCGCCTTTTACAATTTTAATGGAGCCTTCCAGCAGGGTAACCGCTGTACGGTTTTGCTGATCATGTGTATCAACATTAAAATGCGTTCCCAATACCTGGATCACCGCATTCCCGGTTTGAACCCGGAAAGGACGGGTTTTATCTTTTGCTACTTCAAAATAAGCCTCTCCTTCCAATTCCACCATACGTTCCGTAGCAGCAAAATAACTGGGATATTTAAGCCGGCTTCCGGCATTCAGCACAACTTTGGTAGCATCCGATAAATACAGGATTATTTGTTTAGACCCCCTTGGATTAATGAGTTCGTGCTGGCTGCCCACCCCTGTCTGGGAAGCCGATGCACCCTTCGAATAGTCCAGTATTTTCTTGCCGTTCGCTTCCCGAACTTCATAACCTGCCGAAGTTTCCGCACTGCTTTTATATTCCTGCATAGGAAACCGGGAGGCTCCATCGGCTGCCAGTACAGCCAGGCTGCGAACCGGCGCCGCTACATCTTCCAACAACGCCAATTTCTGTTGATTGGCAGAATCAGTAGCCAGCCCTGCCCTGTTTTGATAGATCCACCCAATACCTGCCAACAACACTAGAGAGGCGGCTACCGCCCAGCGCATAAACACCGTTTTAGCCTTTTTTTGTTGCCCTTGTTCATGCGCAGCAACTGCTATCAGAGAAAAAAGACTACCCGCTTTTTCCTCGGCTAATGCCTGTGGAAATAAACGCGTACCTGTATCCGCCTCCCAATGTTTTTCCAAAAAACCCAATATGATATCTTTATACTGATCCTTCGAAAAAAGCTCCACCAAACGATCTTCTTCTTCTACAGAAGTTTGTTTGGCAGCATAGCGCTCCAGCAATTGTATGAGTTCCTGACTTGACATATACTATCTAGGAGACAAGCGAGGAAAAGACAAGGGCTAGTCCGGTTGAAAAAAAAGTTAAACTCTTTAAAAAGAGGCGGGGGGAAGTGTTTTATCTACGTAAAGAGTTCAAGCATCAGCCATAAGAGCAGGCCTGAAACATATGTTTTCATGTAGGCCCGGATGGAAAATAAAGCTGCTTTCATATGATTTTTGACGGTGTTGAGGCTAATGCCCATATTCCTGGCAATTTCTTCCTGTTTTAAACCGTCATTTCTGCTGAGGAGGTACACTTTCCGCTGTTGCGGAGGTAACTGATCAATGGCTTGTTGATAAATGCGGGCATATTCCTTATCTATAACAATATCCTCTGTGGAGCTACTGCTATTGGGCTGAATACTATGAATTTTACGCAGCGTACGTTGTTCTAAGGCATTGCGTTTCAAAAAATTATAGGCGCTGTTTCGTACCAACACGGTTAACCAGGCATCAAAATTTTCTACCGAAGCAAGTTCGGCCCTCTTGATCCAGATTTTTGCAAATAATTCCTGCGCCAGGTCCTCCGACTGCTGGGCCGACCTTGTCAGGAAATAACTATACGAGTAAACTTTTTGAATATTCCGATCATATAATTGGCGGAATGCGCCGAGATCACCCCGGGCAACTAAATTGAGCAGCTCAGTTTCTTCATATTTATATACAGTCGGCATGCAATCCTTGGCAGTTAGTAGTTCGGTGCAAAAAACCAACTACTAAACTAGCTATTCCGATTATGGCAAACTGCTTTGGAATTCTCATAAGTCGATACTAAATTCACTTATACTTTGAATTTATGCCGCTTACGCTGGAAAATACTGTTGATATCATAGAAACCATGGAAAACTACATTGATCGGGTAAGGCCTCCACTAGCTGTACGAAGCCAACTCGACATCGGCTATTCCATTGAAAATCAGAGTGTAGTACTGTTTGAAATCCGCCCGGCATTTCATAATCCGACCAAAATGATAGAATCGCCGTATGCAAAAGCCAATTTTGTAAAAAAAGAGAATCATTGGAAAGTATACTGGATGCGCGGTAACCTTAGCTGGGATCTATACGACCCACAACCTATTGCAAAAACCCTGAAGCAATTCCTGGACCTGGTAGACAGGGATGAACATCATTGCTTTAAAGGGTAGGAGCCCATAAAAAAGCGGCTCCTATAAGTGCTGCTTTTTCTCCCAATACTGCTTTCCGGATATGAAATTCGGGGCCCAGCTTTTCCTGTAGTACCGGAAAAAACAAGGAAGAAGCTTTTGCGATATTTCCTCCTATTACAATGGTTGTTGGAATTTCCGGGACATACCGGCTCCTGATAAGCAGGTCCAGATTTTCTCCGAATTCGTAAAAGCATTCCAGCGCTTCGGTATCTGTTTCGCACAATTCTGCCAATTCTTTTACGCCAGGCAGGCTATACCCTTTTTTCTCTTTGTATCGCTTTAGAAACCAACGGGTTGAAAAGTATTCCTCGGCCAGGTCATCCCGGAAAGGAAAACAATAGAGATCGCCGTCTTCATAATTTCCATTCCGGAATAAGGCAGATCCCAGGCCCGTTCCGAGTGTGATGCCCAATACCTGGCCGGCGCCTTTTCCACTTCCCATTCCCATTTCCCCTCGCAGGTAAGCCGTTGCATCATTGACCATCCGGATCTCTGTTTCTGTGCTACCAAGTTTCTCAGCAAGCAGTGCTTTTACCGGTAATTTATACAGCGCATCATATTTACACAAGTCTTTGATCAGGCTGATCCCTTTTTCATAGTCAAAGGGGCCGGGCATGGCAATACCAATCTTTGCCTGCGCTAAGCCTGCAAGCTTCCAGCAGGCGCGTATGGCCGCAGACCATCCCGCCATAATTTCTGCGGCTGATTCATTCGGGTAAACGGTTTGCCTGACCAGTGTATTTTCAAGCAGGGTACACTCCTCCGGGTTTACCATAGCTACGGTAATATGTGTTCCTCCGATATCTACTCCTGTAATCCAGTTATTCATAGCTGTTTCTTGCGTTCTTTATGTTATTCCATACCTGGGGGCAATGCAGCCGTTCCCCAGGACTTGTTAGGCTGGTTGCCCAGCCAGATTTCGAGCAACCCTCCCTGAGAAAATTTTTCATGGGTAAACCAAAAGGTATTTAATTCCTGGCCATTTAGTTTAGCCGATTGGATATAATCATTTCCAGGTTGGTTGCCATAGGTTCTGATAACAAACTCTTTTCCCGGGTAGTAACGATTATCCAGTTTTATACGCACTTCTTCAAAAATGGGCGAAGTAAGTTCATACACCGGTGTTTGTGCCTGGTTACCTCTTATATCAAATAATCCAATTGCCATCAGGGCACTTACGGCACCCATTTGCCCCTGGTCCTCATCATGACCACCATAACCCAGGTCGGGGGTAATGCCGCCATACGCCTGTTCCTTCACTCTCCGCACCCAATATTGGGTAAGCCAGGGTTTCCCTGCGTAACTAAATACATGGGCATTACTGCAGCCTGGCTGGTTGGCATAACTCACATACCCATCCGTATACCCATATACAAAATCAGCTTCCTTCGACTGCTCAAACGCATAGTTCAGTTTATTACAAAAGCTATCCGTGCCTCCCATGCGTTGTACCAGCTCCGGAATGGCATGCGATAAACCCCAGGTTCCCTGCCATGCATTGGCTTCCACCCAGCCGGCACCACTCAGCAGATCCTTATGCAACCATTCGCCCTTTTTATTTTTTGGTAAAATCAATTTCACCGAATCTTCAAAAAGGGTGGTCCAGGTAGATGAACGTTTAAGAAAATACTGGTAGTCTTTTTTCCTGCCCAAACGGGCGGCCATCTGTGCCGTACCCCAATCCTGAAAAGCAGCTTCAATACTGATTCCAGCATTTCCTGGCCACCAGCCTTTTTTGATATAGAACGCAACATCTTCCCGAGGCCCCAGCATGCCGCCGGGTAACTGATTCCGTTTTATTGTTTCAAATGCATGCAGAGCGGGTGTTTTGGTCAACAATCCCTTCATATAAGTACTTACAATCAAATTTGCGGCAGGGTTTCCGGTCATAATATAGGAATAACCGCCACCAGAAGGCCCTCTTGGCAGGAGGCCGCCATTGTTGGCATACTCCACCAGTGATGCCGAAAACTCATCCAGTAATTCTGGCCATGCCAGTCCCCAAAGAATATTTATGTTCCATTGTGTTAACCAGAAGGCATCCGAACTGTACATATTAAATGCAGGCTTACCAGCTGCATTTTTCGGAATGGATTTGATCTTGAAAACAGCATCGGTAAAGTTTCCTTCCCTTTTACCGGTTGTTCGATCAGGGTAGTCGCCATTTACATCGTTGATTTTCTGCCGGCCCAATAGTACATGCCAGAGATCAGTATAGAATTTGATTTTTTGCTCCTTTGTTCCTCCGCTTACCTGCATCCGCGAAAACCATTCATTCCAGGTTGCCTGGGTTGCAGCCCTTACCTGGTCAAAGTTCCATTCATTGCATTCTGTATCAAGGTTATTACGGGCATTTTCAATGGTAGTATAAGAAAGCCCGATTTTCATTTGCAGCTGTTCGCCTTTTTTCATTTTATAGGCGGCTGCCAAAATCAGGCTATCACCGGCGGCTGTTTTACTATTTTCTTGCAGGGTTTTCCCAGACCAGGCGTTTAGTGTTGTAAAAGGTTTATCAAACCGGATCACAAAAAATACTTTCACGTCTTTCGGACCACCCCAGTACCGGTTAACTGTGCTAACAGAGCCCTGAATTTCGGTATCGCTTATACGTTCAATCCTTGCGTCCTTCATGGTAGTATTTGAAATATGCCCATGCAGGTTGATTATAACTCGTGCATCAGTATCCTTCGTGTATCGGTACCGGTAGTAATTTACCCGTTCGGTGGCAGTCTGCTCTACCCAAACCTGGTGGTCCTGCAACATTACGCGGTGATAACCGGGTTGAACAATTTCATCGTCGTGATTAAACCGCGATTTCCAGCTATGTAATCCCTTTGACAGGTCTACTTTGCTGGTAGCCGGCATTATTTCCACACCAGATTGCATCCAGGCATGCAGTTGTTCAAAACCCAGAATTTCTGTTTCATTGTAGTTATAACCTCCCCCATACTGGTTTTTATTACGGGTCAACGGTGCTGAGCTGGCCAGGCCAAAAGGCGTACTTCCTGTTATAAAAAATATGTATCGACCGCGGTTGGTTTCAATATAGGGGTCTACCCAGGAAACATAATCAATGGCATCCTCGGGGGCAGCAAACACTTCAAATTCGGATAATCCAAGCTCCCTGCCTGTTCCATCATGCGCAATGAATTTTATCCATTCCGTTTTTCTGGCGGGGAAATGAATGGCCTTACCTGTTCCATCCGGCGGAAGCTGATTTACCCACACAACGGATCCGTCGCTGAAAAGTAGTTTGCCCCCGGCAATATTATGCCGCAGTGTAGGCCGGTCATAAAACACTACTTTATTTATTATTCTTGCCTGTTTCCATCGAAGCTCAAACCAGGGCAGGCGGATATAGCCCCAGTCGGTTGTATCACCCGCGCAGGCCCATTCTCCCAAACCATCAACCCCTATAATACCGTCTGTCAGGTGATAGCCGGCGTAGGCAGGTCCGTTACTGGTTGAAACCGTTACTACAGCTTCGGGAGCAATATTTCCCGGCCCGGCAAAAAGCAGCAACGAACTAAGCAGCATACTGCTGAATAGAAAAGCAGATCTTATCATTTGGTGTATTTTTTTTGTCCGGCCAGCCGTAAACCAGCCTGTTCCAATGAAAGTTTCGAAATATGCCACCTTCCCAGGTTGGCAATAAACAGGTCTTTATTATCAATTCCTCCAAAAGCGATGTTGGTGGGATTTGAAATGGTATGTGCCTCCCAATCATGCAGTAATATGGATAAGGCACCTTTTTTGTCAAGGCAATAAATGGTATTGGGTGCATAACAGGAAATCAGCAGATTTCCTTCCTGGTCCAGCGCAATGCCATCCGGGCAGGTTTTCGGCAGGTGCAGCAGCGTGGATCGTTCTCCGGCAGCCCCATTGGGCAACAGCTCAATGGTTTCAACACCCGGCAGCCAGGTACTAACCACATAAAGTTTATCTTCTTTAGCAGCAATGGCCATTCCATTCGCAAATGCAAAGGGCCCGGCATGCCAAACCTCCTGTTTACCCTCTATTGAAAATTTAAAAATGCAGCCGTTCTCCTTCCTGAACTCTCCGCTGTCGGAAACATACAAATTTCCCACGCTATCAAACACCGGGAAGTTGGGGGTCCGAAATAATTGATTTTCTGCTCCCTTGGCCAGGCAGGTAAGGGTTCCGGAAGCGGGCTCATATCGCCATACACATTGGTGTTTAAGGTCACAAACCGCCAGCCAGCCTTCCGGAGAAAAGGCAAGCCCAAGGATAAAACCACCTGTATTTGCCACTTCTTCTACTAGCCCCTCAGAACTGATCCGGTAAATTTGTCCGGCTTCTCCGCCTGCCCAAACGCTTCCGTCCGGATGAACAGCAATGCATTCGGGATGATCGAGGCCATCTGCCCAGATATGTACATGCTCAATTGAATATGTTTTCATATGCGCAATTTTGCCCACCGGTCGTTTGTACCCGTTATGCTATACCAGTTGGGCCTGCCCATATCACGGTCGTAGGAATAACCACCGGTTTCCTGAAAATAGGCCTGGTATTGTCTCAGTTTATCTTCATCGATTTCCACACCAAGCCCGGGCCCTTCCGGCAACTCGATAGCGCCATCGCGGTAAATCATTTTACCGCCTTTAATAATATCATCGGTAAGGTGATGGTAATGAGCATCCGCAGCAAAGGAAAGCGAAGGAAGTGCAGCGCCCAGGTGTAACATGGTTGCCAGCTGAATGCCTAATTCACCAGAGCTGTGAACAGAAATACCGAGGTTCATTTTCTGACAACATACTCCTGCCATCCAGGCCTGCCGAAGGCCACCCCAAAAAGTAGTGTCCAGTAATATAACATCTATGGCCTCTGTACGGAAGCAGGCTGCCAACTGTTCAAAATTTACCACCACCGTATTGGTAGCGGTTGGAATAGCACAGCGTGATTTTAACCTACGCATAGCTTCTAATCCATAGCAGGGATCTTCAAAATAATCATTCGGCAAATGTTCAATTGCTTTTGCAATGCGGATAGCTTCCTCTACCGACCAGATTGCATTTGGATCAATGCGTACCCGATGCCCGGGCAATGCTTCTGCAACCGCACGAAATACCTCCACCTCATGGTCGGGATGAAAAACGCCCGCTTTTAATTTGTGCGATGTAAACCCATGTTCCCTATGCAATTCCAGCGCATGTTGTACCATTTGCTCTACTGTTTCCTCCCCTCCCATCCCCGTGGTTTTATCCGGATGTCGAAAAAATAAATAAGAGGCAAACGGAATGCGGCTCCTGATTGCACCTCCTAATAAATCGCAAGCCCGAACCCCCAGCTTTTTACCCATAATATCCATACAGGCAAATTCAATAGCCGCATGAATTTGCAAGCGGTTATTATAAAGAGAGGCGGTTGGATTGCAAATTTTCCAAAACAATTGTTCCAGTTGCAGGGGATCATGGCCGAGCAGATAAGGTTTCAACCCATGTATGGCAGCTTCAGCAGATTCTCCACCACCGCCCATTTCTCCCAGCCCAATAATTCCTTCATCGGTGTAGACCTGTACAATGGTTCTGATAAATCGGCCCCAATGACAACCATTGGCATGCCGGATAGGCGCTTGCAGCGGAACTGCTACCGTTGTTGCTTTGATATCGGTAATTTTCATTATTCTTACTCTTTTACAGATCCCTGAATTACAATTCCCAAACCTCCATCTATACGTATTGCCTGCCCAGTCATAAAAGAAGCCTGGTCTGCACATAAATAAACGATCAGGCTGGCTATTTCTTCCGGCTTTGCTATGCGGTTTGACAGGTGCATTTGTTCGCATGCCTGCAACATGCCAGCCGGGTTTTCCGATAAGGCCAGGGCATCCCTTAACATCGGCGTATCCACGGTACCCGGACAAACCGCCATGCAGCGGATGGCTGGCGCATAGTCTACTGCAATGCTCCTGGTTAATCCCAGAACCGCTGTTTTTGAAGTGGTGTAAGCCGCCACCTGCTGCTGGCTATGAAAAGCCTGGACGCTGGAAACATTTATAATAACACCCGCCTGTTTTTTTTGCATTATGGGTAATACAGCTTTACTGCATAAAAACATACTTTTCAGGTTCACATTCATTACTTCATCCCATAGTTCGGTAGCGGTTTCGGTAACTGATCCGTACCGTTGTATGCCTGCATTATTTATGAGTACATCAATGCCTTTCCATTTTTCAAGAATGGCAGCCACCGTTTCGTTAACAGACTGTTCATTAGTTACATCACAGCAATAATAATCGGGCATCACCGGCCAGTTACTTACAGGAACCCGGTCAAGTACCGCTACTTTAGCACCCGCTTCCAGGAATGCTTTGGCACTGGCTGCTCCAATGCCTTTACTGCCCCCGGTTATCAATACTACCTTATTGTGCATGGTAATACCTGTTTATAGTTTAAGCAGGAAACTGCCTGCATTGTGAATAATTTCCAAAAAACCAGCCTGTAATTGAACGGCTAAAATCTCGGTACAACCAATGGGCAGTGGCGTTAGAAAAAAATGATAGCCCAGGGTTTTGGAAGCACCGGCATCCAGAAAAAAGCAGGCCGGTTTTTCCTGAAAACAGCCCTGGTACCAGGTAAATAACTGCTCCCAGTTGATATGCAGCGGGGATGTTCCAAATTCAAGCCCCCGGTATTTCAGCTCCTCGTTTTCCACATGAATCCAATGGTGTATCCAGGGATACTGCTTACCCTTCCAGCAATACCCGAGTAGCAGGTTGCTATGCCGGTCAATAGCCGTTATCCAACCAGTTTCATCGGGAGCCACTGCAAAAGAGTGGATGCTTTCCACCGGTTTTTCACCAGCCGCAAATACGATCTCTGTTCCATTGGAAAACACCCTGGTATCCGGGTTCAAAAATGGCGCTGCTATCGTTGGGTGCTGCATCAAATTACAGGGCCTGAAAAAGTTGCCGGTATTGGTGATTGTTTCGATGACCGTGCAAAGCGGACCAGCGGCCGACAACCGCACATCTCTATGAACACTCAACTGATCTCTTTCACTATATCCTGCCATCGTTAATTGAAGGCCGGTACTGTTCAGCAGGTTCCAGGTCTGCAGGCTGATGTCACCATGTTTCAGTGCCCCGGATTCTTTTTCACCGGCTGTAGGATCGCCCCACCTTGGTGTGCATATAAAATGTCCTTCAAATTTCAGCAATGGATTCTCGGGGCGCGGAAATTGAAAGTTCAATGGATTTATCCCAGAACTACTGTGTTGCACGGATGTCAAAGCACCACCCGTTTCATCATAACATAGGGAAAGGAACCTGTTCTGCAGGATCCATTCTCTTTTATGATATGATGCAGGATTAATCAAAGCCCTAGTTTTAAAAAGATGAGCGGAAAGGAACCGCAGGAAACCCCTCTATATTCTGAAAATTGGTAACCGGGTAATTGGTAAAAGCATATCGCACCGCAATTGGTTTTTTTACATCTTTACTTATCAATAAAACCTGGTCCTTACGAATAATTGCTTCTGCCGGAAAAAACGCTTTGTTCTTACCCGCAATAAAAAAATGTCTGGGCGGTTGGCCGTCATTGGTTCCCAGCCCGGAGCCAAGTCCCTGTTTTTTAAACGAAACGACCAGCGTATCGCCGTTAGTGGTAACAGATTGGAATGCGGGTCCCTGGTATTCCAAACCGGAGACGCCATAGTTTTTCGCCAGCGCAACCTGAGCCAACCGATAGCCGACCTCCTGTTTATTCCTGGGATGAATATCTGATGGATCAGCTATGTCCATGGTTACCACCATTTCAGTGGCAGGAACAGTTTCCCGAACCGCTGCCTGTGCTTCCCTCAATTCAGCATATTCAAAAGCAAGCGGGTTATTTTCCTGCCAGTTGTAGGGCGCCACCTGTACATAGTAAAAAGGCAGGTTGCCCTGTTTGAACAGGCTTCGCCAATTACCGATCATCGTACTTAGGAGGCGGGTGTAGACAGCGCCATCTTTCCGGTTAGACTCTCCCTGGTACCATAGAAAACCTGATAGCGATACATGGCGCAACGGATAAATCATCGCATTATAAAGAAGGGTTGGCCTTGCTACTTTATCAAAGGTTACCGTAGCATCCAGTATTTCTTTGGAGCGGGCACTGGTATCATAGGGATACAGGTATTTGGCCTGTAAACTTTTATCCGCCTGTAAACTATCTCTTGAGGTCCAGGCTTCTGCGGTGGAAGCACCAATACTACTCACTACCAATCCTATGGGAATTCTTTTCTGGAGATAAATATCTCTGGCAAAGAAATAGGCAACGGCACTGAAATCAGGCACTGTTTGCGGTGAACAAATACTCCATTGTCCTTTACCATAACGCATAGGAGTAGCCGAAAAATTGGTTTCCAGGTCAAATAATCTTATTTCGGGGTAAAAAGCATTGGCAATTTCCTGTTGGTAATGCAGGGTTCCTAATAACCAGGGCAGGAAGGGTTTAAGTTGCATATCCATATTCGACTGGCCACTGCAAAACCAAACGTCACCGATAAGTATATTCGTCAGTAAAAGTTCTGTTTCCCTGCTTTTAATGCGGATGGAATTTGCGATAGCTTTTCCCGGTATAGCCGCTGGCACTGGAATACGGATCTCCCACTGTCCTTTGCTATCAGCCGTATCCGTTTTCCAACCACTGAGCCAATCGGCCTGCACCTCTACAAGTGCTCCCGGAACAGCATCGCCCCAAACAACCAATGGTTTGTTTTGCTGCACTACCATGTTCGATTGCAGGTGAGTGCCTACTTTAAAGGCTTGTGCAAAACCAACCCTGCTTCCAAACAGGAGAAGGGTAAGAAATGCAGTTGACCAGCACTTATTTTTCCAGTTCATATTTCAGGCGGATAAAACGTGGACGATAGAGTTGGGGGAAATCACCTATTTCATCAAAGAATTTAAACGAGTTGATATTGTAGCTGATCAGTAATTCGCCGGGTTTCGATAAAACAGGATGCGCTTTTGCATTATATGGAAAAAAGTTGGGCGACGCTTTCAGATCCTCACTAACATCGTAGATATTAATGATCGGACCAAACGGGCCACTGGGTGAAGTGCCCAACCGGATACCCACTTTATTACTGATACCCTCTCGCTGAAATACCATGATGTAACGGCCATCCTCCAACGGAGTTACACTCAGTTCATTGGAGGCATTGGTTGCAATTGGCTGTACAGAATCGGCATCTGCTACCCAGTTTTGTCCATCCCAGAACCTCCAACGGTCAAACGACTCTATATCGGCCGGTTGAACCCTTGCTACCAGTACTTCTTTGTTCTGCCCCCTGCAACCATAGATATAAATATATCCATCCGGGTTAGTAGCGCCGGCTTCGGTAGTATTTACCAATATACCTGCACCAAAACTTCCTACAGAATCAACCGGGCGATTTAACCAAAAAGGAATATCCACCTGGCGTTTACCCGGAAACGGAGGTTGTTCACCCGCAGGAATAATTAGCAGGGTATTACCCATTTCCTTAAAACCAAAAACAGGTTGATTGGGAATATTCTGGATTCTGTAGCCGAACAGGTATATATTGTTGTTTTTAGCCGTATTCACAAAACCATCCCCCAGCCAGTAATATTCTCCTTTTGCCGTAGCGGGTGTTTGCGGAATAAAAAGCGCCGCAGGTTTTCCCTCTTTATTCTTATCCCAATAAAAACGAAGAGCTGCCGTATCGGGTTTACCTCCCTGAAGTACCGCTATTGAATTATTGATCATGGTATAACCTGGTTGCAGCGAATCCTCTACTATTTCACCCAGCATAGTGTCACTGAACCAGATCAGTGCTTCTTCTTTTTCTGCCGCCCCAGGCGCTTCACTACCGCTTCTAACCAGTGCAAAAATGCCGTCACCTCCAAACCAGCCAGATTGGCGTTTAAATAAATTAGTCCATTCCGGCGCAGCTTCCGCAGTAAAACGAATGGAATCAATATTGGGATTAACCAGATCGGTTGTTTCTGCCGGCCTGGAATTACAACTGATTAGGAAACTGGCCAGTCCTATTACAAATACTGGTTTCATTGGTATGTTTTAAATAAATAAAATCAGGGAGCGGGTTCAAATGTGCTGATAAATACTTCTTTATCTGTTAACCCGAAAATAGTAAGGTCGATGAGTTGTTCCAGTACCAGTCGTTCACTCGAAAGAGCCCGCACCGTAAATGTTTCTGTAGTGCGGTTACTTGGATCAAAAAGAGAAGAATAAACCTGGGTTAAGGTTTTTTCATCCTCACTTAACTCCCAGCGCTCAAATACGTTGAAGCCATCAAAGGTGCAGGCATTGGAACCAAAGTTAACGGTGTAGGTGCTGTCCGACCTCCAAATGAAAATATTATCCTTTTCACAATCTTTCATGTCTTCCACAGCTGGACTCACAGAAGTCCACATACGGCTTTTGAGTACCCAGCGGCGGCTGTAAATCGTTTGCTGCCCGGAAGTGGTAGTATATACCGTAAGGTCTTTTTCTGCAGCAAGCCCTTTACTGTCTTCAAAACGGAAATTAACACCCACCAGCTGATCTACTTCATCGTCCTGCAACTGGTAGGTAAAATGGTACTCAAAATTATCATCACCCAGGCTTACAGGTTCTGCAGTAAGAGTACCTGTTCCTCCAAAACTATTATCCTTTTGCAGATTAACGGTTTTGTACATGGTTAGTTTACCCGCACCATTTGGTGCATGAATTGACAAGGTGGCTTCAATAGTTCTGCCGGATTTGCCGGTTACTTTATCCGGGCTCAGTTGTAATACGGGCTGGTTCGGATTGCCCTTGTCTTTTTCACAACTGGTGAATGTGCTGATGCCAAACAGGCAAATTGCAAAGAGGAAAGAATATAGCCGCATAATCGTTTATTTATAAAATTGAAAATCGGGTTGGCTTTTTTAACTTTTAGGTTTCCAGAGATCCTGAATTTCTTCCAGGGTTTTTCCTTTTGTTTCAGGCACCATCTTCCAGATAAACAGGAAGGCAAGCACTGACATTATCATATAAATCCAGAAAGTAGACGCGCTGCCGATTGATTCGAGCAACATGGGAAAAGTCTGAGATACTATGTAAACAGACAGCCAAAGAAAAAAGATAGCCACCCCCATTGCCCTGCCGCGAATCGAGTTCGGAAAAATTTCAGCTACCACTACAAATGTTAGCGGACCAAGCGAGATCGCAAAAAATGAAATATACAGCAGAATTCCACCCAGCACCCAATAACCAGTGGTAGCTTCCTGGTAAAATGCTCCTCCCACAAAAGCCAGGCAAACCGCCATACCTGCAGAACCTATCAGGAGAAGTTTTTTTCTTCCTAGCCGGTCAACATACCGGATGGCAACCAGTGTCATCAATACATTGATACCGCCTACCCAAATCGTTTGCAGCAAGGCAGAAGAACTGCCATCGCCGGTAGCTTTAAAAATTTCCGGCGCATAATACATGATTACATTAATTCCTGTTACCTGGCTGAAAATGGATAGTAGAATGCCGATAATGAGTGCCGTCCGTAAACCAGGTCGAAGTAATTCTGAAAAATTCCCCTGTTTCTCTGCCAGTGAAGATTTAATAGACGTTACTTCTTCCGCTGCTCCTGCTTTACCGTTTATCTTTTCCAGGAT
The DNA here is from genome assembly GCF_001601815.1 of Flavihumibacter sp. CACIAM 22H1. GTDB lineage: Bacteria > Bacteroidota > Bacteroidia > Chitinophagales > Chitinophagaceae > Flavihumibacter. The sequence continues at coordinate 23,027 of NZ_LUKG01000017.1, forward strand.
ATCGGTTGCCATATCCCATTTATTTTGGGCAGCCAGCCAACGCGGACTTTCCGGTGCACGCAATAGCAACAGGATAAATACAATAGAGGGAAGCAGGCCGGAACCAAACATCCAGCGCCAGCCGGTATCTACATTCCATTGATGATCGTGCATACCGGCAATGGCTGCATTGACAAAATAAATCAGCAGAATACCGATCACTATTCCCAACTGGTAAATGGAAATAAGTTTTCCCCTGATAGATGCCGGTGCAATTTCCGAAATATACATCGGCGATAAAATCGAGGCAATTCCAATACCAATGCCACCAATCAGTCTGAAAAAAATAAACAGGTTAAGGCCAAGCGGTATCATAATACCAATGGAGGATACGGCAAATGCCCAGGCAGACAGCATAAGTACTTTTCGTCTTCCCAGCTTATCGCTCAGGGCACCGGCTAACATAGCACCGATCATACAACCGATCAGCGCACAGGAAGCTGCCCAACCCGTCATTGCAGCACTCAACTGGTATTTTTCTTCCAGATACCCTATTGCGCCTGCAACAACGGCAGTATCATACCCGAACAGCAGTCCGCCAATGGCGGCAACCAGCGTACATTGATAGATGAATCTGATTTGTGCTTGCATGGTTTAGTTAATTCTGTAATCAATCAGGTTTTCTTCCCGTACGAATGCCTTTAGCGTGGCGCAGGTACTGCCTTCCGCAGCTCCGTACGGACGTATGGTATAGGCACCCACTGAAGCCGGCACAATAAAGGTTTCTGCATAATGTATAATGAATGGATCAAAAGCTCCCGTGGGACTTTCAACAATCACTTCTCTTCCTTCAATAAGATTTATCACATTCACTACATTGCCGGTATGATGATTTACTTTTTTGGAAAACCAGTGCCGGCGTGTTTCGATAAAGGATTCTTTATGAAGTCCGGTGCGTTCTTCTTTCCAGCCGTCTCCTTCGCCAATGGGTTCAAATTGATTCATAATGCGGGTGCGGGTCCATTCTGTAGTACGATCCCACTGAATTGCCTGTTTACCATGTTCCAGGGAAATAGGACGTGGTTTGCCATCTAATCCCATTCTGCCCCAGTCCCAAAGCTTAAACGTGAAAATATAGGGCGTAGCACTGATTTCAAGTACCACACTGTTGGCACCGGAACAATGGATGGTACCCGCTGGTATCAGTATGTGATCATGTTTTTGAATGGGCCATTTTTCCACGTATTTATCAGCATCGAACCAACCTTCTTTTTCCTGGGCAGCTTCCAGCTCTGACATCATTTCAGCAGGCTGGATATTCTCTTTTAATCCCAGGTAAACAAAAGAGTTCTCCTGCGCCTCCAGAAAATAGTAGCTTTCGTCCTGCGTATAGGGCATGCCAAATTTTTCCCGGATATATTCTTTTAACGGATGAACCTGGAGGCTTAGGTTTCCCCCTTCCATCGTATCCAGAAAATCAAAACGGATCGGAAACTCTGCTCCAAATGCCTGTTCAACCGTTGGTCCCAGTAAAGCTTCCGTTTGAAAAAACACGAGATTAATAGAGGGTGTTTCAAACAGGATATGATCGAAGCGAATCAGCAAGCTGTTTTCTTCCGGTACACAATCAAAGCCCCAGGCAAAATTTTTTTCGTCTTTTTTTAAATCACATACTTCTTTCAGCCATTGTCCGCCCCAGGGGCCAGGATCAAAAAAAGGTACTACTCTGAACGGTCGGTTTACTACCTGTTGCAAAGCCTGCAAAAGAGCAGTGCCGGTGACCATTTTGGGTTGATCGGGGTGGGTGGTATCCAGTATATAATCGCAACTGCCAAGCAGGGTGCGTTTTAACTTATCACAAACCCGCCAGTCTACAAAAAAAGCACGCTTGTACTGGTAGGCAAATGCATCCTGTTTATTATCAGCCCCCAGGTTAGCAATTTCATTTCTTCTGAACCGTAGTTGGATTTCCCACCTTGGCATATCTGCATAAATAAGCAGGTCAGCTGTTACCGGCACAAGGCTGGCGCCGGTGCCATACAAAATTGTACAGGCTGCCGAGCTGCTTACGGTTTTTTCGGCTATTGATTCCAATGCTTCCGCATCAAAAAAGTCAGGCAGTGTAAGCGGGGTGAGGTAGCCAAAAACAGGGTCATCCGTAACAAATGGGTAGATCATTTTCTCCAGTTTCTCCGCTGGCAGCAGGGCCGTTGAAACATCTGTAAAAACGGCGTCGGGAAAAATTAATTTCAACTGCTCAATGATCGGCTCTATCAAAACTCCATGGTAGCATTCCAGCTTACATACCACCTGTTTTTTTGAATGGCTTTTGAGGTTGGCCGACAGTTCTTCTGCAATTTCATTCCACCCCATTGCACCATTGTACCCATGGACTATTACTTCGGGAAACTTATCAAAATTCGAATTGTACAAGACGATATATTTAAGGTTAACAGTAATCGATTAATAGCCTTCGTTCTGTCCCAGGTTGGGGTTCAGGTCCACCTCGCGCTGCGGCAAGGGAAACAGGTAATTTCGGGCAGCCGGTGTTACGCCCGGCTTTGCCAGGGGAACCCGTTGTTCCAATTTGCCGGTACGAACCAGGTCAAACCAACGTTGGCCTTCAAATACCAGCTCCATGCTGCGTTCTTTCAAAACGGCATCGCGGAACTGTTCCTGTGTAAGTCCGGCATAATCCGGAACTGCATTTACATAACTGCTGCCATTAAACCGGGCGCGTTTGCGGACTTCATTTATATAATCATGGGCTTCCTGTGTGTTACCCAGTTCATTTGCAGCTTCGGCATAAATAAGTAATACATCAGCATAGCGGATAACCGGAAAATCATTGGAGGAATTGTTTCCCTGTGGTTCCATCTGCCGATCCCAGTATTTTTTTACATAGGGGCGAATGGTGAAGGGGCCATTGGGGCCGTTAATTTCAGTTATGAAACTTACTGCTCTTCTCCGATCATCCACCTCAAACTGGTTATAAAGGAATTCTGTTGGAAACTGCCAGCCCTGGGCATTTTGAACACCTTCTGCGCTTAAGGCTGTTGGTAAAAGGCGTACATTAAACTGCCCTACTTCCCAAAACACAATAGCACCTCCGGCATCACCAAAACCAACGGAAAAAATGGCTTCTTTACCACCGCGGCTGCTTAATTTAAACACGTCGGCAAAATCCTGCCATAATTCGTACTGTTCTGAATCGATTACTTTTTTTGCATAAACAGCAGCTTGTTCCCAGTTCTTACGGGTCAGGTATACTTTTGAAAGAATTGCATTGGCTGCCCCTGAAGTAGCCCTTCCCCGTCCACTTCCCGGATCATAACCAAGAGGAAGCGCAGCAGCTGCATCTTTCAGATCCGTTTCAATTTGTGTATACACCGCTTCTACGGTTCCTTTTTCGGGCAAAAGGGGATTATTCTCTTCCAGTAACAGGGGAACTTCACCAAACATCCGCACCAGGTTAAAATACATTAGTCCCCGCAAAAATTTCGCTTCTCCAACCAGCCTGTTGCGAAGGTTGGTATTCATATCAATACCCGGAATTCTTGCAATGGCAATATTTGCGAGGGTAATGGTTTTGTAATGCATACCCCAGATTTCTTCCATCGAAGGGTTTTGAGGTGTATGTGAAAAACTGGATAGCTGATCAAAATTGGCTGCACCAAGTTGGTTATTGAGCATTTCATCGGAGGCTAATCCGATGGTTACCCAAAAAGTACTGTGGTATACACCAGCTGTATTACCGCCCACCGCAAAATTATCTACCGAATTCAGGTAAGCATAAATAGCATTTACTGCAGCTATGGCATCCGATTCTGTTTTATAGAAATTAGTGATGGTAACCTGGTTCTTCGGATCTTCTTCCAGGAATTTTTTACAGGAGCTGTTCAGTAACATGGAAGAAACTGCCAGCAGCAGGGTGATTATTTGTAGGCGAAATGATTTCATATAAATTAGTTTTACTCGTTTAGAAGGAAGCGCTAAGCCCGATCTGATAAACTTTTGCCTGCGGATAGCCACCCAGATCTAACCCGAGCAGGGTGGTACTTTGGCCAAACGTATTGGCTTCCGGGTCATATCCTGAATACTTGGTAAAGGTTAAGAGATTGGTACCGCTTACATATAACCGAAGATTGCTCATACCGATTTTTGAAATCAGGCTTGTTGACAGGTTATAAGAGAGGGTTAGGTTCCGCAACCTGATATAAGAAGCATCTTCCACAATAGCAGAGGAAACCACGCCTACATCAAGGCTGCCAGCAGAAAGGGCCCGAGGGTATTTATTACCAGGATTAGACGGGGTCCAGCGGTTTAACCCAGCTTCCGCCAGCACGTTCTGCTGTCCGTTGAAATTGAGTAGATCGAGGTTATTAAAATTTGCCATTTTATTTCCCTGGGATCCCTGGAAGAAAAAGGAGAGTTCAAAATTTTTGTAGGAAAGATTATTCCCCAATCCCCAGGTAAATTTGGGTTGGGCTGAACCCAGTATGGTACGGTCATTGGCATCAATTTTACCATCTTTGTTCTGATCTACGTATTTACGGTCTCCTGCACGTGCGCGCGATGCCGGATTAGGTGCACCCGCTTCCTGCCCTACCAAAACCGGGCTGGAAGCAGCTTCCGCGTCCGACTGAAAAATTCCGTCAAACTGATACCCGTAAAATGTACCGATGCTTACCCCTTCACGCAGCAGTATGGCATTCTGAAGTAGTACATCGGTTTCTGTATTCAGGTTTACGATTTTATTCCGGTTCAGTGAAAAATTGAGCGCCGAAGTCCACTGCAGTTTTCCTTTCAGGTTAATGGTCCGAAGATCGAGGTCTACCCCCCAGTTATCAATATTTCCGATGTTTAATAAGGTAGTGGCAAAACCCGAGGTCAGCGGAATGGGGCTCGACAATAACAGGTCATTGGTTCTTTTCTTATAATAATCGGCGGTAAAGGTGATCCGGTTATTAAAGAGCGAGAGGTCAAGTCCAAGATCCAACTGCCGGGTTGTTTCCCATTTCAGGTTACGATTAACGAAACTCAGGGGTTCGCGCCCTGTGAATACTTCATAGCTATTACCTGCATTAAAAACACCTTCGCCAAAAGGACCCACCAGTGCCAGCGACTGATACGGCGGAATAGCCTGGTTACCGATAATACCATAACTTACCCGCAGTTTCATGTCACTGATCGCTTCTGCATTTTCCATGAACTTCTCATTCGATACTCTCCAGGCGAATGCACCGGATGGAAAGAAACCGTATTTATTACCTTCCGCAAACTTGGAGGATCCGTCTACCCGGCCCGTTAGGGTAAAGAGGTATTTATCATCGAGTGTATAATTCACCCGGCCGAGGTAAGAAACCATGCTCCATTCCGATTCGCTGTTAGCAGGCTTCTGTGGATTCAGTGCCGCACCAATGTTATGATAGCCCGTTCTGTTATCCGGAAAATCAAATGCGTACACAAAAAGCTGCTCATTTTTAAACTGTTGCATGGTATAACCCACCACTGCATTAACGGCATGCCTGCTTCCAAAATAGTTATTATAAGAGAGCGTATTTTCATTCAACCAGGTATTTCCGACTGATTTACCAAGTGATGCTTCTCCGTTACTGGCTTCCGTCCTTTTTAGAAAATTCGGGCCAAAACTGTTTTCGCTATTGGTATACGCATCCAGGCCAAAGCTTGTTTTAAAGGTCAGGTGTTTATTAAATGCATACTGCGCATATGCATTACCCAGAAAACGGGACAGTACCGTGGTGGATGTGTATTCTCTTGCTTCTGCAATCGGGTTGCCCAGAATTTTACCCCGGTCGTTTTCAAAAGTATATCCCCCATCCCTGGTGGAATCGTACACGGGCAGTACCGGGTTGAACAAGAGCGCTGAAGTAACCACCCCCGGTACAATTTGGCCTCCATTGGTTAGTACACCTGTGCTGGAAATTCTTGAATACGTAATAGCTGTTCCTACCGTTAATTTATCATTGACCTTTTGCTCCAGGTTGGTACGGAAAGAATAGCGCTTAAAGTCAGAACTCTGGATAATCCCTTTCTGATCAAACATAGATCCTGAAACAGTGTATTTGGTACGGTCGTTGCCACCGGCAAAAGAAAGCTGGTAATTACCCATGGGTGCGTTCCGGAACAGTTCATCCTGCCAATCCGTACCTTTTCCAAGGTTAGGCGGATTTACATAAACCGGTATCTGGTTAGCATTCAACCTGCCTTCGTTTACAAAATCGGCATATTGCGCCGCATTCAGTAGTTTAAGCTTATTGGCTATCTGCTGCCAGCCCTGGTAGGTTTCAAGGGTAAGGCTGCCTTTTCCGGAGCGCCCTCTTTTGGTGGTGATCAACACCACACCATTGGCGCCCCGGGCACCATACATGGCTGTAGCGGAGGCGTCTTTTAAAATTTCGATCGACTCAATATCACTCGGGTTAATGGAAGAAAGTGGTGAAATACGCGGTCCGCGTGTACCACCTACGCTCAGGTCGGCTCCATCACTGTTCACCAGCATTCCGTCAATCACATACAGAGGCTCGTTGCCGGCATTAATGGAACTGGTTCCCCGAATCCGGATCGATGTTTCCGCCCCCGGTTTTCCGGAGATCTGGGTAACCTGTACACCTGCAGCACGCCCTTGTAACTGTTGATCCAGGCTGGTTGCAGGAATGGCTTTGAGTTCATCTGCCCGAACGGACACAACAGAACCGGTTAAATCGCTTTTTTTAGCAGTACCATACCCGATAACTACCACGTTACTGAGTTCACCCGGGTTTTCTGTTAGCCGGATCTCCATTGCGCCGGCTTCTACCGGAACTTCCCGGGTAATATACCCTACAAAGGAAATAACCAGCAGGTTTTTTCCCGGTACTTTAGGAAGGGAAAACCTTCCTTCTGCATTGGTGGTAACCGAATTGTTATCGTCTTTGAGGGCTACGGTTGCCCCTTGCAGGGGCATACCAGAGCTGGTGCGAATGGTGCCCCTGATAAATTGTCCCGCATCCTGGGCAATGGCAGCGGAAACTAGTAGCAGCAAGGCCAAACCAAAAGCGGTTAGCCGTGAGATAAGTGCAATCTTTCTCATTTAGCAAGCATTAATCGTTATTCAATTATGTTCGTATGTCTGTACATATTAACCGACAAAATTCGGCGAAGTCTCGCTCGCCAGCCTTATCGGGCAATATCTATCGTATAGGTAAACCGGTCTGCCCGGTAATAGCCAAGATTGTATTCAAAAGGACGGTCTCCCGGGTCGCAAACCACCCGTTTCCGGAACAGGATAGGATCTCCCGGCTTAACATTCAGCAACTTGCTGATCTTAGCATCGGCCAGAATAGCACTGATTCCCTCCCGCGATAAAGCGGCCACGATATGGTGCTTTTTCTCAAGGGTTTCATAAAGGGGCTTAGAAAAATCGTCGTCGGCCGTTAAACCCGTGCGCGGATGGAAGTAGGATACAAAATGAACCACCGGCCCAGATTCTGGCCCTTTTACCCGCTCCATCTTTAATACTTTGATACCCTCTCCTATATTAAATAACTGCTGTATTTCTTTATCCGGCAAAACCATGCTCACTTTAATACTGTAATTCTTAAAGACCATTCCCTTTTCATCCATTTCATGGGTGAAACTGGTCCATTTATTCAGGTGGGTACTGATATTATTTTTAGCTACCTTGGTTCCAACCCCTTTTTTACGGATCAATAACCGCTCGTACACCAGCTTATTCGTTGCCTGCCTTACCGTACTTCTGGAAATCCCCAATCGCTTGGCAATATGAATTTCGTTAGGTAATAACTTACCATTCTGGTACTCGGGCTGATCTATCAGCTTTCGTAACATTTCCTCTACCTGTACATGCAGGGGTAGAGAACTGGTATGATCAATGGCAAAGTCCATCTACTTGTTTATATGTTCGTACATACCAAATTTAATATCTTTTAAATTGGAACCAAATTTATTTTTTGGAGGTTGCCGGCGGCGGCTTTTTACCTTATCCTTTTTTTAGTAAGGCAATAGCTTCCGCATCTTCGTATTTTTCGGCAAGCTTTAGCAGCTGGGCCTTTAGTTTACGCGTAATTTTTGCATACTTTTTTTGTGCATAGAGATTTTTCATTTCGGAGGGGTCGGCATGCAGATCAAATAATTCCCAGGCCTCTACGCGCTTATAAAACCGAATCAGTTTATATCGCCCATCACTGATACCGAAATGGGGTGAAACAGCATGTTCCCCGCTTTCATAATAATGGTAATACAGGTTTTTTCGTCCCTTGCTTCCGGCTTTTGTTAACAATGGCAACATCGACCTACCCTGTATCTGAGAAGAAACCGGCAGCCCAGACAGCTCCAGGAAAGTAGGTGCCAGATCCAGATTCATCACCAGGCTACTATCTACCCGACCGGCTTGGATTTTTCCCGGCCAGCGCATTAGCAGCGGCGTTCTAAAAGATTCTTCATACATAAATCGTTTATCAAACCAGCCATGTTCTCCCATATAAAATCCCTGATCAGATAAATAAACCACCAGTGTGTTTTCTGCCAGTTGGTGTTTATCGAGGTACGCAAGCGCCCGCTCAATATTCCGGTCGAGCGATGCCGCAGTCGATAAATAATCGCGCATATACCGCTGGTATTTCCATTCAACCAAAGCGTTGCCGCTTAATCTGCGTTTTTCAAGGTCCTGCTGTAAGGCGCCATAATAAGTACCATAGGCCTGCTTTTGGGCGGGTGTCATTCTTTGTATGCTGGCTTGCTTACCCGCTTCTTCGGCACTTGCAAAAATTTTCAGGTCATAGTCCATCAGCATGGTTTTATCGATGGTCATGTCCTGCAAGGCTGCCGCTTTTCTGCCTTCATAACGATCGTAGAAATTCGCCGGCAGCGGAAAATTGACCGTATCAAACCGGTGCAGGTCGGCAATATCGGGCATCCAGGTGCGATGGGTGGCTTTATGACCAATAACCAGGCAAAAAGGCCGACTGGTATCGCGTTGATCCAGCCAGCTTTCGGCCATATCTTCAATAATGGTAGTAGCATAACCCTCTATCCTTTCCCGGCTATTATCCATCTTTATAAAATCCGGATTGAAATAAGCGCCCTGCCCTGGTAGTACTTTCCAGAAACTAAACCCTTCCGGAGCACTTTCGAGATGCCATTTTCCAATCCAGGCAGTTTGGTAGCCCGACCCGGTAAGGTCCTTTATAAACGTATGTTGTGAACTGTCGAATCGTCCGCTTACATTATCCCGAAATCCATTTTTATGACTATATCTTCCGGTCAGCAATACCGCCCTGCTAGGCCCACAGATAGAATTGGTTACATAGGCTTTATTAAAACGTATACCTTCCCGCGCAATCCGATCAATACCCGGGGTGCTGGTTAACTTAGATCCATAGGCGCTGATGGTCTGAAAAGCATGATCATCCGAAATAATAATTAATATATTCGGGCGCTTTTGTTGTGCTGCAGCTGTAACAGTGATCAGTACAGATAAGGCGGCGAACAATTGCTTTACCATAACAATTTTTTATTGATAGGAAATTACCGCAGGCAGCGGCCCCTGACCCTTAAATATACCGAACTGTTAAACTATGACCAATCTTCAACCGTTTGCGTTAAATTGTTCCACTGATATGAAAAAGACGCTGTTATCACTACTGTTAAAAGGGCTTAGCTGTTGGTTATTGTTGTTAATATCTGTTTCGTCCTTCTCCCAGCAGAGCAAGGAGGAAACTATCAGTTGGGCAGCCAACAGACAACTGGCAGTTTCCGATTTTCTGATCAAACCTGCCAGTACTAACCAAGCCGCCTCGTATGCTTCTTTTTCAATAGAATACCGGGCGGGCGGAAAAGAACTATTATCCAACAACCTCAATAAACGGGTATCGAATTATTTTATCAAAGCCGAGTCCTGGATCGATACTACCCAAAACATCAGTCAGGCGCTTCGTTTTCAGAAGAGTTCATTCGACCTCTGTGAAATTTATGTACGCCAATTCAGAAAAGCATTGTATGAAAACAGGAAAAAAATTAAAAGCCTGAAGTTCATTGATGCACTGAATGAGCAGTTCACCACCGCATTTTCCAAACGCAGAATGGAGTATGACCTCGATACCAAAGCGGCAACAGATGAGGCTGCTCAGCAAAGATGGGAGGCCATTATTGCCCGGGAACTAAAAGAATTAAGTAACTATTCTCTTGAAAAATCGAATTAACCGTTTTAGCTTTCCGGAATGACCCATCTACCTA
>NZ_LUKG01000017.1:33606-44832 GCF_001601815.1 Flavihumibacter sp. CACIAM 22H1
ATTACCACGATAATTTTATTTCTCACGGTCATTTGGCTGTTGACTTTTTCTTTTGTTTATCAGGATTTGTAATTGCCTATGCGTATGATTCGCGGCTGGAAAGCATTGGTGCCTGGCAGTTTATCAAACTTCGCCTCATTCGTTTACACCCCCTGGTGGTAGTGGGATCTGCACTTGGATTATTATTATTTATACTGGATCCTTATAGTACCCTGCATACCTTATTCAGTCCCCTTAAAAAACTATTGCTTTTTATTTGTTCTGTTTTTATGATTCCTTACCCTGCTGTTGCAGAACGGTACAATAATTTCTTTCATCTGAATCCACCGACCTGGTCGTTGTTCTGGGAATATATCGCCAATATCTTTTATGCGCTGTTCTTTTTCCGCCTACGTTCTAAACTGATCGGAGTGCTCGTTTTCTTTGCTGCCCTTCTTTTATGGTATGAAGCTTATTCATCCGGCAACCTGAGTGTTGGCTGGGGGGCAGGTAATTTCGGGGGCGGCGGCGTGCGGGTGCTTTATTCCTTCCTTGCCGGAATGTTATTGTACCGGATGAAATGGATCATCCGATCGAATGTCGGCTTTACCGTTTTGGCGGTATTACTGGTACTTGCTTTTATAATACCCTATGATCTTGCCACCAATAAATGGATAGAGCCGCTCGTAGTCATTTTTTATTTCCCTTTGCTGGTTGCCCTGGGAGCCGGTACTACCAGTGCTCCCTTCCTGCAGAAACTTTGCGGTGGCCTGGGAGAGGTTTCCTACCCATTGTATATGGTCCATTACCCCTTTATGTGGCTCTTTTTCAGCTATATTCAAAAATATAAGCCGGGCATGGAAGCGCTGATACCCATTATTCTTACGGGCATAGTGGCTATGATCACACTTGCCTTCCTTGTCCTTAAATATGTGGATCAACCCATCCGGTACTGGCTATTGAAACGGAATCCTGTACATAAAATCGGACCAAAAGCCCGGTAAGGCAATATGCAGCTGAAAAAAACTCCCTAACTTTTCAAACAAAAAGCCATGACTACCAGGGCAACTTCTATTCGTCCATTTATCGGCTCGCAGAATTTTGACGAATCGCGGCAGTTTTATCGGGAGCTGGGTTTTGAAGAAACATTATTGGAGCCTGGTTTATCCGTTATCAAATTTGATTCCCTGGCTTTTTATCTGCAAAATGCTTATGTGAAAGACTGGGTAGACAACACCATGGTTTTTGTGGAGGTTGAAGATGTGGAAGACTATTACCAGTATTTAGCCGGGCTCAAACTTTGGGAAAATTACCCCAAGGCAAAGCTTTCTCCGATCCGGTATAACAATTGGGGCGATGAATGTTTCGTGCACGACCCCTCGGGCATACTTTGGCATTTCGGAACCTTTAAAAAATAATGTTGGAATGCGCCACGCAACGCAACAGAAATACCAGTTGTCAATCAGAAAAAACAAGGTATGCGCCATTCCGTTCAAACCATCCTGTTCTCCATTTCACTGCTGGTAATAGCAGCCTGTAACAAATCAGCCAAATCAGTGGCCGTGCAAGAAATTATCGGTAGCTGGGAACTTCGCACGGCTCAATCCGGCATGATCCCTGGTAGCACCTATGCCCCGGGTAATGGAAACCGGCTGATTTTCACTGCATCTGAATACAGGCTGTACACCAATAACCAGCTCACCAAAACAGGCGTTTATAAGATAGAGACGATTTCACCGGCAATACAAGGAGAGTGCCTGGATAGCAATATGCCACGCATTACCTACGATAATTCAGGTACGGATACAAAAAGAATAGAATTTAAAGAAAATAATACCCTGATTTTTTATGGGGGATGTGCTGCGCTTGACTACGGCACCTATGCAGTTTATGAACGAATTTCTGATGAAAAATAACGGTGCTTATTTCTTAAACAGGGAATCTGCAACCCGCAGGCTTTCCAGGATAGCTCCTTTTACCTTATCCACTTTTTCCTGCTCTGATTTCAGGTAGGTAAGCCGAACTTCCTGGTTATCACGGGCTGAATCAACATTAAACTCCTCCATCCAGGTATTCATACTATATTCGGCATAGTTCAGGTCTTCCTGCACGTCCATCAAGGCCTGCTGTAAAGCTTCCTTACCGGTACCTGTTGTTTTATTGAGGCTATCCAAGGCAGCCTGTGCCAATTTCTGCGCTTCTTTGATTTTACCCATCTTGGCCATCCCTATATCATGCCCTTCCATTACCAGTTTAAACAAACTGTCTTCCGGGGTTTTGGCAACTTCAGAAAAACCATCGGTACGATGGCCAGCATGTTCATCACTATTATTACAGGCTGCTAACAGTAAAATTCCCGAAGCCAGAAGAAGGGTCGCTTTCATACTATTCAGTTTTCGATAGTGCAAATATGCCCTATTTTGCAAGAACAAATGCTTGCTATGAATAAATTGGAAAATTTTGTTGCCGGAAAATGGATCACCGGTGACGGAGAGGGACAGCCCCTGTACCATGCCGTTACGGGCGAGGCAATAGCCCGGGCCAGCTCAAAAGGACTTGATTTCAGGAGCATGACGAGCTTTGCGCGGGAAGTAGGCAACCCTGCCCTTCGTAAACTCACCTTTCATGAAAGAGGGCGAATGTTGCGCGCACTGGCCCAACACCTGCAGCAAGAACTACCCCATTTTTATGAAATTTCTTACCAAACCGGTGCTACCAGGGCCGATAGCTGGATCGATCTTGAAGGGGGAATCGGTAACCTGTTTTCCTATGCCTCTCTTCGGCGAAAATTTCCAAACCTGCCTTACACGGTAGATGGGGAAAGCCATAACCTGAGTAAAGGCGGCACATTTATGGGTACCCATTTGCTGGTACCCAAGGAAGGGGTAGCCATCCATATCAATGCCTTTAATTTTCCGGTATGGGGAATGTTGGAAAAACTGGCCGTTAACTGGCTGGCTGGCATGCCCGCTATTGTTAAACCTGCAACAGTTACCAGCTTTCTCACAGAAGCAGTGGTACGTTCTATCATTTCTGCCGGAATTCTGCCGGAAGGCGCTCTGCAACTGATCTGCGGTTCTGCAGGAGACCTGCTGGATCATGTTCAGTCGCAGGATGTGGTTACTTTTACCGGTTCTGCCGCCACGGGCTTGAAACTGAAATCACACCCGGCCATTTTACGAGAGTCTGTTCCCTTTAATATGGAAGCAGATTCCCTGAACTGTATTGTACTTGGCCAGGATGTAGAGCCTGGTACGGCCGATTGGGATGTTTTCATAAAGGAAGTACGGAAAGAGATGACGGTGAAAGCAGGCCAGAAATGCACGGCTATACGGCGAATTTTTGTTCCTGAAGCAAAATTAGAAGCAGCCTGGCAATCCATAGCGGGCGTCCTACAGCAAACCACCATTGGCAACCCCAAAAATGAAAAAGTAAGAATGGGGGCGCTGGCTGGACAAACCCAAAAAGCCGAACTGCTGGACCAGGTCAATAAATTACTGGCAGCTTCACAGCTTGTACACGGATCGCTCGACAGTGTGGAGCTAATTGATGCCGACCCGGCGAAAGGCGCATTCATTAGCCCGCTTTTACTGGTAAATGACCAGCCTTTCCGGCAAACTGCCTCCCATGAAGTGGAGGCTTTTGGGCCGGTAAGTACCATTATGCCTTATAAAAATGCGGAGGAAGCCGTGGCTTTATCGAGGATGGGAAAAGGCTCACTCGTAAGTTCGATCGTTACCAGTGATCCGGTACTGGCAAGAAATTATGTACTTGGTGCCGGCCCCTGGCATGGCCGTATCCTGGTCCTGAACCAGGCCTGTGCCAGGGAATCTACCGGGCATGGCTCACCCCTTCCCTTATTGGTGCATGGAGGCCCCGGCAGGGCAGGAGGAGGAGAAGAAATGGGGGGTATACGGGGCGTTAAACACTATATGCAACGCATAGCAGTGCAGGGTAGCCCGGATATGATTACGGCTATTACCCAAACCTACCAACCAGGTGCCACCGGTCGTTTCGATCGCGTTCATCCCTTCCGGAAATATTTTGAAGAGCTGGAAGTGGGTGATCAGCTATTAACAGGAAAACGGACCGTAACCGAGGCAGACATTGTAAATTTTGGTAACTTAAGTTGGGATCATTTTTACGCCCATACCGACCATACTTCGCTGGAAGGTACCCTGTTTGAAAAACCTGTTGCCCATGGTTATTTCGTATTAAGTGCCGCTGCCGGCTTATTTGTTGACAGCAGTGCAAAAGGTCCTGTACTATTGAATTATGGGATCGACGAACTGCGATTTGTGAAGCCTGTATACGCAGGATCCACGATCCAGGTACGTTTTACCTGCAAAGAAAAAATTGAACAGGAGAAAAAACTGGATACCGATTTGCCCAAAGGAATCGTTAAATGGATGGTTGAAGTAATGGATGAAACCGGTGAGCAGGTGGCCATTGCTACAATTTTAACAATGGTACAGAAGCGTTTGGATGAACCAACTAAATAAGCGTTCGTTTAATAAACTTAAAATAGAAACCTATGATACATGAAGTTAAGGGAGGTTATGTACAAGCCGAAATACATAAAGGTATTGCTACAATTGAGTTTTTTCATCCGCAGGGAAATTCACTGCCTGGAAAACTATTACAGGAACTGGCTAAAGAAATTCATTCTGCAGGGCACAATAAAGAAGTACGGGTAATTGTATTGAAATCAGCAGGAGAGAAAGCCTTTTGTGGCGGCGCATCTTTTGATGAACTGATGTCTATTAAAACACCCGAGGAGGGGCATACTTTTTTCAATGGGTTTGCACAGGTGATCAATGCAATGCGGAAAGTTCCCGTACTGATAATCGGGCGGATACATGGTAAATGCGTGGGGGGTGGACTTGGGCTGGCAGCCGCCTGTGATTATGCGATTGCTGTAGAAGGAGCCGAAGTGAAGCTGAGTGAGCTGGCAGTAGGTATCGGCCCCTTTGTTGTTGGTCCGGCAGTTGAACGAAAAATCGGCACCTCCGCTTTTTCTCAGCTGGCTATAGATGCTACGATGTGGCGAAATGGCGATTGGGCACGTCGTAAGGGGCTTTTTGCCGAATTGCACCCCAACCTGGAAGGTATGGATGAATCAATTGCACGCCTATCCGCTACCCTGGCAGCCTCTTCTCCCGATGCCATGCTTGAAATGAAAAAAATGTTTTGGAAAGGTACTGAAAACTGGGACCAGCTATTAAATGAACGCGCTGCGATCAGTGGCCGTCTTGTACTGGGCTCTTTTACCCGTGCCGCCATCGAAAAATTCAAAGCTAAGGCTGTTAAAGCCTGATAAATTCAACCGGTCGGGCAGCACCCGACCGGTTGAATTTATCTACCAGCGATCTGCTTCATTTTCCGGCGGAGCCTGCTTAAACTGTTGACGGGTTTTAATTTTCTGTAATTGCCGTTCAATTATGAGATCCGCTATAATAAGCGAAGCATCCTCCCCCACTTTTTCTTTAAGTAAATATTTGAGTTTAGGTTCACTGATATCGATCCGGTAAAGAACCCGAATCAGCTCCTGCATATCCTGTTGTATCAGGCCATTTACCCAATCTGCCAGGGCTAATCGCAACGCGGACCAGCTCTGTGCACGGGAAACTACTGCATTGTCCTCAGTGCCGTTCTCTGTCAGGTGCTGTAAATCCATCCGCAGATGCTGCAGTTCATGCAATGAATTATCGTCTTCGCTAGCCATAGATTTTTCCTGCCGGGTGCTGCCGGTTCGGATAAAACCCGGCCGGGAAGGGAAAGTTAAAACTTTTCGATGACGCCCAGTGCAAAGAGAGCATAGTCGTATTTGACCGGATCAGAGGGGTCAAGGCGGCGCAGCCAGGCCGTAAGCTCAAGGGCTGCCTGCCAGTCGATCGCTTCCCGTTGTAGCAGGCCAAACCGCTTTGCTACCCTGGCAACATGCAGGTCTATCGGAATTACCAGCTGGGCCGGCGAAATCGATGACCACAATCCAAAATCCACTCCTCCGTCTGCTGGACGAACCATCCAGCGCAGGTACATATTCAACCGCTTACAGGTAGATCCCCGAAAAGGTGCAGCAATATGTTTGCGGGTTCGTGAAGGAACCTCAACAGCATCCCGAACCCCCTCCCATACCCCATCAAAAAAATAACTGTAAAAGCCGTTGAGCCCACCCGTCATATCCTTAGCTCCACGGTCCATACCGCTTAAAAATGCCTGTTCCAGGGAAGCATGTTTCAGATAATGTTGTTTTAATACTTCTACAAAATACAGCAGGTCGGTTGCTGTAAAAGTTCTGTGTTTAAAGGAAAGCAACCCACGCAAGTCATCTGCTCCATGGTGCTGCACAAATGCATGCGGCTGCATATCCATTCGTTGCAACAGGTCTTTGCTTTTGGAAATAATGGTTGTGCGGTTACCCCAGGCAAACACTGCTGCAAAAAGGCCGGCGATCTCAATATCAGCAGGGGCTGAAAATAAATGAGGAATACAAACCGGGTCCGCTTCAATAAAAGAAGGCCGGTTGTATTCCTCTACTTTCCTGTTTAAAAAATCGCTGATTCGTTGCACTTCCTGCTTACCTTTCGCCAATACACTGAATTTGGCGCGAAGGTAGCACTATGGGGTAATTTTTAGTTGTGCAACCGTGGTGGGCAACCAAATCAACATTTCACCCGCTCCCCGGTTATTCCAGCTGAAATATGGAATGGCGGTCATAGTTTTACGCGTAGTGGTAATTTGTTGTCCATCTGCCGACACGTCAAATACATTGGCATCAAACTGAATCGTATTTATGCCACCTAGTTTTCCCGCTTCATATTGTACCTTAAAGCGGGCATCCTTCGGTACTATAAAATTGAGTGCCTTACCTCCGTTATCTACGCCTTCTACACAATAAACCATCGGACCATACTGTAAAGCAATACTGCCGGTATTCTGTTTCAAATCGGGATGGCTCATTATCTTTCTTAATTCAAGTGGCGTGTTAATTTCAAGCAGGTCGCCTTTTTTCCATTTTCTTTCTACCACCGCGTAGCCATTTTCAGTAGTAAACGGAATTTCTTTGCCATTCAACAGCAGCTTAACAGAACCTGTCGGCAAGCCGTCTGAAAACCGGTATAAATCTCCCGGCACAGGGGCCTGCAACCAGCCAGGTATCCTTAACCGAAGCTGATAGGCCTGTTTAGCCGATTCCGTTATGGCAATGGTGGTGGTACCTTTCCAGGGATACCCGGTTTGCATTGATAACCCTACCTGCTGCTTATTAAGCGGAAGTTTTATTTCGCTGCCGATATAGAGATTTACCCAAACGGCATTGGAAGAGGTACTGTAAATATAATTGCCAAGCGAAGCAACCAGGCGGGCAATATTGGAAGGGCAACAGGCTGTACCAAACCATTCTCTCCGCTGATGTTGGCCCGATGATGCCAGCGGATTGCCGTAAAAAAACCGATCGCCCGTTAAGGCCAAGCCATCCAGCGCTGCATTGTATAAACTACGTTCCAGCACATCAATGTACCGCGATTCGCCGGATAACATATTCATGCGCTGGTTCCAGAAAACCATTCCTACAGAAGCGCAGGTTTCGCAATAAGCCGTTTCATTCGGTAAATCATAATCCTTACCAAACCCTTCATTTTTACCCTGCGCACCAATTCCGCCGGTGATATACATATTTCGATACACCACATCTTCCCAGATCGTATGCATCGCCTTCATATACCCTGCATCGCGGGTAACTGCTGCTACATCAGCTGCACCGGTATACATATACATAGCCCGCACCGCATGGCCGGTAATTTCCTGCTGCTCCTTTACCGGCAAGCCATCCTGGCAATAATCGGGGTCTTTCCATTCGTCCCAGATTTTACCTTTCCCCAGCCCATGCCCCCGCTGCTCCAGGAACCATTGCGATAACTCAAGGTATTTACGCGCACCGGTATGATGGTACAAACGCATTAGCGCCAGCTCAATTTCCTGGTGACCGCTGACCCAGGGGCGGTTTGCTAATCGAAAATTAGCATCAATATGATCCGCAAACCGGATAGCAACCTCCAGCAAGCTGCGCTTTCCCGTAGTATTATGATAGGCTATTCCCGCTTCTATGAGATGGCCGGCACAATAATCCTCGTGTTTTTCCATATCCGTCCAGCGTTTCGTCAAATCCGTTAGCTGGTAATATGTATTCAGGTACCCGTCAGGTAATTGGGCAGCGGCTATTTTCCGGATCCATTCATCGGCTTTTTTTTCCGTCTCCGCATCCGGGTGATTTTTTAACGAATAGGCCATTGCTTCAAGGGCTTTATAAACGTCCGAATCGTCGTAATAAATGCCTTCGTGTTCCCCTTTACCGGCAGCAGCTTTTTCAAAATTCCGGATCCGCCCCGTTTTTGTTTCGGTATAAAGCACGCAGGCATCCAAAGTATTTGTAGCCACTACCTGCATCCTTCCTTTCCAGAAAGGATCGGTTATACTTACTTTGGCAAAATTGACAGGTTCCAGCTTCTGAAGCGATTCCTGTGCCGCAACCGCCATCGGCAAACTCAATAAGCCCAGTATAATGTTTTTATACATATTCATCGTTCTTAATAGTTGATAAGTATTTCTTCTCTTGAATAAGCATTGCCAGAGGCAGGCATTTTAACTCGTAAGGTAATCAGATTAGCCTTTCTTTTTACTAAGGAGGCATTCTTAATAGACACCACTTGCGCAGTGGAATAAAGATCTACTGTATATTCTCTTCCGGGGCGTCCTTCCACCAAAAGACGATGGCGACTGGCATCAACCGTTTCCTCCAGAATTTTCAACCCTGTTGACGGCTGATTTACCACCGCTGCTGTCAGAACCGGTAATGCCCCCATTCCTCCACTTGTATGGATAACTAATTCCGGGTTAGGTGCCTCTACCGGTAAATCCAGTACCACTTTAAGTCCATCTTCTTCCTGCCTGATTACAAAAGGAATTTGCTTACCCATCCACTGAACCGACGCTATTTTTGTTCCGAGGGGAAATACCGGCGAAAATTTAAGCAGTAAGCTGCTATTGGTTTGAAAGCTAAATATAGTTTGCCCGTTTGCTCTTCGCATTTTAAAGCCAAGGGTAGATGCTCCCATCCGTAAATTAGCAATAGTGGCCCATTCCCAATTCCAGGGAAACACCGGTGCAAGCTTTATTGAATTGGAAACAGCATCCGGCTCAAATCCAAGCATACCTTCAATGGCAGGCTGTACCACCATGGTTTCGCTCCAGCACTGGTGGCTGCAAACACCATTGGGTTTATAAATTTCACCATTGAGTGTTTCTTCAATACTTCCCGGGGCCCAGCTTTTATATACCTGTAAACTGTTCATGATGTACTGAAATCCTGCCTTATACATACCGTTTGCATAAGCACCCAATGAGCCCCAACCATTGTATAAGGGCCAAACCATGCCGGCATGATAGCTGCCTGGTTTATACCTCGGATTGTTTTCTTCCAGCATCCGGATTCCCCAATCGGTCGAAAACCCGCTTCCGGTAATTTTTTTCATTACCGTTTTTGATTTTTGCCGATCGGTTACGGCATTCAAGTACATGGGAACGGTGGCAAAGCCCGTGGATTGATCCATATAACTTCCGTCCTTATATTTCCCATTATAGAAATAACCTTTCTCGGCGTTCCAAAAATCCCTGTCAATGGTCTTTTTTACCGCTGCTGCTTTCACCTGGTAGCTATTGGCCTCTTTCCCCAAGGCAGCCGACATATAGGCCATGGCTTCCAGGGTAGCAGACCAGCAGCCGGCCAGATAAAATTCGGTATGCGTTCCAAAAAGTGGCCCTCCCTCAATCCAGCCGTGTCCAACATTGGTATTTTCAATCAATCCATCCTTATCAGTATCTGTTTCCTCGCAAAATTTAAGTGCTTTCAGCAGAGAGGGCCAGATTTGGCGGATATACACCGTATCACCACTGTATTTCAGGTAATGAGCCGCCAGTGTAATAAAAAGCGGGGTTGCATCCGATGCATCATAGTGAGCCACTCCGCTTGAAGTGAGTTCATGGTAGATTTTTCCATTCAGGTCCTGAAACCGGATAAAGGTTTGCAACTGTTCCCGAACCGTTGCAAAATCGCCGTATGCATTTATAGCCATGGCACTCCATTGCGCATCGCGCCCAAAATACCAGGCGTATCCGGGGCGGCCGCTGATACGATGCCGGCCATTCCAACCACGTGCAGTAGTACCAAAGCCGGCCATTAATGCAGTACCAATACCCGGGGTGGTTTGAACAAACTGATCGGTTCGGGCCAATGCCCAGGCATAGCCCTGGTTGAAGACAGAATCAGGGGTTTCAAAGCGCACATACTGATCCAGCAGTTTTTTATAGTATTGGTTACTCTGTTCAAATATCCGGTCAAAGCCAACCTGCTGCCTCCGCAATTGTTGAACCAGTTGTTCAGGACTATCTTCTCCGCCCAGTAAGCTTATATTTACCGGCCTGGATGCCGCCAGCGGTAAGCTCAGTTCAAAAGCAACCTGCTGTTTTTCCGGGTTGATCGTAGCGGTTTCGCGAATTGGCTGGCTGCTGTAATGAACCAGGGTATTCAGTTCTCCCTCCTGGCCGCTGATCCTATGCGCATTTAACGCCTTATCAAAACCATACCGCATAGAGCCTGTAGCCAGCTGGGAATAGGGCCACATATACCGAAGATTCGACGCATATCGAACTACCAGAAAATCTACCTCTGCCGCTTCAATTTCATAATGTGCTACCCCCGTAGCCTTATCATAAGAAACGGCATAAATTTCTTTTAGCCGACCTTCTCCTACAGGATATTCCCGCACTAAAAATTCCGGGCTAACCGTAACAGCAGGACGTATATTACGCAGCCACCGGATGCTGTCTTCAGTTTTTAATTTAATGCCGGCCTCAAAATCGCGCAATGCCATATAGGGGTGAATCCATACCTCCTCCATACCCGCGTCCAGTTTACCCATCCACAAAATTCTTCTTCCTACCAGGTCATAAAAATCTGGTCCGGGTTTATCAATTTGCAGTGAAAGCGAGGGCTTTGGCAAAGACCATTTCCCGGCAGGCAGCGGCGCTAATTTTTCCGAATGAAAGCGGCTCGCCGTCAATTGCAGGCTATCGTAGTTCCAATAATAGGTACCCGGCTGTTTTTTACTGGTGGAAAGGTATTGCAGCACATTCTTCGTAAATACCTCAAGATGCTCCTTGTTTTTATTGGCAACACTGTAGTACAGG
>NZ_LUKG01000017.1:45123-55640 GCF_001601815.1 Flavihumibacter sp. CACIAM 22H1
GGTAAGCACCGGCTGCTATAATTTTACCGGCTCCTACCTGGTATTCCAGCAACAATTTGTTCTGTTCAGTAAAGGTGATATAGGTCCAGTCGATGCCGATAACCTTTCCCTGCACGGGTAGTTCTTTATCAAAAAACCCAAGCTTTCTTACTATATGATCCGAAGCTTGCTTGCTTACATATGCACCTCCCATAAGGCCGTTAAATACCGGATGGGCCTTAAACGCATGAAAGCCTAAAGGCCGTCCAAACCCCTCATCCCTTATGGTATCCTGCCGAACAACCAGCGGGGCTTGTTCAAACCCCCATGCATTCAACAAGGCCATACTTTCCATAGAGAGGAACAACTTACCGCCTTTTTGCACAAAATTCTGAATGGTTGCTTTAAGTACCATTTCTTCTTTGCTGACAGCGGCCGTATCGGTACGATGGTACCAGATATGAGTAAATCCGCCTGTATTGTTCTCTTTGAGTTTTTTTAAGGAAACCAGTTGAACGGTAAACTCTTTTTTTGTGCGCAGCAAAGTACGAATGGCGCTGAGTTCCTTTTCATCGATATGATCCTCTATCAATGCCAGTTGAAACGACTTTGCCTGGGCTGCAGCCTGTTGATAAAAAGGCATGCAAACAACTGCCAGCAAAACCGGCACTACTAATTTTATTAACTGTTTCATGTTTACTGGATTTTATCCTTTACACAACGAAACCCTACGGTAGCATTTCGTTCAAAACCCTGGCTTACTCGGAGTAAATACTGCCGGTAATGCAGCTCTCTTGGTCCGCCCTGAACGTACCACCAGCTAGAAGATGGTTTGAAATAAGAGCCCCCTTTGAGCAGCAGGAAACGATGACTGCCGCTTATATATTCATCATTCGTTAACTGCCATACGCTTCCTACCAGGTCATACAATCCATTTGGATTTACACCGGCCCGATAACTACCCACCGCATAGGGTTTACCATTTCCAAGATTGCATTTGGTTGAATCAATTCCTTCCAGGTGCAATACGGTAAGTGTGCTGTTTACCACTTCTTCTCTTCTTGTTACCGGTTTATCCTGCACCCAGGGCCATTCCTGCAGCGTACTGGTTTGTGCAGCATATTGCCATTCCAGTTCCGTCGGTAGTCTTTTTCCTGCCCAAGCGGCATAGGCCCTGGCATCTTCATAACTCAGGTATACAACCGGGTAGTGTTCTTCACCGGCAGGGATCTTGCCGTTTTTCCAATGCTTTAAAAAATTGGCCGTATCAGCAGGCTGGTAGCCGGTTGTGGTCATAAACGCGCGGAATTGCTTATTTGTAACCGGGTAGGTATCCATAAAAAAGCTGCGCATGGCAAACAAGCTATCCTGGTCCTGTTTCGGGTATTTTATGAATTCATCTCCATTGCTTGCCTTAAACCGGAAATTACCAGCCGGGATAAGCACCATACCTTGCGGGGTTTCCGCCTGTTTCCGTGTAACCTGCGCAACCGATACCCTTCTTGCAGAACCTGGTTCAATGGACACTATATATTCGTCCATCAATACTCCCTCTTTCATCAGTTGAATAATGATATCACCCTCGAAGCGGTTGAAATACTTGCTTATGGAAAGCCGGTGGCTACCGGGCTTAACTGTAAGTGGTTCTTTATCGTAGGAGGGATGGCCGGCCCAAATTCTAAGCGCATCTCCTGTTACCGGTGTTTCCAGCAACAGCTCATCTCCATACATCCTTGCTTTAATCAGTATTGGCAATTCTGCAATGCAATCTACCTGCCCTTCATTATTGGTACCCAGGTCACTGGCATTAAATGCGTCTGTTTGTGCGTCTATCAGCCAGCGTCCGTTAACTTGTTCAGGGCGCAGCAACCGATGGTGCCAGAGGTCTACAAAATGTTTTCCCTGTTCCGGTTTCACTTCAAATAGCTTTCCTTTAAAACCTGCCGGCAATACGCTGTAAATTGTATAAATCGTTTTATTATCCAGTGTCCATTGATTTACCCAAATACTGTCGGCTTCTGTGGGTATGAGTGGTGTGTACCCGCTGCTTACAAAATTGTTTGTATTCTCTCTTAAAATACGGGTGGTTTTACCGAGGTAACGATATTGTTCTTCCACCCAATCGGGCTGGCCCGGCGCCATAATATTTAATTCAGTACCATACCCGTTAAAAAAAGACGTAGCAAATTCTCGCCTGATTTTTTCCTTATACAATTCCGCTACCCGGTAAATAGTGAACTCGGGTTTAATCAGTTTGTTGAGGTTGAGCATAGGCGGATAATAGAGCGCATTGTGTACCCTGCCCGATACAATTCCGGGCATATCACGGGGTACTGCCATTCCTTCGCTGTACATAATCACCCCTTTTCTGACTTTATCGGCAGCTTCCTGCAGTTCACTACTTGATTCTCCTTTGGTATCAAGTACTACACCGTCTGCCTGTGTTGCTCCAATAAGGCGAGACAGGCCGTCAAAATGGTCTTCCGTTCTGGTACTTCCGTCCCAGGGATTATAACAAATAAAAAACCGGGTGCCGAGTTTGCGACTCTTTTCAGCTTGTTGCCGCATTGCATTGGTGCCGCCCGGTAAATCGCGAAACAGATCAAATTGATTGCGCTGATCCAACCCCAGTGTAGGCCAGGTTGGCCATATACTTACGATATCATCTCCTCCGTACCATTTTTTTCCACGTTGCAGAAAACTTTCCAACTGGTATTTACCTGCTTTTGAATCGTAGTAAAATTTATCCCAGGCGTCCATCAGGTGCAGGATATAGGTATGTCGGACCCATTTCAGATCCTCGCGCTGGTAAAGGCTGTCGGTAAAGCTTCCAAGATCGTATAACCATCGCTGTTGAAATACCTTTGTCAATGCCTGTTGCCAGTTTCCTTCGTATAATTCTGCATATACCCGGAATTGCACAGAACCACCCGGAAATAAAACCGTTTCAAAGCGGCGGCGTTGGCCTTTTTGAATAGAAGCCCGATCGCGCCTGCTTAACAAAACCAGTTTTTTACCTCCTGTTAACGGATAACTCATATATCCCAGCTCCCAGGCATTATCCGGCACAATTACATTTACCGGTTGCTTACCCGGCAAAAAAAGATGGGTTCTTGAAAGCGAATGAGTGCCAAGGCCCGTAATATATGCCTCACTTCCCTCTGGTTTCAGGGGTAGTACATTACTTAGTTGCAAGGTATCTGCCGACCGGTTGGTAAAAGTTACGATGGCGCAATAAAAAGAGGCCGTGGTATCCAGCCTGGAGATCTGTACCTGTACGCCGGGTGCAGGCTGATCGCTGCGGTAGTTGGTACCATTTACCGAATAACTGAGAAAAGGGATGGGTTGCGCCAGTTTTACCTGTTGACCGGAATATTGTAACCCAATTAATTTATTCGTACCATCCAGTTCAATACGTTCAATAGGTGCCTGCGCCTGTACATTTAGATACAGAAGACAAGAAGCGGTAACCAAAAAGAACCATAGGTTTTTTATCATGCCGAACGATTAAAAGAGAGACGCATTTTATTCAATACGCCTCTCTGTGTTTCCATGAAAATTGCTTAATACCCTTCGTTCTGCTGAAGGTTTTTATTGGCCAGGATTTCAGCACCCGGTATTGGGAAAACATATTTTTTTACGTCTGTTACACCCAGAACAGCGCCGGCCCGACCGGTACGAATCAGGTCAAACCAGCGATGTGGTTCAAATGCAAACTCAACCCTGCGTTCGTTCTCAATAGCGAGTAAAAGGGCCTCTTTACCGGTAATGGCCAAATCTTCAAGTCCGGCCCTTGAACGGATTACATTCAAATCCTCCAGTCCTTCTTCAATATTATCCAGGTTGGCCCTTGCTTCAGCGCGGATAAGGTACATTTCTGCGAGGCGTAAGATGGCATAATTGTCGTCCTTTACACCACCTACTGCTTTGCGATAACGGTTGCCATAAGGCGCTCCATTCAGTTCACTCACCAATACACTGCGGGTTCCGCCAATGGCCGGGTCCTTCAGTAAGGTAGTGATTTCAGTCGTAGGTCCAACCCGGTAATAACCACCCATGGTAGCAGGGTAAAAATAGGCCGATAACTCATTGCCATCTACCTGCGAATAGTCCAGTTCAAAAATAGCTTCCGTTGTCTTTTTTTCGGTGATCAGTTTTTCGAAAGGCACTACCAAAGAAAAACTACTGCTGGCATTGATCAGTTCTGTAGCATAGCTGGCTGCCCCGGTATAGTCTTTACGATATAATGCAACTTTGGCCATTAATGCCTGTGCCGCTTTTTTGTGCGCAATTGTGCGTACTACGGTTTCGGAAAGATTGGTTTCTGCATCCTCTAGATCCTGAACAATTTGCGCATATACCTGTTCGGCTGTTGCTTTTGCAGGATAATTGGCAGCAGTTAATCCGCGGGTGGGTGTAAGCACTAGTGGAACACCTCCCCAGGTGCGAACCATATCAAAATAAACCAATGCCCGAAGAAACTGTGCCTGGCCGATCAGGTTTTTTCTTTCTTCATCGGTAAGGGTGGGGTCGGCCACAGAGCTGGCGCCATCAATTACATTATTGGCAGCATTGATGGCCCGGTACATGGCTCGCCAGGTAATTTCCATGGTATTGGAAGAGGCCAACACTGCATGCCCGTCGAATTGCAGATCGGTTGTACCCGCACTAAAGGGTACCACGTTATCGTCCGATAACCATACCGCATTGGGCCATTCGGCGCCATAGTATTCAATTACCTGTAGCCGGCTGTATGCACCGGTGAGTGCACGCTGAATCCGGATTTTTGAATCCAGTGCCACTGCATCATCTATCTGGTTTACCGGTTTTGGATCTAGAAATTTCTCACAGGAACTAAAGCTCAGGGCAGCCACCAGGCTCATCCCTATATAAATAGTTTTATTAATAGACTTCATACTACTTGTTTTTTCGGTTCGCAATTAAAAGCTAACAGTAAAGCCACCCTGAATGGTTTTGGGTTGAGGCACGGTAAACATTTCCACACCTCCTACGGTTCCTTTTCCGCCACCTGCATTCAGTTCAGGATCAAGTCCGCTGTAGTTGGTAATGGTTAGCAGGTTGGTGCCCATAATATAAAATCTTGCAGAACTGATACCCAGCTTACGGGTTACTGCTGCAGGAATGGTATAACCCAGGGTAATATTGCGAAGACGGGTATAGGAGCCATCTTCCAGCGCGCGGCTGGTAAACCGGCCATAGTTATTACTGCGTTCTGCAGCCGTTCCGCCCATTTTAGGCATATCGGTGATATCTCCAGGTCTTTGCCAGCGATCCAACTGCTGCGGATAAAATCCATAGGTTGCTGCACCGGTTGCACCATTCTGACGGGTAGCCCCATGTACCATAAAAAACGTAGTCCAGTTCACCATTTCCTGTCCCCATTCGTATGCAAAAGCAAAGGAGAAATCGAAGTTTTTGTACCGTACTGTTGAGTTTAATCCGCCAAATACATTTGGTTGATTATTTCCTAATATCATTCGGTCATTATCATTGATTACGCCGTTTTTATCTACATCGGTATAAATGGCATTTCCGGTTTGCGGATCAACGCCTTCCTGTTTCCAGAGCCAGAATCCATTTACCGGATATCCTTGCTGGAAGAGGATAAAGCGACGACTGAATGGTTCGAAATAGGGAGCATCCAGCTTTTCAATCATGTTTTTGTTATGTGCAAGGTTGAAGCCAAGGTCCCAGCGAAAATCCTTGGTACGTATAATGCCTGCATTCAGCGTAAGTTCAATTCCTTTGTTACTGATATCGCCTCCGTTATACGCAATAGTGCCGAAACCGGTAGACATGGGAATAGGTTTGTTCAGGAGCACCCCATTCGTCATCTTGTTATAATAGTTCAGTTCACCTTCCAGCCTGTTTTTAAAGAGGCCAAATTCGAGTCCCAGGTTCCATTGTGTCGTCTGTTCCCATTTAAGATCGGGGTTTGCGATCTGTGATGGTTGGGTGCCGGGTTGCATCATATAGTTATCATTTCCAGCCCACAAACCGCGAGATGCATATTCACCAATGGTTTCCTGTGCGCCGGTAATTCCCCAACTGGCCTTCAGTTTCAGGTTGGAAAAAATATCCTGGTCAGCCATAAAGGACTCACTGGTAATTCTCCAGGCTACACCGGCTGATGGGAAAAAGCCCCAGCGATTTCCACTCCCAAAGCGGCTGCTGGCATCGGTTCGCAGGTTAAGGTCGAGAATATACCGGTTAGCAAAAACATAGTCTGCTCTTCCAAAATAGGAAACCAGTGCGCTTTCCACCGTATTTCCACTCCAGCCGGTATTTTGCGCGGCCGATCCGATATTGGTAATATCATCGTTGGGAAAATTATTCGCACTCAGTCCAAAAAATTTGGAGATGGTTTTCTGAATGGTATTACCGGCAAGGAAATTGAACTGATGATCGGCAGAAGGCCTCCATCCATAACGAAGGGTTTGTTCATTGATCCAGGTTATCTGCCGATTACTTTGCTCATACGCTGATGCCACGGAACCAGGTCCGTTTAATACCGTGCTGGCAAATGCCCGGTTATTGGCATCGTTGAAGTCCAGGCTCCAGCTCGATTTAAAGAAAAGATTTTTGGTCACTTCCCATTCTCCGTAGATATTTCCGATATATCGTGCACCGGTTGATGTTTCATCACTCTCTTTCACAATGGCTACTGCATTGTTTCCGACCGGGCCACGGAAATAGCTGCCGTCCTGGTTATAGGTTGGGTAGATGGTGGAGTTTCCTAGTCCCACTAACAATACACCTCCACCGGAATTATCATTCTGCACAATAGTTCTGTAATTACGGATAAGTGTATTGCTGGTACTGAGTTTAAACTTATCAGACAGATAGCTGTCCAGGTTTACCCGTAGGCTTGCCCTGTTAAATGTTTGCGGGCGAAGGATTCCATCCTGCTTAAAATAAGAAGCGCCTACATAATACGTTGTTTTTGCATCGCCGCCCGCAACACTTAGGTCTGTGCTATAGGTAGATGCCGTACGAAATAACTCATTTACCCGGTTATACGTGGGTAAACCCGCCGGATTGGGGTAAGGGATATTGGCAGGATTTTTTCCATCATTAATCCAGGCTTCGTTTAACAACTCGGCAGTTTGAGGCGCATTCACCAAGGTTGGAAGCTTGGTAGCTTTTCCGCTACCATAAAAACTATTGAGCGTAATCTTTGGCTTCTGCCCTTTTGAGCCCCGTTTGGTAGTGATGATAACTACTCCATTTGCACCTCTGCTTCCGTAGATAGCTGTGCTGTTTGCATCTTTCAATACTTCGATAGACTCAATGTCAGAGGGATTCAGATCTGCCAGTGGGTTGGCAATCTGCTGTTCAACACCATAACCCGCAGGTCCGATAGGCATGGTATTTACAAATACTCCATCAATAATATAAAGTGGCTGAGATGCGGGTGATCCTGCAGAAAAAGAAGAGGTTCCGCGTACCCGTACCGTAACTCCACCACCGGGCGTACCGCTCTGGCTGGAGATCTGTACACCAGCAGCTTTACCCTGTAATAACTGGTCGGGACTGGCCATGGGAATATTCCGGATCTCATCGCCTGAAACTTTTACCACAGAACCTGTAATGTTCTTTTTATTTTTCTTTCCATAACCAACCACTACCACATCTTCGCCTTCACTAATTTCCATTTCCAGGCTAATCGTGATTTCATTTGTACCGGCACTAACAGCCACTTCTTTTTGGCTGAATCCGATATTAGAAACAATTAATCTTGTATTGGAACCAGGCACGGGCAGCGAAAAATTCCCGTTTGCATCTGTGGCAGTACCTCCACTTAATCCTTTAATAGAAATGGAAGCACCGGAAAGCGGGCTGCCATCTTTGGCATTTACCACTCTTCCTTTAATAGTTCTTTGTTGTGCCAACAGGGTTGTTACCAGGCACAACAACAATGCAACCGAAGTCAGCATTTTTTTAACAGGCAAATTACTCATAGCAGTTTGTTTAAATGAACAAATGTCAACGCTAAAATTAGTTCCATACTAAGTATAACCTGCGCCAAACGGGCAGTTTCTACGGTTTGAAAGCCGGTAACGTTCTCGGTGTTTTCAAAAAAAAAGCCACGGAATATTCCGTGGCTTTTTCACTTCAAATCAAATCATTGAACAACCGGGAACTGCGCAATTCGAAGCGTGGTACATCCATACGGAATTAATACAATTTCTTCATCGGGCATATCTTTTAAATATTTGATTCCGCTGTAGGGCACTGGCCCTGCTGCTTCATTGTACAACTGCCATTCAGGAATGCGCTTAGCCCTGGTAGTTATCTGAACGGGTGCCGTTTCCAAACTCCAGGGTGCATCACCTACCGATTTTATTTTTTTAAAGGAAAAATGTTGGTCTATATTTTTTACTGCCTGGTCAGTTAATCCGAAATTCCAGGGAGTTGTAGGGTGTACCTCCCTGTAGTTTCCATATTTATCGGTATTATTTACAGACTTCCAGTTTTCACCGATCTTTAATCCGTATAACAGAGGCCCTCTTTCAACTGCCGCTGTTTGATTAAACCACCGGCTAACTGCAACATGCATGGGAAGCTCCAGCACTACCTGGTCCTTATCTTTCCACTTGCGTACCAGTTTTATAATTTCATTTCCGGTCGAACTCATCCATTTTTCTCCGTTAATATAAACCACGGCATTTTTACACCAGGCTGGTATGCGAAGATGAAAAGGAAATACCGTAGGGGTTTTTAGTTGCAGGCTGAATTTAATCTGTTCATTAAAAGGATATTCTGTTTCTTCCGTAATTGTAAGTTCTTTGCCATCTGCTACCTTAAGTTTTACTTCAGACGGACCATACTGCAATGCGGCAACCCCTTTATCATCGGTAGCATGCCAGAGGTTTTGAACAAATTTTGGCCAGCCCTGGTGCATATTGGTAGTACAACAGGGAAAGCCACTCAGCAAACCAAAACACTGGTCGGTGCCATCGTAATTTGTGATAAAGTTTCGATGCTGCCGGCTTATCATTACCTGGTTAACCTGTTGGTAATACTGCCTTGTCATAAAGTCATCGCTGATTTGGGTCGGCAATGCATTGTAGGTGATTTTTTCAAGATGATCCATCTGCGCTACATCTCCGGTGATGGTGATCATATTTTCCAGGGAGTACATCAGTTCAACGGTCGAACATAACTCCGATCCCAGGTTAGGATCGCCTCCTCTAGTAAGCTCATCTGCCCCGTACATACCCTGCGCCTGTCCCTGGTAGGTTTTAATATCACTAAATGCTTTTTTCACCGCATCCAGGTATTGTTGTTGCGGATTTTGCTGATAATAGATAATCGGTTCTTTGATACCCTGCGCCAGGTTTACGCCATGAAATTTATGCGTAGTGGCCAGGTAATTCGTGTTTAGAAAAGTACCTGTCCAGTCGTAGGACTGTTTATGAATCAGCTCTCCCAACTCCAGCAGAAATTTTTCACCGGTTATATTGTAGAGCCAGTATACGATCAACAGGTTATCACCTGCTCTTTGTGAACCCCACCAGGAGTAATGACCTAAAGGAGTAGAGGGCAAGGTAGCCAGCTGGTACTTCGAATAACGCAGCATCAGGTCAATAACCCGTTGATCGCCGGTTCCCAGATAATATTGTTGTAATACTTTCAACATAACCATTTTCGGCCACCAGTCGCGTGCACGATCTCGTTGTAAACCTGGCTCCGGGCTGGGTTCTTTTTCCGGGGGAACAGGGCCGAAATAACCATTGGGTAATTGATTTTTTATAGACCATTCCACCCATTTTTGGAGTTTTTGTTGCAGCGCTTTATCCTCCAGAATAAAGGCTAATGGCGCAAGCCCGTCTAACCAGTAGGGACCTCTTTCCCATACATCTCCATCTCCTCCCAGCCAGCCATTTCGTTCTCCTAAAACCGCCGGATAAAGGGCATCCAGTTGACCGCACATTCCATCTTTCATTTGGTTCAGGTTCTGCTTAAGCCATCCTTTGGGCCTGATTGCGCCAAAAGGAAGATCAAGGTATTTTTTTGCCTGAAGCGGTGCCCTGTTTTGTAAGTAGAGAGACGGGAGGGAGTCTGTTCCATGCCCATGTGCCGAGGCGGATAAGGTTACCATTGTTGTAAGTTTTAAAAAAAATGCAGCGATTCCTTTCATGATTAACTAATTTGTATTAGGCCCGCACAAAATAATAATTCGACCTGTTTAAGGATGTTTTAACGCTGTTTATCCACCGGAAACGTTCCCGAAAGAAAGTATCTTTGAATTTCATATGAATCGCCCCGTTACTATTAAGGATCTTGCAAAAGCGCTGAATATTTCCGTATCAACTGTATCACGGGCGCTTCGGAATGCACCGGATATAAATCCCAAAACACTTCAGGCAGTTTTACAACTGGCAAAGGAGCTGAACTATGAACCCAATTTCATTGCCCAGAGCCTGGTAACAAAACATACCAATATAATTGGCGTGGTAGTGCCCTCCATAAATTCCAATTATTTTTCAGAGGCGTTGAGTGGTATGACAGAC
>NZ_LUKG01000017.1:56480-63433 GCF_001601815.1 Flavihumibacter sp. CACIAM 22H1
GTATGACAGACTGTGCCATTGAGCAGAACTACCATCTCATGATTTGCCAGAGCAACGAAACAGAGTCGCTGGAAAATAAAAGCATCCGCAAGCTTTTGTCCTGCAATATCGAAGGGCTGTTGATATCGGTATCAAAGCAGACAAAAAATCATACGGTGCTGGAAGAAGCCAATAAAAAAAATGTACCGGTAGTGATGTTTGACCGGGTAATAGACAGTTTTGCCTGTACCAAGGTTATTGTAAATGAATACGAAGGCGCCTTTAATGCAGTGGAGCACCTGATAAAAAAAGGTTGCCGCAGAATTGCGCATGTGGGCGGCCCCAAGGAGCTTTCGGTTTCGCAAAAAAGAATGCAGGGTTATCTCGATGCGCTTAAAAAACACCAGCTTCCCCTGCTGCCTGAATATATTTCCTGTTGCAAGTCATTTGAGGAAGATGCCCTTCTTTCCATCAAAAAAGTAATGTCGCAGCAAGAAATGCCGGATGGCATTTTTTGTATCAATGATCTTTCGGCCATTGCTGCCATTAATTATGCCAGAAAAAAAGGGCTTTCCGTTCCGCGCGACCTGAAAGTGGTTGGATTCAACAACGATCCTGTAAGCGCGCTGGTAGAACCGGGGTTAACCACTGTTATGCAACCCGGGTACGAAGTGGGGAAGCTGGCCATGGGTGTACTAATTGATGAGATCAAAAAAAAGCCCACTAATTTCAAGCTATTTGAACTTCGCACCAGCCTGGTTAAACGAAAATCAAGCATGTAATCGCCCCAGATGGCTATCCAATAGCATTGGCCAGGTCCTGGATAAGATCTTCCGCATCTTCCACCCCAACACTTAAGCGGATCAGCGAATCGGATAACCCGTTTTTGATCCGTTCTTCTCTTGGAATAGAGGCATGCGTCATAGAAGCGGGGTGATTGATAAGCGATTCTACTCCGCCCAGGCTTTCTGCCAGCGAAAAAAGTCGGGTAGAGGACAGTAGTTGTTTCGCCGTTTCCACGGAATTATCTTTCAGCTCAAAACTCATCATTCCACCAAAACCGCGCATTTGTTTTTTAGCTACCGCATACCCGGGATGGTCTTCAAAACCGCACCAGTATACCTTTCCTACTTTTGGATGTTTTCTTAACCAATGTGCAATTTTTTCGCCGTTTTCACAATGTCGTTGCATGCGCAGGTGCAGTGTTTTGATGCCACGTAATACCAGGAAACAATCCATCGGGCCCGGCACGGCACCACAGCTTTTCTGAATAAAATACAGAGAATCGTAGAGTGTTTTATCGTTCACTACCAATGCACCCTGGATTACGTCACTATGTC
This sequence comes from Flavihumibacter sp. CACIAM 22H1, assembly GCF_001601815.1. Taxonomy (GTDB): domain Bacteria; phylum Bacteroidota; class Bacteroidia; order Chitinophagales; family Chitinophagaceae; genus Flavihumibacter. The sequence goes on from NZ_LUKG01000017.1 coordinate 57,800, forward strand.
CCCCGAGGTATTTGGTAGAGGAATGCATAACAATATCGGCACCCAGGTCGAGCGGATTCTGTAAATACGGAGAAGCAAATGTATTATCCACACAAAGCAGGGAACCACTGCTTTTGGCAATAGCTGCAATGGCCGCAATATCGCCGATATTCATCAGTGGATTGGTGGGTGTTTCCAGCCAGATAAGTTTGGTAGCCGGGCTTATCGCCGCTTCCACTGCTTCGAGTGATCCCATATCAACATAGCTGAATTTTATTCCGAATCGCTCAAATACTTTGGTAAACAGCCTATAGGTTCCGCCGTATAAATCATTTCCGGTTACCACTTCATCTCCGGGCGACAGTAATTTTAAAACCGCATCGGTTGCAGCTACGCCGCTGGAGAAAGCCAGTCCGTACTGCCCGTTTTCAATTATTGCGAGCGCCTCTTCCAATGCTTTTCGGGTTGGATTCTGGGAACGGGCATATTCAAAGCCTTTATTTACACCTGGTGCTTCCTGTACGTAGGTAGAAGTCATGTAAACGGGGGTCATAATAGCCCCGGTGGAGGGATCCGGTTCCATACCGGCATGAATAAACTTAGTAGCTATTTTCATTGGAAAACAAATTTTAAACGGCCAATAATTTGCCCATTACAAGCAGTCGCCAGTCTGCTGCGCCGGCAGCGGCTTTGCCTGTTTTAGGGCGGTCAAGATAGCGCTTTTGCAAGATTCCTTCATCAACCAATACCCGGGCGGATTGCAATACTTCTTCCTGCACTGCCGCCTGTTGCAGCCAGCTTTCCTGCGGCGGCTCATAACCGATCTTCTTCTTCTGCCAGGCAATCGGTTGGGGCAGATGACCACTCATAGCGGTTCTGAGTATCCACTTGGTATAGCCATTTTGCATTTTGGCACTGGCGGGCAGGGAATAGGCAAATTCCAGCAGTGCCGGGTCAAGAAAGGGCAGCCGGATTTCGCGGCCGAATGCCATACTATTACGGTCGGCATACCGCAATAATTCCGGTAGCCGTCCCATAGTAAGGTCATAGTACAGTATGTCCTGGAGAGAGGTTACAAAAGGTTTGAACAGGTCATGGGGTCGTAGGGAGGCAGCTATATAAGCTTGCTCCGCAAAAGGTATGCGCTGAATGGCAGCTGCCTGCTTTTTGATGAGCTGTTCCTGAGCTGCCTGGGGAAACCAGGCAGCCAGCCGGTTCTTCCACCCCCATCCGCCTGTCCATCCGTGCGCTTTAAAGGCATTTAACTCCTTTAAAAAGCTGGCATACCGACCAGATCTCCATATTTCCTGTAGAAACCAGGGAATATAGGAGGGGTATCCCGCCAGTAACTCATCGGCACCCTGTCCGTCGAGTAATACGGTTATTCCCTGTTCAGCGGCCCGTTGCAGTACCTTGTACTGCACAAGGGCACTGGCGGATTCAATGGGCATTTCCTGGTGATAGAGTAGTTTTTCAAGATCGGTAAGCAGGGTTGTTTCGGTAGGGCTGCAGGTAATCGATTGAATATTCAGTTCCTTTGCCAACAGCTGTATTGCCGCCGATTCATCGCGTTCAAAGCCCGGGAAAACAGCGGAGAATCCGGTCCAGTTTTCCACTCCCAGTTCTTTTACAAGGGCGGCAATGGAAGAACTGTCAATCCCACCGCTAAGGGAGGATCCCACTTGAAGGTCCGAGCGCAGCCGACGTTGTACCGATGCCTTCAGCAAAGCACGAAACCTTTCCACCTGTTCAGTGGCTGCATTCGGGTGCCCCTCCACCGAGGTTACCCGACCGGTAAGATCCCAGTAACGGGTAAGTTCAAGTTCTCCCCAGGTACCCGAACCGTAGGCATACCGGGCCGTATGGGCAGGGGGCAATTGGAAGATGCCGGTATAAAAACTTTGCACAGGCTTTAGGGGAATACCGGTAATACCGGCCCCCAGGTAAAGCAGTACCTGATGCGGATCGGGCTGCCTGGGTAGGCCCAGGGCCCAGAATGCCTTCATCTCAGAGGCAAACAGCAGCCGGCCCTGGTGCCAGGTAAAAAACAGGGGTTTTTCGCCCATACGGTCGCGGGCTAAAAAAAGCTCGGCCTGGTCCGCATCCCAGATGGCCAATGCAAACATACCAGTAAATTGTTCCACACAGGATTTACCATATTCCTGGTACGCTGCAAGAATTACCTCGGTATCGGATTCCGTGCGGAACCTATATCCCTTTTTTAGTAAAGCCTCCCGCAGTTCAATATAATTATAGAGCTCGCCATTATAGGTAATAGTGTATCGTTCCGAATACTGCATGGGCTGTGCAGCAGCAGGCGAAAGATCGATGACGGATAAACGGCGATGGCCGAAAAAAACCCGTTTGGAAGGGTCGACCCACCAAGCTTCGCCATCCGGGCCACGATGCGCCAGGCTTTTGGTCATGACCTGGAGGTCACGTAAATGCCCTTCCGCCTCTGCAGCAGCTGCCTCCGTTAAAATTCCGGCAATTCCACACATATTATAAAGATCAGAAAAAGCTGATGGGAATCCGCACCATTTCAGTGTCCCAGCCAATAAACAGGTGTATGCTACCGTTGGTTTTTTCGAAATACATACTAAAAGACTCGAGCGCATCCGCATTATGTTGCACGGCTACATCTGTTCTTGCCACATCTTTTTTGGGGTCGTATAAAAATGCCCCCCAGGTATCGGTTTCCCTGTTAATAATGATGGTCCATTTTTCGGTGGTAGGAATTGCATACATGGTATACCGGCCCTTTTTTACCCGGGTATCGCCGATTTTAGCATCCTTGAACAATTCTATTTCCGTGGCTTCATTTGCTCCAAGTCTCCAGATACTGCCATACTCTACCAGCTCGCCAAAAACCTTCCGGCCATTTTTCTGCGGGCGGCTGTAGACTACGCGAACCATTAAAGGCTCACTGGCTTTTTCCTGGATACGTAGAATCGGGTAATTCGCCGGATAATAGCTAAAATCAAGCGGCGATTTATCTACCGGGGGAAATTTGAATTGAGCATTCAGGGAAAATTGAACCAAACAGCAGACTGCCAGCAAAAATCCTGTCCTGTACACATTAAATCGAGTTGTCATGCATTGCTACCTTTACAGGCCCAAAAATAACGAAGCGCTGGAATAATGTTCATTGGTTTTTATGACAGGAATCAGGAATGCGGTTCTTTTGCTCTTATATTTTTGCTAAAACAATTTACATGCGTCCACCTATACAGTATGTATCCGCAGAAGAAGCCTTATCTGTTGTTCAGTCCGGTAACCGGGTTTTTGTGCAGGGAAGTGCACAAACGCCCTCCTATATGATGAAGAAACTGGCTGAACAAAAAGACCGTTTGCGGCAGGTGGAATTGGTAAACATTACGGTATACGGCGATATGGTTGTGGACAAACCTGAATACCAGGGCCATTTTCATATCAATTCACTGTTTGTATCAGCCAGTATCCGCGATGCCGTACAGGCGGGCAGAGCAGATTATGTGCCCGTTTTTCTAAGTGAAATCCCTGAACTTTTTAAACAGGGGATATTACCGATTGATGTAGCCATTGTGCATGTTTCTGTACCGGATATACATGGTTATTGTTCGCTCGGCGTATCGGTAGATATAGCCCGGTCGGCAGTTAATACCGCCCGGTATGTTATTGCACAGGTTAACCCGAATGTTCCGAGAACACACGGCGATGGAATGATCCATGTAAACCGTTTTCATGCCATGGTATATCATGAAGCACCCTTACATGAAGGAAATTTTTCCGCAAAACTCGGCGAGGCCGAAAAAAAGATCGGAGCCTATATTGCCGGGATGATCGAAGACCGGGCTACCCTTCAAATGGGAATAGGGGCCATACCTGATGCGGTACTTCGCTGCCTGGGCAATCACAAAGACCTGGGGGTGCATACTGAAATGTTCAGCGATGGTATTATAGACCTGGTGGAAAATGATGTAATCAATAACAAATTCAAAGTCATTCATCCCAATAAATCGGTGGTGGGGTTTGCCCTGGGATCAAAACGTTTATACGATTATGTGAATGATAACCCTGCATTTGCCTTTCTCGACATTGATTATGTGAACGAAAGTTCGGTTATACGCCGCAACCCCAAAATGGTTGCTATTAATAGTGCCGTGGAAATTGATTTAACCGGCCAGGTTTGTGCCGATAGTATTGGAACTTTTCAGTATTCAGGTATTGGCGGACAAATGGATTTCATGCGCGGAGCGGCCCTGAGCCCGGGCGGAAAGCCGATTATAGCCCTACCTGCCCGAACCGGGAAAGGCATTTCCAGGATAGTACCGTTTCTCAAAACAGGGGCAGGGGTAGTTACCACACGGGGGCATATTCATTATGTGGTTACTGAATTCGGGGTGGCGTATTTATATGGAAAAAATCTACGCCAGCGGGCCAAAGCATTGATTGAAATTGCAGATCCCAATGACCGTGAAATGCTGGAAAAAGCAGCGCATGAACGGTTTAAAGTGTTCCCGGTCGAATAAGCTGGCGCCGGTATTCATCACTCACGAACAACATCAATTCCGGGAAAAATCGCTGAAAGCAATCTTTCAGCAGCTGGTAATCGGCTTCGAAGGCTTCGAAGGCAGGTTGAAAAGAATCAAGGTATTTGGCCCGCCGAACCAGGCCTTCCATGCTGCGTTCAATACCCCATCTTTCCTTATAATTCAATAACCAGTTCTGTTCTTTCATGTAGGGAAACATGCGGGAAAACTGATCCGGGAAATACGCCGCTTGTCCTTCTAATGTACCGTACACCCATTGACTGAAATCATGGAGGCTATTACCAGGAAAAGCAAGTTCATCTGTTGCCAGGAAATGATCATAAACAACATCTACAAATGCAGGGGCATAGAGGCCGGTAGCGGGCTTAAAAACCTGTTTTGCCCGTTTATTGATCAGGTGTTCATCGGTAAACTTATCTATTGCTCTATGCAAATCGATGCCCCTGAGTATGGTGGCAGGGTAATCAAACTTCTTTTTGCCTTTCACAAAATCGCTGATAAGGTTGCCCAGGAGCAGGTCTGGCTGGCGAAAAGACAGATAGGCGTGTGCTAGAAAGTTCATTTTTTAAAATAGTCGGTTTCCACTTCTCTAATTTAACCATGGATTAACCGCGATTTACTTTTTATTTAACAAATTTTGTCAACTGGCCGTCTGGCCTGCGTTTCAGCCGATTTTTTTATACCCGTAAACGCTAATCTTTTCAGGTACTTATCAAATATTTACTTTAAATCACCATCCTTCACTATTTACTTGACAGGGGTTGTAACCTTTTTACTTTTACATCGTCAAACTATTCAAACGAGCATTAATCATTAAACCTTTAAATGTCAATTTATGAAAAAGTTTCTCTTAATCGCCGCAACTGCTTTTGTAAGCCTGGCCAGTTTCGCAAATGTTGATCCTATTACCGGCAAGGTATTGGAATCTTTCCGCACCGAATTTGCTGATGCAAAAAATGTACAATGGAAATCTCTGGATGATGCAGGTCTTTTCCAGGCAACCTTCAGCTATCGTAATACCGAATTAAGTGCATTTTATGATGCAGAAGGATCCCTGGTTGCAACCGCACGTTATATCGACAAAGCCAACTTACCGATTATGGTAACAAAAGCTATCCAGGAA
>NZ_LUKG01000018.1:0-19597 GCF_001601815.1 Flavihumibacter sp. CACIAM 22H1
CAAAAAATTTACCGAGATTCGCAGCAAAAAAACAAATGGCCGGATGACGGCTTTTGTAGATACCACTACCCTGCAACCCGATGGACGAAGGGTGAACAAACCTGTTAATCTCGGAAATGCGATGGCCATCCTTAAAGGCGTGGACCCGGCAGATAAACGCGTATTCCTGATCAGCGGACACCTCGACAGCCGGGTTACGGATATAATGAATGCAACAGCAGCTGCACCTGGCGCCAATGATGATGCCAGTGGCGTAGCAGCCGTACTGGAATCGGCCAGGATCCTGAGTCAGACCAGTTACCCGGCTACCATCATCTTTGTTGCCGTAAGTGGAGAGGAACAGGGTTTATTAGGCGCCGGTTACCTGGCAGAAAAAGCAAAAAAAGAAGGCTGGCAACTGGAAGCTGTACTGAATAATGATATAATGGGCAGTAATAACAGCAGTGAAACCAATATCATTGACAATACAAGGTTGCGGGTTTTCAGCGAAGGACTGCCGGTTTATGAACTTGATAAAAATGCGGCTACTATCCGCAACATGGGACTGGAAAACGACGGAGCAGCGCGCCAACTGGCCCGGTATGTAAAAGAAATAGGTGAACGATATGTAGATCAGCTGGAAATAAAATTGATCTATCGCAATGATCGTTTCCTGCGGGGAGGCGATCATACCCCCTTTATTCAACGAGGCTTTGCAGCGGTACGGATAACGGAGATGAACGAAAATTTTTATCACCAGCACCAGGATATCCGCAAAGAAAATGGTATCCAGTACGGCGACCTCCAGGAGTTTATGGACTTTGAATACCTGCGTAAAAACACGGCTGTCAACCTTGCCTGTTTAGCCAACCTGGCCGGCTCTCCTGGCCTGCCACAGGAGGTAAAAATTGATGTAAAAAACCTAACCAATTCCAGTTACCTGTATTGGAAAACACCGGCAGTTGGTAAACCGAAAGGCTATTATGTTTTAATCCGGGAAACCAGCGAAGCACAATGGCAGAAGAAATTTTTCACCACCGAAACAGCGCTTCGGCTTCCTTACTCTAAAGACAATTATTTTTTTGCGGTACAATCGGTTAGCGAAAACGGACAGGAGAGCTTAGCGGTGGTACCCCAGGTTGGGCGTTAAATGATAACTATGACTACGAATTGGAAACTCAGTGCCTTTGACGCATTAACGGCTGCCGAACTTTACCAGCTACTGCGCTTACGCAGCGAGGTTTTTGTGGTGGAACAGCAGTGTATTTTCCTGGATATGGACAATAAAGACCAGGAAAGTATCCATTTGTTGGGCTGGCAGGGAAATCTGCTGGCCGCATCCACCCGCCTGGTACCACCGGGAATTTCCTATCCTGAGATGTCTATTGGACGGGTGGTAAGTGCACCGCAGGTACGTGGCACGGGAATTGGGAGACAATTAATGGAGCAGTCCATCCAGGCCTGTTACAGGCTGTGGGGAAAAGCCCCTATTCGCATTGGCGCTCAACGGTATCTGGAAAATTTTTATCGCTCGCTCGGTTTTGAGGTACAGGGAGACACTTATATGGAAGATGGCATTCCGCACGTAGAGATGCTAAAAACACCCTAGTAATATCGGCTAGTAGTTTTACGAACAGTAAAAAAAAGATTACCAATCTTATACGAGAGTCTTTTAATTCTCGTTTGTAGTAGTAATCCAAGTAACCGTTCGAAAACAAAATCTGATATTCATGAAACAGCATTTACCCCTATTCCTGCGTAAATGTGCATTGTCCCTAGTTGCTTTGGCATGTACGCAGGCCTCCTTTGCTCAAATCGGACTCTTTAATGAGCTGGAAGCGGGTATCACTATTGGTCCATCTAACTTTCTGGGCGACCTCGGTGGTAATCGTGGAAAAGGAACAGGCTTCCTGAAAGACAACAATTTTTCCCAAACAAGATTCTTTATCGGCGGACACATAACAGCTTACCAATCTCCTTTACTTGGATTGAGACTGGCAGCCAATTATGGCACCATTGCTGGTGACGACGCGGTTATTAAAGGACAGGGAGGATGGGAAGAAGCCCGTCGGTTCCGTAATACAAATTTTCGCTCACGCGTACTGGAAGGCATGCTGGTAGCGGAAGTTTATCCGACCGTATTATTTGAATGGGATCCGGAAGATTTATACCGTAAGTTTCGTCCTTATGGCGTTATCGGTGTTGGTGTTTTCAATTTCAATCCACAGGGTACAGACCCCCTTACCGGAGAATATGTAAACCTCAAACCGTTGAGTACCGAAGGCCAGGGGTTTGCAGAACATCCTGAAAATAAGCCCTACAAACTCACCCAGTTAAATATTCCCATGGGTGTTGGCGTAAAATATTTTTTGAGTGAAAAAAGCAGCCTTTCACTTGAAATACTGCACCGTAAAACCTTTACCGATTATATAGACGACGTAAGTACCAATTATATTGATCCGGATTTATTCGATCAATACTTTGGCGTGGGTACGCAAAAAGCCCAACTGGCACGGCGCATGGCGAACAAAACCGACCAAAGCAGCGGGGCTTCCGCAGGTTATGGCCCTGGCGACAAAAGAGGAACGCCTACTCAAAACGATGCCTATTATTCTGTCAACTTTAAACTGAGCTTTAAACTTGCGAGGGCTACCAACAGCAGCCGGCAAATGAAATGTCCTACACTGCTTCGTCACTAAACACTCCTATGTAATCTATAATCAGATCCCATGAAATGCAAGTTCCTGAAGCGGCAACTGTGGATGATCATGGCGGGATGTATGGGAAGTATAGTTGCAATTGCCGGCGTAAAAAACAATCCGGCAGAAAGAGACAGCATCATAATTCATAAACTAAACAACAATCATAAACATACGGTCAATATTTACACGAATACCTCTCAGAAAGTACTTTTCTTCAGTGCCCAGGGAGAGGAAGGAAATACCTACAAATTTTTACTGTTCCGGCAGAAAGGTATTCTGGTGAAACAAAGTAAAATTCGTAACCGCGAAACCACGGTGGTCAGCAAACCTGAAAAAGGACATTATTACTACGAAGTGTTCAGTGATAATGTGCTGATCGAAAGCGGCACCATTCATGTACAATAAGTACCAAGTAAAAGCTTACCGATAAGAAGGCAGGGAAATTGATAAAATCCAATTATCCGGTTTTAGAACCTGATCCGTTCCCTATTGTTTGTACCCTTTATATGCAACGATTTTATTAAGACTACCTGCCTCCACTTATCGGGAATTACCGCGCCTTACATTTCAGCTTTCAGGAACCTTGCCGTATGGCTCTTTTTTTCCTTTATCATTTCTTCCGGGGTTCCTTCAAACAAAACCTGTCCGCCGCCATCGCCTCCTTCCGGACCAATATCAATGATATGATCCGCTACTTTTATTACATCCAGGTTGTGTTCGATGACTAAAACCGTATTGCCCCGATCAACCAGTTTGTTTAATACATCCAAGAGATGCTGGATGTCCTGAAAATGCAATCCGGTGGTTGGCTCATCCAGTATATAAAAAGTTTTGCCGGTATCTTTTTTGGAAAGTTCCGTAGCCAGCTTCACCCGTTGGGCTTCTCCCCCGCTAAGCGTAACCGCGCTTTGTCCAAGGGTAATATACCCCAACCCCACTTCCTGCAACACTTTAATTTTTCTATACAGATAGGGAACTGCCTGAAAAAAATCAACAGCTTCTTCTACCGTCATATCCAGCACGTCACTAATTGATTTTCCTTTGTAACGAATTTCCAGTGTTTCGCGGTTATAACGCTTACCGTTGCATTTTTCACAGTGTACATACACATCCGGAAGAAAATTCATTTCAATAACCCGCATGCCACCGCCTTCACACATATCACATCGCCCGCCTTTTACATTAAAAGAAAACCGCCCTGCCGCATACCCCCTGATTTTTGCTTCCGGCACAGCAGCAAATAACTGCCTGATTTCCGTAAAGAACCCACAATAAGTAGCGGGGTTACTTCTGGGGGTTCGACCAATCGGCGACTGATCAATTTCTATAACCTTATCAATATGCTCCAACCCTTTAATGGTTTTATATTCCAATGGTTTTTGTTTGGAATCGTAGCAATGCTGAGAGAGTATAGGATACAGGGTTTCGTTGATAAGCGTACTTTTTCCACTACCGCTTACCCCGGTTACCAGTATCAGTTTGCCTAACGGAAACTTGACAGAAATATTCTTCAGGTTATTTCCTTTGGCTCCTTTCAGTTCCAGCGTAGCACCACTACCCTTTCTGCGCGCCTGTGGCACTTCTATATTTTTTTTCCCACTCAGGTATTGTGCAGTTTCTGAATTGGACTTCAGCACCTGTTGAGGGGTACCCTGTGCAACAATTTGTCCACCGAATTTTCCGGCACGCGGGCCGATATCAACCAGGTGATCGGCTGCCATCATGATATCTTTATCGTGTTCAACAACCAGTACGCTGTTACCGATATCTCGGAGGTTTTGAAGGGCGGTGATTAGCCGGTGATTATCGCGCTGGTGCAGTCCTATACTAGGTTCATCCAGCACATAGGTAATGCCCTGCAATTGAGATCCGATTTGGGTGGCCAGGCGAATACGTTGTGATTCACCACCACTCAGCGTTTTAGAAGGGCGGTTGAGGGTAAGATAGGTTAGACCTACATCCAGCAAAAACTGTAAGCGTTCTCTTATTTCCTTTAAAATATCCTTAGCAATAATTTGTTGTTTGGCACTGATCCGTTTTTCCATTCCATCAAACCAGGCCAGCAGTTTATCCAGGTTATAATTGCTGATTTCAGCTATATTTTTTCCGTCTACCCGAAACCATAAACTTTCTTTTCTCAAACGAGCACCTTCGCAGGACGAACAGGTAGCAAGGTCCATATAACTTTCTGCCCACTCCCGGATACCCTCGGAGCTGGCGGTAGCAAACCAGCGTTTTAACTGTGGAATTACCCCTTCAAATTCTTCTGCATACACTCTTTCCGCGCCTGCTACCTCGTCAAAATCGAACTCGGTAGAATCGCTACCGGTTTCGTTGGCATAGAGGATCAGGTTCAGCGCGGTTGAAGGCAAATCGCGCAGTGGTTTTTTCAGGTCTATTTTATGTTTTTTAGCGATTTGTTGTACTTGTTTATACACATAGGCTTCCCGTTCTTCACCAAGGGGTGCAATACCACCTTCCCGGATACTTTTATCCCAATCCGGGATCACTTTCTCCATGCTGATCTGGTATACGGTACCGAGTCCTTTACAGGTTGGGCAGGCACCATAGGGCGAGTTAAAGGAAAAACTATTGGGCGATGGTTCTTCGTACGAGATACCGGTATCCTCACACATCAATTGCCGGCTGTATTGTACCAGTTGGTTGTTATCATTGAGCAGCAGGAATAAGAGTCCTTTGCCTACCTGCATTGATTTCTGTACACTTTGGCTCAGGCGGAGTTTCATATCTGGAGTAACGGCCATGCGGTCAATCACTACTTCGATATCGTGAATTTTGTACCGGTCGACCTGCATTTTGGGAACCAGGTCTTTCACTTCACCATCAATTCTTACTTTGAGGTAGCCTTTTTTGCGGATATCTTCAAACAGCTCTCTATAATGTCCTTTTCTTCCACGAACGAGCGGGGCGAGCAGCGAGATTTTTTTCTTGCTGTATTTACTGAAAATATTTTCGACAATTTCCTCTTCGGAGAATTTTGTCATTCGTTTACCGGTATTGTAGCTGTAAGCGTCAGAGGCGCGGGCATAGAGCAGGCGCATAAAATCGTACACTTCGGTGATGGTTCCGACGGTAGAACGGGGATTTTTATTGGTGGTTTTTTGTTCAATTGAGATAACCGGAGACAGGCCGGTTATGCGGTCTACATCGGGTCGTTCCATATCGCCTACAAACTGTCGGGCGTAGGCGGAAAAGCTTTCCATATAGCGGCGTTGGCCTTCGTTGTAAATAGTATCGAAAGCGAGGGAGGATTTTCCGCTTCCGCTCACGCCGGTAAAAACTACCAATTGGTTTTTAGGCAATTGTATATCAATATTTTTCAGATTATGTTCCCGGGCTCCTGTCACTTCGATCATTTCCTGCGCGGCTGGCAACTCTTTTTTGCTTTTCTTCATGGTACAAATATAAGGCGTCAGACAGGTGTTAGGACGATGTCCTAACACCTGTCTGACGCCTAAACGAATTTGGAAATTCCAAACCGCCCCCCTACCTTTGCAGCAGTTCTTTAGAGCATCGCTTATCAAGAAAGGCAGAGGGAAATGGCCCGATGAAGCCTTGACAACCTGTTTTCTGTGGTAACACAGAAAGTAAGGTGCCAAATCCAGCCCGTAAAAGGGATAGATAAGTCAGATGAACGGCTTTTGCAGAAATTCAACTTCTTCATAGAGCTCTTCTGATGATTTATCGGGAGAGCTTTTTTTATTACCGCTCCTCCCGATTTTACTTGGTAGGTGGTGTCGCTAACAACCTGTTTTTCAATTAAAAAAATGTTTAACAATGCAAGCGACAACACAATTATTGCACAGCATCCCCGTAGATGCACAAACCGGCGCTATCGCCGTTCCGATTTATCAAACCAGCACCTTCGTGCAGGAAGCCCCCGGCGTTAACAAAGGATTCGACTACAGCCGAACCAATAACCCAACCCGCCAGGAACTCGAAAAAATTATTGCCCAACTCGAAAAAGGTTCGGTTGCAGCGGCTTTCTCCAGCGGACTGGCTGCCATCGATGCCGTTATCAAACTCCTGCAGGCAGGCGATGAAATCCTGGCCGTCAACGATATCTACGGCGGCGCCTTCCGGCTCTTCGAAAAAGTGTACAAGAAATTCGGCATCAACGTCACCTATGTTGATATGACCGACCTGGCCGCCATCCATCGCTCCATTACCCTAAAAACAAAACTGATCTGGCTCGAAACGCCCACTAACCCAACCCTTAAAGTAGCTGATATCCGCGCAATCGCTTCCATCGCTGAACGCTATAAATTGCTGTTTGCGGTAGACAATACCTTTGCCTCCCCGGTTTACCAGCAACCGCTTAGCCTGGGTGCTGATATAGTGGTTCACAGCGCTACCAAATTCATAGGCGGCCACAGCGATGTTATAGCCGGACTCGTAATTGCCAAAGACCCGGAAATCGGACAACAAATCAAATTTTATCAAAATGCCTGCGGTGCAGTACTGGGGCCTTTCGACAGCTTCCTGCTTATCCGAGGACTGGAAACACTCCATCTGCGCGTGCAGCAACATACCCGCTCTGCCACCCAGGTAGCGCAGTACCTGCAACAGCATACCGACGTGGCAGAAGTATTCTATCCCGGTTTTGGTGGCGTGGTTTCTTTCCGCCTAAAAAAGGATACTGAAGCTACAGCCAGTACCTTTGTACAGGCCACCCAACTCTTTCACCTGGCCGAAAGCCTGGGCGGCGTAAAAAGCCTGATCAGTCACCCTGCAAGCATGACCCACAAATCAATCGACCCCGAAAAAAGAAAAGCCGCCGGCGTTAGCGACGGACTCATCCGACTCAGTGTTGGACTGGAAGATGCAGCCGACCTCGTAAACGACCTGGAAGATGCCTTTCAATATATTAACGAAACCAGGAAAAAATCCGCTCACAGAAAACCTGCTGCCGGATTTGTTCCATCTAACTAAAAGCAAGAAAACCCACCATGACTCACCACAAGAAATTAACCATCGGTCTTTTTGGATTTGGCGTTGTTGGAGAAGGACTTTATAAAGTATTACAACAGACCCCCTCCCTCAGTGCATCTATCAAAAAAGTATGTATCAAAGACGCATCGAAGAAAAGAAATGCACCCGACAGCCTCTTTACAACCGAACGCGACGAACTGCTTAACGATGCAGACATCAATGTAATCGTAGAAGTGATCAATGAAGCAGAGCCCGCTTTTGAAATTGTTACCCGGGCGCTTCGAAACGGTAAATCAGTGGTGAGCGCCAGCAAAAAAATGATTGCCGAACACCTTCCCGAATTACTGGCCCTGCAACAGGAGGTAGAACCCAGCTTTTTATACGAAGCTGCAGCCTGCGCGTCTATACCCGTTATCCGGAACCTGGAGGAATATTACGACAATGATTTATTGCACGGTATCAAGGCTATTGTAAACGGATCCACCAACTTCATCCTCACAAAAATGTTTGAAGACAAACTGGATTTCCAACAGGCGCTTCTGCTGGCACAACAACTGGGTTTTGCCGAATCCGATCCATCGCTTGATGTGGAAGGATTTGATGCCCTGAACAAATGGACCTTCCTGCTGACGCATGCATATGGCATTATCGAACATCCAAACAACCTGTTGTTCACCGGCATACAGAATATACATGCCATGGATGCACGGGTAGCGGCAGAAAAAGGACAGCAAATAAAACTGGTAGCACAGGCGCAAAAATTACAGAACGGTAAAGTGGCCAGCTTTGTATTACCCCAGTTTATACAGGCAGATGATCACCTGTCCTTCGTAAAAAATGAATACAACGGGGTAGTAATAGAAAGTGGCTTTGCCGACAAACAGTTCTTCTATGGAAAAGGTGCCGGTAGTTTTCCTACTGCTTCAGCGGTATTAAGTGATTTGTCTGCCCTCCGGTATGAATACAAATACGAATACAAAAAGCTCTATCATCACCAGCCGAACAGCATCACCAATGATTATTACCTGCGGGTATACCTGAGTTTTACCGACTGGAAATACATCCCCCGCGAAAAATTTGAATGGATCGAAGAATGGCATGCAAGAGAAGAACGCAAATACCTGGTGGGTGTTTTGCATGTTAAAGAATTGATCGAAAATGATTGGTGGAAACAAAACAACACATCGCTGATACTGACACCGCAGCCCATAATTGAAGATGTGGCCATACAGCAATTGAAGAAAAAAAGCCTTGAACTGGCGGGCGTTGCTTTCTAACGGAACAAGAGGTAGGCAACAACCAGCGTAACAAGTACATTAAATCCCTGTGCGATCAAAAATCCGTACAGGGGTTTTTTATTGTCCTGGTGAAACAGTTCCGCAAAGCGTGTTTCCAAACCAATGCTGGTAAAAGCCAGCACAAACCAGATGGTTTGAATATTTTTCAGCGGCTCTTTTATCGTTTTAACTGTTGCCTCGTTTAATACAAAAGAAAACAGGAGCGATGCTGCTACAAAACCTAATACAAATTTTGGAAAACGTTCCCATATTACTCCCAGTGTTGGTTTTTCAAGCACTCCCACTTCTTTTCGCGTATAAGTCCAGTACACAGAAATTGCAAAGGCCGCCAACCCTAATAAGACGTTTTGCGAAAACTTTACGATGGTACTGATTTTTAATGCTTCCTCCCCTACCAGGGTACCTGCTGCCACTACCGCTCCGGATGTATCAATACTTCCTCCCAACCAGGCGCCGGTTACTGCTTCGGGTAACTGCATCCATTCAGCCAGGTAGGGCATACCGATCATCATAGGTATAGCGGTTACCAATACCAGGGAAATCACATAGGATAGTTTTTTGGTATCTCCACTGATTGCACCTGCCGTAGCTATTGCTGCAGAAACTCCACAGATAGAAACCGCACTGGAAATCATCATGCGCATATCGTCTTCAACCCCCAGTTTTTTACAAACCCAGAAAGCAAAATACCAAACAGACAAAACAACTACCAATGCTTGCAATAAGCCCAGAGAACCTGCTTTGAGCATATCTGCGAAAATGATACTGGTACCAAGTAATACCAGCCCCATTTTTACAAATAATTCGGTTTGCAGGGATTTTCTCAACCAATCTGGAAGTTGAAACAGGTTACCGATCAGCAAACCAAGACTGAGACTAAAAATTACAGCTTCCAGGTTAAGGTCTTTTATGAATTTATTACCGGCCAGTATCATCGCCAATACGGCTACAAAATATACCAGGGGAAATCCTTTTACCAGAGCTGGCACCGGCTTTGCCGCCAGCCAGGTTCCGGCAATGGCTATCGCATATAACAGCAAAAAAAGCCCGCCGATTTTCAGCAGGTTACTACCTGTGAGTACCGTTGAAAAAAGACTATCGGTGGTTGACCAGCTAAAGGAGGGTTTCGGAAGCTGCAACCCAAGGATCGCCAGCAGAATAATTAATGCGCCCAACCAAACGGCGGTCCAGTCTTCATTTACCAGGGGTTTTGCTACGTTGTTTGCCATACCATAAAAAATTAAAACAGGTCCTTCAATATTCGCCTGGCTGCATGATAGCCACACATCCCATGCACGCCCCCGCCCGGGGGCGTAGAAGAAGAACAAATATAAAGCTCTTTAGCACTTGTTTTATAAGGCGACCATCGAAGTGCAGGGCGAGTAAATAACTGCCCCAAGTCCTGCAGTCCTCCATTAATATCTCCCCCTATATAATTGGGATTATACTCCTGCATCTGGCGCGTATTCATCGTATGACGGCCAATTATCCGTTCTTTAAATCCTGGTGCAAAACGTTCCACCTGCGCTTCAATGGCAGCTGTTCTATCTTCTTCAGCGCCAAAAGGCACATGGCAATAAGCCCAGGCAGTATGTTTACCGGCCGGCGCACGCGTAGAATCGAACAATGAAGGTTGCGCCAGCAATACAAAGGGGTTGTCCACCAGTTTTCCTTTGGCCGTGGCTGCTTCATTCCAACTTATTTCTTCAAAACTATTACCGATATGAAGGGTGCCGGCCCGCTTACCGTCCTCATTTCTCCAGGGAATCGGGGCATCCAGCGCCCAGTCTATCTTAAATACGCCCATTCCGTACCGGTATCTTTTCAGTTGCCACTGGTAAAAAGAAGAAAATTTTTCACCGGCTATTTCTATTAACTGCCGTGGCCCGCAATCAAAAACAACGGCTTTTGACCGGGGCAACTGCTGTAGTGATGTAATCGCAGTATTGGTTTCTATAACACCACCGAGTAACTGAAAATGGGCGGCCATTGCATCCGCTATTGACTGCGATCCGCCGATAGGAATCGGCCATCCGCCCGAATGCCCGGCAGCCAGCAAAACCAATCCAATGGCAGCACTTGCCCAGTTTGATAGAGGCTGGATGCCATGGGCGGCCATTCCTCCAAAAAGAGCTTTTGCTTCCTGGCTGGCAAACCGACCGGCGATTCGGCTGGCGGGCTGCAGTGCTTTTAACCCAAACCCGGCCAGCAAAACAGGATTCGATGGCCAGCTCAACGGACCCAAAATATCTTTCGTAAGGGTGCCAAAATTTTTTACTAAGGGTTCCAGTAGTGAATGATAAAGCCCCCGATCTATACCCATTTTCTCAGCAGTTTCCTCCAGGGATGGCAGTAATAGTGCACAGGAACCCGTATCAAGCGGATGGGCCGCACAAACAGGAGGATCAATAAATGCCAGGCCATAGGCCGACCAGTTGATGGAAGCAAAAAAGGGGGAGGCTTTTGCCATTGGATGAATAGCAGAACATATATCATGTTTAAACCCTGGTAAGGTTAATGCAGCCGTTCGCATTCCTCCGCCAATAGTAGCTTTTGCTTCCAGCAACAATACTTTTAGTCCCTGCTGCTGCAGGGTTATACCAGCAGCTAAACCATTTGGTCCTGCCCCTACCACTATTACATCGTACTCCATTTCCTTGCCAACTGTCTATTTTGATTAACTTTGGTAACAGCGGGGAACCGGTCATGATCAACCACCGATCAATGCCGGTCTTCCCTTGCTGTTACAAATCATTTAGTCTATAAATTAAGTAGACAAAAAAACTGCAAATTTTCCATCTTTCCTAATTGTTTTTTAATCAGCAAAGGTTCAGCAGGCACGGTAACGGATTTCTGTAGCCAACTGTGATTGTCCGGCTGGTGAAATCATATAGGCTACAATAACCAGTTCCTCTCCTTCAAAATGCATATCGGTTCGCCAACCCCAGTATTGAGGCGGCTGCTGGTGATCGGGAAAAGAGCCCAAAACCTCAAAATCATGATCGTTGGGATTGCCTTTAGACATCATAATTGCCGTGCTCATATGAAAGCTGTCTACCCAGGCTACCTGAAACTGGTTCGACTGCAAATCGAAGCCAATTATGTACAACCCCTCGATGGCCCTGTCTTTAAAATGGGTGGTATACCGATGTAGCAAAAACCGTCCTTCCAGAATAGGCTCAATACTTCCTTGAACCGGCGATTCATCAGCCAGTACATCGGGCTCAAACCAAACTTTACTGGTCCCCTTCCAATTACCGGCAAATTTTTGCAAATCCAGGTGTTTTCCTCTTTCAAGAGAAATGGCGAAGCTTATTTTTTCCATGCGTTAATTTACTTCGCTTTACCGGTATTCAATGCGCTACTGGCTGTTTTGGGGCATTTTTCATGAAATTTAAATGTTCAGAAAAGCAGTAGCTCATTTTCCAATAAATAGTCTTTCCTGATCTGCTGGTTTATCTTCTTTAAGGCAGTTCGGTATAACTCTTCTGATTCAGTCGGATCAATGGCTTTCAGAAGGTTGGCCTTTAACAGGGAAAAGTAGATATAGGCTTCCGGCAGTTTTCTCTCAATATCCGCAAGCACTTTTAACGCCTCCTCGGTTCTTCCTGTTTGGCCTAAGCAAAAACAATAATTCAATTGAATAATGGGCGATGGGGCAATTTTCTGCAACAACTCGTATAACCCTACAATTTCCATCCAATTAGCTTGCGTTAATTGGGAACTGGCCATATACTTGCTAACTATTAGCGCTTCAATATAAACCCGGTTTAATTTCTCTGGTTTCCGGAGATAGCTAAACGCCAGGGTTAACAAATCCGGGCTCCATTTCTGCCGGTTCTGGTGAAAAAAAGAAACAAATTTACCGTCTTGCACTTTTGCCTTAATTCTTGCCGCATGAAAACAAAAAAGCGCCAAAAGGTTAGACGTTGACAGGTACTTATATTGTTTTAACAACAGCTTTGCCAATGCCATAGCTTCCAGGCAAAGATCTTCATTTACAATATCTTTGGTTTTTTCACTAAAGGAGTCAAACCCGATATTAAATACCGAATACAATACTTCTTCTACCAATAGAACGGTTGGTTCAGTTGCCTCAAGCTGGCTCAGCTCAATTTCAGTACCCCTATATGCTAGCTGAATAGCTTTCTTTGCCCGGTTTATACTTTTATAAATGGCTTCCTGGCCAATTAAGGTAGCGCTGCTTATTTCCGCTACGCTTAAACCGAAAATATTCTTTAAAATAAAAAAGAGCTTAACCTGCCCTGAAATATTTTTCAGGGCAGAAAGAAAGATAATTGTCTGAAGCCTTAGATCAAAAGTGCCGGTGCCGGAAAAATGCTCCCCGGCAAATTCGCTTACGGCATAGTTGTACACCTGTTGTTTTTTCAACTGGCTTAACAGGTCATTTCTGGCTACTATATACAGCCAGTTTTCGCTATTTTCCGGAATCTTATGCTGCCTTCCCAACTGCAGAAATTTCAACATTGAATTTTGAATAGCGTCCTCCATTTCAGCCATATACCGGCTTCCAAACTGGCTTAATAAAGCAGCATACAATTTACCGTATACTACTCTGAAATGCTGCGCTGAAGGAACTGGCCACTCACTGCTCATAATCGCTCATTTCCATGATAGGTCGTATTTCGGTTGTTCCTCCATAAAACTGTGTGGGGCAGGCTTTCGCCAATTCAATAATCGTTTGCAGGTCGGGCGCCTGCAATAGGTAATACCCACCAATAATTTCTTTAGATTCAAGGTAAGGGCCATCCTTAACGATGCAATCATTACCGGTAATCACCACTGATTTTTCCTGCAATCCATCGCCAGCAACAAAATGCCCGGCCTCCGCCAGCTTAGCTGCCCAGGCCATATGGGCAGCCGCCAGTTCCTGCATTTCTTTGGGAGATAGTTGCTTCAGTTGCTGCATATCTTCATGTAGCAGTAATAAGAATTGTTTCATATTTTTTTTAGTTTAAGTAAAGAGTTTTTGCTCCTCCCTTTTTGGACATTTTTTCCATTTTTATTTCAATTCTTACCAGTACCAGCCTCATTCGCTAATGCCTTAAATTTAGCATCAAAATATCATAAAGCATTAATCCTTATTTGTTTACAGCAACCAAAAGAGGGCCCGGTATTTACCTTAGCTTCAAGAGGAAACAATTAAATGGGCAGGCAGAAACCCGGCGGGTAGTTTACTCGCAGCCAGGCTTCAATTTGCGCAAACCCACGAGTTTACCAGCTTTTTCACTAGTGCAAAAGAAATTCTTATCTAATTTTCAATTATAAAGACGAGCCCATTCAAACGAAAGTTTAACCAAATGAAACTAGTTTTTGCCACCCTGCTCTGCAGCTTCTTTCTTATTTCCAACGCCGTTTATTCGCAGGAAAAAGTAAGCCCGCCTTACCGCATCCATTCACATAACGACTATGAACAACCGATCCCTTTCTGGATGGCCTACCATGCCAAAGCCGGATCCATAGAAGTGGACATCTACCTGGAAAAAGGTGGTATTTGGGTAGCGCATGATAAAGAAGACCTACGGCCAGACAGGACCATCCAATCGCTCTATCTTAATCCCCTTCGGCAGCTACTGACTGAATTCAACGGCCAGCTATCGGCCGATAAGGACTATACTGTGCAACTCCTGATCGATATCAAATCTCCCACTAATCCCTGCCTTGATACCCTGGTATCCATCCTTAAGACCTATCCTGAAATCATCCAAAGCAAACGGATCCAGTTGGTTTTGTCCGGCAATAAACCACCGGTAGCTGCATTTGGAAACTACCCGGACTTTATCCTTTACGACGGGTTGCCCTGGGAAAACTATTCGCCCTCTATCACTGCAAGAGTTCCGCTGTTAAGTGCTAACCTGCAGCAATACACCAAATGGAATGGCAAAGGAATTATTCCGGAAAAAGAGCGGCGGAGCCTGCTAAAAGTGATTTCAGAAACACACGCTAAAGGGAAAAAAATCCGCTTTTGGAATGCACCGGATTTTATCAATGCCTGGTATGAGCTCGGAAAACTGGGCGTGGATTACATGAATACCGACCATCTTCCTGAGTTATCGGGCTTCCTGGAAAAAGCGGCAATGACCAGTTTTCAGAATCCCGGGGCACCTACCGGCCTGTATCAACCCACGTATAAAACAGATGGCAGCAGGAAAGCGCCTAAAAATATAATTCTGCTGATTGGAGACGGAATGGGACTGGCCCAGGTTCATGCTGCCTATAGCGCCAATTTCAACCGGTTAAATCTTTACCAGTTTCGGATAACCGGTTTGTCCAGGACCAGTTCGTATGATAGTTATATTACCGATTCTGCACCCGGCAGCACGGCATTTTCTGCCGGCATCAAAACAAATAACCGTGCTGTAGGCGTTGATCATACGGGAGTAGCAGTGCCTTTATTACCGGTTTTCATGAAAGAAAAAGGGAAAAAAACAGCGATCCTAACAACCGGAGATATTACAGACGCCACACCGGCCGATTTTTATGCCCATCAATCAGAACGTAGCAGCAGTGAAGCCATCCTGAAAGACCTGGCGAAAGAACCGATTGACCTATTGGCAGGATCAGGGCAAGCCGGCTTTGACGCGCTCATACGGCAATCAATGCCCGATTTTGAGGTAACTACGTCGATTGCTGGTTTACCCGATCAGTTGCAAAAAAAATGGATTGTAGTGGAGGAAAAAGCCGGCCAATCCATGCTTAAAGGGAGAGGGAACTGGGCAGTGGAAGCCTTTCAAAAAAGCACCACCCTACTGGCACAAAACAAAGCCGGCTTTTTTTTGGTTCAGGAAGGGGCGCAAATTGACTGGGGAGGCCATAATAACCAGTTGGCAACCATTGTTCATGAACTACTGGATTTTGACCAGGTTGTTAAAGCGGCCCTGGAATTTGCCGATCGGAATGGCGAAACCCTGGTAATAGTAACGGCCGACCATGAAACCGGTGGTCTTACGCTGGTAAACGGCGACCCTTCCAAGGGAATGGTCAGCGGGCATTTTTCTACCAACGACCATACGGCTTCACCGGTGCCTGTTTTTGCCTACGGGCCCCGCTCCTATTTATTCAGCGGCACCTATGAAAACACTGCTATATACCAGAAAATAAAAGACGCGGTACAATAATATAAAAAGCTGCAATGGCTTTTGCAGGTATAGGTTTAATCAGAGTTTAAAGAAGATCTTTCGGTTGTACAAAAAATAGCAGATATACCATTCCACCAATAAAGTTACCAGCGATGCCATGATCCAACCCAGTTGCTCCGGTACGGCAACCAGGTCTAGTGGCCCTTTTACAAAAATAGCCACTACCCCATTCAGCCACTGATGCCCTACTGTTTCGAAAAACAGGTAGATAAAAAGCGCATTCATCCCTACTACCGTAAAAATCCAGGCATAGCGCTGATAGCCCCTGATATCCACCAGCCAGTATAAAAATGTCATTAATAACAACACCCAGCCGCCAGAAACCAATACAAAAGAACCGGTACAGATTCGTTTAATGATCGGCGACAGGCCCGATAAATCGGCCAGGTAGCCAACCAGCAGCAGAGAACAGGCGCTGATCAGCAACCGTTTTATTTTCTGATGCATGGTAAAGGCCGAGTCCATTAACAGCTTTCCGGCCAATACGCCCCAAATGGTATGTGCAGCTGTAGGAATAAAATTTATAAAAACCCACCCTCCCGAATTTATTTTTCCCATAATCAGCAGGTCGGTGTAAGAACCCCAGTTTTTACCCATCACAAAGGGCTGATTGAACTCCCCAACCAGCATCGTCCTGTAGAGTGTTTCTGACAAAACTATCAGCCCTACACTTATAAGCGACTGAAAAAGGTAGGACTTCCGGATAACCAGGTAGGCAATAACGGTGGTAAATGCCAATTGGGTAAGCACATTCCATAATTCCCATACAAGTTTACCACTATACACACAATGAAGGGCCGTTCCAAAGAGGAACAATTTCAGGCTGCGCCAAAGGATATGGGGCAGGTTCTCCGACCAGCTGACACCTTTTTGCTGTTTATAGAAAAAAGAAAGGTACATAGCGGCACCGGCCATGGTCATAAACCCGGGTTGTATCAGGTCCCAAAAAAGCAACCCATGCCATTCGTGGTGAAAGAACTGGCGTGTAATCAACTCAAACCCACTACCTTCTGCAGCTTCCTGGAGGCGGCTGTACAATAAAGTACTTTCGGCGGCCAGCAACATCATAATCAGTCCGCGCATCAGGTCAAGGGAGAGCAGTCGTTTGGGCATAATCTTATAAAAAATATTTAAATCTGTTTAAATTAGGCCTGTTTCGGCGAAATAGCAACAGGCAATCGTTTGTGTTGAATTTATTTTGATTAATTTTCCGTCGCTGAATGAATTGGTATGTAAAAATATGGGTATCCTGTTTTCTGTTGGTATTGCTGACGGGTATGGAGCTACTTGCAGGCACCCGCAACAATTCTCTGATAAGAGCCAGCGCGGCAGCTGAAATGCTGCAATCCAATCGCCACCAGGCACATTATTCTGATTATTTATGGATCAATGCACCTCTTCCCGAAAAACAGGAAGAGCTCTTGTTTGTTGAGGAAACAGAAGACAACCAGCATAACTGGGTACTCTTAAAAAGCAACCGGCTTTTTTATACCTGCATTAGCCTACTCTTTGGTCAGCCAGACCCTGCCAGCCAGCAAACCGTTTCTCCGCCGGCAGCAGTATACCAGCCTATTCAACTCTCTACTATTGGCAGGCTCAGCCATTTACAGATTTTCCGCATTTAGTACGAATTACCGTTTCCACGTTTTACGGTAGCTGCCATTCCTATTTTTTTAAATAATTTCTATTTTACATGAAGCAATTTTTCGTGCTAACAGGCCTGTTTGCAATACTGGCCGGTACCGGCTGTGGCCACAAATCCGAAGAAAAAGAAGCCACTACGCATTTTACAGTAACCCAACCCATCCTTATTGACACTGTTCTTGAAAGAGAATATGTAGCCCAGATCCGTTCCATTCAGCATATTGAACTCCGTGCCCAGGAAAGAGGTTATCTCCAGGAAATTTATATAGACGAAGGGCAATCGGTTAAAAAAGGGCAGTTGCTCTTTAAAATCATGCCGCAGTTATACGATGCGGAAGCACAAAAAGCCAGGGCTGAAGTCGAATTCGCAGAAATCGAATACCAGAATACCCAAAAACTGGCTGAATCAAATATCGTATCGCCCAATGAGCTGGCCATGGCCAAAGCCCGGCTTAACAAAGCAAAGGCGGAGCTTAATATAAAAAATGTACACCTACAGTTTACCAGCATTTATGCACCCTTCAACGGAATCGTAGACCGCTTCCAGGTAAGAAAAGGAAGTTTATTGGACGAGGGCGATCTGTTAACCAGCCTTTCCGACAACAGCCATATGTGGGTTTATTTCAATGTTCCGGAAGCGGAATACCTGAATCTTTTTAATAACAGCGACATAAAAAATCAGCCGGTTGAACTAAGAATGGCCAACCAGCAGATTTTTCCGCAAAAAGGAAAGGTAGAAACCATTGAAGCAGATTTCGACAACGAAACCGGTAATATCTCGTTCAGGGCCACCTTCCCCAATCCCAAACTTTTACTAAGAAATGGCGAAACCGGTAATATCCTGGTGAAGGAAGAGCTGAAACAAGCCATTCTTGTACCTCAGAAAGCAAGTTTTGAAGTAATGGATAAAATCTTTGTATACGTGGTAGACAAAGACAATAAAGTGCATACCCGCGAAATTAAAGTAGGTGCAGAACTGGAGGATTTATTCGTCGTTAACGGCGGGTTGAAAGCCGGCGAAAACATATTGCTGGAGGGTATCCGTAAAGTTCAGGATGGTGATAAAATCCAATACCAGACAGAAGACCCGAAAGCGGTTCTGAACTCTCTCAAATTACCCGTGCAATAATCCCGAACCTCAAAACTGAAGAACATGTTTAAAATGTTTATGCAGCGGCCGGTGCTCGCGATTGTAATCTCCGTGGTGATTATTTTCATGGGTATCCTGTCGATTGAAACCCTGCCGGTTTCGCAATTCCCTTCCGTTGCACCGCCCATGGTAGTGGTAAACGTAGCCTACCCGGGGGCCAGCGCCAATGTACTGGTTGAGTCTGTGCTTATTCCAATGGAAAAAGCCATCAACGGAACACCCGGCATGAAATATATGACCTCCGATGCCACCAGCGCCGGCGAAGCAACCATCCAGGTAGTGTTTGACCTGGAAACCGACCCCAGCCAGGCCATGGTGAATGTAAAGACAAGAATTGAACAGGTAACCAACCGTCTTCCCCCTCTTGTACAACGTGAAGGGTTGGTGGTAAGTTATACCTCCCCCAACATGCTGATGTATGTGAACGTATTCAGCACCAATAAAAATGTGGATGAAAAGTTCGCCTATAATTTCGCCAACGTTAATATCATTCCCGAATTAAGCCGTTTGAAAGGCGTTGGTAGTGCCAAAATCCTCGGAAGCCGGCAATATGCCATGCGGATATGGTTAAAACCCGACCGGATGCGTGCCTACAATGTTTCCACGGAAGAAGTAATGGAAGCGATGGCCGAACAAAGTACTATCGGATCTCCGGGCCCGCTTGGACAGAGTACGGTAAAACGCTCCCAGCCGCTCGAATATGTACCCACC
>NZ_LUKG01000018.1:20262-28292 GCF_001601815.1 Flavihumibacter sp. CACIAM 22H1
ATGCGGATATGGTTAAAACCCGACCGGATGCGTGCCTACAATGTTTCCACGGAAGAAGTAATGGAAGCGATGGCCGAACAAAGTATTATCGGATCTCCGGGCCGGCTTGGACAGAGTACGGGAAAACGCTCCCAGTCGCTCGAATATGTACTCACCTATCCGGGCCGGTATAACAAACCCGAGCAATATGAAGACATCATTATACGCGCCACGCCAAACGGGGAAATTCTTCACCTGAAAGATGTTGCCGAAGTTGAACTTGGTAGTGAGTTTTACGATATCTATTCCAACCTCGACAACCATCCTTCTGCCGCTATCGTATTAAAACAAACCTATGGGTCCAACGCTACAGAAGTAATCAAAGAAGTAAAAGAAAAGCTGGAAGAAATTAAAAAAACTTCCTTCCCCCCGGAAATGGAGTACCAGATCAGTTATGATGTATCTACATTCCTGGATGCCTCTATTGAAAAAGTAATCCATACACTTACCGAAGCGTTTATACTGGTTGCTCTGGTGGTATTTATATTCCTGGGCGACTGGCGCTCCACCCTCATACCCACCCTTGCTGTACCGGTATCGCTGGTAGGCGCTTTTATGGCCATGAAGTTTTTCGGCATTACCATCAACCTTATTACCCTGTTTGCGCTGGTACTGGCCATCGGCATTGTGGTGGACAACGCCATTGTGGTGGTGGAAGCCGTGCATGCCAAAATGGAAGAAGAACACCTCTCACCCTACAAAGCCACTAAACAGGTATTGAATGAGATCAGTGGTGCCATTATCGCAATTACCTTGTTGATGACGGCGGTATTTGTACCCGTGGCATTTATGAGCGGACCTGTAGGTGTTTTTTACCGGCAGTTTTCCATTACCATGGCCAGTTCCATTGTTATTTCCGGTATCGTGGCGCTTACGCTTACTCCGGTTCTCTGCGCCATGATCCTCAAAAACAACCATGGTAAGCCAAGAAAAAAGACCCCTATCAACCTGTTTATAGACTGGTTCAATAATAAGTTTAATGGCCTGCTGGGTTCCTATACCCGTTTCCTGAAACTGATTGCACACAGAAGGGTACTGACCTTTGGCATGCTGATCGCTTTTTGTGCCAGCATTCTGCTTACTACAGCAGCTCTTCCATCGGGTTTTATACCCGGCGAAGACCAGGGCATGATCTATGCTATTATTCAAACCCCTCCTGGCTCTACCCTGGAAAGAACCAATGATATTGCCCGAAAGCTGCAGGAAATCTGCGAAAAAAACGAAGGAGTACAATCTGTGTCGGCCCTGGCCGGTTATGAAATCATGACCGAAGGTAGGGGCTCCAATGCCGGAACCTGCCTCATCAACCTCAAAAACTGGTCAGAACGTAAACAATCCGTGCACGAAGTAATTGAAGAACTGGAGAAAGAAGCGAAGACCATACCAGGTGCTACGATCGAATTTTTTGAACCACCCGCCGTTCCTGGTTATGGTGCAACCGGTGGTTTCTCCCTACGTTTGCTCGACAAAACCAATACCGGCGATTACAAAGCCTTTGGCGAAGTAAACACTGCGTTTATGGAAGCCCTGGAAAAACGCAAAGAGTTAACCGGTCTCTTTACTTTTTTCGCAGCCAATTACCCGCAGTATGAACTGGAAATAGACAACCAGGCTGCCATGCAAAAAGGGGTATCAATCGGCAAGGCAATGGACAACCTCTCCATCCTCATTGGCAGTACCTATGAACAGGGCTTTATCCGCTTCGGAACATTTTTCAAAGTATATGTACAAGCCGATGCCAAGTACCGCGAAATGCCGAGTGATCTCATGCAGCTCTATGTAAAAAACAATCGTGATGAAATGGTTCCTTATTCAGCCTTTATGAAAATTAAAAAATCACAGGGCATGAATGAGATTACCCGTTACAATATGTACACTTCTTCTGCCATCAACGGATCACCTGCCTCCGGCTACAGCAGCGGGCAGGCCATTGATGTAATCAAAGAAGTGGCAAAAGAAACCTTACCCAAGGGATATGATATCGACTGGCTGGGTTTGTCTAAAGACGAGGTACAAAGAGGCAACGAATCGCTGTATATCTTTTTGATTGTACTGGGATTTGTATACCTGGTACTGGCTGCCCAATATGAAAGCTTTATTATTCCACTGGCAGTTATCCTTTCGCTACCCGCAGGTATATTCGGCGCGTTCCTTTTATTGAAAATGATGGGACTTGCCAATGACATCTATGCGCAGGTAGGATTGGTAATGCTGGTAGGCTTATTGGGCAAAAACGCCGTATTAATTGTAGAGTTTGCCATCCAGAAACGACAGCAAGGATTAACCGTGCTGGATGCAGCCATTGAAGGCGCTAAAGTACGTTTCCGCCCCATCCTTATGACCTCCTTTGCCTTTATAGCTGGATTACTTCCCCTATTGGTAGCTACCGGCCCCGGTGCCATCGGCAACCGTACCATCGGTGCCTCTTCCGCAGGAGGCATGCTGCTGGGAACAGTATTCGGCGTAATTGTAGTTCCGGGCTTGTATTATGTATTCGGCAGCCTGGCAGACGGACGTAAACTCATCAAAAAAGAAGAAGACACCCCCTTAACAGAAGAATTTTCACATCATGGAAAAAAGAAACATCCAAAAATACACCTGGATCGCACTGACGACCCTGCTGCTGGCCAGTTGTAAGCTACCGGTACTGGTTAACCGGGAAGTCAATACCAGTGTTCCGGAAGCGTATACCAATACAACTACCGACAGCACTAACAGCGCTTCCGTTAACTGGAGAACTATTTTTAATGACCCCTCACTTATTGCACTGATTGATACAGCCCTGTCGCATAACCAGGAATTGAATATCCTGCTACAGGAAATTGAAATCAGCCGTAATGAGATCCGGGCAAGAAAAGGAGAATACCTTCCCTTTGTTGGTGTAAAAGCCGGTGCAGGGGTTGACAAAGTACCGCGTTATACCAATATCGGTGCCCTGGAAGCAACCACTGAAATCAAACCAGGCAAAGAAATGCCGGAACCGCTGGGTGATTTTGGCATTGGCCTGTATGCCAGTTGGGAAGTAGATATCTGGCACAAACTGCGCAATGCCACCAAAGCTGCGAACCTGCGGTACCTTTCCACCGTAGAAGGGAGAAATTTCATGGTTACCAACCTGGTAGCAGAAATTGCCGCTTCTTATTATGAACTGCTGGCACTTGACAAACAACTGGAAATTCTGCAACAGAATATCGCCATCCAGAAGAATGCACTAGAGCTGGTTAAAGTACAAAAAGAAGCTACTAAGGTAACAGAGCTGGCTGTACGCCGTTTCGATGCACAGCTGGCCAATACCCGCAGCATGGAATTCAATATCCATCAGCAGATAACTGAGACAGAAAACCGCATCAATTTCCTGCTGGGGCGTTTTCCTCAACCTGTACCAAGGAATAACGGCGATTTTGAACAAAGCCTGCTGCCAGCCCTGCAAACAGGCCTGCCAACACAACTGCTGTTTAACCGCCCTGATATCAGGCAATCGGAACTGGAACTGGCCGCAGCCAAGCTGGATGTATCGGTAGCAAGAGCACAATTTTATCCTTCCCTGGGTATACGGTCGGCACTTGGGCTGGGCGCCTTTAACCCAGGCTACCTGCTAAAAGCCCCGGAGTCTATGTTATTTTCCCTGGCTGGCGACCTGGCTGCCCCACTGATTAACCGGAATGCACTAAAAGCATCCTATCTGAATGCGAATGCCAAACAGCTGCAAACCGTGTACGAATACGAACAAAAGCTACTGTCCGCCTTCCTCGAAACAAAAAACCAGGTGTCAAATATCAATAACCTGGAAAACAGCTACCTGCAGAAAAAACAACAGGTAGAAGACCTGGTGATGTCTGTAGATATTTCAAACAGGTTATTCAATGCTGCCAGAGCAGACTACACAGAAGTTCTGTTCACCCAGCGGGAAGCGCTGGAGGCCAGGGTAGAACTGGTAGAAACCAAGCTTAAACAATGGCAGGCTTCTATTAACCTCTACCATGCATTGGGGGGTGGCTGGCGATAAATACAAGCAGCAAGCATTCTTCCAATACTAAACAGCTGCCTGTTACAGGTGTACAACCCGTAACAGGCAGCTGTTTTACGTAACCGGGTGTTAAATACCCGGTATAAACCAACACTAACTGTACTGCTTATTCATAACCCGGGTTCTGTACCAGGTTGGGATTGGCTGCCAACTGGGTAGCCGGAATGGCATATATTTCTTTTCTTGCATCGCCGGTTGGCTGGTGGTCCCACCAACTGCCATTGGTAAAATGTCCGAATCGAATAATATCGGCGCGGCGTTTACCTTCAAAAATAAACTCCCTTCCTTTTTCAGCCAGCAGTTCATCCAGGGTTAAACTGGCCGTGGTGTATTGGGCGGCAGACCAGTCTTCTTCCGAAAAAGCCCTTCGCCTGCTGGCATTGATCAGGTCCACCGCCTCCTGGGTGGCAGCACCGCCATTCTTTCGCATAATGGCTTCCGCTTTCATGAAATAGATTTCAGTAAGGCGGTAAATGATGTAATGATTTTCCTGGTAATTCGCATCGTCGAGGGTTCCGCTTTTGTACTTATTGAAACGGGCGCCACTGTTCTCTTCCCCTTCTGCCATGCTGCCTTCACTCGTCAAATCTCCTTCACTTTCTCTTCGGATACTGTTTACATACGCAAAGGGCTGCCCATTGTATTCTTCTGTTCCCAGGATTTGTTCCGTGGTTCCGTATTTGTACTGCGGTCCGAAAAGAAACCATTCTTTCTTACGAAGATCATTTTCAGCATAGGCATCAAACGCCGTTGGAATTACAACAAAGGCATTCCATCCGCCATAACCTACTTTCAATACTTCACGAATATTGTCATAACCCATGAAGAAACCACCCCATCCAAACGTAAAGCCCCCTTTCCGGCTAAAAGCGAACTGGAATAAAGCTTCTTTTGCCAGCCGATTGGTATTGGAGAAGGTCTCATTCAGGTTATCGGCCAGCGCCGGCCCACCGTTTAAGCCACCCGACTGGCCACTGATTATTTTATCGCAGGCAGCAATTGTTTGGTCCCACATGGCCGTACCGGTAAAATACGCTGCATTCAGGTACAATTCAGCCAGCATAGCATTACCGGCGGCGGCGGAAACCCTGCCCACCATTTCATTGGAATAAGGCAATAATTTAGGCACATAAGTTTCCAGTTCCTCTTTAACAAAGGCAAATACTTCGGCTCTTGATTGTGTGGGCGGATTCAATGGTTCACCCACAACAACAGCAATAGGAATATTTCCCCATAGTTCCATCATCTTCATATAATGGTAGGCGCGCAGCACCCGCAGCTCTGCAACAATTGCATTCATTTCTTCTACACTGATTCCCAACGCCTGATAATTCAGGTTTTCGAGGTCAGCCAGCGCTGCATTGATCATACCTACACCTGTCCAAATCAATGTCCAGGCTGTTCGCATGCGCGGTTCGTTGGAGGTCCAGGTATGATAATGTTGCCGGAAATGATCTCCCCCATCATAACCATGCCGTCCTTTTTGCGGCCAGGCCAGTTGATCGGCCGATAATTCGGCATGGTAATAATAGCCGTTTTGCCCGGTAGGCGCCAGCCAGGCCTGCATATGTGTAAAAGGGCGAAGAGCGGCCTGCATTACTTCTACCTTATTGTTATAAAAATTGTTTTTATTCAGTTCACTATAGAGTGTTTCATCGAGTTTTGTACACCCGCTGATTGTTGTTACCAGCAAAATTGCCGCCAGCAAACTTCCTTTATTGAATGTCATTTTTTTCATACTATGCTTATTTAGAATCCAACGGTTAGGCCAATGGCCATTGATTTGGTGCGCGGGTAAAATCCACGGCCGTCTACCCCGGTTTCAAAACCTGTATCCTGTAATTCAGGGTCTATTCCGCTATAACCGGTAAAGGTGGCCAGGTTTCTACCGGTAATATATAACCGCATATTTCGAATGAGTTTGGTATTAAAATGGAAACTATATCCGATTGTAAGGTTATCCAGTTTTACAAAATCGCCTTTCTCCAGGTAATAATCCGAATACTGCGGTGCATCATTTAAGGCATTATGGGTAGTAATGGCACTTTTCAGGAGGTTATTCGGCAACCAGTTCTTATTACCAAAATACAATTCCTTTGTATTGAGGATATCATACATAAACTTTCCCCGGAAGAACACCGTCAGGTCAAAGTTCTTATAGGTAAACCGGTTATTTAACGCAAGCTGTAACTTAGGTACACCGTTGCCTATAACTACCAGGTCATCATTATTCATTTCATTGGCGGGTGCTTTGGAACCATCGGCTTTATAAAACTGCCATTTACCATCTTCTGTAAAACCGGCAAAGCGCTTTCCATAGAAATTACCCACAGCGCCCCCTTCTTCCAAGCGAAAAGCATTGCCCAATGCGCCGGGAGAGGGAAGGCCGTAGAACTCCAGCCAGTTTGCTTTAAACACATCGTTAGACAGTTGTGTGAGTTTATTCTTCTGGGTATTACCGGTAAAATCTACATTCCATTGGAAATTTTTATTTTGAACAGGGATGGCGGATAACTGCAGCTCAACCCCGCTGTTACGTATTGATCCAACATTGGTATAGATCTGGTCTCGCACAAAAGAAGGCTGTTGTGCATTGTAATTATACAGGAGGTCTTTGGTAGTTCTGTTGTATACATCAATAGAACCGGAAACCCGGTTATTCAGTATAGCGAAATCCAACCCAAAGTTCCATTCCGCTTTTTGTTCCCAGCGAAGGTTGGGATTGGGATTACGAACAGGACCATAGGTTTGGTAATACACGCCGTTCTGCGGATAAACACCGCCTGTCCCCAGCGTTACAATGGACTGATAATTCGGAATCCCCTGGTTACCGGTAACCCCGTACCCAACCCGCAGTTTAAGTTGATTAATAAGGCTGATATCCTGCATAAAGGCTTCTTCAGAAATTACCCAGCCCGCAGAAACCGCCGGAAAATTTCCCCATTTATGATTGGCGCCAAAACGGGAAGACCCCTCCCTCCTTAAAATTGCCGTCAGGAAATAACGATCACTAAAGGAATAATTAACCCGTCCGAAAAAAGCGATCAGGGTATTGTCAACTTTATTACTTCCCATACCCGGGCGCGGCAAGGTGGTGTTTTGGATAGCACTACCTGCACCCAGGTTCCAATCCAGAAACCCGTCGGTCGTAAACCCATTGTTGTTAACATTGAACGCTTCCGTGGTTTCATATTGATAACTGTATCCTGCCAGAGCGGTAATGGTATGATCCGTGCCAATATCACGGGTATAATTGAGGGTCGACTCCAATGTTTTACTCCAGTATACAAGATTGGATTTGGAGGCATAGGCCATGCCCTGGTAATCGCTATTCGGGCGCTGATCCCAGTCCTTTCTTGAGCGATAATAGCGGTCGTTGTAATTATCGCGCACGTAAGACACAAAGGTGCTTGCCGTTAGTCCCTTGATCAGCTTCAGAGATAACAGGGCATCGCCCGAAAAGGTCTGTTGGTTTCGTTCAGAAATTCTATGTGCCAGCCTGGAAAGCGGGTTGTAATTATTGTAGCCCTGCGTTTCAAAAAAACTACCGTCGGGGTTATAAATAGGGGCCGTTGGATTTCGTTGAATAGCCTGTTCGAAATCACCGCCGCCGCCACCAAGCAAATTGGCTTTGTTCATGGTAGCAGCAATGTTTACCGACAGACTCAGCCGGTCGTCCAGGCCACGCTGGTTGATATTTACTCTTCCACCAAACTGCTCTCTCCCATTCTGTTTAGCTATACCATTGGCTTCATTAAAAAACAAAGAAGCCCTGTAATTGGTTTGTGCAGTACCGCCAGAGGCAGCAAAGTTATAGTACTGGCTGAGATTATTTTTATTGATCAGTTCTTCGTACAGATCCGTTGTAGCACCAAAATCCTGCGAAGGCGCTACCACCCCGTCTGCAATAAGTTTCCTGAAGTCAGCAGCTGTCATATAATCGGGTTTCTGATCTATATACTCC
>NZ_LUKG01000018.1:28710-62210 GCF_001601815.1 Flavihumibacter sp. CACIAM 22H1
GCAATAAGTTTCCTGAAGTCAGCAGCTGTCATATAATCGGGTTTCTGATCTATATACTCCCGCTGCAGGTAGGTAGAAAAATCGTAGCGCGGTGCGCCGGATTTGCCTTTTTTTGTGGTAATCAGAATGACACCGGCATTTCCCCGGGTACCGTAAATAGCGGCAGCCGATCCGTCTTTTAATACATCAAAAGATTCTATATCATCCTGTTGCAGCAGATCCAGGTTTCCACCAGGAATTCCATCAATCACGATCAAAGGCGTTCTGGTACCGGTTAGGGAAGTAACGCCTCTTAATTGAATGGAGGCACCGGAATTGGGGTTATTTCCGGCTGTTCTGGTAATGTTCAAACCGGCTACTTTACCCTGTATCAGATCCATTGGTGAACGGGTGCCCCCCGGATTAAAATTGGTTGATTTTACGGAAGTAACCGCAGAGGTTATTTCTTTTCTTTTTTGTGTACCATACCCCACCACCACTACCTGATCAAGACTCTGAACATCGTCTCTTAGTTGGATGCTAAGGTTATTGCTTTGTCCAACCCTGATTTCACTGGTTTTAAAGCCGAGGTAAGAAACCACTAAAATATCACCTGGTTTTGCAGCAATAGTGAACCGGCCTTCCTCATCGGTAGTTACTCCTTTGGTACTGCCTTTGATAATAACAGAGGCACCGGCAACAGGTGTATTATTTACTGCGTTGGAAACGATGCCCGAAACGGATTGTTGAAACCAGGCAGAATGCTTACCCGCTATTCCGGCTGATTCGTTAAAGTTGGATATATTGCCGCTTTCCGCCTTACCCTGAACGGGAACTGCAAGAATCGCCGCGCAAAACAGCGGAAGGACACGCATAGAACTGCCTCCTGCTATTGTATTTTTTTTGCTCATTATTAATAACAGTTAGATGTCAGTAGATGGTACGGCTCCTTAACAGGACCCGTAATTCGCCGTTTGCATGCAATCCTTTGCGATAGTTTTTAAAACTATTTAACATCTCAACTTTTAGCTGCCAACAAAGTTCAAACAGATTGTTAACGGAATTTAAAGGAGAGGGGAAGCTGACCGAAGCAGTTATCTTTATTGTTTAAACTTTTCTGCGTGAAATTTTCGATTCAGCAACATAAAATCCTCGCCTTTCTCGGGTTTATTGTACTGGTATCCGTGCAGTGCTTCCTGATTTACAATACCTATAAATTAAAAGATGATGAATTCTTTGCTGCCGAAAAAAACATTCTGAAAGAAGCTTACCGGGCAAGCATCCGTAATGAAAAGATTTTTCCCGGCGGACAAGCCATCATGGATCGTTACCTACTGGGCAATATGGCAAAATTTGATTCCCTGCATAAAATATCTACCCGAAAACTAACCGATTATGCCAGGCTGGTAATAGACAGCCTTCAACTAGCCTTAAGAAAGCAAAATACCATCGACCAGATAATGCACCGGATAATACGGGAAAATAAACTCGACACATCGTTGACCTGGGCCGCCACCCTTGAAAAAGTAAGTATAACCTTCGATGGCACACATTATATCTCCCTGTTCGAACGCAATGAACAGGCAAAGGGCATCTTAAACAACAATGGCCCCTCCCGCCTAACCAAACAAAATGAAGTTAGTTCTATTACGGTCAGTTCCCCAACTCCAAATTCCTATGCAACCGGGTTTTCGCTGCATGCCGATATCCCCTACCGAACACTGCATATTTTCAAAAGCATGGCACTGCCGCTTGTCATCTCTTTCTTTTCAATATTGGTAGTAGTGTTGATTTATTATGTAACCTACCATAACTGGATCCGTCAAAAAAAACTTGCAGAACTTAAGTCAGATTTTGTAAACAGTATTACTCATGAACTGCATACGCCGTTATCTGCCATTATAGTAGCCAATAAAAGCCTTACCAACGACCGGATCATGGAAGACAAAGAAAAAATACTGGCGCTAACCGCGGTAATCGACCGGCAATCACAACGATTAAAAACCTTATTCGGGCAAGTGCTGGACTTAACGGTAATGAACGCTTCCAGTTTACAAAAGGAACCCTTCATTATGGAAGAACTGCTCGAGGAACTGTTGCTCGACTACCGCCTGCAACTAACCAATAACCAGGTATCTATTTCTTATACCAACGATTCTAAGGCGAGCCGGGTTTTACTCGATAAATTCTGGACCACCACCATGATCAATAATATCCTTGATAATGGCATTAAGTATAATAACAGTAAATTGAAAACAATAAAAGTACATACCAGGCAGGCATACGAAAAACTGGTATTGATCATTTCAGACAACGGTATCGGTATTTCGGACAAAGCACGCCGCTATATTTTTGACAAGTTTTACCGAAATACGGAAGGCCTGGAAAATAATGCAACCAACGGACTTGGACTCGGGCTTTTTTATACCAAACAATGCATCGATGCGCATAATTGGGAGCTTGAAATCCTGTCGAATGATTCAAGTGGAACATTTTTTATTATACGGATTCCACTGGAAAAATAAAGTGACGCCTATGCAACATAAAGTATTATTTGTGGAAGACGAAATAGACCTCGGCAACGTGGTAAAACAATATCTACAGCTCATGGACCTGGAAATAGACTGGCATACCACGGCAGAAGACGCCTATCTTGCCTTTACCAAAAACAAAGCCAGCTACGACCTGCTTATGATCGATGTTCAGTTACCCGGGGCAGACGGTTTTGAACTGGCGAAAAAATTTTACCAACTCGACAGCAAGAAACCCTTTCTATTTCTTACCGCCAGGAACGAAAAAAAAGACCGGCTGCGTGGTTTAGAACTTGGAGCAGATGACTATATAAGTAAACCCTTTGATATTGATGAACTGGTGCTCAGGATCCGGAACATTATCCGCAGAAACAAACGGTCCGAAACAACGTACAAATCCGCTACCGATCTAAAAATCGGCGACATCATACTGCATAAAGATCTATTCAAACTATCTATCCGAAATTTTCCAGGCAAAGGCGCTCTAACTCCCAGAGAAATGGAATTACTGGAATTCCTGTATAAACACCGCAACAGTGTTTTAAAAAGAGAAGATATCCTCCTGCAACTATGGGGAGAAAATGATTATTTCCTGGGACGCAGCCTGGATGTATTTATTTCAAGGCTTCGGAAATTGTTATCGGCCTCCACCAAAGTAAAAATAGAAAATGTGTACGGGGTGGGTTTTATCTTCACTGTGCAGGATTAACCCGGCCAGGTCCGCAACCCGCCCGGCCAGGCAAAGCAGCGGAGATTGCGCAACAAACAGGAATAATCCCCATCAATATCCGCAAGAAAAAGGCCGGGTAGCAGCATTTATTCTTTCATTCCCTATTTTTAATAGGCCTGCTTAAAAGGCTTGCACCATGAAACTCCACTATTTCTGCATAGCAGTTCTGGCAGTTATCCGGTTTTCTGCAAAGGCGCAGGAACCCTCCTTTTTCAAATGGGATACATCAAAAGGCCGTATACCGGTAACCAACACCCGATTTAATACGGACAGCAACCTGGTTCAATTCGCCATCCTGAGCGATCGTACCGGGGGCATGGTTCCGGGTATATTTGAAGATGCGGTTAAAAAAGCCAACCTGCTACAACCCCAGTTCATTCTGTCTGTGGGGGATCTTATTAATGGTTACTCAACCGATTCCGTGCTGATTAATGCGCAATGGAAGGAATTTACCAACCTACTGGAACCACTGACTGTTCCTTTTTTTTATGTGCCCGGAAATCATGATATCAGCAATTCCTGGATGCAACAGGAATGGAAAAGACGATATGGACAATCGCATTATTATTTTGTTTATAAAAATGTCCTCTTCTTATCACTGAATTCGCAGGATGAGGGCGATTATGGAATGAAGGCCGAACAGGTTGCTTATTTCCAGCAAATCCTGCAACAATTCCCAGCCGTTCGATGGACCTTTGTATTTATGCACCAACCCCTTTGGGCCAAAACCGGTACCGGTTTTGAAAAAATTGAAGCTGCCCTTGCGAACAGAAATTATACGGTATTTGCAGGTCATACCCATAATTACCTGCTGAGTGAGCGCAACAAACGCAAATATTATATACTGGCTACAAGTGGCGGAGGCAGTGAGCGAAGAGGAGAACAGTTCGGCGAATTCGATCATATAACCTGGGTAAGTTTCCAGTCTGCAGAACCCAAAGTAGTTCATTTAAAACTGGACGGGCTGGTTGAAGAAAATATTGTAGATGAAGCTTTGCGGAAAAAAATCCGCCCGCTTACTTCCGGCAACTGGTTGCGATTAAAGCCCGCGCAAACCCGCTCATCCGTGGAATCGCTGATCCAGGCATCCGTTCAGCTGCGCAACCCAAGTGAGTTGCCCCTTGCAGTTAAGGGAAATCTGCCGAAGCTTACTGGTTGGCATACAGAACCGGAAACCATCCAACTTACCCTGGGCCCCGGTGAAGAAAAAGAAATCCCCTTCCTGCTCAAAACCCTGCATGGCCAACCGGTTGATCTGGCCACACTGGATCCTGTAACCATTGAACTTGAAGGCGCGTACAACATAAACAACAAACGCTATGCACTTCCGGCTAGTCAAAGAATGCTGCTGAACTGGCCCGGCTCAACCGGCCAGGAAATTTTGGTACACTACCCGGAATATGTAACCGAAGCCTGGGACTGGCAGGGAACCGGGGATTCATTTATCAGGTTTAAACTACACGAAGAAACTAAATACCTTACCTTATCGGCTACCGTTACCGATGATCAACTCGTTCTGCAGGAAGGAGAGCACCGCGATAAATTATTGGTATATTTCGAAAATAAAAACAAGGTCCCTTTCCTGCTAACGGTATCACCAGACTCCAAAAAACCTTCCTTCCAACTTACGAAAGCAGATGGAAGTCCTTATAAAATAGCCCTTAGCTGCACCAGTAAAGTCAGTGAGAAAGGCATTGAAGTACTTATTAAGCTCCCAATAAAAGAAATTCTTCAGCCAGATGGCAGCTTTCGCATGAATATCGGGTATGCCGACCAGGATGATGCCACCAGCACAGAAGCAGCTACCATCTACTGGAAACCCCGCTGGGATACAGAGCAGAACTACCCTGCCTCCGGCATATTCCGGCCCTCCCGTTAGCAGGATAAAATTTTCAGCAAAAACATAGGAATCTATTCTTTTTTGCATTTACTTTGTACTTCAAAGCACTTTTAAATGAACGATTCCATTGCTCGTTTCTATAACAGGATCAGTATTATCTACCCGCTGATCAATTTATTTCTCCTCCGGCAGCGGGTGCACTTGCTGGAGGAAGTAAACAGTTATCCTACCGGCAAACTCCTGGAAATAGGGGTTGGTGATGGAAATCACCTGCGGCTCTACAAGAAGCACCAGATCATTGGAATTGATGTATCTGAACTGATGTTGAAAAGAGCCCGCAAATCAAATCCGGAAAAGGCAGAACTATATTGCATGAATGGAGAAGCCCTTGCTTTTGCCGATGCCAGTTTCGATTATATTGTGCTATCACATGTACTGGCAGTTACCATAGACCCTGATAAATTATTGCAGGAAATAGGCCGGGTTTTAAAACCCGGCGGCACGCTTTTTCTGCTTAACCATTTTACCCCGGAAACCTGGCTGAGCTGGATGGATAAAGCGTTTCAGCCAGTAGCCAAACTGCTCAGGTTCCGTTCCTATTTCCTCCCTGCGCAGCTAGGCACCCTGGCAGCGGCCTTTACGCTGGAGAAAATAAGGGGTTTCGGGTTACACGATTATTTCCAACTTAGAATTTATAGCAAACCATGAAATCCTACCGCGGGGCCATCGGCGTTTCATTGGCCATCAGCTTGTATATCTATGTAATTTACCGAACCGACAAAACCCTGGTAAATCAACTGATCATTGCCTTAGTTTCCTGGGAAAAATACGCTGCACTGAAGGCGGAAATCAGGGCCCTTTTTCCCCTGGCAGACTGGATCATTTATTCGCTCCCCGAAGGTTTATGGATCTTTTGCATAACCCTTAGTTCTCATTATTTTTTCCTGGAAATAAAAGGCAGCCGCCTAAACCTCAGCCTGCTCCCCATTCTTTTGGCGGTAACCATGGAATTATTTCAATTAGTGCATTTATCGAACGGGCGGTTTGACTGGATGGACTTGCTGATTTCCTTTACTTTCTGGCTATTTGCTCTTTTTGTTACCCGTATGAACCTGGAAAAACAAGCCTTGTTCCGAACCTGGAACCAGGCCAGTTATACCTGTATATTCAGCTATGCGATTGTTTACCTGGCGCATGTAATCCGTTGATCCTGCTTCCCTTTAAAGGGGCCAGGCCGTTTCAATTCCCTGGCTGCTGATAAAGGATTGGAATTCCTTTATTTTTAATTCCCGCACCTGCCGGGGTGTTAATCCCTGCTCTTTTGCAAAAGCAACCAGGCAACCCACGGCTTCTCCGATACTCCATTCAACCGGGTGAAGCCGGTAGCAGCCATTTGTTATATGGGTGGTACCGATATTTTTATTCGCAGGCAGCAAGTTTTCCATTCGTATAGGAATCAGTGCCCCTAAAGGAATCTGAAAAGGCAACGCATTGAAATCAACATAGTTCACTTTATGGTTGGTAGGATGCAGGTCGATCGGGTAGTAACCTATTCCAACACTGTCTTCAAAAGCAGCCCCCCATGCAAGGCTTGCATCAGCGCTAAGCTGTCTTCTTTGTTCCATGCCCACATGTTCTTCTTTAACTGTAAATACAGCTTCTATGCGCCGGGCTTCGCGTACATAGGGATATTTGGCCAGGCCATCATGCGTACCCATAACATCTTTGCGCAACCGAATTCCAGGCCAGCCCTTACCGCCATCGGGCCGGGGAACTTCTGTCTGCAGCCAGTATAAAAGCGACAGGCTTAATTGCTTGGCCCTGTTGATATGATAAACCTTTTCTTTTTCAGGCACATCAATTATAGTACCCAGCATATAATCGTTCTGCGGCCAGTTTACAATGGTTATATCTCCCGCATAAGTACCTGGTTTAAAATTATCCTTACTAATAATCCGGCGATAATTCCAGAGGTTTAACCTGTCCCCTGTTGCAATTCCTTCCGGATGAAAGCCGAGTTGTTTGGGCTTTCCGGTACGCGGATCAGAATACTGAAGATCCAGTAATCTTCCCGGCCAGGCGGGTTGCAGATCCGGGCTATAATTTTTCCAGAACGCATAATCAGGAGGCTCGGGTATGGTATGATTTTCTCCTGGTACATAGTCCATCGCAAAACACATGGTGAAAGACTGGCTGTTGAGCGGATCAGCCTTTCCGGGCGCATGCAGTTCACCGGTTTGCGACTTAGCTTCTGTTCCGGTGCGGTATTCTGTTCCGGTAATGGGTAATAAATCACCTAGTTCGGTAGCATCCACAAAATAAGGTGCTATTAGTTTTTTCAGGACGCCGGATTGGTCTTTGACCAGCAGAGCATGTACCCTGTTTCCGTTCTTTTCTGCCGACACTGCTTTATGCTGCAATAAGAGCTGGAGCTTTCCGTTGCTCAGATGCGGAGCCAGTAGTTCCATAAATACCGCCACGGCAACTTTGGGTTCATGACATAAGCGCGATACGGCGCCGTCGCCGGGGTTCAGCAGGGGGCGTTGTTGAGCCGCTTCGGTAAGCGGGTAATTTTGCCGGTAATAATTTCTGATTCGGTTGCGCCAATGGCGGTATAGTGCAGTAGCGCCATGTGTTTCAATCCACTGGTGTTCATCAGGCGGCACTCCCTGCTGTGATACCTGTCCGCCTATCCAGTCTGTTTCTTCAGTAAGGATAACGGTTTGTTTATTCCTCAGGGCCGCCAATGCGGCTGCAAGTCCGCCTAAACCGGCACCTGCAATTACAAGATCGGCCTGCAGCTGTACCAGCGGCTCTTTAGGGCTTAGTGTGTTAGCATCGGATCGAACTGGCCAGCTAAGCAGGGCGCCGCTTCCCCATGTTATGCTTTGCAGAAAGCTTCTTCTTTTCATGTGAA
Source organism: Flavihumibacter sp. CACIAM 22H1 (assembly GCF_001601815.1). Classification (GTDB taxonomy): domain Bacteria; phylum Bacteroidota; class Bacteroidia; order Chitinophagales; family Chitinophagaceae; genus Flavihumibacter. The sequence goes on from NZ_LUKG01000018.1 coordinate 36,708, forward strand.
CGGGAATTACTTACAATTTTACGGCATGGAATGCCTGGCGCAGGGTGTCTAGGATAAAGTCGCAATCTGCCTGGGTTATGGTTAATGCAGGGCGCATGGTTAAAATATTGCCTTCAATAATTTTAAACGCAATCCCTTTTCGCAAACAATAGTACATGATTTCTTCCGCATACCGGATAGCGCGCTTTTTGGTTTGAGGGTCTTCTACCAGGTCGAGCCCAATATGAAATCCTCTGCCGGCTACATTTCCGATTACGTCAAACTCCTGTTGAAGTTTTTTTAACTCATGCAATAGATAAGTGCCCAGGTTAGCTGCATTTTCTACCAGGCCCTCCTGTTCAATAAATTCAATTGCGGCCAGGCCTGCGGTTGCACATAGCGGGTTTTTTTCGTGTGTATAATGTCCTATAGACCGATGCTGCAGGGTATTGTATTTTTCACGGGTAAGGATACCTGCAAAAGGCAATAGGCCGCCACCTAATGACTTTCCGAGCACCAGAACGTCGGGTGTTACAAAATGCTCGCAGGCAAACCATTTACCCGTTCGGCCCAGGCCTTCGATGATTTCATCAAAAATCAGGAGTATGCCGTTTTCATCGCAAACCCGGCGAAGCTCTTGCCAGTAGTACAGGGAGGGCACAACGGGGGTAGCGGATATGGGTTCAGCTACAATTGCGGCAACGTCGGGATGCCGGCGAAGGATCAGCTCCACCTGGCGCAGATAAGCTGCATCAATAGCGGCCTGCTCGGTTAAACCCCAGGGATTTCTGTAATAGTTCGGAAATTCTACATGAAAAGCCCCGGGTACCATAGGGCCTTGTCCATTTGAAAAATGCTCTTCTCCTCCTAAGGTAGAGGATTGAAACCCGTTGCCATGGTAAGAATCCCAATAGGAGATCGTTTTCCATCGACCGGTTACCTGTTTAGCCAGGGTAACGGCCATTTCAATGGCTTCCGAGCCACCCGGACAAAAAAGTACACGGGTAAGTTCGGGCGGACTCAGTTCAACCAGTTTTTTAGCCAGCTTTATTACCGGCAGGTTGGTATACCGCCGGGGGGTAAAGGCCAGCTTATTGGTCAATTGCTGCATAACAGCCTCCATTACGGCCGGGTTGGAAAAACCCGCATTATGCACTCCATTTCCATGAAGGTCAAGATAGCGTTTCCCCTGTAGGTCTTCAATCCAGGCGCCTTCGGTTTTCTGCAGTACATTCATAACAGGGGTAGAAAGTGCCTGGTGCAGGAAATACCTGGCATCTTCCTCCAGCCAGTGCCGGGTTTCTTCGCTTAATTCGCTGATCCATTGCGCCCTTAAAGGGGTATTGTTTACATCGCCCTGCTCATTAAAGTCCATTGCCATAGTTCAAAATGATTGAGTGATAAAAGCAAGCTGAAGTTAATTATAAAACGGAAAGAAGACAGCAGCTTTTGTTTTGAGAAATATTCTGCTATTTTCGTCCTGAATTATGCCAGAAATCCTTAATAATCGGCGGTCTTACTTTCTGGATACTATATATAGTGTTAGAAATGATGAAAAACTGCTCTTGTTCAATGCCTTGCCTATTACAGATCTGCAAGAGCAACAACTAGTGGTTGAATTCCTTGAAACAGAATTTACCAATGAAGCATACGACTACCCATTTCATACCCTTGAATTCGACAAAGCAGCAGCATTGTGGGCCGCCCGTTATTTATATACTACAGCTCAACTCTTACTTTACAGAACTTATTCAGTTGAACAGCTCCCGATGCTGCTTGCGGGTTTTAAAGATGATCTTACACCCGAAGCTATACTATCCGCTGATTTGTGTCTGCGTTTCCTGCCTGATTTATTTGATCTTGCGAATAAACTAGATTATAGCGATCCGATACAATCCTGTATAGTGTCCACCTTATCAATCTGGCAATACTCAGGAATAAAAATTGCTGATGCAACGTTAACCCCTAAACTGGAAATAATTTTTTCAAACCCCTGTTTAAAACAATTGTATTTGAACAGGATATTGGAAACAGACAACCCCTACTTGAAAAAACATCCAGTTATTCAACAGGAGCTTTCCGCTATTGCTGGCATCTACCAAACATTCTTTTTGCATAACTACAACTATGAAAAACCTTGACTCGCTGCAGCTTGTACTGGAAGAAATAAAACAGGAATTTATTGGCAAAGACGAAATCATCGATTTATTGGGAATCTGCCTTGTGGCCAGGGAAAACATGTTTCTCCTTGGTCCTCCTGGCACTGCAAAAAGTGCAATTATAAGAAGACTCTCGGAAAGCATCCACAATGGCAACAATTTCGAATACCTGCTTACCCGGTTCACGGAACCAAATGAACTTTTCGGCCCCTTTGATATCCGAAAATTAAAAGACGGAGAACTTGAAACTAACACAGACGGAATGATGCCGGAAGCATCGCTCGTTTTTCTTGACGAAATATTTAATGCAAACAGCGCTATTCTCAACAGCCTTCTTACTGCACTCAATGAACGGTTATTCAGGCGGGGAAAAGAATCCAAAAAACTGCCTGCTTTAAGTTTTATAGGAGCCAGCAATCAACTTCCCGAAGATGAAACCTTGGCTGCTTTGCTTGACCGTTTCTTAGTTAGGGTAAAATGCGGGTATGTTGATCCTGAAAATTTAGCGGCTGTGCTGACAGCAGGCTGGGAAATGGAAAAAAAATCAGCCCAGCAAATCAAGACCATTGATCCACTTGAAATTATGAAAATCCAGGAGGACTGTAAAAAAGTTGATATTATGGCAATACGGACAGAATATGTCGACATCGTACATTCACTCCGAAACACAGGAATACAGGTATCAGACAGGAGGGCCGTAAAGCTCCAGAACCTCATTGCCGCAAGCGCACTTATTAGTGGCAGGCAAACAGCCGAAATATCTGATTTCTGGGTATTAAAATATATTTGGGATACCGAGGAGCAAATTGAGATTCTGGAAGGCATGATTAACCTCATCCTGGAAAAAGCCAGCTTTAAAAAGGCCCATCCTCAAGCACAGAAAAACAAACTCCCCAATGCTGAAGAACTGATGAAAGAAATTAAATTTCTTTCATCCAGCTGGGACGATGCTGCCGTAAGCAACGAACAGAAAAATATAATCAAGGATAAACTCCGGTTTATTCACACCAGATGCACCTGGGTCAATAATGAAGCTCAAAAAAAATTACTCGTACTTGAAATAGATGATCTATGGAAGAAGATACTGAAAAGCGACCAACCGGTGTAATCAAAATCCCCTTGCATTACCAGGAATACCTGAACAGTATAAGGGATGAGGAAGATCTATTAATCAGCCAGGATCACCAATATTGCTGGGTAAAGGGACTTAATGTTGCAGCGTTAAAATCGCCGAAGATTCAACGTATACCTTTTTTAAGCTTTTTTGAGTTGAAGAATGATTTATTATACCAGTTAAACGCACTACTTCCCGACCAGGAATTACCACAGGGCCTAAAATGGCAACCTATCAATGAAAAATTTCCGATTCAAATTCCAGCATTTAATCATAATTATTTTGGATTAGCAGAGCGAATAAATATCCAACTTGTAAAAGCCGAAGAGGAACGAGAACCTGTAGCCATCATAACAAGTTATGCGGTCCTTAAATCATATATTGAAACCGCCCCGGCTATACGACTAAAAGGACTAAAATGGATAAGTATGGATGTATTACAGGAGAAATATGTCATGATTATTGGAACACCTATCCTGCCAATTCCAGGTAATACATTTTGTTTACACAATAGTTTTTACATCCCTTCGGGATACATACCCGCCTTACCCATCCTTGACTATACCATACAGGAAATGCTGAATTTTGAAGAAGGTGATCGGTTGATCTGGCTGGATCAAAAACAGGTTATCCGGTTAAATGAAAAAAATTTCCGACCGTTGTCAATAAGTTCATTCAGGCTAACCCGTTGACCATGCAACCTGTCCACTATTTTAGACCATCTTACGCTTACTTCTGGCAGTATGATGAGGACTATGAGATAATTCAGTTTATTGACGGAGACACCATTTGCTATACCGAAGCTTTAACTACCACCATCCAAGCCCTATCGGTGCAGGGCCTGCCACCATTTAGCACACTATTGCTGGCTATTTCAGCAGCTGGTAAAAACGGATCCGAAAAGCTCAAAAAAATCAACGCATTTACCAATACGTCCACTCGGTACCCAAAAACAATTATTACGGCGGAGGCAATTGAATTCCTGGAACTGATATCAAAACTACCTGAACGATACAAATCAAGCAAAGGTGTTATACAATTAGTACAATTTTTATTCTACAATTGTCATAGAATACAGGGATTAAAGTATTCTAAACAAATTGCCGCATCCATTTCCATTGGTTTAGTACAATTTTTAAGAGAATCCATGCTACAGGAAAGGGAGAAAAACAAGGACCCCGACGCCATTTATGAATATGATTTCCGCATATTCTCAATACTGCATCAAAAATACAACAGCTTAGATGCATTACTTGCTGCTCTAAAGGACCTACCTGAACTGGATGAACCAATAATACCAGAAGTAAACAACCAGCCAAAGGATTATATAGATGAATTGCAGGAAAACCCTTCGACCTTTCATGTAGCAGCCCTTGTTCGTTCCATCTGGACTGGATTACATTTACCCTATAATCATTCTTCCGAAGGTAGTTATTCTACGGGGGGTATAGCAACGCTTAGCAATAAAGGAAGTTTAGACAAATTACTAATCACAGAGTTTGCACACGACGACCTGGTGTTTCTGAGTAGAATTGCCAATAAGGAGGCCCTCTATTTCCAGCGCGAAAACCCATCAATACAGCAACCTTTCAATAGGATTATTTTAATTGATGTTTCAATCAGAAATTGGGGAACCCCCAAGCTAATTAGCGCTGCTATATTGCTGGCAACCTCACAGCATCCTAAATCAACTATTTGCGTTAAAGGATACGCAGTGGGTGATTTCTTTACTCCATTATCAATAGATAGCAAAGAAGACGTCGCATACTCCATCAGCCAGGCTGACATCTCGCTGGATGCCAGTGCTGGTGTTGAAGAATTTATCAAGAAAAAAAAGCCCGACTCACAAACAGAATGGATTTTTATATCCGAAGAAAAATCCCTACAGTCTGCTGGCATTCAAAAAATAGTACAGAAATACCCCGGGCTATTTTCTTATATGATTGCAGTATCCTCTAGTGGAAAAATTTCCCTTTTCAAATATAGCAGTAAAGGCAAATCACTCATACAATCCTTTACACTACCCATCCATAAACTTTGGAAGAAGATCGAAAAAAACAAAGCCCTCAAAAGAGTAAATAAACAATCAACCGATCATCATTTTCCTATTTTATTCGGAATATCTGGCAGAAATATAATTCCACTTCCAATCGATCAGGAAACCTATCTTTTATCGGGCACCAGCCTATTTAAAAAAAACCATCCAGATGGCTTAGTGGGCTTTAGCCTGGTATACGAACTAAAGGAAAATAAACATTCATTATATTCAATCGGTCGAAACAAGAATAACGAACTAATTTTGTTATGTTTTAATAGTATTACGAAACAAATAACTTTGTGCAACCTGGAGACGTTAGAAATACAAAAGCTTGATTTTCCAGCCTGGACAAATTCAGCTTACCCCCATTTCCATTTCATCGACAATAAATTCTACTACGTAACTGCATTCAACTATTCAATAATTGACTTAGAAGAAAAAGCAACGATTTCAACCCTCGAGGGCATTCCAGACCAGAGCATCCTATCCAGCTATACTTACTATAGAATGAACTGCTCAAGAATTGTTCAGGAATGGAAAGACAAAAACCCGATTCTCAAAAAACTTAAAACCGTTGCCATATCAGCGTCAGGAGAAATATTCCTAAACTCCAATAAACTAATTAAAGAAAACGGATTTTATAAAATTGTAACCGCTGGTAATTATGCCAGCCCCACACTTACCTATGGCATTTGGAAGGATGAAAACAGGCACGAGTTCAGGGATGGAAGCAGTATCACATTACATCGCTCCGGCATGCTGCTGCTCACTAGCAGCAATAAGACGCTGCCTACCATTTTCCTTCCAACGGTTCTTGGCGTTCCAATTGCAGCGGTCGCTAACAATGATTTTACAGGAACAAGCTATTTTATAGATCCTTCTCTTCAACAAAATAAGATAGGAGCGGAGGAATTTAATTCCAGTTATCTAAACCCATTTATTCAAACAATCCTTGCACTTGGCAATGGTACTTAGCATTCAACCTTTTCATAAAGAAAGAGAGCATCCTCTATCGGGATTTCTGATAGAAGGGCCCTCACCCGTACAGTGGCTAATACTACTGCAGTCTGCCGGATTTAATCTGGAAACCACAAAGGTGTACCCGGTTCCCGGAACTACTGCCAATAGTAGTTGGGGCTGCTTTGTATTACCCGAAAAACCGGTAATACCCGAATTTTTATGCACTCCCTGCCAATTCGCCCATTCCAAAATTCATCTACCTTTTCATGCCACCATTTATCCTACACTTACAAATAAGGAACTGAGCACCATATTCAGTAGCAATGCCTATCTTTTTCATCCGAGAAGCGGTTTAATAGAATTAGAATCGCCCATAAACTGGAAGGAAGAAATTGATTTACCGGAGTTGCTGCAAATAACTTTTACCATTCCTGCAAAAACTATTTTCAAACCCGGAAAACTAAAGAGCATCCTAATCGAAGAATCGAACGAAGCCCATATACTTCAACAACTGGAAAACAGTTTTCCTAATTATGAAAGCCTGGAAGTGAAACCTCTCGGCATCTTTGAACGAGTAAAGTTGTACCTCTTACGCTTCTTTTTAAAAGGTTCATTTTCTCAGTCAATCAACCCGAAATGGTCAGATCAATTAAAACTACAGCTGAATCAATTGGAAGACAGAAACAACAAAGGCATAAACAAACTCATTGATTTGTTAAAAAAGGATCCCTTAAATGGCCTTAAGTACGCAATCCCCATAAAAGAACAGGCAACCAGCAGAGGATCAGCTATACCAGGTGAGTTTAAATTGGCTAAGATCTGGTCAAGCCTCTCATTAAATCAGCCTACCACCCCAACAGGCAGCGCTTTTGTATCAGTATCTGGAACGCTTGATACACAATTGTATCGCAGTTATATAGAAACTGCAAAAAACCTTCAGGAGCAAGGACATCATGACAAAGCCGCATTTATTTATCTGAAGTTATTAAACCAGCCCCTAAATGCGGCTAATACACTCTATGCTGGCAATTTTTTTAAAGAAGCAGCGGTTTTATTTGAAAAAAACGGGTATCACCAAAAGGCTGCTGAATCATTTGAGCAGGCAACCATGCTAAGGCAGGCGCTTCACCATTATATCAAATGCAATATGATGGAAAAAGCCGGGGATTTATACACCGTTTTGGAGGAACCAAATGCAGCTGCTGAATGTTACAAAAAACATATTAATGGCCTATTAGCGTCAAAAAATAGAATAAAGGCTGCATCTATTTACCGTACCAAGCTAAACGAAGAACAACAAGCTTCCGCCATTCTCCTGGAAGGATGGCAAATCAACGAAGACCCGGTTAGCTGCCTTTTGCAATTCCTCCATTATTTCGAAGCACCCGCCGAACGGCTACATAAACTAACCGAACTATTTGAATCCCTGGAACCGAATAAAGCAGCCAACTTTGTAAAAGTTTTATTACAGGAACAAAAAAGGAACGCTACATACAAGGAAGAGATAAGGCTTCTGCTATTTCAGCTTATTTCCAAAATGGCTAACTCTGACCCAGCATTTGTAGAACACCTGCGATTGGTCAATAAAAATGATCAGCGCTTATTAAGAGATATTACCAGTTATATTTATAGTCGAAACTCCAACAACAGCTAAGTTTTACAGTTCTTTACACTTAATTTACCCGGCATTTACTACAAGTAAGCCCCATTTCCGGTTATTTGAAGAAAAAAATATGACGAATTTTTTTTCAGGACCGGGCTTTGTTCCGGCAGGCATTACACTGGTACGGGCGTTAACCGGATGGTTAATTTTCCGGCATTCACTTGAATTGTTTGATATCAATGGACTGATTGATTTTCTGCGTCAAGCTAAAGTACCTCTCCCGGCCTTTTCGGCTTATACAGCTAAACTGATTGAGCTGGTGGGGGGCATTTTTTTGATCCTGGGCCTGTTCACCAAATGGATAACACCGCTTCTTATGCTTATTATGCTGGGGGTGATTGCCACCATGCACCACTGGAATTTTTATGAGGGCGAACACCCATTGCTCTTCCTCCTTTTGTTTGCCGCCTTCTTTTTCTATGGACCCGGACCTTGGAGCCTGGATAAACGCATTCAAACACGCCGAACGCCGGCCTCATAACCCTTATGCCGGCCATTTTCGAAACTCATAAGCCGCTTGCCAAAATTCCAGTTCCAGGCAAGCAGCTGCATAAAAGGCTTCGTTCATGCTGGCTTGCATACCCAAACTGCTTCCTGCAGCCAACTTGTCGGTGCAGGCAATAGCAGTTTGTACAGCAATTGAAAATTCATCCCCACTGTAGGTATCGATCCAGCGTTGATAAGGATTGTTTTCGGTTTTATGCTGCGCAAAAATATAGTCGCCTACTTTCTGATAAATCCAGAAACAGGGCAGGGTGGCAGCCACCCCCAGTTCAACCGGCTCCAGGGCTGCCGTAGCTTTTAAAAAATGTATATAATGATGGCAGGCCGGTTGCATAGCACCCCGCTCCCTTACCTCAAAGTCGCGGAAAAAAGAGTCGTGCAGCACACGTTCTACCAGTATAGCATTTTCAGCAAATCGCAGGTAGGTTAATGCATCCTGCATATCGGGCACCCTGGCCCCCAATAATGCCAGTGCCCTGCTAAAATGTTCCAGGTAAATCGAATCCTGCGCCATATAAAACTGAAATTTTTCCCGCGGCAAACTGCCATCCGCTAATTCCTGTATAAAAGCCAGTTGCAGGATGGAACCATAGATGGATTCAATTCCTGCCCATGCCTTATCCGACCAATTCAAGTTTGATGAGTTTTTGTGGGTTGAAAAAATGATTCAGCGGTCCATTGCCTTTACCGGTTTGTACATCCATGCCCGCTTCAATAGCATGGAAAACATATTGCTGCCCCAATTCCACTGCTTCGGTAAGCGCTTTACCCTGCGCTATATAGGATGCAATCGCAGAAGAAAGTGTACAGCCCGAACCGTGGGTATTATTTGTATTAAATTTTTCCGATTCAAACCGATGAAAAACACCCGCGTTATCCAGGAAAAAAGAAACCAGCTGCGCCGAGCTCAAATGTCCACCTTTCAGTAATACGGTTTTACATCCCATATCCTGGATACGTTGCGCAGCAGTTTGCATTTGTTCCGGCGTCTTTACTTCCATGCCAGCAAGGATAGCAGCCTCATCCATATTTGGTGTTACTACCGTTGACAGCGGAAATAATTGTTCTATAATTGCCCGGATCGTTTTTTCCTCGATGAGCCGATGCCCACTGGTAGCCACCATTACCGGATCAAATACAATTGGTCGGTTTGTATACTTCGCCAACGTATGGGCAATGGCATTAACCAGTTCAGGCGTATGCACCATACCGATCTTTACTGCATCGGGCGGTATATCCTCAAAAATGGCTTGCAGTTGGTCCGGGATAGCTTCTACCGGGATGGGATAAATGCTGCGCACCCCCATTGTATTCTGAACAGGAAGGGCAGTAAGTACCGAGCTGGCATAGCAACCCAATGCGGAAATGGTTTTGATATCGGCTTGAATGCCTGCACCCCCGCTGCCATCAAACCCGGCAATGGTCAATACCGATGGATATCTATAACGCTTCATAATAAAATCGTTTTTTTTTAGGGCTTCCGCCGCCTTTCCGGGATGCGATGCTGCACAAATGGCCGAAACTACCGCTATACAGTCTGCACCGGCCAGAAGAACAGATGGAATATTGTGGAGCTGCATATTCCCAATAGCAACCAATGGCTTGTCGGTTTGTTGGCGGATATGACGGATACCTTCCAAGCCCCATTCAGTAACAGTATCTGTTTTTGTGGCCGTATTGAAAACCGGACTTAATCCCAGGTAATCGGCCGCATGGCTTTGTTGGTTATCCAGCTGTTCCAGGTATTCAATGGAATAACCGATGAGTTTATTAGCTTCTTTCCATTGGGTACGGATCTGCAAAGGAGCAAGATCATTGTTACCCACATGAATACCTGCAGCATTTATTGCCTGCGCTACCGGTAGCAGGTCGTTGATGATCAACGGAACCTGGTAGCGATCGGTTATTTCTTTTAAGCGTTTTGCTTTTTCAATAAAGGCAGGCAGGGTGCTATGCTTTTCTCTTAACTGAACCAGGTCTACACCGCCTTTGATCGCTTCTTCTGCCACATAAAGAAAACTATGTTCTTTACAGTCCGCCTCGGATATAACCAGGTATAATGCATACGGAAAATTCGGATGCAGCCTCATAGCAAGCTAATATTTAATTGCTGCAGGAATATTTCTTCCTGCATATTGTAAAGCTGATCCAGAATTTTCACCTGCAAGCTACCCGGTCCGTCGGCTTCTTTTTGTGCCAGCTCCCCGGCAATTCCGAGCAGGCTCATTGCGGCAGAAGTAGCTTCTGTTTTATTTTCCACTACACCAATAAAGGCGCCGATCAGTGCAGAAGCCGTGCATCCCAGCCCGGTAACTTTTGTCATGAGCGGATGCCCGTTATGAATATGTATACCAAATTCCTGGTCGACTATAATATCGGTTGCGCCCGATATACAGATAACGGCTCCCTGTTGCTCCAGCAGGGAAATAGCGGCGGTAACCGCATCCAGGCTGGCAGCGGTACTATCCACCCCTTTCGTTTTGGCGCCATTAAATTTTGCCAGGGCCATGATCTCCGACGCATTACCCCTGATTACGGTGGGTTTGAACGCCATCAACCGTTGCAGTACTTCGTCGCGGTAAGAAGTAGCACCTGCCCCAACCGGATCAAGCACCCAGGGCTTTCCCAGTTGCTGGGCAGTTTCTGCTGCCAGCAGCATAGCATCCACCCAGTACTCATCCAAGGTTCCGATATTAATCACGAGGGCATGCGAAAGAGCCACCATTTGCTTCACTTCTGCATGGGCATGCGACATAATCGGCGATGCACCAGCAGCCAGCAATGCATTAGCGGTGGAGTTCATTACCACATAATTAGTGATATTGTGTACCAGGGGAGATTGACGCCGAACGGTTTCGATGTGTTTCCAGAGCATTTTTTCCATAACGATAGATTTACGGTTACTTGCTCCAGGGAAAACTCTGGCAAAAAAAAGAAGTGCCTATTCGACGTATTACTACTTTTCCCTACGACGGTCTCAACCATATCAGGTTCAAAGGGACTCTCTCAATTCTTTTCAGAATACCCCTAAAGCGGGGTAAAGATAGGGTAAAAGGCCTATTCAAAAAGAAGCGATACCTGGCCGCCGCTGGACCTAACTTTTACCGGCACGCCCCCACCGTTCATTTTTCCATCCAACCCACCAGAATTTGATTTACCGGAAAAATTCACGAGCTCTTTTGTTTGCAGGTTATTGGCTGCAACATCCAGGTCCATGCCTTTATCCTTGGGTAATTGCAGGGTTATACTACCCCCTGAATTCCGCACTTTTACATAGTTCCCTATTTTAAGGAAAGCAACCTGAATACTACCGCCGCTGGTAGCTGTTTCCAGGTCGCAGGATAACTTATTCAGCCGTATACTTCCGCCAGAAGTAGTGGCATGCAGTGCACCGGTAATTGTTTCGCCGTTGATGCTACCTCCACTTGTTACCGCATTAATATTGCCATTAAGGTCGTTTAAATGCAGGGTGCCTGCAGAGGTATGCAAGCGGATGGTTCCGGTACAGTTTTTTGCTGTAATACCGCCACCACTGGTCACCAGGTCAATCGATTCAGAAGAATTTTCAACCCTTATACTTCCGCCCGAAGTGCGGCCTTTGATCTTACCATGTACATCGTTTAATTGCAGACTACCTCCACTGGTAACAAAATCCTGGTTACCGGATATGCCGTTCAGTTGAATGCTGCCACCACTGGTTGACAGCTCCGTGGAAACTTCTTTTGGCACAAATGCAGCGAAAGAAATACTGAGCGATCTTTTCCAGTTGGTATTTTTTACACCTGGTTTTAGTTTTGCGAGGGCAGTCAGTTGATGTCCCTGCACCTCAATCACCAGGTCATAGAGTTCACGAAGACGTTCCTCGATAGCTGCCTTAGAAACTGTACTGCCCTCGTCATTGCCCTGGATATAGACCTCCAACCGGGCTTCGGACGGGTCTACCGCCATAACTTTCAAACTACCACCGGAGGTTTGCAGTTGAATATTATGGATTTTTTCCTTTTGCAGGGATCTTATTTGATAAGGGGTTTTGCTATCCTGGGCCTGTAAACCCAGGCCGCTAACCAATAATAAGAGGACTACAATTCTCATATACAAGGGGTTTTGTTAAGAAATAACAACAAATACCTGTGCCATTTTTTCAATCCCTTGAATTTCAATCAGTCAAATTCTGGCCAGTGGGCACAACCGTCCGCTTATGATACATATACTGTTCATATTGGTACGGGAGCAACACCAGGAATGGTTTCTACCAATATCTTATTCGCTGCACTGTCGTAATAGGTGCAGGTCATTTCTTCCATGCAGATTTCCCATTTTTCAATGCCACAGGTTGCACACATTTTGATAAAGACCAGGAAATCCGTTTTACCCTGCTGATGTGCTAGCAAACCTGCTTTCAATGCTTCGCCGTTAGCCCGGTCAGCAATTGCCAGGGGCTCATACTTTGCAGGAAGTTTTGCTGTAGAATCATCAGCGCCGTAGTAGTTGATCCGTCCATCTGCTACATAAGCCACATAATGGGTAACGCCTAAGGCTTTAATTTCCCGGATATAAGCCGGAAAATCCGCGCCTGATTTCACTTTGCTGTGCGCTGCTTTGATTTGCTCTGTTGTAAACATTCTTTCTTTTTTAACCAGGTGATTAATGGGTTGATGTACGAGTAATTGCCGGCGACTAGCTGTTCACAACAGCGCCCAATGGCATTGATTGTCTGCCTTATTACCGGTAGACTGCAAAGATGCCTGCAGGAAAAATGCTGAACTTGTAAAAAATCGTTTTTTAGAGGAAGCGTTTGAATTGCTCGGGGGTGTCGCCGGTAAATTGCTTAAATTCCTTGCTAAAATGCGCCTGGTCAAAGAAGTTATTTTCGTAACAAATATCGATAAGCGATTTTGATTGGTTTAGATCACCAAGTACAGCATTGAACCGGACAATAGAGGCAAATTTTTTAGGGGTGGTGCCTACTATTTTTCGAAAGCGTTTCTCAAATGGACTTTGACTGATAAACAGCTTTTCATTCAATTCCTTAATACGAATGGTTCCCTTGGTTTGATAGATAAGTTTTACCGCTTCTGCAATCAGCTTATCTGTTTCTTTATCTTTTAGCTGCGCTAATAGAAACTGTTCAACAATTTCTACCCGCTGCCTGTCTGTAACAGCAAGGCCCAGTTTTTCTTCTACTGTACGGATGCTTGTTTTATCAAAAACATCCTCCAGCGACAGGCTCAGATTAAATAGTTCATGGGCAGGGTGGGCAGCAAAATGTGTAAACCCGGTTTCGGTAAAATATACCAGGATCGTTCCTATGCCAGCCGAATTCCTGAAAATTTTATAGCTATCCGTAAGCCCGGTAATGCCGGCAGCATTCAATTGAACAATTGAATCGCCCTTTATAACTGAGAGTTGTCCTTTATACTGGAAACCGATCACCAAACCTGGGGGCGGAAGAACTTTGTATTCATGTACATATTCATTTTCCGACACTACAAATTGTTTAATGTAGGGCTGTAATGTTTTTGTCGGTATGAATTTATCAAATCTCATTTTTACATAAAAGATCATAACCTGTCCTGCGGAAGCCTTCCAAAGACCAGCAGCGCAAATATACGCATAGTCGTCTACGCCGCCATTTGAACAAATCATCCAGGCTAAAAAACTGCATATGCGGGCAAGGCTGACACCCAGGCAACCGCTTGTAGGGCATGTTATTCTCTTGAATATCTAGGCTTAGAGAGATTGATGAAAAATCCCTTATTGGTCGTAAAAGAACGGGAAAAACACCCTTTTATTCAAAAAGGGAATGAATTTACTTTGTTTACCCCTGTCTATAATTGCTGATCCTAAACAATTACTTATGAATTTTCTTCCGTTGCTACTGGGAGCATCATTGCTATTGGTGCTTTCCACCGGGTATGGTCAGGACAAAACCATTATCAACAAATCCGGGAAGGTGACGATGCTCTCCTTCAAGGATGATCAGATCAATGCTATTGACATCAGCGCACTTAAAAACCACAATGCCGATCTTAAAAAGCATCACCGGGATGCAACAGCAAAGCTGATCAAAGCCACCCTTGCCAACCTGAAAAATCAACGCAATAACCTGCGAATTTTCTATGAATGGATATGGGGAAACGCAGAAGTTGACAACCTGGAGAAAGACCTCAAAGCCCTGGAAGGGTACCTGGCTAACAAAGATGTATCCGTCCTTACCCTCCATGAGCTAACCACCCTTAAAACATTGATAGACAAACATCTTTTCAATGGTGAATCATTTGAAAACCTTACTAAGTCTGCGCAGAACCTACAGCTATGGAAAACAGACCTGTTCAAGACTTTCCTGATCGAATACTATAACAACTGCTATACAAATGCAACGGATGCAATTAAAGACTATGGGCTGGATGACCTGTTGAGGGATTCACGTTACCTCGATGAGCAATATGAAGCATCTTCCAAAGTACTGGCAGAAATGCGAAATGGTCCGGAGCAGGTGAGCGCAGCAACCCTCCAGAATCTGCAGAATTTTCATAGCAGGCTCGATGGCGGTCGCCTTACTGCTATCAAAAATGACTTGTTGAAAGAAAAATGGTTCAAGCAGTGGATATGGATAAATGGCGGATCGCTGAGACTCAATCCGCTCAAATTCTCCACCAACGAATACCTCGGTAAATTTTCCAGTGTTGACAAACTAAAGTCAGGTATCTATGAGCAATACCTGGACTCCCTGGCTGCTCGTTATATCCGATACGACAGCACCGAACGAATAGAATCCTTCCGAAAAATACTCGCAGAAAAAGGTACCGGTAATAACAAATATACCCTGAGCAACAGGGCCGATGCAGACAAGAACAATCAAAATGAAATGCAGGCCCTGCTGATGACCAGCAGTCTTGTAAACGATATCTTCATCCCTGAATCCAAAAGTTGCGCCAGCAAAACGGGCACTGAAAGAACGAAATGCGTAAAAGACCATCCGGTTGAATTTCAGAATTTCAGTTTTTCGGAAAAGGATATATTCCAGGCAAGTGCAGAAACGAAGAATTACACCACTCGACCTGTGCGCGCCGGAACAGAAAAAATATTGGTGGTTCACAATATCCCGGCAGCGTATATGCTGGAAATTCAGGAAAAAACAACCACCATCAACGACAGGTCGGATGTACAGACAGGCATCGACAGCTTAATCAGCTTTGCCACCCAGTTGTCTGCACTGGCTGTTAGCTTCTCTCCTTACGGGGCTTACCTGACGCCAAAGCAATTGATTTCAACCAGGAGCATTTCTATGGCTGCATTGCAAGCTGAACACCAGCAAAAATCGCTTTCTGTTTCCCCGGCAGAAAGAACCCTAAAACCTCCCGTTAGTGAATACCTGCAAATTATTTTAGAGAAAAACGGAAGATTCGATCAAACTGTCTTTCAAGAGGCATTGACCAAAATGCCCAGTGATTTTGACCCGGATGCAGAATACATGGATCTTCCTGCCCAAAGGAATGAGGCAGCGATCTTCCTTACTTTCTATGAAGCGGCCTTCACTCAGGCATTGAAAGCAGCCGTAGATAACGTTCAGAAAGACAGCCTCTATCTCAGCCACCTTTCCGCTGCTTTCAGTGAATCAACCCTCCCTCCTTCTGAGCTGGAACCAATAAAGAATACCAAAGCAATTTTTTACTCAAAGATCCTCCATACCAAACCCAGTGATGAACCGGTAAAGCATGAAATATCCATAATTGGGAAAAACGAAAAGGATGCGAAAGATTCAGTGATCGTAAGCAGCTTCAAATTTAAGACCGGAAAGACCTACCGGTTCCAGCTGAGCGCCGGTATTGCGTATACGTTCTCTAATTTCAGTCAGACCAGTGCACAAGAAAAAGACGGAGAGATCCTGATCACCAATACTGCCCAGCAATACCGCTTCTTGGTTGGTGTGCATGTGCACTGGGGTAAGGGCTTGTTCGTGCAGGATAACCGACTCTTTGGAAATTTCTGGGAACGTTCTGCCGCCTTTATTGGCGTAGGTATTCCCAAGCCACTGGAAAATGTATACCTCGGGTACAGCTACGATTTTTTCCCGGGTCTCAAAACTACTTTGGGCACACAATTCATCCGCAACAACAAATATTTTATCCAAAATAACCAGATCCTGGATGAGCGGATCCGCTACCAACTCACTGGCCCGTTTCTGGCTATACAAATTGACCCAACCGGATTACTGAATGCGCTTACGCTGCTTTTTAAAAAAGTTTGATCATGAAACAATTTACCACCCTACTACTCAGCCTTCTTGCCTTTGCCTGTAATAAAAGCGCTGAAAAAGACCGGCTATATCTCAGAGGCCGGCTCTTTCTCCTGGATACTGTTACCAATTCCATAAGATACCAGCCCCTTGCTTCCAAAAAAATAACGCTCACCAATCTGTCTAGCGATAGCCTGAACTACCTCTATTTCACCAGCACTGATGAAGAGGGGTATTTCATATTCAACCTGCTGGCAGATAACAAAGACGATGTTTTTTACCTGCGGTACGAAGACAGTATATCCGGATACCGCTATCTCGGCAAAGCAACAAGTAAACACGGAAACGATTCCATCAGGATGGTGGCAACGCTCGACACCTCCAACCTCAATGGATTTATCATGCTGGTGAAAGACTCTCTCAACCCGGCGGGTAATATCCCAACTGCCACTGTGGCCATCTACAACAGCCGCCTGCTGGCTGAGCTCAACGATCCTGTCGGCGCTGTAGAGACGATAACAGCAGACAATACCGGCAAAGCCATCCGATTCAAACTCCCCGCCGGAAATTACTTTCTGAATGCACAGAAACAAGTGGGCGCCATGGTGCTTCACCGGATCGCCAAACCGGTTACCCTCAGTGCAGGAGTGATTATAAGGGATACTATCCAGGTTAGAAAAAAACAATGATTATGAAAGTAATAGTTACGCTGTCATTACTTTTTCTTTGTACCAGGGGTCATGCGCAAAAAGAAGACTGTGGCACATTTCCTTCTTATTTCCAGGTAGTAAGATCCTACCCGGTACTGGAAAAAATGTATGGTTTCCAGGAAAAAACAGTTGCCTTTGCCGACAATGATAGAACAATTACCGTGAAAGTATATGTGCATGTACTCTACAAAAAAAATGCAGAAAGGATAGCCGAAGCAAAGATCAGGGAACAGTTTGCCATCCTGAATAACGACTTTGCAGGAACCAACCCTGATAACGGCAGTATCCCCTCCCGTTTCAGTAAGGAGGCAGCCGGTAATTGCAAGATTAGTTTCGAAATCGAAAAGATCAATTACCTCCAAACCCGCAAGTCGGCATTTGTGATCAATTATGATACTGTCCTTTGCAAGGAAGCAGATCCCATCAAGTTCAGCAGCCTCGGCGGAGAAGATGGCGCGCCCTCTAATCAATACCTGAATGTCTGGATCGGCAATATCAAAAGAAAAAAAGACGGCATCATAAAACCACTGGCAGGCTATGCTACCCCACCGGGCGGCATTAATATGTACGACGGTGTTGTACTTAATTACCGGTATATCGGCAATGTACCCAATACTTCCTATAATAAAGGACGCACAACCACGCACGAAGTGGGTCACTGGCTTGATCTCCTGCATATTTCCGGAAATGGAGAAAATCAGTGCGGAAATGATTTTGTTGACGATACGCCTACACAGCAGCAACAAAATTACTATTGCCCGTCCGGCATTAAAAAAAATTGCACCCAGGATCCTGATGGAGAAATGTACATGAATTACCTCGACTATGTAGATGACTCCTGTATGTTGATGTTCACCAAAGGACAAAGAAAAAGAATGCGGGACTGTTTTTTCGATCTTACCAAAAGAGGTTCCCTGCTTTCGTTTTCTTCCCTGTTTGAATTTGCAGATTCCAGTTCCATGGTCTTCGACAGCAGTGCAGCGCTGATCAATTCTATGAAGAAGAAATCTGATAAGATCATCTTTACCTGGGAGAATGTGCTTGAAAAGCAAATTGTGTCCGGTGAGGGAAATTACCGGATCTGTATCAGTCAGCTAGGAACGGAGGAATGCATTGAAGCAGGCAACGCTAAAAACAATATGGTAGCGATTGCAAACTTAAAGCCTGGCGCCCTTTACGAGATCATTATCAAATCACGGATTAATGGTCGTGATATCCATCAGCCCTACCCATATATCTTCCAGGCGGATAAAAAACTACCAGCAACCCAAAAGAAACCATTGATCTTACAAACCCAGTAATATTTTTCACGCAGTTTCAATACACCACTAACCTGTTTTAAGCAGGAAGCGGAGGACATTCAGCAGTTCCTAGAAATCAGCGGCTTGAACTAACTGCCGAAATGAATCTATTGCTTGTACAGAGGAATTAATTAAAGAGTCAGGCAAAATAAAAACGGGACAACAATAGACTTCTCTACATTGTCCCGTCAAGTCGGGAAGACAGGATTACAGCCCGTCACCTATATTATTCACTTTCAATCACTTGTAAATAAAAATATCAATACTCACCGATTTACTCACCAGCGTGATAAAACATAAGATCTTGCTTAAAGTTAGGGAAAAACTATCTAAATATCACGGGCTGATAGGCATCAGATGCTATAAGATTCTGACTTTTCTGCCAGATATCCTGAATAGGTTATTTCAGGGAGTTAGAAAATAATCGTAATATTAAAAGCAAATATCTGCACATGTACACAAATACGCAGTTAAACCCAATTCTCTTCTTTCGATTCACGCTTGAAAGTAAACAGCGGGAGCCAAATGACGCTGCATTCAGTACGCCCGATTCCGAACTTGCAGTCGGCCAATTTCAAACTCGAATCACCGAAACACGCGAAGCGGTAGACTCATCAAAAAACGCATAAATAATGGAAATAAAAAACCCAATACTTAAATTTAGAGAACTTACTCAATTCTCGGAAATAGCGCCATCTGACGAAGTTTTCGCTCCGAAACTCATCATCCAAAGTGATTTTAACAGTATAAAAACAGACGCCGTATTCGTCGCTCAGACTTTAATAACTAAAACACGAGAAGCGGTGGACGCATCTGAACATTCTTACTAGTTATGAAACACACAAACCCAATCTTGCTATTCCGAGAAGAAAGTTGCGCTGAACGTATTCCTAAAACAGTTACCGCAGCGACGATGGCTGAAGGTACAGATTCAACTAAGCTGATTTCAGTAGAAAATTATTGTCAGACCCTTATTACTAGATCTAGAGAGGCCGCAGATGCATCTGAACACAGCGATTGATAGTTTAACCGTCGTATCTTGCCTATGCCCCATACATTAGTTATCTCGAACCGAGAAGATGTTAGTATAGAGTACTTGTTATCAAAAATGAATGACCGTGGAATATCCTATCTAAGAGTCAATTCAGAAGATATCGGTTCGCTGCATTTTAACATCAATCCAAAAGGAGAAAAACTTTGCACTTTTCATGAAACCGAACATGATTTGAGCACTATACGTTCCGTGGTTTTCAGACGCATACCGTTAAAGTACAATATTCAGAAAGATGGTGAAAACCACAAATATTTAAACCATGAGCGAAAGCATTTCTTGGAAGGCTTATTTCTTTCTTTAGAAAATGCAAAGTGGATCAACCCGATGTTTGGCACCCAAATCGCCGAACGGAAGCTCTATCAACTTCACGCAGCACATCGCTTAGGATTACGTACTCCGAACTCCATAATTACAAACCGACTGACTCTTGCGCTTGATTTTTTGAAGAAAGAGTCATCCGCAATTATTAAGCCTATATCAAATGGACTACAAGTAGTTGGTGAAAAGGTATATTCAATTTACACGACCGAAGTTAACTTCGAGTCTTTTGCTGATCTACAACTCGCTCCAGTATTCGATACCCCGGTGTTCCTACAGGAGAAGATTCCCAACCAGGGCGATATTAGGGTCACTATTGTTGGTAAATCTGTGTTTGCAGTTAAAATAATTAAAGAAGGTGCGGAGGTAGATTGGAGAAGACCAGAGGTGACGAAAAAATATGAACTGATTCAATTACCCATACAGTTGAAAGAGCAGTTGCTCAATGTGAATAGGCATTTTGGACTGATATATTCAGCTATTGATTTAATTCTTACTCCGGAGGGTGAATATGTTTTTCTGGAGGTAAATCCTGTTGGTGAATGGGTGTGGCTCGAAATAGAACTGGGTCTCAGTATTTCGCATCAAATTATAAGTGAACTAATATGAGCAGCCAAACGAAGTTTATGCCCACTATTGTTGAGTCGAGTTTAAAGCATGGTAAGTTTTGGAAGACATTAACTGGGAATTTGAAGATTTTGTTACATGGGATACTGCCGCACAAAAATGCAGAAGAGCCACCCAATGTGTTTAGCGCTAAAAACATCACTGAGGATGCCGAGTTTTTACTTTCTACTGCACAAGAGTTCTATAAAGAAATAAGTGAAAGGATCGAATTTTTGGAGGAGAAGGGATTCAAGTTGATGACTTATATTACGGCAGTATCTGCGCTTCCGATATTTTTATTAAGTCAGGAACCTGAAGGCGTTTATAAATGGGCAATTATTGTGTCCATTATTCTCCTGACTTTAGCTCTGTTGATTTCGCTTCGATGCATTGGTATTAAATCTCAAAAGGCAATTTACATCGACGCCATATTTACATTCGACGACACTGGGGAAGTCGAACCCAAGAACAAAAGCAAAAAAGATATTATTGCCTCATTGATAAATTGCGCTGTCTTTAATCAAAATGTGGCAGACAATACGGCTGATCTAATAAAAGCAACTAGAATTTTTCTTTCCCTAGGAATAATAGCAACGTTAGTTTCTTCGTTTTTTTACCTATCTGGCGGCCCAAAGAAGAAGGAGAAAGAGGTTAGTAAAGCCATTATAAACTTCAATGACAGTACAGTGATTTATAAGTTCAATCAGCATTTCAAAATGATAGAGTCTATGGTTGAAGATTCTCGAAAGGGACCTGCAGTATCTGTGGATACGGCAAAAATAACGCCGTAGTCAGCATTACAAAAACATTCTTCGGTCACATCAAATTGAAATCGGTCATGGATAAAGGTGCAGAACTACGACAACGATTTTTGCAATTTCAAACGGAGGACTCCTTCGTTGATTACAAGGAAGGAGTTCTTCTTAATGCAAAGGATCCTTTTACTATTAAGCTTATTCAGCATATCATATGAATGTGTAATGCAAGTGAAGGGTTTATTGTCATTGGGTACAAAGAAGATGAAAATAAAATGCCTACGCCTGGAACAATGGATAATGCGATATGTGCTTCTTATGACTCCAGCAGGTTGGCCGATATGGTTGAAAAGTATACGGTCGGTTCAGATAAAATCTCTTTGACGATACACAAGGAAAAAAATAGCTAAAATGGTGTTGTGTATCCAATCATCGAAGTACGGGGGTTTGAAAAAAGCCATTTTTTTGCAAGGTAACGATTCCAGATCTGCTACAAGAAGGCGCGTTGTATATTAGAATTTCCTCAGCTAGAACTGTTAGGGTGGACGATCCAACAACTTGGGATCTGCCTATTGACCAATGTATCTTGAAAAGAAATGAAGAGTTACTTACTCGGGTTGGTTCCCTTGTAACTGAAATGGGAATTTTAGATACTTCTAAACGTGAGGAAGCCGCAACAGAAATCAAGAAAAAAAATGGGTGCAGGCAGACATAGAAGAAGTTACAAAGTTGTTGGAGAAACACCAGCGCTCTCTGGAAGGGCTAGTCTTTACACACTGGCCGCTAATCCACAAGAAGAAGTGGAATGTTGACGAATTGAAGACTGTCTTGTCCTGAAATAGCTTGTCACCCAACAACTTATTATGCAGGAGAAGAAAAAATCAAGACCGAGTCCTTTAAGTAGAAATCCCCATACTCGGCGAGATGAAAATGAGATCCGAAAAATTATTGCGGAAATTGAATCTGGGAGTATTGGAATAAGAACTGCTTGTTTTAAGTACGGACTAAACAGGAATACGCTAAAATTATGGATGACCAGATTAAGTATTCGTACTTTGAGTGATAATAAGAAAAATCCCATAACATGTAGTATGGCGGATGAACACAAGAAACCGGAATTGAATTGTCAGATTAAGCCGTTAAAAAAGTCACTTGAATACGCGAAATTAAAAATACTTGTCCTTGAAACCATGATCAAGGTTGCTGAGGAAGAATTAAATATCAAGATCCGAAAAAAGAATGGTACCAAACAGTCAAAAGAATAAGGCAGAGCCATCCATTTATTGGTTTAGGTACGCTCTGTACACTGTTTGGTGTAACGAGACAGGCATTTTATGAAGCCCAGTCTCATGAAATTAAAACTACTATAGCTCATTCTATCGTGCTTTGTTTAGTGAAGGAAACAAGGGACATTATGCCGATGATTGGAACTCGAAAACTCATTCACATACTTAATAATCAAATTAAGGAACACGGAATTAAAATAGGACGTGATCAATTGTTTGACTTGCTTAGATTTCATGGATTATTAATTCGAAGACGTAAGCGTAGCGTGAAAACTACGGATTATTATCACTGGTTAAAGAAGCATCCAGACCTGACAGGAGGGTTGGAGATATTGAATCCAGAACAATTATGGGTAGCTGACATTACCTATATAAGGACACTGGATGGCTAGAATTATTTGTCTCTTATTACCGATGCATATTCAAGAAGAATTGTTGGATATTGTCTTTACCCAAACTTAAGCAGTGTTGGCTCAGTGGAGGCATTATTAATGGCAGTTAAAGGGCGAATTTATCCCGGAAATAAATTAATGCATCATTCAGACAGAGGCGTTCAATACTGTTCTGGAACATATGTTGACATATTATTTTCAAGAGGTATTGCTATAAGTATTACGCAGTCAGGGAATCCTTATGACAATGCTCTGACCGAAAGAATGAACGGGATTATAAAAAATGAATTTCCACCAAAGAAAGTGTACCAAAACTACAATGAGGCTAAGAAAGCTATTGAAAAAACTGTAATAATCTATAATGATATGAGACCTCATGGCAGCCTGGATAATAAAACCCCGAATGAAGCTCAATACCTTCAGGGCGAAATTCCGAAGAAGTGGAAATCATACAAAAAATCATATCCTAGTATTTGCAATGGCGATTTAAACTAGAAAAAGTAATTTTACTCATTATTACCTGTAAAGAATTAGTAGGATTAACAAAAATTGATGACAAGTCTTTTCAGGATTCTTTTTAAAATGTGTAAGGTTTTTTCAGGACGTGTCACCTTTTATTGGCCGGGGATTTTTAAGGTGAGAATACCCCTATCCCCACCGGTTAAAAATGCAAACACATGAAATTCAAAGCTCCACAATTAAGCACCGGTTTAATGGAGCAATATGGGGAGCAAATTCACTCATTTTCTATTCCTTTCTGAAATGTTGTCAGCCATGATCAAACAGACTGCAGCAGCTTTACTGGATAAGCCAATTCAAATTTCTATATCCTGGTACCGGCCTTTTCGGTTTCATGCATTTCGCAAAAAAAAACAGAGCGCACCTTTGCTATCCACCCTCCTTTCCTTGGGACACTGATACAATTTTCAGAGATTCTGGATGATGTTGAAAATGATTTCCCATCACCCAAAGGCCTGAGTCTGGAAAAAATATACTGGTTTGCTGAAAGGCATTGCTTCTCTCTGGCAACAATTGCAACCCTAGCCATTCAAAACAAACAGGGGCAGCTTCCGGACCCTTTAGTCCGCCAGCTGGAGGGGAATATCAAACCGCATGAATTAATCAGGCTTTACAATGCCCTGGCCGATTTGATTGATGTTAGTACTTTTTACCAATTCTATCACCTTCATAGAAAACAGGATCCGGATGAGGATAAATCTGCGAGCAGTCCAGGAACCAAAACTCTTTGGGGTGTGATCGGTGGGATGATCAAATACTTTCGCTTTTGCTAGAATGAAATCATGTGGAAAATCAGCTACCGAAATATTATGATGCTGTCTGCAACCATTCCCTGCTACAAAACAAAAAAGGATAAAAAGGAGTCTTCTGAAGTCATTCAGGATCGGGATTTGAATTCAGGGGAAGATCTGGCCAGTTTTCTGGGGTTGAAGATGTAATTTAATTCAAGAAATGGCTTTTAAACTTTCTGGATAAATCTATTATTGATTTCTCATTTTCAGATAATTGTTGATTGATTTCGAAAACAAACTTGATTCAGATGTCCTATCATTAAATTCAGCATTGAAATAAGTTCTTGAAATTGCACCATTTATTTTATCCAGCCGATTAACTATCTTCTGAAATTCAGGTATTTCATACTCCTCTAAATAAACCCGTAGTTGTAAATATGACGAATGCAAATTGCTCAATGGATAATAAATTAGCCTATCTAATTTTTCAGATTCTATTTTCCCATTTGCAACAGCAGTAGTTGAAATAGTTTTAATTGATTCAATACAAGTTGAATAATTTTTAAAAAAATCATTAAATCGATCCATTCTACTACTATAGAATAAATCATACTTCTTTTCGATTTTTTTATCAATCATATCATACTTCCTTTTGATAAAGTATGAAATTACTCCAGTTATTAGAGTTAGTGCAAGGGGTAAATTATTTATTAATGATTCTTTTAATGATGCCATAAGTTAAGATTCTTTTTTACATGGACAAGATTGTATATAATCGGGTTTATAATAGTTCATCAAGGATTTAACTGCTTCTAAATATTCTAAATATTTAAAAATTAATTTACTTTTTGATTAGGTCCTCATATTTTAAATTACTCCTACCAGGTTTAGTATGAACAATTTCATCCCTGAACTCCTTTAATGTAGCGATCCTGTTAGTAGCTGCGGTGTCATGTTTGAAAAAGTCTTTTCCAGTAGCTTGTTTTAAAACAAATTTCAATTTTTCATTAAAATCCAATCCTGGTATTTTTTCAGTAGAATAAATTTAAGTTCTCTTTTTCTCAATTACTTTTTTATATTCAAATCCGTCATAAAGATTCTGATAAATAAAAGATTCTAGTAAAGTGAAAAGCATTATAACAAAGCCGGATACACAGCCGTAATAAGCATACAGA
>NZ_LUKG01000019.1:0-32864 GCF_001601815.1 Flavihumibacter sp. CACIAM 22H1
GCTCCGCACTGTCGCGAACCGCCCGCTTCTCCACCTCGGTAATGGAAGAAGGAATACAGATCATCATCCTCCAACTAGGCGGAAACAAGGGCTTTTTGGGATAGATCATTTTGATCATTTCCCGTATCATCAGCTCGGCAGCATTGAAGTCGGCGATCACACCGTCTTTAAGCGGCCGAACGGTGCGAATGCTTTCGTGGGTTTTTTCGTGCATCATCAGCGCACGCTTGCCAACCGCCAGCACATTCTTCGGGTTGTTCCTGTCGAGGGCAACAATCGAAGGTTCGTTCACCACTATCTCGTCGTTATGTATGATTAGGGTATTGGCAGTACCCAGATCCATGGCAATTTCCTGGGTCAGAAAGTTGAATAATCCCATGTTGTTGAGGTCAATATTTTAGTCAGGATATAATGTGAGCAAAATTGATGCAAATAATTCGATTAATCAAAGTATGACCCTTTGATTATCACTATTTTTTCCACAAATCATGCATGGTTACACCACCATCCCGACAAATGTACCGATTTTCAACGGTCAGCTGGCACCCAACCGGCGAAACAGGGATCAGAGGCCGCCATGACCGGCATATAAACGGAGGGGGCCGTCTAGTTCCAGCGCAACTACAGACATATAATCGTCTTTGACCGTTGGTGGAATGTCAATATAAACCAGCCCCGGTACCTGGCTCCAGGAAATTTTTCCGACAATTTTGTGAGTGAGGGGTTGTCCTGTTCCTACCACGCGGATTGATTTAATTCGATTTACCAGGCCCTTAATCCATACCGTTCCGGATGGTTTACCGGCCAGGAAAAGATAAAGGGTAGCAGAATCTTTAGAAAGGGTCGACGGACCATAAAAATGCCCATGAGGCATTCCGCCTTTTGAATCAAAAATGGCCTCACTATGTTTCCGATTCCATTTTCCCAGTTCTCTTAACACCGTAACCTGCTCGGGAGGAATGGTACCATCTTCTTTAGGCCCAATATCTAACAACAGGTTGCCCCCGCTTCCGATTGCATCCGCAAAAATGGAAATTATTTCGGTCGGAGTTTTCCAATTGGTATCACTGTGCTGATATCCCCAGTTATTATTGATGGTCATACAAAGCTCCCACCAGTTCCCTTTAGGGCGGTGAATGGGGGTATTTTGTTCCGGCGTTGCATAATCTCCATAACCCTGGAGCCGGGAGTTGATGATAGCGGTTGGTTTGTCTTCCAGGATCATCCTGCGTATACCGGCGGCATCCCACTCTTCCGCGGAATGCTCCCAATCACCATCAAACCACCATAAATCGGGACGAAACTGCTGGCTGATTTCACGGATCTGCGCCTTATTAAACCGGCTGAAACGAGCCCACCTGGCTGTATCATTGGCAATCTTGTAACGACTGCTGTCTTTCAGAAAGCCCGGATAATCGGGATACGACCAGTCTATCAACGAAAAATAGGCGCCGCGTTTTATGCCAAATTGATCCAGCGCTTTAAAAAACGGCGTTATCAAATCGCGCTTGGCAGGTGTATTTTTAACCGTACTGTAATGTTTTTCTTTGGTATTCCAGAGTGCCAGCCCATCGTGGTGCTTAGTGGTAATAACAGCATAGCGGGCACCACTTTCTTTAATAAGGGCCGCCCATTGCTCCGGATCATATTTACTTGCCGTGAAGCCCTTCATTTGCTTCATATAATCCGCATGACTGATCTTCTTATTATGAAAACTCCAGCTTTCATCCACACCGTTTACCGCATACATGCCATAATGTATAAAAATGCCCAGTTTGGCATTCCCAAACCATTCCATTTTTGCGGTATCGCCCCCCGGCTTAAGCTGGCTATTACTCAGGTTGGTTATTCCTGTTTGACCATATGAAAACAGCGCACAACAAAAACCGGTCACCAACAAACAAAATTTTTCTACCATATCTGTAAAATTCAACGGCTAATGTAAGTGCCCTGAATGGATCCGTCTTGTTTAATTTTCCTTTTTCAGGCCTGAATTTTATCCTTAGGCGGCACGCTGAATCCAAGCCGACGCTCTGTTGCAGGGTCCAGTACCGGAAGGCGGCGGCGTTCTACCAGGAAACTCGTAAGCTGGGCAATTTCCCGGAAAATATAGTGTTTGTCAACTGCGCCTTTTAGATATTCCTTACCGGTGCTTCCGCCGGTTCCCACCCTGGTTCCGATCATACGGTGTACCATGTTCATATGACGGTATCTCCAGGTACTCAATTGTTCATCAATTTCCAGCAGCACATTCAGCAGTTGGAAGGGCAATTGGAGCAGGGGGTACCCGCGGTATAACATTATAAACAAGGCCGCCCTCGATGCCCTGCCAGACAATTGCCGAACCGGCTCGCCGGCATTACCAGGCGCCCGCTCGCTGAACATGGCCTGAAAGGCATCCCAATTAGCTTTTTCCTTCTCAGTTAAACTGGATTGATACACGGTCGCATATTCCTCAAACCAGGAAGAGGCCTCTTCCAAAAATGGCATGCGTTCAAGCCATTGATTCACTAAACTGATAAGGGGTTGCTCAGACTCCACCTGTTTAATTAAAGCCACCTGCTCCGGCCGAAGTTGTGATATATAATATTCCTGCCCGTGCCTTTGTCCAAATTGCAGTCCCAACCTGGCTTCCAGCGCTTTAAACTGCCAGCTTTGAAACCCGGAAGCAGGACGCAGCATATCTCTGAAATCCAGGAAATCCATCGGCGTCATTGTTTCCATTACATCTATCTGCTGTACCAGCAGCTTCAGTATAGTTACGGATCGCTGTAACCGGTGTACAATGGTTTGTAATTCAGGAGAATTATCATTAAGGGCAGGCTGTTTGAAAATACGGTTCACGGATTCCACCTCGTACATTATCTGTTTGAACCACAGTTCATATGCCTGGTGTATGATGATAAATAACATTTCATCATGAGCAGGCATCTGGTGCAACTCACTTTCCGGCTGCTGGGCACCCAGAATTTTATCCAGTTGCAGGTAATCAGCATAATGTACAGGTTTCATGCGATTGGTTTATTTAAACTCAAATCCTATATCTGTTCGATAATAGATTCCTTCAAAATCGATTCCTTTCAGCACGTTTTGGGATTGCTGCACAGCCGCCGAAATGGAATTTCCATACGAACTGACACAAAGCACCCGACCCCCATTGGTAACAATATCGCCATTTTTCACCGCCGTACCGGCATGAAAGATCAGGCTATCGGAAGAAATGGGCTGATCCAGTCCCTTTATAATTTTCCCTTTTTCATAATCGCCGGGGTACCCTCCACTTACTGCCATTACTGTACAGACAATGCGGGCATCCTGCTCCACAGTATGTTGATCCAGTTCCTGGCGGGCAGTAGCCAGCATCAGTTCCACCAGGTCATTTTTTAAGCGGGGCATCACCACTTCCGTTTCGGGATCACCCATTCTGCAATTGTATTCAATAACATAGGGGTCATCGCCAACTTTAATGAGTCCTATAAAAACAAACCCTTTATAATCAATTGATTCAGCCTGTAAACCCGCAACTGTTGGAACTACCACCCGATCCATTACCTTTTGCATAAAGTCTGCCCCGGCAAAGGGAACCGGGCTAACAGCCCCCATTCCCCCGGTATTCAGGCCAGTATCTCCCTCCCCGATTCGTTTATAGTCTTTTGCTTCCGGAAGCACTACAAAATTTTTGCCATCGGTCAGTACAAACACAGACAATTCGATGCCCGACAGAAAGGCTTCCACCACCACTTTTTTACTGGCATCCCCAAATTTGCTTTCGCGGATCATGAGGGTAAACTCACGGATCGCCTCCTCCCTGTCATTCAAAATCAGCACTCCTTTACCGGCTGCCAGTCCATCCGCTTTTAGCACAATGGGGAGGCTGTGTGATTGCAGGTATTCAACGCCCTCCTGGAAATTGCCCGCGTCAAACTCCCGGTAAGCCGCAGTCGGTATTCCATGCCGGTCCATAAATGCTTTCGCAAATGCCTTTGACCCTTCCAACTGTGCGCCGAACGCATCCGGTCCTATAACCGGTACCTGGCTTAGCCGAAGTGCCTGCGCCATTTCAGCAGAAAGCGCAATGGGGTTGGCTTTGAAATAATCTACCACGCCTTTTACGAGCGGCTCTTCGGGTCCTACAATTACCAGGTGAATTGCCTTATCCACACAAAACTGGCGAATACCGGCAAAATCAGTAATAGAAAGAGAACTATTCGTTCCACAGGCAGCAGTGCCGGCATTTCCGGGTGCTATATAAAGGGCATCACAAAGTGGACTTTGGTTCAATTTCCAGGCAATTGCATGTTCCCTGCCACCAGATCCAAGTAATAATATATTCATGCTTATGATTTCTACAAGTTAAAAACAATGGCTGCCTGCGCAGCTTTCCCTACATTCAGGCTGCGAAAATAACGGAGAAAGTGGAGACAAGGGTAAAGAAGGAGGAAAACGGAGAAACAACATCATCCCCACCCTTCCTTCTATCGCCTTTTTACCAGCTTTTCCTGTTTTCTCCTTATTTTCCCTTTTTTAACAGCTAACACAAAACAGACAAGTCCATGAGTCAATCCCAGATTGCGTCTAAAGCCAGCCATCCGAAAGGCCTTTATATTCTCTTTGCCACCGAAATGTGGGAGCGCTTTAATTATTATGGAATGCGGGCAATTTTGGTACTGTTCATGACCAAGGCGCTTCTGTTTGACAAGGCTTTTGCCTCCAACCTGTACGGCTCATATACCGGATTAATTTACCTGACTCCCCTGATCGGTGGATTTGTTGCAGACCGGTACTGGGGTAATAAAAGATCCATTATTGTGGGTGGGCTCCTGATGGCTATTGGCGAGTTTATCCTGTTTTTCTGCGGCTCTCTCTATGAAAGCAATCCTGGCCTGTCGAGCATATTTTTCTTTTCCGGGCTTGGCTTTATGATTTCAGGGAATGGCTTTTTTAAACCCAATATTTCCTCTCTGGTTGGACAACTCTATCCCGACGGAGACCGCCGCAAGGATGCTGCTTATACGATCTTTTATATGGGTATAAATGTGGGAGGTGCACTGGGGCCTATCGTTTGTGCCTTCCTGGGCGATACCGGTAACCCGGCCGATTTCAAATGGGCATTTTTAGCAGGAGGAATAGCCATGATCCTGAGCGTAATTGTACAATTGGTATTCCAGGAAAAATATGTGATAGATCCGCAGGGAAAATCATTGGGCACCGTTCCTTCCGACTCTCCCAAAGCATTCTCCAACGCCTTAATTGTTGGCACCGGGCTGGCCCTGTTGTGCAGCCTTATGATTGCCCTCCTGTATATCGATGCCACCCAGTTTTCTTTTCTAACTTACCTGCTGCTGGCTTCAGCACTTTTTATAATCGTCTATATCTTATCGGATAAAACCCTGTCCAAAATAGAAAAAGAGCGAGTTATAGTGATCCTGATCGTGTCATTTTTTGTAATTTTCTTCTGGAGCGCTTTTGAACAGGCAGGCGCTTCTCTCACCTTTTTTGCGGACGAACAAACCGACCGTGTCCTGAACTGGACCATTCCTAAATGGCTTATTTATGCAGGCGGCGCAGCATTGCTGTTTTATA
This sequence comes from Flavihumibacter sp. CACIAM 22H1, assembly GCF_001601815.1. Taxonomy (GTDB): domain Bacteria; phylum Bacteroidota; class Bacteroidia; order Chitinophagales; family Chitinophagaceae; genus Flavihumibacter. Next base: position 5,584 of record NZ_LUKG01000019.1, read on the forward strand.
TGGGTACCCTGCTTAAAAAAACCAGCGTTTCACTTGCGGGTGAATTTGATAAAAACCTGCGCTTAACCGTACAGTTTCTGCTGGCCGCCGCCATGGCAGTATTGATTTACCTTTTATTTCAGCTGGCTACCAACGGAAGCTCCTCTATCCTGATTTCTGAAATTCCGGCCAGTGCATTTGCTTCTCTCAACTCCATTTATGTAGTAAGTTTTGCACCTGTATTCGCCTGGTTATGGATTAAACTGGGAAAAAAAGAACCTTCTTCCCCTACCAAAATGGCCATAGGTTTACTACTGCTGGCTATTGGCTATTTATGGATTGCTTTTGGCGTTAACGGGGTACAACCCGGCATTAAAGTTAGCATGATGTGGTTATTTGGCATGTATGCCCTTCATACCTGGGGCGAACTCTGCCTCTCCCCTATTGGCCTCAGCCTGGTAAATAAACTTGCCCCCATAAAATACGCTTCTCTACTTATGGCAGTATGGTTTCTGGCCAATGCCGTTGCCAATAAATTCGCCGGCGTATTAAGTGCACTTTATCCAGACGGTAAAAGCACCTATTTTATGTGGTATGAGATCAAAAACAACTATGATTTCTTCCTGCTTTTTGTAGGTATGGCCGGAACAGCCTCCATCATTCTTTTTGCACTCACCAAAAAACTGCAGAAGATGATGAATTAGGCGGCATTTACAAAGCCGGGCACCCTAATTATTCTTAAAGGGCGCAATCATCTCAAATGCGGGGATATTAACGGTGAAGATTTTTTTGGTGTCTATATTTTCCATCTGGTAAGTGCCAGACATGCGGCCCATTTCTGAATGCAGGTTGCAACCACTTACATATTGGTACCGATCGCCCGGGTATAATACCGGCTGCACCCCTACCACCCCTTCACCTTCTACTTCGCGGTATTCACCATTGGAATCGAAAATAAACCAGTGCCTGCGATGCAGTTTAATCGGGAAATTATTGTGGTTTTCGATGGTAATGCGGTAAGCGAACATGAACTCACCCGACATCGGATTCGAATAGTCGGGCTGGTAATAGGTTTCCACACTCACCTCTACACCCTGTGTGGTAATACTGTTCATTCCGAAGAATTTGTTTAAAGGTATATAAAATCAACCGGTGATACCAGTTTTTGTTCATTTTTTGGCAATTTCCTGCTCACCCCAACGTACCTTTGCGCCACCTAACATTCAATCTTCAACTGTATAATTTATGAAAATAGCTGTAGCTAAAGGCGATGGAATTGGTCCGGAAATCATGGATTCTGTATTACATATTTTCCAGGCAAACCAGGTACCCCTTGAATACGAGTTTGTTGAAATGGGTAAATGGGTATTTGACAAAGGATATTCCAACGGAATGACGCCGGAAGCCCAGCAAACCATCGAAGAGCTTTCCATTCTGTTTAAAGGCCCCATGGAAACACCCAAAGGAAAGGGCGTAAAAAGCGTAAATGTTACCGCCCGGAAAACCTGGAATACCTACGCCAATAAAAGAGCTTTTCAAACATTACACGGAGTTGATACGGTTTTCAGCAAAGCCGGTATTCCTATTGACCTAACCATTGTACGGGAAAATATTGAAGACACATATGGCGGAATAGAACATATGTTAACCCATGATGTTGCCCTGAGCCGTCGGTTTATTACCCGCCCCGGTAGCTTGCAGGTAATCAAATACGCCTTTGAAATGGCCAGCAAAAACGGGGCCCGCCGTATTACCTGTGGCCACAAGGCTAATATTATGAAAATTACCGATGGCTTATTCCTGGAGGTATTTTATGAAGTTGCCAAGGAATACCCCCACCTGAAAGCGGATGATGTTATTGTAGACGACCTCTGCATGAAACTGGTAAGCCGCCCAAATGAATTTGATGTGGTGGTGCTTACCAATCTGCAAGGCGATATCGTAAGTGACCTATGCGCCGGGCTGGTAGGTGGACTTGGATTTGCACCATCTGCAAATATTGGTGATCATATCTGCATTTTCGAAGCCGTACACGGAACTGCCCCCGATATTGCCGGCAAAAATATAGCCAACCCTACAGCCCTTCTGCTAAGTGGTATTGCTATGCTTCGCCACCTTGGATTAATGGAAAATGCAGCAGTTATCGAAAACGCCCTGCTTTATACACTGGAATCCGGCGTGCATACCGGTGATTTTGGCGACCGCTCTATTCCTTCGGTAAATACTACTCAATTTGCAGACGCCATTATTGCCAACCTTGGAAAACAGCCTGCACATATGGCCCGCCCCATTCTGCCAAATAAACCAATTACCCCCACTTCTTTCAAGCTGGAAAAGAATCCGCTGATCATGTCCAAAGAACTGGAAAATGAAATCATTGTAGGCGTGGATATGTTTATTGAAAGTGCAGAACAACCATCTGCAGTAGCGGAAAAATGTCTCCTGCATACCGGAGACCTGTTTAAGTTAGTTACCATAGCCAACCGCGGAACACAGGTGTGGCCGAAAGGATCTTCCTTTACAAATCTGGTAAACCAATACAGCTGCCGCTTCGAAAGTATCGGTGATGCGCCGGTAACTCAAACCGATATCCTGGAACTTTACAAACGCCTTATGACCGATTTCAAGATCTGTTCTTCGGAAATACTGAATATGTGGGGAGATAAGAAAGCCTATAGCCTTGCGCAGGGGCAGTAAGGTAAAAGGAGGAAGGAGAAGGAAGAAAGCCGGTCTTGTGAGGCCGGTTTTTTTATGGATAGCACCCAATAATCTAAGAATGCAAACAACAAGGACTTAACGCTGGGGTTATTTTGTTTTTCTAAAATTGTCGTATAATTAACCTGAAAAGTATCAATTAGACGACATGCCTCAATCGCCTGAAGTGCACTATTGGATTGAACAAATCACACTATTCGGTGATCATCAGGCATTTGAAAAACTTTACCTGCACTACTACGATCATCTTTTCAAATTCGCTTTCTCAATTGTAAAGAATGAAAAATCAGCAGAAGAAATCGTTTCCGATACATTTCTTAATATTTGGCGCAATCGTTTGCGTTTATTAGAGATTGAAAACATTAAGCTTTATCTCTACGTTTCAGTAAAAAATTTATCGCTCCGGCATATTCGAAAAAATAAGGGCCGGGGAACTTATTGGCTCGATGACCACCTTATTGAAGAAATCGGCGCCACTACGCAAAACCCTGAGGATCTGCTGGTAACAAAGGAATTATTTTACACCATCCAACAAGCCATTGAAGAATTACCACCCAAATGCAAACTTATTTTCAAAATGGTGCGGGAAGATGGTATGAAATACAAAGAAATTGCTCAACTCCTTAGCATTTCTGTAAAAACAATTGATGCACAAATGGCTATTGCTTCCAAGAGAATTCTTGAATCAATCAAACTTTCTGTAAAAAAATAAGCACCGGCCTTAGGTGATTGTTCGGAAAACCGGCTCCTTTATACAGCACAAACATTGTTGTATTGAAAGCCGAAAACAGAGTATACTATTTAATAGCAAGAAAACTTTCCCGGGAAGCCAGTTCACAAGAATTGGCGGAATTGGAAGACTTACTCAAATCCAACCCTGAACTGGCCTATAAAGCCAACCTTTATTCGGAGTACTTCCATCATCCGGTATTAAACAATCCGGCCTACTCCCATCAAAAAACACAGGCTCTTGGCCGTCTGAAAACCCGGCTTCAACAAGAGTTCGGGGAAGACAGCCCGATTTCTGAACAAGCTCCTGAACCACCAGTAACAGAACCAACCCGTTGGCAATACCGCTGGAAAATAGCCGCCGCGCTGTTATTGATTACCCTGTCGCTGGCAGGTTTCGTCTATTACTATTCTGCCAGCCACACAAGCTTACCCCCACATTCGAATAACCAATATGCCACCATGCCGGGCACCCGTTCGAAAACAGTATTACCGGATGGTACCATTGTTTGGCTGAACAGTGAAAGCAGTATTCACTACAACGCCGATTTCGGAAAATCAAAACGGGAAGTAACACTTATTGGGGAAGCTTTTTTTGATGTTACACATATGGAGGATATCCCATTTATTGTCCATGCAAAATCAGTTGATATCCTGGTAAAAGGAACGGCTTTTAATGTGCGTAGCTATCCGGGTACGGAGAAAGTTCAGACCTCGCTGCTCCGGGGTTTGGTGGAAGTATCCGGAGCTGCCTTACCGGGCAAAAAAATCAGGTTGCATCCCAATGAAAAAATAACGATTGAGGTAGCGGAGAGCCGCCAGGGATCCTCTTCTCAAAAAACAACGCTTCAGGCAAACCAACAAAAGATTGCTTACAGTATCGATTCCCTGAAAGAAAGTTCCCTGGCGGCCGTAATTCCTGAAGTTGCCTGGATCCATAACCGGTTGGTTTTTGACAACGAGCCACTGGAAGACGTATTGGAAAAAATGGAAAAATGGTACGCTGTAGACATCTTTCTAATGAATCAGAAAATTGCCAAAAAACAGGTGTCCGGGGTGCTTGAAAATGAAAATATTGAAGAAGCCCTAAAAGCCCTTCAACTCCTAAACGATTTTGAATATACTATTACCGGAAGAGAAATACGTATCAAATAACCATCCCGAATAATAACCAAATCTGCCGCTTATGTAATCAACCCAACAAAACAAAAAAGAGAGATGCGGTCACATCTCCCTTAAAACTTAGTCAAAAAAGGCATCGGCTTTCTTTGAGCGGATAGCGATGCCCATCTTTAAACGTAAGATTCCAAAATTATGCAAAAAAATCGTATACCCCTATTTCGTTGGGGTATCCACCAGAACTTTCCCAAACTGCTGGTAATTATGAAACTAACTGCTTTTCTTTTACTTGGCATTTGCCTGCATGCATCTGCAAAAATCTATTCTCAGCAGGAGGTTACCATCTCAGTAAAAAACCTGGAGCTTAAAAAATTCTTCAACCTGCTCCAGAAAAAAACAGACTATCGTTTTCTTTATGAAGATGGAAAACTACCTGCAGATTTAATCGTAAACCTGGATGTGGAAAAAGCTTCCATACATGCCGTACTTGAAAAAGTATTGCACAATACCAGGCTTCATTACAAATTACTCAATAACAACCTGATTGTTGTACGTGAATTCAATGAGGTTGAAAGCCGGGTCATACGAGGCAGGATAACGGATGAAAACGGCCTGCCCATGGCAGATGTAAGCGTACGTATCAAAAACTCCAACTCCGGAACCTCCACCAATAATAAGGGAGAATTTGAAATTGAAGCAACAGACAATAATATCCTGGAAATCTCCTATATAGGATACATAACACAGGAAATTAAATTACAGGGTAAAACAGAGCTTATCATTCAACTACAACCTGGCGATAAAAATCTGGAAGAAGTAGTAATGGTTGGATTTGGTGTGCAGAAAAAAGTAAACCTTACCGGTGCTGTTGATATGGTTACCGCAAAACAATTGGAAAGCCGCCCGATTGCTAATGTGGGGGCAGGTTTACAGGGACTTATACCCAATCTTAACATCACCCAGTCGAATGGCCGTGCAACCAGCAATCCGGCATTTAATATTCGTGGTTTCACCAGCCTTAACGGAGGCGATCCACTGATCGTTGTGGACAATGTGCCCTTTACTTCTGATGAAGTGGCGCGTATTAATCCGAATGATATTGAATCTGTAACCGTATTAAAAGATGCCTCTTCTGCAGCTATTTATGGAGCAAGAGCTGCTTTTGGAGTGGTGCTTATAACTACCAAATCGGCCAAAGGCAGCAAACTGAATGTAGCGCTGAACTCTATGGTTGCTTTCAGAACTGCCGGGAAATTACCCGAGCTGGTTACTGACCCCTACACCGTTATGGATATGAAACATAAGGCGGCTGTGCCCTTATACAATTTATACCCAGAAGCGGTGAGAGAATACGCACGGCAACGCTCTGAAAACCCTTCGCTGCCGGCTGTTATTCCAAGTCCGGCTAACCCCGAAAACTGGGCTTATTTCGGTTCAACCAACTGGATGGAAGAGGCCTACCTCCAAAAAGCGCCCACCTACAATACCAACCTCAGTCTTTCACAAAAAACAGAAAAACTGAGTTATTATGTGTCTGGTGACTACTATCAGCAGGATGGCTTGCTGAAATTCGGAAACGATGTATTCAAACGCTACAATATGCGTGGAAAAGCCGACCTGAAAATCACCGACTGGCTCAACTTTTCCAACAATACACTAATTACCAGTTCGGAATATGATGCCCCGGTTTTCCTGGACGGCGATTTCTTCTGGAACGTTAACCGCACCAACCCACTGGATGTACCTAAAAATCCGGATGGCACCTGGAGTTCAGCCGGCGCAAGTGTATTGGGCAGATTACAAACCGGTGGACGAGCAGATACCAGGCTCAATGAATTCCAGACTACTTTTTCCGCCAGCGCATCCATCCTGAAAAACAGCTGGAATATCAAAGCCGACTACAGCATTCGCAGAGGGTCGAGCAACACCCGTTCCTATGATATTCCCATTCCGTATAAAACAGGACCGAACAACCCGGTGGGTTATACAGGTTCAACCACCAGTTGGGCAAGAAGCCAGAACAGCAGCACCCGATACAATGTATTAAATCTTTATACAGATTTTCACAAGGAACTGGGTAAACACGATATTCAGGCACTCCTCGGCTTTAACCAGGAATACCGGCTGAATCAACAATTCAGTGCAACCAGGAATAATATCATCTCCACGTCTCTTCCTTCCATCGGACTTAGTACCGGTACCATGACGGAAACAGAAACCATTACTGACTGGGCCGTTCAGGGCATTTTTACCGGATTGGTTATCATTATAACAACCGGTACCTGCTCGAATTCAATGGCCGTTACGATGGTTCGTCCCGGTTTCCTAAAGATAAACGCTGGGGATTCTTTCCTTCTGCTTCGGCCGGCTGGGTAGTTTCAGAAGAATCTTTTTTTCGGAATATTAATCAGGCAATCGGGTTGGATCACCTGAAACTACGGGCTTCTTACGGGTCGCTCGGTAACCAGGCATCTGTTAGCGAGTATGCCTATATTCCTACCATGTCGAACGGGCAGGTAAGTTATATACTGGGAAGCGGCCGCCCAATGGCGGTTTACGCACCCGGAGCCGTTTCGGATAATTTCAGCTGGGAAAAAATCAGTACCGTTAATTTAGGCGTTGATCTTGCTTTCTTCCGTAACAGGTTGCAGGTAAACTTCGATAAATATACCCGGTATACCAATGATATGCTGATACCCGGCAAAACCTTGCCGGCTGTTTTCGGCACTGGCGTGCCTCGTGAAAATTCAGGCGACCTGAAAACCAAAGGATGGGAAATGCGCCTGGCCTGGCGCGATAACGGCCTACTTGCCGGCACTCCTTTTTTCTACAACCTTACTTTTACACTGGCAGATAATCGTTCCTGGATAACCCGCTTTGATAACCCGGCCAAACTACTGAGCAATTATTATGTTGGACAGGAAATCGGAGAAATATGGGGAGCGGAAATAACCGGCTTCTTCCAGAACGAAGAAGACCTTGCCAAACACCCCGATCAACGGGCTATGGGTACCGACGACCAGGGCTATCAGTTTTTTGTAGGCGACCCCAAATTTGCCGACAGAAACAAGGATGGCGTAGTTGATATGGGCGCAAAAACCGTCGACAACCACGGCGACCTGTATAAGCTGGGGAACAGCAGCGCACGTTATCCCTTCGGCATCGACCTGTCTGGCGGATGGAAAGGTTTTGACCTGCGCTTATTCTTCCAGGGAATCGGAAAAAGAGACTGGTACCCAGGCGCTTCCAACGTATATTTCTGGGGCATTTTTGCCCAGCCATGGACCAATGTAACTAAACAAAATATGGACTATTGGTCGCCCGAAAATCCGCATGCTTATTTCCCGGCTGTACGGGCATATACCGCAGAAGATAATATGGAGCAGCTTGGTATACCAAACAAACGGTATATGCAAAATGCAGCTTATATGCGGATGAAAAACATAACGCTCGGATATTCCTTGCCCACAGCATGGATCAAACGCTTAAAATTCAATAAAATCCGCTTTTACCTGAGCGCAGAAAATGCATTTGAACTGAGCAAAGTAAAAGTTAAACTGGATCCGGAATCACTGGGCTCAGGAAGCAGAGCCGGTGCCGCTTATCCTTTCCAACGCACTTATTCTATTGGATTGAACCTGAATTATTAATCATCAAGCGAACAAAACAATGAAATACGCACTACGTTTTTGTATACTGCTCGGAATGTTTTTCGCTTCCTGTGAAAAAGATTTCCTGCAACGAACACCGCAGACATCCATTACCAAAGAAGATTTCTTTAATACCCCCGCTGATCTCCAAACTTATACCAATGGATTTTATAGCCAGCTACGTTCCAAGTGGGAGGACCTGTATTCGGATAATATATCTGTCTATACAGGTTCCAGCGAAGTGGACAACCTGGTTCGCGGAGGTATAACACCAGCAACCGTTGGCGGTTGGAATAACTGGGGCACCTTACGCAGCATCAATTTTATGTTGCAGAATACAGGTAAAACAACCGGAGACCCCGTCACCATCAATCATTATATCGGCATCGCCCGATTCTTCCGGGCAAATTTCTACTATAACATGGTAAAGCGATACGGCGATGTACCCTGGTATGGCAGCGTAATTGGCACCAGCGACGAAGACCTTTTGTACAAAGCAAAAGATAGCCGCGCTGTGGTAGTAGATTCGATCATGAACGACCTGGAATTTGCAGCTGCCAATATTTTGCCTTCACTTACCAATAACACGCAACTCACAAAGTGGGCAGCACTTCAACTCCTGGCAAGAATTGCACTGCACGAAGGAACCTACCGGAAATACCATGATGAAATCGGGCTCGAATCTTCCGCAGCCGGCTTTCTGCAAAAAGCAGTAAATGCCTCTCAGAAAATAATGGAGGAAGGCGGCTTTACCATTTACTCTACCGGTGCAAACGCCCTGGACTACCGGGCTCTTTTTTCCAGCAATAACCTTTCTGCCAACAAAGAAGTTATTTACCTGGAGAAAAACAACAAAGAAGAAGGCATTGCCAATAATACCCACGTGGTGCTTGACTGGCAATGGGCTTTAAGTGCCGACCTGATGAATGATTACCTTATGCGTGATGGCACGCCGTTTACCAGCACCGCCGACTATGATAAAAAAACCTTTGTGCAGGTATTTCAGAACCGTGACCCGCGTTTACCCGAAACCATTATGCCACCCGGTTTCACCACCGCACCAGGTAATACGCCCCTGGTAATTAAACCTAATTTCGGAGGATACATGCAAGTGAAATTTTACCCCAGAGATCCGGCATTACGGGGTGGATGGGTCTTAAACTATACCGACCTTCCCATTTTTCGGCTGGCAGAAGTATTGCTAATCAATGCGGAAGCAAAAACCGAACTCGGTACCATTACACAAGCTGACCTCGATCAAACTATCAACAAACTGCGTCGCAGAGTGGGTATGCCCGATCTTTCCATGGCTGTTGCAAATGGAAATCCCGATCCCTATCAGGCGCAAAAATATCCGCTGGTTGCGGGCGCCCAAAAAGGCCTTTTACTGGAAATCAGAAGAGAACGCCGGATAGAACTAGCCTGCGAAGGATTCCGTTTAGATGATCTTTACCGGTGGAAAGCAGGCCAGTTACTGGGCAAGCATTCAAAAGGCATGTATATACCGGCACTGGGGGCCTACGACGTAACCGGAGATGGTGAGGAAGATATTGCCATCCTGGAACAACAAGGTGCCGAAGATCCGATTAATCACCTTCCGCCAAACGTAAAAAATAAACTCATCAAGTTTTATCTAACAGATCAAAGCTATTACCTGGAAAATGAAAATTCGGGTGCCCTGCTTTTTGGAAAAGACAGGCAACAGCCCAGAAATTTCGTAGAGCCGAAATATTATCATTTCCCTATTCCGCAGGAACAAACCCTGTTGAATAAAAATCTTACACAACCGGCTGGTTGGCAGTAAGCAGTAAAGGTCAAACCTTTCCACAGGAACGAAGCCGGCCAAACCGGCGCAGGCTTCGTTCCTTTTTAATCTGGGTTTTAAAGAAATTATAACCATGAAAAGAAGACGCTTTTTATCCCTTTTACCCCTCCCTCTTACGGGTATTGCCCCGGCTTCCCTGGCCATGGAAACTGGCAGCCGCGCAAAACCAGTACTCACTATTGCACATATAACCGATGTGCATATCCGGCCCGACGAACAGGTACCACAACGATTCCTGCGCTGCCTCGATCTTATTAAGAAAGAAAAAATCGACTTTTTTCTCAACACCGGCGATTCCATTCATGCAGCCGACTATAAAGACATCACCAGAGAACGCGTATTGGAACAATGGAAAGCATGGGATGACTGTATGCAATCTCTTAAAAATTATGACGTCTATAGCTGTATTGGTAACCATGATCCCTGGTGGGCAGCCCCCTCCAAGGACGATGCCATGTATGGAGTAGCCTATGCCGCCAAACGTGCGGGTATGCCACACCGGTACTATCAGTTTAAAAAGAAAAACTGGCATTTTATTGTATTGGATGGCAATAACCCGGGTATTTCGCTCGACCAGGAGCAAATGGACTGGCTGAAGCTCAAACTTAGCGAAATCAAACAGGGAGAATTTGCTTTGCTAATGTCGCATTATCCGATTTTAACCGTTACCGGAACCTTTGAAGGCGGACAGCATAAAGATCATACTGAGCTAAAAAAACTATTCTATCAATATAAGGATCAGGTTAAAGTATGCCTTAGCGGCCACCAGCATTTGCTCGACCGGGCATGGTACAATGGGGTACATTATTTTTGCAACGGCGCCATGAGCGGATTCTGGTGGGGGAAAGGAGATCAACGATCTGCTGCACCTTATTTTTACCAGGAAACGCCGCCGGGTTATGCGATCCTGAAACTCTATGCAGACGGCACCCTGGAGAATACCTATATTCCCCTGGCAATTGAATAAAATATCCGCTAAAAAGGAAGTTGCCGGGTAATTGCAAAGGATACCAATGAAACAGCCACCATGGTGATAACGGCCAGTAAAAACAAAACGCGGCCCCTTCTTTCCGTATGCGGATCCTTATCACGCCGACCTTCATACCAGGTATAAGCACTGTAAAGAGATAATAATACCGCAGCTACAAATATGAGCTGGTATAAGCCAAGCGCCGCTCCCACGGCATCCAGCAAAAAAAACGAATTCAAATAAAAAAAGATAATACCAAGCAGATATTCCATATACGAACTGGTTTATAAAATCATTCCACTTAAAAACTGTGAAACCCTTACCCGGTTCACAGTTTTTTCGTTTTTGAGTACCCTTTTTTGATTAACCAGTCGAGGATCTTAGCACGATGATCGCCCTGGATCAGAATTTCTCCCTCTTTCACAGCACCACCGGTACCGCAAAAATTTTTCAGCAATTTGCCCAGGGCTTCCAGGTCGGCAGTAGTACCCACAAATCCGGAAACTAGTGAAACCGCTTTTCCACCCCGCTGTTTGGTTTCCAGCCAAACGCTCAATACCTGTTTGGCAGGTTCCAGTGTTTCCTGCTCCGTAGCCTCCTCTTCTATCCGAAAATTCGGATCGGTGGAGTAAACATACCCAAACTTATCGCCTTTATTTTTTTTACTCATATTACTGGTTTTTTTTCACTGCCTTCAAGCTCAGATCCACGCTTCTTGCCTGGTGAATCAACGCACCTACACTTACATAATCCACCCCTGTTTTCGCATAGTCAAGCAAGTTAGTCAGATTAATACCGCCACTGGCTTCTGTTTCAAACATCTGCCCGATCAGTGGCAATGCTTCCCCGATCATTTCCGGGGTAAAATTATCCAACATAATTCTAAAAACTTTTCCCTTACCACAGCTTAGAACTTCTTTTACATCATCTATACTGCGGGTTTCCACTTCAATCTGCAACCCGGGAGCTTTTTCCTGCACATAGGTCCAGGCTTTTTCTATCGCCTTGGTAATGCCACCACAATAATCAATATGGTTATCCTTAAGCATAATCATATCGTATAATGCGAACCGATGATTGACGCCGCCGCCGATGGCTACTGCCCATTTTTCAAGCAGTCGGAAGTTGGGAGTTGTTTTGCGGGTATCAAGTACGCGGGTATGGTACCCGTTTAACAGATCGGTGTACTGGCGGGTTAATGCGGCTATTCCGCTCATCCGCTGCATGCAGTTTAGTACCAGCCGCTCACATTGCAGGATCGTTTGTACACTGGCATCTATTTCAAAAGCGATTTCTCCCTTATACATGAGATCGCCGTCTTTTTTAAAAGGGCGAAAAACGCAATCTGGCTGAACCATGCGAAAAATCCGTTCCGCGGCTTCCATACCGGCCAGAACCCCGTCTTCTTTAATTTTCAGCACTGCTGATCCATATGCGGAATCCGGAATACAACAAAGGGTGGAATGATCTCCGGTGCCGATATCCTCTTGCAGGGCATCCTTAACTAGTTTCTCAAAAAGCTGATCAAAGTTCATCATACGAACAAAGATAAGCGCTCCGCCTTTTCACTGGTGGACTACTACCCGGCTGGCAGCGCCGGGTCAGCAAAAAAAATCCCCGCACCAGGCGGGGAGATTCAGCTTTCTTCAGAATATTGTGATACTTTATATTGGAGGTCTAATTTACTCTTCCTGGAACCGCATCTCCTGCAAAAACGCTTTATCGCCCTTTTGCTTCATAAATAAGGTGGTACGATATCGCCCATTATTCGTCATTAACACCCCGATCAGGTAATTGGAGCCGTTATTGTCTCCCCGGTGTTTTAACTCAAAAGTCTTCACCCCGCCATTTGAGGTGAAAAAATCTTTAATCACCATTACAGCCTGGCTTCTGCTGTAATTGTCGCTCTTTTCCGGCAAACTGATATCAACTCTCGAATCAAAATGATGGGAAAGCTGCGTGGCATTTCCAGCTTTCAAAGCCACCAGTACGGAGTCCAACTCTGCCCCATTATTGAACCCGGATAAAAGGTTCATGGTACTCAATAGGATAATTGTAAAAAATGCTTTCATACGCTAACATTTAACGGTCGAAGTATTTCAGAGGGGACGGAAAAACTGAGGGTATCCTTTACCACCCAAAAGTGTGCCAACTTGTAAAATCAGGCTACCGCTAATCCAGTTGGCTGAATTTTTACCTAGTTTTACCGGATAGAATCAAGCAGAACTGATCAAAACAATGAAAAAAGCAATCCTAATTATCATGGACGGCTGGGGACTTGGAAAAGTAGCATCCAGTGACGCCATCCAGCATTCCCAGGTACCTTTCGTTTCCAGTTTATACACCAGGTACCCGCACACCACCCTGATTACCTGTGGTGAGGCCGTAGGCCTCCCCGACGGGCAAATGGGAAATAGTGAAGTAGGCCACCTTAACCTGGGTGCCGGCAGAATAGTTTACCAGGAATTACAGCGGATAAATGTGGCTATACGCGATGGATTGCTGCAACAAAACCCTACCCTGCTGAATGCCATCCAATATGCCAAAGAAAATAATAAGCCATTGCACCTGCTCGGACTGGTAAGTGATGGAGGGGTACATTCCCACACCAATCACCTGAAAGCTATCATAAGCCTGTGCAAAGCAAGCGGACTAGAGCAGGTTTACATCCATGCATTTACAGATGGGCGCGATACAGATCCGAAAAGCGGGCTTTCCTATTTAACCAGCCTGCAGGCCCATCTCGACCAAACCACCGGCAAAATTGCCACGGTTAGCGGCCGGTATTACGCCATGGACCGCGACAAAAGATGGGAACGCGTAAAACTGGCCTATGATGCGCTGGTAAGAGGAACCGGGCAATACGCTACCAATGCACTGGCTGCCGTGCAGGCTTCCTACGATAGCAATGTAACCGATGAATTTCTTCTGCCAACTGTTATCACCAATGAAAAAGGAGCTCCCCTGGCCTCCATACATCCGGGTGATGCAGTCATATGTTTTAATTTCCGGACCGACAGGTGCCGTGAAATAACAGAAGTCCTTTCCCAGAAAGATTTCCCGGATTTTTCCATGCATCACCTGCCCCTCCACTACACCACCATGACAGAATATGATAAAACCTATCAGAACGTTCATGTCATCTTTGAAACCGACAACCTGAATAATACCCTCGGTGAAGTATTGGCAGCACACGGTAAAAAACAGATAAGAATAGCAGAAACTGAAAAATATCCGCATGTAACCTTCTTTTTCAGCGGTGGCCGAGAACTGCCTTTTGAGGGTGAAACAAGAATCCTGAAACCCTCTCCTAAGGTTGCCACTTATGACCTGCAGCCGGAAATGAGTGCATTTGATCTGACAGATGCGCTGGTGCCGGAAATTATAGCCGAATCGGCCGATTTTATCTGTCTCAATTATGCCAATGCCGACATGGTTGGTCACACCGGTATTTTTCCCGCAGCTATAAAAGCCGTGGAAACGGTTGATAAATGCGTACAGCGGGTGGTTACAGCTGCCCTGGACCATGGCTACACCGTATTTTTAACTGCCGATCATGGCAATGCGGATTACATGGTAAATGAAGATGGAAGCCCCAATACAGCCCATACCCTGAACCCGGTTCCACTGTTTATACTGGATAAAGACTGGAGAGGTGAGGTAAGTCCTGGCAAACTGGGTGATATCGCCCCAACGATCCTGGCATTTATGGGTCTTCCGATACCTTCAGAAATGACCGGCAATTGTTTGGCAAAGCCTTAAATAAACCAAGATGATACGAAAAATTCTATTGTTCCTGCTGGTGGTTTTAGTTATCCTCCAGTTTTTCCGGCCAAAATTGGACAATACAGGTGCCGGCTCTGCAGCTTCCATTACAGCCACTTCAACCGTTCCTGCAGAGGTGGAGCAATTACTGAAAACCAGTTGTTACGATTGCCACAGTAACTCCACCAATTACCCCTGGTATACCAAGCTTCAACCTTTTGGATGGTGGATCGATGAGCACGTACAGGAAGGGAAAAAAGAGTTGAATCTGGATGAATTTGGAACCTATTCGCTTCGTCGGCAATTCCATAAACTGGAAGAAATCATTGAAGTGGTAAAGGAGGGAGAGATGCCGCTGAAATCTTATACACTGATTCATACCAATGCCAAATTGAAGGAAGAGCAGAAAATTCTTCTCACCAATTGGGCCACCGGCGCAATGGAAAAGATGAAGGCCACCTATCCTATCGACAGCCTTATAAGAAAGTAAAAATCCGTGCAAGTTATTCCATCCATACAAAGATGGGTGGCGATCGCCGGACTCGCTATCATCCTGTTGCCTCTCTGCCTTTCCGTGGATCATATGATTCGCCAGCAGGCAGTAAAAATTAATATGAGCGCTGCACTGAAGGGAACGGAATTAACAACCGTTCTGCTTCAGCCGCAGGAGCTTAGATGGCTAAAACCAGGAAAAGAAATCTGGCTGAACAATAGTTTCTTTGATGTGCTCTCTATAGACTCTTCCGGCTTCCCCTGGAAAGTGGAGGGTTTGTACGACCCCGAGGACACCAAACTGCATATGAAACTTATCCGTTTATTACACAAGGAGGCGGCGCAGGAAGACGAACAGCTTCGGTTTATAGCAGGCGCCTGGGCTATGTGGTGTGCCTTACCGCAACGCTTTACTTTTCACTGGCAGCCTCTTCCGCCAGTACAATTACCCGCATTCCAGTATAGCTCCATGTTATCCCAGGGAATTCGCACTACCAGCGCTCCCCCACCCTGGATGTAAAAACTTTTCTGACAAAACAAGTTTTTCATCTTAACTAAATTTCATGATAGCACAACGCATTATATGCTTTTGTGGCTGTTATCGTATACCCCTGAATGTTCTATGGATGGCAGGGGCACTGATAGCAGGGCAATCAGCTTATGCACAGGAAAAAAAAGACAGTACCAGCATACAGGAACTGGGAGAAGTAATTATTTCCTTCAATAAATGGGAACAGCAATTAAATGAAGTCCCCAATAAGATCACAAAAATCAACCGCGCGCAGATCCAACTGCAACAACCCCAGACAGCTGCCGATATGTTGGCACAAAGCGGATCGGTCTTTATTCAAAAAAGTCAGTTGGGTGGAGGAAGTCCGATGATACGCGGCTTTGCTACCAACCGGGTTTTATTGGTAATGGACGGTGTGCGTATGAACAATGCCATATACCGGAGCGGTAACCTGCAGAACGTAATCAGTATAGACCCGCTGGCACTGGAAGCAGCAGAAGTAGTTTTTGGTCCGGGTAGTCTTATTTACGGATCTGATGCTATTGGCGGCGTAATGGACTTTCACAGTCTGGAACCTCGTTTTTCAACCGGTAAAAACCTTTTTGTAAAAGGATCGGCACAAGCCAGGTATTCAAGTGCTAACAATGAAAACACGCTACATGCCGACTGGAATATAGCCGGACAAAAACTCTCCTGGTTATCTTCCGTCACTTACAGCAAATTCGATGATCTGAGGATGGGGAAGCACGGTGGGCAGGATCGTTATCTGAGGCCGGAATACGTAGTCCGGCAGAACAACCGGGATACTATTCTTAGCAATGAGGATCCTCGTACCCAGCGTTTTTCGGGCTACGAGCAGTGGAATTTTTTACAAAAGCTAAAGTACCGGATCAATGATAAGATGACCTTGCAATATGCCTTCACCTATGGTGGTACGGGTACCCATCCCCGCTATGATCGGTTGCTTCAATACCGGTCTGGACGCCTGCGGTTTGCTGAATGGAATTACGGTCCGATGTTATGGCGCATGCATACCCTGCATTTCTTAAGCACACAGAAAACAGTATTGTATGATAATCTTCGTTTTACGGCAGGTTACCAGAACTATGCGGAGAGCCGGCTCGACAGAACCTTCAACAGAACCATCCGGAACCGGCAGGCGGAAGCCGTAGACGCCCTGTCGGCTAACCTGGACGCAGTAAAAACGATCGGAGCCGGACAATTGTATTGGGGAGCAGAATATGTACACAATAAAGTAGGCTCTACCGGCAGCAGCACAGACATCACAACCGGAGAATCCGAAGCTGCGGTAAGCCGTTATCCGGATAAAAGCAAATGGTATACGGCAGGTTTGTATGGCAGTTACAAAATCAACCTGCATAAGGATGTTACCCTTACGTCGGGTGTACGATACAGTTACAATGGACTCAAAGCTGCATTTGATGACCGCTTTATTCCTTTTCCTTATGAGCAGGCTTCGATTAAAAAAGGGGCGCTTACGGTTAACCTTGGAACGGTTTACCGGCCGGCGCTTAACTGGCAAATACACGCACATATTTCCAGCGGTTACCGCATGCCCAATATCGATGATATTGGCAAATTGTTTGAATCCGCCCCCGGTCATCTAACCGTCCCCAACCCGGGTCTGCAGCCAGAGTATGCATGGAATATGGAAATGGGAATAGCCCATGATATTCCGTCAAAAGCAGCAGGCAGCCCGGCGGGCAGGCTGGAATTAACCGGGTTTTATACAATCCTGCAAGATGCAATCGTATTACGGCCCTTTTCTTTCAATGGGCGAGACAGCATTGTATTTGATGGCGTATTGAGCCAGGTGAATGCACTTCAGAATGTGGCTAAAGCTACGGTTTGGGGCCTGCAGGCGGCTGCCGCATTACCGGTGCACCGCCGGTGGATGCTTAAAATGAATGCCAATTATACCTGGGGCAGAGAAACGAATGATGCACCGGGCTCCGACAAACAGGTACCCTTGCGGCATGCCCCTCCTTTTTTTGGCAACCTGGCATTGCAGTTTAAAAAAGCAGACTGGCTACTGGAAACCAACCTGATCTATAACAGCTCAATAAAAGCCGCCGACCTGGCCCCTTCCGAACAGGCAAAAACGGATATCTATGCGCTGGACGCCTCAGGAAAGCCCTTTAGCCCCGAATGGTATACCCTGAACATAAAGGGAAGCTACCGGATACTGCCTTCGTTATTGGTAAGCCTGGGCTGGGAAAACCTTACGAATCAGCGATATCGCCCTTATTCAAGTGGAATTGTGGCCGCCGGCTCTAATTTTATAGCAAGTTTACGAGCCAGTTTTTAAGCCGGACAAATTTGATCTAAGCCTTGTGCAAGGCGGGATTCCGATCCCGCCTTCTTTATTACACATAGTGTAGTTACAAGAAAAATTCCCTAAATTACAAGAGTATAATCCCTCATATGACGGAAGAAGCACTCCTGCAAGGTTGCATAAACAACGATCCAATGGCGCAAAAAGAATTGTACCATAAGTATAATTCCAAGATGCTGGCGGTATGTTATCGTTTTGCGCACCACCGTGAAGATGCGGAGGATATGTTGCAGGAAGGCTTCATTAAAGTATTTTCCCAGATCCATACGTTTCGCGCTCAGGGAGCGCTGGAAGGCTGGATCAGGAGAATTATGGTGCATACCTGTATCAACCATCTGAAGCGCAACAAGAAGTTTAATGAAAATGTCGATCTGATTCACGCCACCGGTTTGCAGGTCAGGGAGGAGTCGATTCCATCCATAGTGCAGGCAAAGCAGGTTATTGAATGTATCCGAATGCTGCCTATAGGGTACCGGACCGTTCTGAACCTCTATGCACTGGAAGGATATTCGCACAAGGAGATTGCGACCGTACTCGACATTGAAGAAAGTACAAGTCGTTCTCAATATACCCGTGCCCGTCAGATGCTTGAAGAAATCCTGGTTAAGAGAAAAATTATGGCTAAACCCCAGGATAAAGTGTCATTATTAGCAGCGTTTGGACGCTAATAGTACTCTTAGTATGGGGAAGGGTTGGAAAAAGTTCAGGTATCCCTAACCGGAAGAGAAATGGAGCAACAATTTTTTGAGGACGAATTTGAGCAGTTTCTTCGTGAAAATGCTGATCAACACAGGATGTATCCTTCCGATGGGGTGTGGACCAATATTTACCGCAGGTTTCACCCCGGAAAAAGGAGAACGATGATCGCCATACTGCTGCTGCTGGTTCTGTCAGGTGTATTCTGGCTGGCCACCCATACCGTATTACCGCACCGGCAAGCAAAATACCCGGCTTCTTCTTCAACAGAAAATACCGATTTTCACCAGCATTTTTCCTCCGTTACGGTGGATGATATTATTGAAAAGCTTCGGGCCAAATCATTTATGCCACCGTTGACAATTGAAGCACCGGTAGCTCTTAAACCATTGAGCATTTCGCGCGAACTTCGCCCCTCCCTGGTAACCATACCCACCATCTTCTCCGCTAATTTTGGCTATGCCAGCCAGTTTTCCATGTCGCATTGGGATTTGGTACTACCCCGCCTTACCCTTCCTGTATACAATTTATTCAGCTTACCGGTTCGCCCGCTTAACCCAGACCTGGTTACTGCAAGGGCTGCTGTTCCCAACGAAGAAGAGCTATCCGCAGATCTTTCTTCGATCGCTGCCTCAGACAATATGGAAACCGCACTGCCCCCTTCCCTGGAACAACTTAATAAAGTAGCGGCGCAACCCTCAATTCAAAAAAACAGGCCCTTCTCTCATCCGCCAATTTCTGCGCCAGCGGTGGTGGTTCCGTCCGCCCGGCATAAAAATAAATGGGAAACTTCTTTTCATTTTGTTCCATCAGTTGGATACAGGAACCTCTTTGAAAGCAGGAACTGGATAACTTATGGCAACTCACCCCTCATGGTTAGCCGGCTGAATGTTAACCAGTTTGTAGATCATAAACCAGCCATTGGTTTTGAACTGGGCGGCGGTATGCGATACCGGCTGAACCGTTCACTTGTATTGAAAACAGGTCTGCAACTGAACCTGACCAGGTACAGCATCGGTGCTTTTGCGCACCCCAAGGAAAGAACCATGGTTGCCCTCAACCCAAGCCTGGGCTTCCGGCCAGATACTCTGATCACCACCTCCAATATCCGCAACCTAGCAGGTAACCGACCAGCCCGTTTGCATAATGCCTATTTGCAGATATCCATGCCGATTGGTGCAGAGTTGAAACTTTTTGGCGATGAACGGCTCCAGGTAAACCTTGGAGGTTCTCTTCAACCAAGCTACCTGCTGAACACCAACCAATTGCAATTGAGCGGCGATTTCAGCAACTATGTGAGCGAACCCTCCCTGCTGCGGCGCTGGAACCTGGCCAGCAGTATGGAAGTTTTTGTTACCTACAGATCGGGTAAGGTGAACTGGCAAATTGGTCCGCAGTTCCGTTATAACCTGCTATCCACCTTTAAGAAAGAATACCCCATCAAGGAAAACCTGATGGAATACGGCCTTAAAATCGGCATAACTCACCCGCTTCGTTAATTTTTCACCACGCTGTTGTCGCCGGTGGGCTATTACCCGACCGGTCAAAAGGATTACGTAATTTCGTGTATGCAATGTTTAAATCGAGTGTTTTACCTGGCCGGACCAGCAATGCTGGTGATCGCATTATCAGGTGGTTGTAATGAGCCTGCTAAAATCTCTGAAAAGCAAGCCGCTACCAGTACACCTTTCCCTATTGCCGATTATATCCGGTCGCAGCTCCAGGAAATAGATTCGCTTCAGTTACCGGTAACGCTGTACCGCACAGGCGCAGAAGGAAATGATACTACCCTGCTTTCAACAAAGGATTGCCTTGAGTTAGCTAGGCCCTTTACCGAACCCGATATTGCCAAACCAGACGTAGCCAGCCATTTTACAGAAAGCAGTTTTGCAGATCAATCAATACCCAGTATCACTTTCAACTACTTGTCAAAAGAGGAAACAATGCCCCTGAAAAGAGCGGATGTGGTACTGCAACCCAACCCATCCGTTTCAGACAAGGTTCGTAGCATTTATCTGGAAAAAGCCTTTTCAATCGGAGATACACTTGTGCAGGAAAAACTTTTCTGGAACGATGGACATTATTACCAGATCATCCGGACGAAATCTGCAGGAGCCTCCAACCCCATTCAATCCACCCTTAAAGTAGTTTGGGACCCAACCGAATAAGGAATGACTGCCGCAGAATTTCAACAACTAGCTTCCACTATCCCACTATCGCCGGGTATTTATAAATACTTCGACAGTAGCAATACGTTGTTATATGTTGGTAAAGCCAAGAGTTTACGCAAACGGATCAGTTCTTATTTCTCAAAAACATTTACCAGTTACAAAACCCATGAACTGGTGCAGCGCATTGCCCGTATTGAATTTACGATCGTAGACTCCGAACAGGATGCATTTTTACTGGAAAATGCCCTGATTAAACAATACCAGCCCAGGTACAATATAGACCTGAAAGACGATAAAACCTACCCCTATCTTGTCATCAAAAAAGAACCTTTCCCCCGGGTATTTTTTACCCGACAAAAAATCAACGATGGCTCTGAATACCTCGGCCCCTTTACTTCCGTGGGCAAAGTCCGCGAACTACTGGACTTTATCAAACTGACTATTCCGCTCAGAACCTGCAAGCTCAACCTGAGCAGTGCCTCTATTCAGAAAGGAAAATATAAAGTTTGCCTCGAATATCATTTAGGTAATTGCAAAGGCCCCTGTGAAGGCCTTCAGACAGAAGAGGACTACCGCGAGGGACTACTGCAATTAAGAAACCTCATGAAAGGCAACCTGGGGCCAGTTATGCAACAATTCAAACAGGAAATGCAACTGCATGCCACTAATCTCCGGTTTGAAAAAGCAGAAATGATGCGGCGCAAACTGGAATACCTTGAACAATACCAGTCCAGGTCAGTAATTGTGAGTAAACACCTGGGCAACCTGGATGTTTTCTCCATTTTAAAAGAAGGCGATATTGCTTATGTTAATTACCTGATGGTACAACATGGCACGATCGTACAAACACATACCATACAGTTGGAAACCCATCTGGATGAAACAGAAGAACAGGTATTGCGTTATGCCATCGGGCAATTGCGGGCCTCCTTTAACAGTTTAGCCGATGAACTGATTCTACCCTTTGAATTACCCGAGTTTCAGGAAGAAGCAATTGAAGAAGAAGTACGCACGATTACCGTTCCAAAAGCCGGAGATAAAAAAAAGCTCCTGGACCTTTCCCTCAAAAACGTAAATTATTTCAAGGACGAGATCCGAAGAAAAAAAACCTTACATCTCGAAGGGAAGTCCGATTTCGAAAAAAAACAGGTACTCTACCAGTTAATGGAAGATTTGCAGCTGCCTGAATTGCCTGTTCATATAGAATGCTTCGACAATTCCAATTTCCAGGGTGCCTTCCCGGTTTCGGCCATGGTATGTTTCAGGGAGGGCATCGCCAGCAAAAAAGACTACCGCCATTATAATGTAAAAACAGTGGAAGGCATTAACGATTTTGCCACCATGAAAGAAGTAGTTACCAGGCGGTATAAACGGCTAAAAGACGAGCAGGCCTCCCTTCCTCAACTGGTAATAATCGACGGCGGAAAAGGCCAGTTAGGAGCTGCTATGGAAGCCATCCATGACCTTGAGTTAACAGGTAGCATGACATTGGTTGGTTTGGCAAAAAATGAGGAAGAGCTATTTTTCCCGGGCGATTCTGATTCGCTTCGTTTACCCTATAACAGCGAATCCCTTAAACTGATTCGTCGTATCCGCGATGAAGTACATCGATTCGGCATTAGTTTTCACCGCAACCAACGTAGTAAAGGAACTTTTAAAAACGAACTGGAAACTATACCGGGTATCGGAAAATCAACCGCCACCCGATTATTACGGGTTTTTCGCAGCATTGCTCAAATCCGCGAAAAAACAATGGAAGAACTGGAGCCGGAAGTAGGCAAAGCGAAAGCAAAACTGGTTTACGACTATTTTAATGGTACGAATGCCTGAAAAACTACTATTTTTCTCTTAGGACTGCTATCGATATAATTCCAAGTTTCGCTGATTGTTCACCCTTTAAAGAGCATAATGTAACTTAGATGGCAATGGTTGATTTTCTTCTCAATGAAATCCCCTATCCGGCTGTGGTATTACGCATCGCTGATGATGAACCTGTATGCATAACGCATTCCAATAAAGCTTTTCAGGAAACTGATCAGCTGGGTACAACCATTTGCGCAAGCCCTGCTTTAAACCATTGGGTTAAGAAAATAAAACTGCATAAAAATACCGCTCCAGTCCAATCACTTCAAAAGGACAAACTGGTAATTGACGGTCCTTTTTCCAGCAAACTGTTGCTGGAATTAAGCCTGTTGCCGGGTTCCGGCACTGCCGAGCGCCAGTTATTATGCACTATTCCGCCGGTCCATCAGCCAACGCCGGGTAATAGTTACAGTTCCTTGATAGCAGGCACCACCGACCTTTGTGTAATCCTGAACAAGGCCGGCGAATACACTTATTTAAGTGCCAATTTTCCCGCAATGCTGGGTTACGACGCAGCAGAACTAATGGGCACCAACTCGCTTGAACTGGTACATCCGGATGATATATCGGCCACCAGGCAGGCATTTGAGCGACTGGGGTCTGAACTGAGTGTACAAGCCCCCCCTTTTCGCTATAGAAAAAAAGATGGCTCCTGGTGTTGGCTGCAAAGTGTAGGCACCAATTTACTGGAACTACCCTCCGTGCAGGGATTTGTTATAAACAGCATCGATATTACGCAATTAGTGGAAGCACACCAGTTGCTGAAACAAAACAATGAACGCTACCAGTTGATCTATAAAGCCAGCAATGATGCTTTATACGATTGGGATATTGAAGCCGACAGCTTCTATTGGGGCGAAGGCTTTTACCGGCTATTCGGTCATTCCGCCAAAACAACTCCCTTCCGCCTGGCCAATTGGATTGAACTTACCCACTACCAGGATGCCGAAAAAAACAAACAACGCTGGGACGAATTCCTGAAAGACACCCAACAGAATAGCTGGATAAATAAATTCCGCTTCCGAAAAGCAGATGGCAGTTATGCCTATGTAGAAGAAATCGCTTACCTGATCCGCGACAAAGAAGGCCGGCCACTCCGAATGATCGGATCCATTCGCGACAAAACCGAATCCAAACTTGTTTTATTACGAAAACTGATTGAACAGGATATAACGGATTTATTCAAATCAACCGATACCTTACCGGCAATTCTGCAAAGAGTAACCGACTACCTGGCACAGACCGGAAACTGGTCGCTGGCAGAACTCTGGTTGTTAAACAACCGGCAGGATAAGATAAAGCTGGTAGCTTATCATTTAAACCCACAAACAGAAAAAGCTTTTTATCCAGGCAGTCAACCAGTACAGGAATTTTCACCCGGTAACGGTTTACCAGGTACAGTATGGAAAAATAAACAACCCACCTATTGGGACCAGACCAGTATTCAGAAAAATTTTATCCGCAAAGAAGCCGCCAGCAAAGCCAACCTGAAAGCCATTAGCGGTTTACCTATTTTTGATAATGGGCAAATACTGGGCACACTGGTATTGGGAAAAAATACTGACCTGGAAGAACAGCAAGCTAACCTTGAAATACTTGAATCCATACTACCATCGCTTGGTACAGAAATCCGGCGGAAACAGCAGGAAGAAGAAATGCGACTGGTATTTGAAAGCGCTCCGGATATTCTGGCTATTGTTTCACCGGAAGGTTATTTCACCAGGGTAAATCCTACTTTTTGCGCTATAATGGGCTATTCCAGCCAGGAACTTACCAGCCGCCCTTATCATATGTTTATTCATCCGGATGACGTAATGCAAACGCTTAAAGAATTCGGAGAAATTATTCCGCTCAATAAAAAAGCGGTCAATGTTGTTAACCGGTATATCACCAAAACTGGCGAACAACGTTGGATTTCCTGGAGCAGCTCCGAAATTTTCGGAAGTGAAAAACTGGCCTTTGCCTATGGTCGGGATATTACAGAAATGAAAGAGCTGGAAGACCTTATTGACAACACTTCCAAACTTGCCAGGGTAGGAAGTTGGGAAATCAACATGAGCGATAAATACATCTTCTGTTCCAAAATTACCCGCCAGATTTTGGAACTAAAAGATGGACTTCAGTTAAGGTTGAATAACCGGCTGGAATATATCCGCCATAGCAGCCGGGAACGAGTGCGTAAGCTATTGCAGGAAGTTCTTTTTGATCAGAAACCCTGGGATATAGAGGTAGAAATCCGAACAGCAAAAGGCGCATCGAGATGGGTGCGGTTAATCGGCCAGGCCAGTTTTCACCAGGGAAGATGCGTACGGATTTACGGAAGTATCCAGGATATTCATGAAAAGAAACTGGTACAACTGCAACTCGAAGAGGCCAACGACCGCTTTGAACGGGTTTCTTCAGCAACCAACGATGCTATCTGGGATTGGGACCTGATTCATAACCGGCTGATCTGGAACGATCGTTTCAGTAAAATTTTCGGCTATCCGGTTAAAGCAGAAGGTACTGGGCCAAATGAATGGAAAGACATGGTACACCCCGATGATCTGCCCCTATTGGGCAAGAATATCCGGGAAGCAACCAACGATCCCGAACACCATCACATCGATATCGAATTTCGTTTTCGCCGGTCTGATGGCAGTTACGCATACGTTTCCAATAAGGGTACCCTTATCCGCAATAAAGAAGGACAGGTAATCAGAATGGTGGGCGCACTTTCAGACATAAGCGTACGTAAAAACTTTGAATCCTCTCTGAAAAACCTGAACCAGGAATTAAAGCGCATTAACCACGAACTTGCCGGTTCCAATGCCGAACTGGAACAGTTTGCTTTTGTCGCTTCCCATGATCTCCAGGAACCGCTGCGCATGATTACCGGCTTTCTTACCATGCTGGAAAAGAAATACGGCCCTCAACTGGATGAAAAGGCCAATCAATATATCTATTTCGCCGTAGATGGGGCAAAACGGATGCGGGGTATCATTCTCGATCTATTAGAGTATTCCAGGGTGGGCAGGATGAACACCACCAGAGAACTGGTAGATGCCAACCTGGTTATTAAAGATGTGGTGCAACTATTACAAAATCAGTTGGAAGAAAAAAATGTAGGTCTTTCCGTACATCCAATGCCTTCTTTATACACATACAAATTACCCTTACAGCAGGTACTCCAGAATCTTATCAGCAATGCAATAAAATACAGCCAGCCAGGAAAACAACCACTGATAGAGGTTTCCTGCCAGGAATTGGACCAGTACTGGGAATTTTCTGTAAAAGACAACGGCATCGGCATCGAAGCAGCCTTCAAAGAGAAAGTGTTTGTTATATTTCAGCGGTTGAATTATACCCCTGAAATTCCGGGCTCCGGCATGGGACTGGCCATAGCAAAAAAAATTATTGACTGGCAGGGCGGAGAAATTTGGGTGGAATCAGTAGTCGGCGAAGGCAGTATATTTTATTTCAGGCTACCAAAATAAAAGCATTGCTTAAAC
The DNA here is from genome assembly GCF_001601815.1 of Flavihumibacter sp. CACIAM 22H1. Taxonomy (GTDB): domain Bacteria; phylum Bacteroidota; class Bacteroidia; order Chitinophagales; family Chitinophagaceae; genus Flavihumibacter. The sequence goes on from NZ_LUKG01000019.1 coordinate 31,916, forward strand.
TTACCAACCATATCCGCACCTATAGTATCCTGGCAATAGCCGCCCTGATTATTATTTCCTCTTTTATTGTTTTCTACCTGGGTTATCAGGAACAGATAGAAATCAATAAACAAATTTACCAGGAAGAAGAACAAAAAGAACGGCTGCATCTTATCCAGGCAAGTATTTCAAGAGCTGGAATTGACCTGCGGGATTTTATCTTATTCGGGCAGGCGGCCTCTATGGAAAAATCATTGGCTGAAATGAACAAAGCGGATAGCCTCTCCAGTATTCTTTCACCAGTTTCCACGCGGGAAACCAGCATTCAAAAACTGGGCTTTCTACTTAAGGAAGGCACAGGACGAATAAAGCGTATCGATAGCACTTATCAAAAACATGGGCAAGCTGCTGCCGCAGCTATTCTCCAGGAACATGGAATGCGCCTGTTTCGACAGGATATAAATTCCGTACTTCAGCGTTTAAAAGCTGATTCAGCCAGCCAGTTTGAACACTTACTACACACCGTTAAAATTATACGGTTAAGAAACATTATTGGTTTTCTTCTCCTATTTGTAGTTTCCTTTTTAATTCTACTGATGTTATGGCTTTATTTCAGGACCACTGAAAAAAGACTGGCAAAAAAAAGGGCGCGTTTGCAGGAGATTGTAGAACGCCAGGAACAATCAGAACAATTACTGCAAGGCGGCTATTTCGAATGGTATCCCGACCAAAAAAAGCTACTCTGCTCCAATGGATTTTATGCACTTTTTGATTGGCCGGCCGGAAAAGATGTTCCCCACCTCAACTGGGTACTGGATCGGGTAATAGATCCACAGGACCGGGAAATAATCCGGAGCTGGATGCAAGAAGTTCGTCCGGCCAAACGAATTTCCAGGCAGGTGCGGATCCAAACAGCCAAGGGCCATGAAAAAATTATCCAGATAGAAGGTTATCCCAGCAAAGCTCCGGT
>NZ_LUKG01000019.1:33107-53129 GCF_001601815.1 Flavihumibacter sp. CACIAM 22H1
TAGGTGTATTACAGGATATTACCCAAAGAGCACTTGCAGAAAAAGAGAATACGCAACTGGCCGGAATCATTGAAAACAGTATGAATGAAATCTACATTTTTGATGAAACCACCTTCTTATTTGAATATGTAAACAAAGGCGCGTTGCAGAATATCGGCTATTTCCAGGAAGAGATGCAGCGGATGACGCCGCTGGATATAAAACCCGCCTACGATGCAGAACGATTTAACGAGCTAGTCAACCCGCTTCGAACCGGAAAAGAAGATATTCTTTTGTTCAACACTGTACATAAACGAAAAGATGGCTCGCTCTACCATGTAGAAGTTCATTTACAATTAATGAAATTCCGCCATAAAAAAGTATTTACCGCTATTATAATTGATGTGTCGGCCGCGGTTGAATCAGCCCGTCAGCTGAAGGAAATGAATGAGCACTTACAGCAACGCAACCTGGAGTTAAATCAGTTTGCATCAGTAACCGCGCACGATTTACAGGAGCCGCTTCGTATGGTTAAAGGTTTTACCGAATTACTGGAATCAAAATACGCAGCCAAGCTCGATGCTAAGGGCCTTGAGTATATTCATTTCGCCGCCGATGGGGCCCGAAGAATGCAGGTACTGATCAGTGATATTCTAGAATATTCACGCGCAGGCGGAAAAAAATTACGAATGCAACCAGTACAACTAAAAAATTGTATTGGATACCATTCTGCACGATCTGAATGTACGGATTAACACCTCCGGTGCTATGGTGCAGCTTACCGGAATAGAGCAGGTAGTGGTATGGGGTAATCCAAACTGGCTCTACCGGCTTTTTTTAAACCTTATTTCTAACGGGTTAAAGTTTACCCGGCCCGGCATAGCACCAGAATTGCATATAACTGTACGGGAAACCGAAAAAGGCTACGAATTTTGTATCCGCGATAATGGAATAGGTATTTCACTTGCCTTTATAGAACATATCTTTCAACCTTATCAACGGCTTCATAACCGCGAGCAATATGAAGGAACAGGGCTTGGGCTGGCTATTTGCAAAAAGATCGTGGAGCGGCATGGCGGAAGCATCCGTGTTGAATCGACGGAAGGCGAAGGCAGCAGTTTTTATATTGAATTAACAAAACACATTGAATGAAAGAGTTCCATATTTTATTAATAGAGGACAACGAGGGCGATATCTTGATGACAACGGAGTCTATCCTTGAATATGAACCCGGCTGCAGGGTGGAAGTTGCCCGGAACGGACAGGAAGCCATGGAACTCATTGAATCCTACCTGGATGAATCAACCAGGAAGAAACCCGATCTTATCTTACTGGATATAAATCTTCCCCGCAGAAACGGGCACGAGGTATTACAGTTTATTAAGCAGCAACCTGCACTTATTTTTATTCCCGTAGTAATACTTACCACTTCATCCTCTCCGCTTGATATTACACAGTCCTATCAGGCGCATACAAATTCCTACCTGACCAAACCTACCGAAGCGGAAGAATTCAATAAAATGGTGATAGCATTAATAGAGTTTTGGCGCCGCAATGTAAAGCTCTAAAAAACAAAGGGGCCAGGATAGACATCCAGCCCCGTTTTTAAAATCCAATATCCTATGAAAAACCGAGGTAAAGGTAGCTGAATTTTCAATTCTTCCAATACCCGGATGGGGGTATTTTTAGGCATTTCGATGAATGGAACCGGGGAAGCGGGGAAAGGAGAAGGGAGGGAAGGGGGGGATTACGGTCACAATATCGCCCCAAACCTTTTTCGGTTATAGCTCCCAGTAACCCCTTCTCCCCTTCCCCTTCCTCCCAAAAAAACACCCGTCTGTTTCCAGACGGGTGTTCAAGCTCAAAAGCACCTTCTTAATACGACCAGAGATCCTGTTCGTAGTTGAAAATCTTTTCTTTGATATTATCTCCTTCGAGCAAGCGAAGAATGGGGTCTTTAATAAAGGCTTCGATAAATTGATCGCCTGGGTTATCAAGGGTTGACTTGATAATACGGCTGGCGAACATACGGCTTTCAAAAAGCTCTTCCCAACTCATACGAGCACCGAAGTTTTTACCATTGTAAGCTTCATACCGAGCCAGTAAGGGACGCATATCAGGATAATAAACCCAAAATAACGGTGTTACGGCACGGAATGAACCATCTGCATTTTTAATGGTTTTCAAAGGAGCCACACCCAGGATGCGAACATGCAGGCGGGAAGATTCCTTATCAAATACCACTTCTTCTTTAACCCAGTATTTTTCAACTTCTTCTGCATTGAACTCGTTGACGATAACACTGTCTTTCATAATTCCCTGAGAACCATCCGGATCAAGTGCCCAGTTGGGAACCTGGATCGTTAACGGCTCACCAACCAGTTGCTTGGTGATTTCCTTAATGGTAATGGGTGTAGTAAAACGGTCATCTGTTGGATTAAAGGCAGTTAGTTCACCACTTTTGATTGAACCTAACAGGATATTAATGAAGCGCTGGTTACCATTGTCTTCATCCGCTTTGTACATAAAGGGCAGGTTCATTTTTTCGTGAACATCAATTTCCCTCCAAAGCCGTTGACGATACACCGCATCATCTTCGCGGATATGCTCGTAAGCCAGAGGAATACGCTCCTTAACCAGGTTCCGCTCAATGGCGTTATCGTTCCTCAATGACTTGCGGACTTCTCCCAATTTCAGCTCCGGCTCAACAGGTGCAGCTGGTGTTGTATCTGCGGCAGGTGCCTGTGTCAGCGCTGCAGCATTCCCTGTATTATTTTTACTGGTGCTGTTCTTTTTTGTAGAAGAACGCTTGCTGGCGGTACGAGACGGCTTACGCTGCGCCTGTACACCTTCTGTACTGAAGCCTATTACAGCTGCCAGCAAACAAAATTGAATGATACGGTTTTTCATTTTATCCTGTTTTAGTCAATTGCTTATTTCAAATTAAAGAAGATACCGGGCAGTTCACGAACACGACCATCCGGACCTTTCACACGAATCTGATCAAAAAATATGCTGGATCCTGGTGTTGCTTTGTTAATAATTGCAGCAGCACCGCCATTCCAACGGGGGCCATCATTAGCAGCCTGTTGGTAAGTGGCGAAAGCACCACCATTTGCACCAACTACATAACTAACTACGTCATATTTAGCATCAAACTCAGAATCCATGAGTTTTGCCAGTACACCACCCATTGCTTTAAACTGGGCGGCTGGCATAGATCCACCTTTGCTGGCGCCAACCATGGCAGAAGGATCTGGCAGGGATTTTACCCGCATTGGGAAAGAGCTGGTTTTACCATCAACGGTAATCTTGATTTCAGCAGGTCCCATTTTGCTGGGTTTAATGATATAACGATCGCCACCGGCAGGAGTAATAGCACCACCTGTGAAGCTTACGTTCATTTTTTCTTTACCGGCTGAACCAGCAGAGATCATAACCGGGTTATCAACACTCATATAAACCACGTTCATTTTTTCCAGGAATACAGAAGCTCCGGAAGGAACACCTACTGTATACTCTACTACTTTTGAAACGGATTTATCTTCACCGGTATTGGGGTCCTTATAGTTAACTACAACGTTTACCTTGTGTGCACCGGCACCACTTACCGTGGTTTTATACAGTGCAGTACCATCAGGTCCGAGTGCTACAGGAGAACCATTTACACTTACAGAAGGCAAGGCATCTGTAGAGAAAGCACCAATACCTGCGGTGATTTGCAATTCCTGACCAGGCATCAGATAAGTGGAGTTAGTTCCGGCAAATGCCTCGAATTTATCCAGCTTAAATTTCACCTTACCGATCTGCTGGTAGCAATGATCTACCACGATGGCTTCAGAATTTTTTACATCGTTCTGGAACTTACTCAGAATAGTCAATGCAGCAATGGTTGGCGTCATACGGAAATAAGAAGATTTCCAGTCTGCCTGCACCGTGCTTCCTGTCTGAGATTTTGGAATCTTCAGATCAATCGGCAGCGACTTTTCAAAAGTAGCTTTCTGCTCAGGAACAATGGTTAAGATTTTGTTTTTAAACTCGGTCAGTTTAGCAAGCAGTTCATCGCCCTGTTTTCCTTCTACCAGCATACGGGTAGAGGCATCCAGGTTATCGATAGAAAATTTCTCTTGCGGAGTACCGATGTTTTCGCCTTTAGATTCTTTTTTAAGCTGAACCTTCAGGTCTTCAATATATTTGGACACCTCAGCAGAAAGCTTTTGTGCTTCCTGGGCTTTCGGTAGCCAGATTTCAGCATTTTGCCTGGTTTTGGGGTCGTCCATTGCATCTTTAAATGCAGTGAACACAGCTGCGTTTTTCGCATCTACAACACCATTGGCGGTCGAAATGCTTTCGTTTACGGTTTTGAATGCGTTCAGGATTTCAGATGACACGTTCAATGCAAGCAGTGCGGTAAGCACCAAATACATCATGTTAATCATCTTCTGCCTGGGCTCTTTAGGTAAGGCCATGGATCTGGGATTTAAATGTTGTCAATCTAGTTTTTCACAGTTTCGATAGAGGGTACGATCAACCTGGCTTAGGCACGGCCTTGCATTGCGTTCAGCATATTACCATAGATCTGGTTCAGATTACCCAGGTTTTTAGCCAGGGCAGCGATCTGATCCTGTGTTTTCTTGGCATCTTCCACGCTTCCCTGCATAGCTTCAGAAGCCTGTGCCAGATTACCATAGAATTTGTTCATTGCCTTCAGGTGGTTGTTCGTATCCTGCAGTTCCAGTTCATAGATTGTATTCAGAGAACCCAGGTTCTTAGTCAGGGTCTGTACCTGTGTATGGAATTGTTTGGTGCTTTCAGAAGCTTCATTAAATACAGCCATAGTAGAAGCGCTTTTCTGGTATGCATCTTTCATTTGTCCGAGTGCACCAGCAGCTTCTTTGGTTTTGTTGGCGTAATCATTCGTAGCAGCTACTACATCAGATACATCTTTCATCTGATTAACTGTAGTTCCCAGTTTATTAAAACCTTCACTAAGTTTTTTCAGGTTAGCCGGAGTGATATCTGCTTCCTGCATCATTTTATCCAGATTGTTCAGGGCAGGGTTTCCAGCAGGACTAGTAGACAGCTTTGGCAGGGCTTCAGCCAGCGCAGCCATTTCACCACCTGGAGGCGGTAAGAATGCATATACGATAAAGATCAGGGCTTCCGTCAGAAGACCAACGGTAAGCATAATGTCGGCAAAAGAAAGGTGTAGGATTTTTGCCCAGGCTCCGAAGATTACCACCGCAGCGCCCACGCATACGAAGATATTCACGAGTTTGTCAGTTGATTTTGATGCACCAGCCATAGTTGTTAATTTTTGAGTTTGAATAAGGGTTTAGATTGTTGTTATAGAGATATTAGATTTTGATATGGGAATGCCAGTTCGATTTTTCAATCAAATAAATTCAAGTAAGATGTTGTCTTTAGAAATTTGCTATACGCTTATTTTTTGCCTTTGCTCGGTGTAGGAGGAAGATCAATTACAGAGCGGAATCCGATATACGATTTAGCCGTATCCTGGTATTCGTACGAGCGGGTTCCGGTTTGTAGGAAATAACCTACATCTTTCCAGCTACCTCCACGTAATACCTTACGCTTCATCCGGGGAGGATCAGAATCCTTCGCATTGTAACGAATATCAGGGTTCATATCGTGTTGGAAATTGTAACCACCTTCGTAGTACAGGGAAGACGTCCATTCTGCTACGTTACCTGCCATATTGTACAGTCCGAAATCATTCGGCCAGTAAGCATCGGCACGTACGGTGTAGAAACCACCATCTTCCGGATAATTACCGCGGCCAGGTTTAAAGTTGGCCAGCAGGCATCCTTTCTTATTTCTCAGGTAATAGTTACCCCAGGGGAACATAGATTGAGAGCGACCGCCGCGGGCAGCGTATTCCCATTCTGCTTCAGTTGGCAGGCGGAAATCAGACTCCTGAGCGCGTTTTTTGCTTTCCAGGAAAGAATTCAGGAAATGTGTTCTCCATTCGCAAAATGCAGTAGCCTGGTTCCAGCTTACCCCAACCACCGGGTAGTTACCAAATGCGGGGTGAGAGAAATAGCGTTTGGTCATGGGTTCATTATAAGAGTAGGAGAAGTCGCGAATCCATACCAGCGTATCCGGGTAGATGCGTACATCTTTCTTAATGATGAACGTAGAACGGGGCTTACCTGCGTTTTCACGCTTGGAAGCTTCCTTATTATCAAAAGTTTCTGAATGATAGATCAATTTGGAGGCATCCAGCTCTTTTTTACCGAAAATTCTGTTCTCGGGAGAAAGAATCAACTGGTCGATTTTTTCGATGGTAGCCTTATCACCCCATTTAATGGTTTTAGCCTTTGCCCAGTCAACCTGGTCTACCCCGTCAACATTTTTTACAAAGCCCATCAGCTTGGCAGCTGTAGAATCCCGTACCCAGTTTACGAACTGGCGGTATTCGTTGTTGGTGATTTCGGTGGCATCCATCCAGAAGCCATTGATGGATACCTGCTTATTACGGGCAGTGTATGCATAGTTGACATCTTCATCGCTTGGACCCATGTGGAATGTCCCGGGTGGAATGTACACCATTCCCGGAGGTTTTGGCATAGAGTACTTGTTGCCGGGCGCTACGCCGTGCAACTGACCATCGTTTGGTAATCCTCCCTTATTGGAGTTTTTTCCAAACATTCCGCAGCTTGCCAACATAGATACGGCTGCAAGCGTGCACAACGTGGACAGGTTTTTCATTTTCATAATATTAAAGGGTAGTGGGCAAATATAATGTTTTGTCAACATCAGCTTCTCAAGTTTATATTTTACGTCAAGGAACTGATTTTGCTTGTTCCCGTGACAAATTTAACGGTCATTAAAAGAGGATTATTGTTCCACCTCCCAATAAAATCTTGCCAAAAAACCATGTTTTCGGGCTAAAATCACCTAAATATGGTCCAAAATTCTCGCTACAGTAGCTTCCGGCCGAAGGCAGTTATAGCGTTGGCATAGATAGATTAGTGTATCAGGGGCAGGGGGCTTCTGTCGCAAAAGCGGGTAAGCGTCATTTTCCCGGGTTGAGGATTGCAGTACTTTGTACGGAATAAAATTAGCCAATATTTCCATTCGACGTAATTCCGCTGCCGGCCCAACCACTACAATTTCTGCACACCCATCTACCCAACCCATTATTTCCATCGCCCAGGCACCGAATGAACCCGGGTACCGGACCACCGCGTCTGCCATGGCAGCCACCATGGCCGATGCCCTGTCAATCATGTCTTTCCGATCAAATACAATTCCTAAGTACCTGAGATTGAAGGCCATAACTGCGTTTCCCGATGGCTGCGCCCCGTCGTACACCTCTCTTTTTCGCAAAATAAGATCCTGCTGAAACTGGTCGGTATAATAAAACAGGGGGCTTTCATCCGAGCTAAAATCCCGCCAAATTGTTTCTGTTAATTTTTTTGCCTGCTCCAATAATTCATGCCGTCCCGTAACCTCCTGCAAATGAATCAAAGCCTGTACCAGATATGCATAGTCGTCCAAAAAACCAGCGAACTGTGCCGTCCCCCCCTTGTAGGTATGTAGCAGCCGATCTCCATCCTGCAGAAATACCCGAAGCATCCACTCCATGTTTTGCTCAGCCAGCCGTAGGTACTTTTTCTCGCCGGTTGCCGCAAACGCTTTCGACAAGGCGGTGTTCATCAGGGCATTCCAACTTACTAACTGCTTGTCATCCAGTCCCGGAGCTATTCTGGCCGACCGTTGATCCAGCATTTTTTGGCGGATATTGGCCAATTTCCCCGGCAACGCCTCCGGATCCTGGCTGCTATATCCCCTGTCTAACAATTCAGCCAGCGTCCGCGATTTTGTCAATATGTTAATTCCTTCCCAATTCCCCTCTGTACTTATGCCTAGCCAATCGCAGGCCAACTCCGCCTCGTTACCGAGCAGTTCTTCGAGTTCCCCTTTTTCCCACACATAATATTTCCCCTCCTCTCCTTCTGAATCCGCATCCAGTGCCGAATAAAAACTGCCTTCCGGCGACATCAGTTCTCTTTCCAGGAAATCAATGGTTTCCCCGATGGTAGTAGCAAATACTTGTTTGCCGGTTAACTGGAATGCTTCCGAAAGTACGGAAACCAGCAATGCCTGATCGTATAACATTTTTTCAAAATGTGGCACTAACCAGGAATTATCCGTTGAATATCTTGAAAAACCTCCACCAAGCTGGTCATAGATACCGCCGCCTATCATTTTCTCAAGGCTTAGCATAGCTTGTTGAAGGGCTTCTTCAGCAGGCGTTTCCATAGCCCCTTCTTTCCATACGGGTATGGCAAGCGGAAGGTTGCCCTGTCGGAAGCGTGATTTTTTATCGAGATAACGCGCAGCATACCGCAGCAGGTAAGCGATGGAAAAGCTTTGCGGAAATTTGGGAGCACGGCCAAACCCGCCTTCTTTTTTATCGGCATTCTTAAGTAGCGCCAGCGCTATCTGGCTTAACTGATCAGCGTGAAATCCCTTATCAGCCTGGTTGCCCTCTCCTATCCGGTTTGCCTGAATGAGGTGGGCCGTTATGTTTGCTGCCTGGTTTATCACTTCTTCCCGCCGTTTTGTCCAGGCAGTGGAAACCCCTTCCAGCACGTCTTTCCAGGCGGGCATGTTGTGATAAGGACTGGGGGGAAAATAAGTGCCTCCATAAAAAGGCTTGCCATCCGGGCTCAGGAAAACATTTAATGGCCATCCCCCGCTGCCTGTCATGGAAGTAAGGGCGTCCATGTAAATATGATCAATATCGGGGCGTTCTTCGCGGTCTACCTTAATATTGATGAAGTGTTCATTCATGATAGCTGCCACTGCCGGATCTTCAAAACTCTCGCGCTCCATTACATGACACCAATGACAGGCGGCGTAACCGATGCTGATAAGAATGGGTCGATCTGATTTTTGAGCAGCCTGTAATGCTTCTGTACCCCAGGGATACCAATCAACCGGGTTATGTGCATGCTGCAATAAATACGGACTACTTTCTTTTGCTAATCTGTTAGGCATGGAAGCGGATAAACGATAAACGGTGAAATCTGAGAAAGAAAGTTAAGCCTTTTTCAGTTTTCACCGTTTGCGTTTCAACTTCCCTTATCACTTCTTTTTCGTACTGTTCAAAAACTGTTCCAGCGCTGCAACCATTGATGGAGCCTGCGGCTGGGGAGCTTTGATATCCAGGGCTAAACCGGCTTCTTCCACCGCTTTGGAAGTATTGCTGCCGAATGCACCGATGAGGGTGCCATTTTGTTGGAAAGTGGGGTAGTTTTCAAAAAGGCTTTTAACCCCGCTGGGGGTAAAAAAGCAGATGATATCATATTGATGCGATCCGAGAATCGGCTTCAGGTCATTCGATATAGTGCGGTACATGAAAGGAGTGGCAAATTCACACTTATGCGCTTTTAACCAGCTGACAATATCATTGTCCTGCTGGTTCTCCGAACAGGGATAAAGGAAGGTTTCATTTTCCTTGTGTTTATTAACCACATCAAACATGCTTTTATTGGAACCATCGGCCCCATAAAAAACCTTGCGTTTTCTGTAGAGAATAAATTTCTGCAGATAAAGTGCAACGGCTTCCGTAATGCAGAAATACTTGGTATCCTGCGAAACGTTTACTTTCAACTCTTCACAGATGCGAAAAAAATGATCGATCGCATTTCTGCTGGTAAAAATGACCGCTGAAAACTGTGCAATGTCAATTTTTTGCTTCCTGAAATCCTTTGCAGGAATTCCTTCCAAACTTATAAAGGGATGAAAGTCTAAGGTCACGCCAAATTTCCTACCTAATTCAAAGTAGGGAGATTTGTCACTTTCAGGCCTCGGTTGGGTGATCAGGATTTTCTTGATTGCAGGAGCTCCAGCTCCCTTCTTAGCCTCGTTCTTTAGCATTTTTTCTTAAGCTAAATGTTCTTAAAGTTAATTAACACCTACACTAATTTCGTTAACACCTTATAAATCAACAGTAAGGGTGCTACTTCGAAGGCACAAAGGTATAAAAAAAAGTGGAAACGGCTTGCTCTTAGTTCCCGGGTAATAAAACCATAGGCACTTGTATAGCGATAGAGGAAAATTACCCCCACCAAAACATAGGAAACTGTCTGGGCTATGGTGGCCAGGGGCTCCCCGGCAAAAGCCATAAGCAGCAGGAGTGGTAAAAGGAAAATCCCCAGCACTTTATTGCAGAGAAATACGATAAAGACATAGGTATCAATGGTATCTGTCATACGCAGACTCCAACCCAGGAATTTAAGTAAGAAGTTTTTACCCAGGTAAATCAGCGCAATGGCCCCCACCGAATACAGGTAAAGCTCCCAAAATCCAGGATTGTCAGCTCCAACCTGCCTTTCCTGAAGAATAAAAGTCGCCAATAACCCTGCTGCTGCCACAAAATGAGCATTCAGGAGAAGACTTGCCAGTGGTGTTTGTAATAACTGCTCCCGTATTTGTTTCGCTTTAAGAGAAGCCCGAAAGAAAACCTTGAACATATTTTCGAGATATCTTCCAAAGCTGACCTTAATCAAGGCCAATAAAAACAACAGTCCGAGTAATAAATAAAAAACGCCTTCTTTTCCCCTGACCGTTTTAGGCTGAATGGTCCGGTATACCCCCTTCGCTGAAAAGTTAAGATAGGGGTGTGATTGCAATAATTTATAGTAGCCGGTTTTTGTAAAATCTACCGGCACCCAAACAGGTGCCACAGGCTGCAGCTGGCTGGCAGGCGGCGTACCCCCACCGGTTCCGCTATCCGCAGCAACTTTGGGCAAACTATCCTGCGCGGCAAGCGGACCAGCCAGGAGCAGTACATAACAAATAAAAATGGGGAGAATTCTTTGCATCATGAGCAGGGTGCAATTTAGAAATAATTCACATAGCCCAGATGAATCTTGGTTTGGCGCAGATTAAACGGGCTGTCACTTCGTTTACCTGCCGCCAGTGAAAGGTTGAAAAAACCGGCGGCAGTTTCGAAGGCGAGGCCTAATCCCGCCCCCAACAGGTTATTCCGGCTTTGGCCCAGTGCGCTTTTGCTGGAGGTAAATCCATAATCGGCGAATCCGAAAAAATAAGAATTGATGCCTACCAGGTAGCGGTATTCAATGGTATTCACCAGGTAACGAGCGGCGAAAATACTTTCTTCGTCAAACCCCCGCATCAGTTTATAGCCTCCTATTTGAAACAATTCGTTCCGGTAAAGAGAGGGGCTCTGCACCCACCCTCCGCTTGCCAGCAGTTGAATAGTAGCCTGCCTTCCAACAGGTAAAAATTTGGCCAACCGGGCCTTTACCCTAAACTGGTAGGTTTTGAGATCAATGGTATCATACAGGGCCGCATAATCAAAGCCGGTATCTTTTATATCCAGCACGGCATTGTTTTTCCTGATGGTACGGGTACCCGCGGTAACCGAGCCATACAATTCCCAGCCTTTCCTCGGATTACGCCGGTAATTGGTGGTATTCAAGTCATAATCTACTCCCAGATTTACAATACTCATGTCGATGTCGGTGGGTAGTCGTTTAGATGCTTTGATACGGTTGGTATCAATATTTACCAGGTTGGTTCTAAACAGCTGGATGAACACTTTCCCGGTTTGTTTGGCAGAGACCGCGTATTGAAGTCCCAATTGGGTGTTGATATTTAAAAAGGAGCTGTCTTTTTTAAAGAGATCAAACTGGGTACTGATACCGAATGCGGAGCCGAACAGGTACGGTTGTTGAAAGACCAGGTTTAACCGCGGTGATTTCACCTGCAATTGTTGCCAGTTTACGCCAATGGTTTCTCCATTTCCCAAGGCATTTTTAAGATTCAGATTGGCCTCACCGGTTACCTGGAATTTATTTTGCCCGCTGGCAGTAGTAGTGGGCAGCAGGCCGAGCAATACATTTATCTGGCTGCTTTTGCGGGGCTCCAGGTAAAGATCCAGGATGGCTCCGTTTCCGCCGAAACGCAGTGCCCAGGGTTTGTTTTCCTGCAGGTAGGGTAATTCCCGGAGCCGCACCGATACATTATTAAAGGCAGTTTTCTGAAACCGCATTCCTTTGGGAAGGTCCAGGTAACGATGTAAAAATTTTTCATTTATACTGGCTTTTCCATTTACCTGGATACTGTCGAGGGTATAACTCAACCCTTTTGTGATGCGTAAACTTCCATCAATAACTGCGGTGGTTGGATTGGATGAGCGAATGGTAAAACTATCTAACTGTACAGAGGCAAAAGGAAATCCATTATTGTAGAGATACTCTAGGAGTTGTTGTTGAATTTTTTCGAGGGTTTGGTTAGAAAAGATAGTTCCCGGTGGCGGTTGGCCGGCAGCAGCGGTTCTTCTTTTTACTGTTGAAACAGGCAACAACAGGTGGGTGCTTGTATCGATAAAAACGCCGGCTTCGGCCAATTCGGTCCCAGACATGCCATTAACCCGGATTTGCCCCCATTGAAATTGGTCACCCAGGTAGATGTAGGCGATGGTGAGGGTATCGGATTCTTTCAAACTGTCGACCGAGGCGGCAGCATATCCCTTTAAAGCGAGGATTGAATCGAGCGTAAAAACATATTGCAGGCAAAGCGACCGTGTAGGAAAACTGGATTTCAACTGGAGCGCAGCAAGCCGCCCTGGATCCGAATCAGTTGCTTTAATTTCCAACCGGTGGGCAACAAGCTCTTGGCCTTGTTGAGCTGCTAATTGAGTGGCATTCAGCAAGACTACCAGGAAAAAAAATCCTGCCAGCAGGTATGATCGGTTAATTAAAGCACCCTTCATCACGCGGTAAAATAACGCTTTGAACGCAATCTGGATTGCGGGAACTGGATTAACTTTGCCGGTCAACCTATACTTTGGCCGGAATTTATCTACATATCCCCTTTTGTCGCAAGGCTTGTCATTATTGTAATTTTCATTTTTCAACGCAATTGCACAATAAAGCTGTGCTGGTAGAAGCGATTAAACAGGAAATCGGCCAGCGTTCCGGAGAATTGCGGCAGCAGCCGGTTAACACGATTTATTTCGGCGGTGGCACGCCCTCTTTGTTAACAATGGATGAGCTAACCGGTTTACTGGAACGTATTCGTCAAGAGGTAAACCTGGCAGAAGGGGCTGAGATCAGTTTGGAAGCAAACCCGGATGATTTGCAGCCAGAATTATTGTCTGCCTGGAGGGAAAGCGGGGTAAATCGCCTCAGTATTGGCATACAGTCTTTTCACCAGTCGGACCTCGACTGGATGAACAGGGCGCACACAGCCGTAGAAGCCAGGCTTGGTTTGGACCTGGTCCGGGAAGCGGGCTTTACGAATTTCAGCATTGACCTTATTTATGGCACCCCAGGTTTAACGGACGAAGCGTGGGTGGAAAATATCCGACAGGCGTTGGCCATCGGGGCGCCACATTTATCCTGTTATGCATTAACCGTGGAAGAAAAAACGGCACTGGCGCATATGGTAAAAACTGCTCGTATCCCTGATACAGATCCGGAACAACAGAGCCGGCAGTTTTTGATTTTAATGCGGGCGTTGCGGGCTGCGGGTTATGAGCAGTACGAGATTTCCAATTTTGCCTTACCGGGTTGGCGCAGCAGGCATAATAGTTCGTATTGGAACGGTGACCCTTACCTGGGTGTGGGGCCGGGTGCGCATTCTTATGATGGGCGTTTCCGCCGATGGAATGTTTCGAATAATGCGTTGTACCTGAAAGCGATTCAGGCGAATGAGATTTTTCATGAGCAGGAAGAATTGACAATAGAAAACCGTCGGCATGAGTACATTATGACATCGCTGCGAACAATTGAGGGCTTGAACCTGGAATATTACAAGCAGGTTTTTGGAGAAAGAGAGTTGGAAAGTCTGTTGCTACGGTTTGGCCGGTATCAGGAACAAATGGAGCGGGCGGGGGAACTTCGCCTGTTTCAGCAGGACAACCGTATCCTGCTAACGGATGAGGGCCGGTTGTTTGCGGATGGGATTGCGGCTTTTCTGTTTTAGGCTTTTAGGTGTCAGACACATGTTAGACATGTGTCTGACACCTCTCTAACATAGTTCTAACACCTAACCCGGATTTTTAGGCGTAACTTTACTATGATGCCAGTAAGTTTTTCTGTTTACGGTTCTGCCATGCTGCTGATCTTGGCAATTGTCGTACTACGACAAGGCTGGCTCTATTTTACAGGCCGCAACACCCCAAACTAAGGCCTGTATGTTAGAACAGTATCCTAACACCTGTCTGACACCTAAATCAATACTTCCTCAATTAAGTCAAAGCCGGCAGCCGGAGATAGCTGCTGCCAGAGAATTCGGTAGATAGCCGAGGCAATCGGGATCTCGGCCTGAATCGACTGGTTGATAATCTCAATACTGCGACTCGCATTATACCCTTCTGCCACCATATTCATTTCCAACTGCGCACTTATCACTGAGTATCCCTTGCCGATCATATTGCCAAAAGTCCGGTTTCGGCTATATAAAGAATAACAGGTAACCAGCAAATCACCCAGGTAAACAGATGCCGCATAGTTGGCATCCTTCTTATGCGTAACAGGATCCGCCCCCTGGTGCGATCCCACTTCCATTCGCTGAACGCCAACCTTCTTCAGAAATGCAGCCATCTCATCCGCACAATTCGCTATAAATACACTCTGAAAATTATCTCCATAGTCAAGTCCATGGGCAATGCCCGCACCCAACGCATAAATATTCTTCAGTATAGCCGCATACTGCACCCCCAACACATCCGAATTTACGATCGTGTTAATGTACCAGGTTTTAAAATAAGAAGCCAGCTTAACAGTTAATGCCTCATCAATTCCGGAAAATGTCAGGTAGGATAACCGCTCCCGCGCAACCTCTTCTGCATGGCAAGGGCCCATTAAGGTAAAATAAGCAGATAAAGGAACATTAAACTGTTGCTGCAACCACTCGTTTAACAGGATATTCTTATCCGGCACCATACCTTTTACCGCAGAGATCACCAGTTTCCCTTCCAATGCACCTGGCGGCAATTCCTTAAACGTATCAATGATATACGCAGAAGGCACCGCTACCACCAAACAATCGCAGGATTCCACCAACGGCGTAATAGATGTATGCAGGTGCAATTTGTTAATCTCAAAGCTGGCGGAAGAAAGGTAATTCGGATTATGCTTCCGTTGTATCAGATGTTGCCGGATCGCTTCACTCCGAACCAGCCAGTGAATCGTATTGCCATTATCCGTTACGATTTTGGCCAGCGCTGTTGCCCAACTGCCACTACCAATAATTCCCAGCCGCATCTTGCTTACTTTTTCTTTTCAAACAACTCTTCTTTCTTCACCACCTTCACTTTGTCCTTATTCTTCAGTGTTTTTGAAACCAGCGAATAAGGACCGGTGATCACTTCATCTCCTTCTTTTAATCCACTTAATACTTCAATATAGGTGATGTCCTGGATATCGGTCCGTACTTTAACGCGCCGCACTGTTGTTTTATCTGCTTCCAATACAAATACCACTTCGTCCAGTTCTGAACTAATCGACTTACGATCATCCGGCTTATTATTGTTTTCACCACTTTCAGCAGTAGATGTTCTGGTTTCATTTACTGCCTTGTCCGAATCCTTCTCACGTGTTGTTACTGCATTGATAGGAACAGCCAGCACATCCGCCTTCCGCTTCGTTTGTATATCTGCACTGGCACTCATACCCGGACGAAAAGGAAAGCTCTTAGGCCGGGATGGATCAATGAGATCCTGGTAAGATTCCTTCAATAAACGGATGCGTACTTCATAATTCGTTACATCATTGGTTACGGCAGTTGCTGTTGCGGAAGACAAGGCTTTACTGCTGCTGGCAATCTGGGTAACAATACCTTTAAACTTACGGGCATTGTAAGCATCAATTTCGATCAACGCAGAATCACCTAAATGAACCTTAGGAATATCATTTTCTCCTACTTCCACCCGAACCTCGATTTTATCCATATCAGCAATGCGCATCATTTCCGTACCCGTCATCTGTGCAGTTCCCACAACCCGCTCGCCTTTTTTTACCGCCATTAAAGAAACAACCCCGTTCATGGGCGCCAGGATGGTAGTTCTACCAAGATTTTTATTGGCACTTTCAAGGTTTGCCCGGGTACTTGCTACAGATGCCTTGTTAGCTGTAATGGTCTGAAGTCCGGCATTGTAATTTGCCTTAGCCGTATTGTAGGCATTTTCAGCCTGCTCAAATTCTGCACGGGAAATAACTTTCTCCTTCATCAATTGTTCCTGCCGGCGGAATTGCGCTTCAGACTGGGCCAATGCACTCTGCAATGCCTCGAGCTGGGCCTGGCTGTTTTCTACGATAGCCTGTTGCTGTCGGACACTGGCGGCTACCTGGTCTCGCTGCGTCAGGTAGATATCAGCAAAAATTTTAGCCAGCACCTGACCTTTCCGCACGCTGTCGCCCTCTTCCACCGTTAGTTCCACTATTTCTCCGGATATATCCGAGCTCACTTTTACTTCCACTTCCGGATACACTTTACCACTGGCATTTACCGTTTCAATAATCGTGCGTTTCGCCACCTTTTCCGTTGTTACTTTAATACCTTCTTCACCACCGATCACACCAGCCTGCTTTAAAGCGAACAACCCGCCAATCAGTACCACCACGCCAACCAGTAACCATACTAATTTCTTATTCATATGTGTAGTATATTCTTGTACTTTAATTATAATTTGATGCCCTGCCCTTTATAGAATTCCAGCACTTTCATTCTGAATACATAATCGAACTGTGCGTTGACCATATCAATTTTAGAGCGGGTAAGATTGGTTTGTGAGGTAATCAGTTCTAAGGTAGATAACAAACCCAGTTCATAACGGCGCAGGGTATAATTGTACGAGCGATCCGCTGCGCTTACACTGTTTCTGGCTGCATTGTATTTCTGCATAGCAGCTACTGCACTTGTATAAGCATTATAAATATTGGATTTCAACTGAAGGTTGCCCTGCTCAATAATAAGTTCCGCATTGGTCAGGTTCAGTTTCGAACGCTGATAGTTGGTTCTGGATTGCCACCCACCTAAAATAGGAATGCTGATTCCTACGCCTATATTCTGCCGGAAGTTATTGGACATTTGCGTTCCCCAGCCCTCCCAAAGCTCACCAAAGCTCTTGTTCGATTGTAACACCTGTACATTGGGCGTTTGCAGCGGAATGATATCGCCATTCACCGTAACTGCACCATTGGTTGGATTAGGGGGATTATACCCCAGAAAATTTGCACCGGTAATCTTTCTATTGGAACTCGCAAAGTTGGATGCCAGTCCGCCAAACGCAAAAAAACTGGGATACAAATTCGATTTGGCTGCTTTTATGGAGTATTCCAGCGATTTGCGGCGTAATTCATTCGCCTTGATCACCGGTTGGTTCTGTAAAGCCATAGTATAGACCAGTTCGGGTTCCAGTTCGGCTATAGGATCTACCGGTATCCGGTCTACAGGTGGTACGGCAATAGCAAAAGGGGCGCCGGCATCCAATGCCAGCAAGGCTTTTAAGGACAGCAGGTTAAGCTCATAGGTAGACCTTGCCGAAATCAGCGTTGAGCTGTCCCTGGCCAGTTGTGCTTCGAGGTCAACCGCGTTCAATTCAGGTAAAGTGCCTGCTTCCACTCTTTTCCTGGTATCATTCAGCTGGCTCTGGCTCTGTTTGACCTGAACTTCCACGATATCTACCTGAACTTTTGAAAGCAGGGCCGTAAGGTAGGCGGTGGCCACATTCAGGGCCAGGTCATTTTTATTGGTCTCCAGGTCTGCATTGGCAGCTTCCGCCTCTAATTTTGAGGCCAGCATATTATTGGTAATCCTATTCCAGTTAAAAATGGTAACATTCGTATTAAACTGGAACCCCTGGAATAACAACTGCTGATTCGTAAAGAGGTTGGTGGTGGGATCAATGGACCTACCAAACTGGTAGCCGGTATTGGTGTTAAAATCGGCCGTCGGGATCCGGGCTTTTTTGCTCTGATCATAGAGCAACCCACTGATCCGACGCTGCACGTCGGCCTGGCGGGTCGAAACATTGTGTGCAATCGCATATTCTACGCACCGCCTCAGATCCCACTGATCTTCCTGCGCCTGCGATTCCTGAACCAGCCCCAAACCAACAACTAAACAATAGGATAACCGTTTAAAAAATAACATGTACAAGGGTTAAGGGGTTAAAAATAAAGAATTCAATGGCTCCGACCCGACCGGTCATATAATTATCGTGAAAAAACTCCCCATCAACCACCAGCGGCAGCTAAGAAAGCCTGTTCAAGGTCGGCAATCAGGTAATCGGCCGACTCCTGCCCTACATATAACCGTAGCATACGATGTTCCTTTTTTTCGGCACGGAAATGAGCCGGGGAAACGCCTGCGCAGCGGGGAATGATAAGACTTTCATGGCCACCCCAACTGACCGCCATGTAGATGTGCTGCAAGGCTTCACAAAAACGGATAATCTCTTCCCTGGAATCGGTTTTGTAGACGATGGTGAGCAAACCGCAGCCCCCCTGCATTTGTTTTCTTGCCCGCTCATAATCCGGGAACTCCGGGTCCAGCGGAAATAGGCAGGCTTCCACCTTGGGATGTTTTTTAAGGTACTGAAGTACCTGGTGCGTCGTTTGGGTTACCTGTTCCAGCCGCATAGGCAGGGTCCTTAGCCCCCTTAGCAGTAACCAGGCATTAAATGGTTGAATTCCACTTCCGACCGTCAGGTATTCGTTGTCAAATATTTTCCGGATCAGTGCCCCCGACCCGCTGATTACCCCTGCTACGGTATCCGAATGCCCCCCGATATATTTTGTAGCCGACTGAATAGATAAATCAATACCCAAGGCAATCGGCTGCTGGTAAATAGGCGTGCAGTAGCTGTTATCCACTACCGTTAAAATACCCCTTGACCTGGCCAGTTCAGCGATGGCCTTCAGGTCCTGAATGGCAAAATTCCAGCTATTGGGCGTTTCCAGGTAAATCAGGCGGGTATTCGGCCGAATAGCCGCTGCATAATCAGTTGCGTCTCCCCCTTCCACATAGCTGGTTTCTACACCAAAGCGGGGTAATAAAACAGAAAATAACCGTTCGGCCCAGGTATAGGGCTTTTTTACAGAAAGGATATGATCACCTGCTTTCACATTGGCTACCACTGCCGCAAAAATGGCAGCAGCACCACTATTCAGAACCAGGCAATCTTCCGCACCGTCTAAGGCAGCCAGTTTTTTCCGCAGGATCTCCACTGTCGGATTCAACCCCCTGCTGTATAAAAAACCACTCATCTCGTCCTCAAATGCTTTGGATAAGGCATCCACCTTACGAAAAACGAAATTGCTGGTCTGCATAATGGGCGGCGCCATGGCATTAAAATACTGCTCCCGCTCCTCCCCCAATTCATTAATTATATAGGATAAATCCATCTTTGTCATCTTTTCAACTGTTTTTTTTACGTACCACCAAAAAATAAATCCCCAGGAAAGCAGCAAATACAGCCAAGCCGGTTAAAGCCAGCATAGGTGTATTAATCGCAATACTTATTCCCACAAATGTATAGGCTGCCATAAACACCAACGGAAGCAAGGGATATAATTTTATCGTGTAGATACCTGTACCATCCAGTTGCCTGGTCCTTTTCCGCAGCATAAATATGGTTGCAGCAGAAGTAGCCATACCGATCGAATCCAGGAATATGGTAAACCCCAGGATCTTTTCAAAAGTGTTGGCAAAGAACAATACAATAATACAGATCGCTGCAAATACCGTCAGACTAACGGTAAGAACCCCTCGTTTTTCGTTGGTACGGGCAAATAGTTTTGGTAAAATTCCGTCCACACTCATCGCATACATAACCCGGGGATTGCTTAGCAGTAATACATTTACATAAGCCAGTACGGCCAGGAATAAGAGCATTGTAAAAATTGTTTTACCTACGGGTCCGAACATTTTTTCTGCTACTACCGCGGCAATACCGCGGGTGGTTTTTAACTCCTCAAAACCTATTATATGTACATAGGCCATTTGAACCAGCAGGTACAATCCAATGATCAG